>JBCDAJ010000034.1:0-46999 GCA_039185935.1 Cyanobacteria bacterium P01_F01_bin.56 | reverse complement strand
CTCCGCGCGGGCAACAGCAACATACTTTACCTGGGGCAAACCGGCCTGGGCAAAGGCGGTTTTCATGGCAACTTTGTCCATCCCGACGGCAGACCCGAGTACGCCAGAGCCGACAAAGGGCATTTGCAGTAGCGAGAGCAACCCTTGCAGGGTGCCGTCTTCGCCATTGGGGCCATGCAAAACGGGAAACCAAATATCAATATCGGCCAATTGTTGGCGATCCGGTAAGCGATCCCCAGGGGTGGCTTCATTCACCTCAACGGCTAAAGCGGTCCCCGTTTGTAAGGTCTGCGCGGCGGTCTCGCCAAACTGCCAAACGCCTGCCTTGGTAATGTAAACCGGGACAACGGCATACTTTTCCTGATTAGTCCCGCGAGCCAGCGCCCCGGCGATCGCCTGTGCCGAGCGGATGGAAACTTCATGTTCGCCAGAGCAACCGCCAAATAAAACGCCCACCCGTGTTTTTGCCATGATGACTCTCCTTTTGTCGGTGCTCAGTATGCGGTGCGGCCTCGCCCATCCAGTTGATTGAATTTGTCGACTCGGTCAATCAAGCAGTCGCGATCGCATCTAGGTACTTCTACCACTTCAGAACCGCAAAAAAAACCCTGGGCTTCCAAAGAAGTCCAGGGGTGACAATCAGGGTGCATCTACCACTTCACTTTTCTCGCGTTGACGCATCCATCCGGAGAGGATGAAGACTAAACCCAATCAGCAAGACCTTGGCGACGAGTGCATCGCTCCTTAAATCTAAGCTCAGCAAATCGCATCCGCCTCCACACCAGGAGCTGTCATCCCGGCACCGCAGGGATTTGACCGCTAAATGGTGAAAGCTTCTCAACGAAGGTCGGGTGATTTGCCCAAGACAACTTTGAAGGCAGATACATCCATCTGCCTGACAGATTTCGCGGTATCAAGGTCAACCGTTCAGCAGCTAAGATTTGGGCAGCATCCGCAAAATTGTCAAGGAGTCATGATGACCGAGTCTGTAAATTGTGAACAGCGGGCCGGTGTCTTGAATCGTGCCCGTGCTCAGAGCAAGCACCAATATTTGATTCATGCCTTGATTCAGCAACGCCTGGAATTGAAATCGAGGGATGCCCTGCGCATTGAAATCACCTACTTGCCGGACTAAGCCGTGGCTACTAGGGTGGGTTGTTGCAAGGCGATTTTGTGAGTATTAGCCCAGGTGACAAGGTCATTGAGGGCGCGATCGCGATATTGGCCATACCGTTCACGCTTGTTGCGAATCTTTGTTGGCAACGCCGGGATGATCCCAAAGTTGGGCGGCATGGGTTGAAAGTGCTTGGGTTCAGCAGTGCTGATGAAATCGACCAAGGCCCCCATCATTGTGTTGACGGGCAGGGTTAATGGTTCTTGCCCCAAGGCTACGCGAGCCGCGTTGGTGCCGGCGAGCCAGCCCCCGGCAGTGGCAGCGGTGTAACCTTCTGTGCCGACCAATTGCCCAGCGGCGAGAAGAGTCGGGCGCTGGTGAAACTGCAGGGTGGCGTTCAACAATTCTGGAGAGTTGATGAAGGTGTTGCGGTGCATCACTCCCATGCGGACAAATTCGGCCTTTTCTAAGCCGGGGATCAGGCGAAAAACGCGCTTTTGTTCACCCCAGCGCAGATTAGTTTGGAAGCCGACCATGTTCCAGAGGTTACCCTGCTTGTCTTCTTGCCGCAGTTGCACCACCGCGTAAGGTTTTTTATCCTTGAGGGCAGGATCTTTGAAATGACCCAAGCGAGCGTCGAATAGCCCCACGGGCTTCATCGGGCCATAGCGCATAGTGTCTTCGCCGCGCCGCGCCATCTCTTCAATGGGCAGACAGGCTTCAAAAAACTTGGCGGTTTCGCGCTCAAACTCTTTCAGTTCTGCTTGCTCTGCCGCACAAAGCGATTGCCAGAAGTGCAAATACTGCTCTCGGTTCATCGGGCAGTTGAGGTAGGCGGCTTCGCCGCGATCGTACCGAGAGGCCATGAAGGCGACCTCACGATTGATGCTGTCTCCGACCACAATCGGACTCGCAGCATCAAAAAAGCTCATGTATGCCTGCCCGGTAAAGCGTTGCAGGTCACAAGACAGGGCTTCACTGGTCAGGGGCCCCGTGGTCAGCACGACAACGCCATCATCGGGAATCTGGTGAACTTCATCCCGCCGCAATTCGATCAGGGGGTGGCGGGATAAGGTTTCAGTCAAGTCGTGGCTGAAGATGGCACGATCAACGGCTAAGGCTCCCCCTGCGGGGACTTGATGTTCGTCGGCCTTGCCAATAACAACGGCACCGAGACGCCGCAACTCTTCGTGCAATAGCCCCGAAGCGCGATCGCTCGACTGGGCCCCAAAGGAATTACTGCACACCAACTCGGCCAAATGTTCGCTGTGGTGGGCGGGCGACTGCTTTGCAGGACGCATCTCGTGAAGAATTACGGGCACTCCAGCCTGGGCAATTTGCCAGGTCGCTTCAGTACCGGCGAGGCCGCCGCCAATAACGTGAATCGGTTGCATAGTCAGTCTTTAAGGTCTCAGTCGGGAAATGAAATTGGACAATCCGCGATCGCCCATTTCCCATTTTTACTGAAAGCGACGATTTTGGGGTGACCAGAAGAGGAATTGGGGGCGATCGCCTTGGTTAACCACTAAAACCGGTGGCTGGGATGAGGGCTGAATCCAGCCTAGTAAAGGTGATGTGGCTCCTGACCACACACTACTGTAGAGCAGTTCTCCTTGGGTAGTCATCACTAACTCTGTGGGTAGCTGCCCAGCGGCGGCTAATCCCTGAGAAGCCAGCAATTGTGGCGACAACGTGAGCATCAGTTCCGGGGAACTGCCGTCCACCAGGTTGACTTGTCGAGCCGTAGCCCAGGGGGGTACGGCGTTGGCCTGCTGTTGCAAGGTGGTGGATAAGCTAACCGGGTCAAAGCCTAAATGATTTTGCAGGGTGGGCAACAGGCGATCGCTCAGCCCTGGCTGCGATGACAACAGCGTGGCCAGACCCGTGGCGTTAATTGTGTTGGCACTTTGCCACAGTCCAGGTGTGGTGACCAATAATGGCTGGGCGGCGGTATTGCCCCGAGCGAGCAGGGTTAACTGCGACCCTTGCCACCGCAGGCCCATGACCTGCAGGGTTTGGGTGTTGCCAGAGGTGAGATCAACGCCCTGCAGGGTCGCCTGGGTGCCCAAGCCCAACGTTTGCCAAAGCTGCCGAGGAGGTTGCTCAGCCAGCCCGGCAGACAGTGTGAGAGGCCGCTGCCATTGCTGGTCTTTGTACCCTGATTGCAGCGTAATGGTGAACCACTGCTGCCCAGAGGACAACGTCAATACCTGAGCATCCGCCGGTCGTTGCCACTCCGCAGCGTTTAGGGTGGATAGTCTGATAGCCTCGCCAAGTAACCCACGCCAAACGGGTTGAGTCGTTGTCGCGACGGCAGTCTCAGCATTCTCGTTGGTGGTGGGAGTAGCCGTCACCACAATGGTGCTAGGTGGCGGTGCGGTGACGGTTTGGGCGATCGCCTTAAACTCCTCTCTAAGCGGCGATTTTTCATCCTGAGCCAACCACTTTAGGGCAGCGGCTTCATCTTCTTTCACCATCAAGATCAAAGCATGCCAAAATCGGGCCTCGCGATGATTGGGGTTAATTTGCAACGTCGCCGTTAATCGCGGCCATAGCCGCGATAAATCTCGCTCTAACAAAGGCAATACGGCCTGCGGATAACCGACTTTTTTCGCGTTGATGGGTTGCAGAGCCGCTTGCCATTCACCGTTGAGCAAGAGCGATAGCAGCTTTTGACTCGGTTGCGACCAGTCACGTTGGGCCTGAGCCTCACTGTATCGGCTATGCAGGGCCACCAGTTGCCATTGCTGCTCGAGCTCGGCCGACCAGTCAGCCGCTAGCTGAGTTTTGAGCTGCGATAGCCGGGTCTGACTGTCTGTCCAAAGCCCTCGCTGGGCTAAAAATAGGGCATTTTTATAGGCGATCGCAGGCTGGCCCTGGGCCAGGGACAAGGGGGTCAGCGTAATTTCTTCCAGCCGGGTATGTGTACCCACCGCTTGCCGATTGGCGACTCGATAGAGCTTAAAACTCGGTTCTAGGCCATAGCTTTGATTCACCAATAGCTCGGGCGGGCCTTGCTGATCAATGTTTTGCCAGGTCGGCAATCGTCCGGGGGGGCTTTGCCAATTCAACACGGAGGTCAGGCGACGGAGCTGAGGGTTGACATACAAAACTTGTCCGTACAGGATGGGGCTGCCTTGGGAGCGGCGACGTCCCGTGAGGGTGAGCCAAGCGCCGGGCAACTCGGCTTCATGTAGAGACTTGAGGGCCGTCAGCGGCAGTTGATAGGTCGAGCCTAACTGGCCCGCATCCGGTTGCGATAGCGACTGCAAGACTGCTGACTCAGAGGGCCCTTGCACCGCTAATTGATGTAACAGTTGCCAATCTTCTGTTGATGACTGGCTGCCGGGTTGAGTGCCATAGAGGCGCAATTCAACGATCGCGTCACAGTCGCGGGTGCAGGGCGATCGCGTTTCAAAAATGGGCAATAGTTTGAGCCCCGCCAAGTCTGCGTGATCGGTGAGTTGGGTTAAATCCATCCACTCGCCGGCGGCTCGCTGTTGAGCCGCCAGCTCCGCCTCAATCTCCGCCAGGGTTTGAACCGGGGCATCGCCCCAACTGTAGGTCAGCCCTGGCCAATATTGCACCAGCCACCGAGGCGGTTGCGGTCGCAACATCACCATTACGCTGGCCCACAGACTAAAGCCAATGACGGTAACGGCTCCGGCCAATAGTAGGGTGAGGCCGCTCAATCGTAACCAATGCCGCCATGCTGAAACCGTCGGTGGCACTTGACGACGACTCAGAGGACTGGTTTTCACGGGCTTTGTCACCCAACCAGTCGTTAATGCATCTTTCGAAGGAGGCAGTGATCGGGGCATCCCAAGGGCGATCGCAGCGCCCGGTACTACCCAGCCAAAATTTGACTGTAGGTCTGTCCCGCTTGCTGCCAGGTATAGTCCGCTTCAATCATAGTGCGAGCATTCTCTGACAGCATCCCTCTTAAATCAGTTTTTTCAAAAAGCTGGCTAATCGCGGCGACATACTCCTCTACGGTGTTTGCCCGCAAGGCCCGCAGAGGACTGCCATCACCATCCACCGTCAGGCCTTCGAGACCGCGATCGCTCGCCACTACAGGAACGCCCGCCGCCATCGCCTCCAACGTTTTATTTTTAATGCCATAGCCCGCCCGCATGGGAATCACACACACCGTTCCCTGGTGCAAAAAGTCCACCATAGAGGGGACGCGACCGGTCACCACGACACCAGGTAAGGCGTTGAGGGCTTGCACCTCTGCGGTCGGGCGCGAACCCACTAACGACAACTTCGCTCCAGGATATTGCTGGCGCACCAGCGGAAAAATTTCCTGGGCTAAATAAGTAACCGCATCGATGTTCGGCAGATTATCCATCGCCCCAATGAAGACCAAATGATGCCTGCCCGGATCGCGCGCTCGTCGGGGAAACATCTCTAGATCGACTCCGTTGGTCACGATATGCACTGGCCGTTGGGGGCACAACGCCTGCATTTGATGGGCATCGTCAGGAGTTGTCACCACCAGGTCAGTGAACTTCTGGCAATATTGCTGCTCATAGCGTTTGAGTAGGGGCAGGTTGAGGCGATCGCGGCGAGGTTTCTCAGCCGTGCCCGAGGTCAACTGTTGCTTACACGTGCCGTAGACCGAGCTATGAATATTCACAATGCGTTTTGGCACTTGGGCCTGCACCGTCGGTGACACATAGCACTCGTTGACGCAATGCTCAGCGGTTAACCCATCAAAAGACTCACGGGTCACGGTGTCTTCTACCCACGTCAGCATGGCGGGAGAAAAGTTAGCACTGACGCTGGGGGGGGTGCCCTGCAGCAAGAACTGGCCAAACCGCCAGCCCTTGCCAAACAGGCCGCCACTGCCGATAGCCTGAGGTTTGGGAAAAACCTTTAGCAGTTTGACGTACTGACTGAGCCCTTCCACATCTTGGGCCGGAATGGACTCATCGACCTGCGTCACCAATGTCACCTCATGGTCTTTGAGCGCCCGCATCAGGTTAAAGGTCCGCACCTGAGTCCCACCCCGCGTTGGCGGGTAGGGAAAGGTCGCTGACAGCATCAAAATTTTCATAAGCGAGTTTGCGGCAACAGTGCCGTCAGGTATCTGGCAGGTATCTGGACAGCAAAAGCAGCGATCGCAACAGACCAACGCCACCTCAACCAGACGCCGCTAGTATGCCCGAACGACCCGATAGAGATACGAAACTGCCGTGAAAATACCTGAACGCCATGGTGGGTTCTAGGCTGAGGCTGGGCAATTTACAAATATAGTGATGCTTTTAGACTGATGCAGTTGCATCCGATTTTGGCCCCGACATCCCCCAGATGGGGAAATCGGATGCCACATCCCCCAGATGGGGGGGACTAAGGGGGCTTTTGCGTCAGTCCTAGCCTCTATGGTTCCAGGGACAGCCCCTACTCATGGGGTCAGCATCAGCCCAGTGATGGATTCAAAGCGATATTCAAACATCCTATGGTCAAGGTTAGCGTTTGCATTCCCACCTATAACCGCGTGCATTATCTGGCGGAGGCGATCGCCAGCGTGCAGCAGCAAACCTTTACCGACTGGGAAGTTCTCGTCTGTGACGACGGTTCCCAAGATGCCACCCCAGATTTCATGGCCGGTCTAACGGACAATCGCATTCGCTACCTTCGCCATGAGCAAAACATTGGCAAAAGTAACAACATGATCTCGGGGTACCAGGCCGCCCAGGGAGCATACTTCATCAAATTCGATGATGACGATCGCCTCACGCCAGACTTTCTCGATAAAACTGCGGCCATTCTCGATCAGCATCCTGAGATTGACCTGGTGAGTACTGACCATTGGGTCATCAACAGCGAGAGCCAGCGAGAACCGGCTTTGACTGACCAAAATTCTGCACGATGGGGTCGAACCACCTTAACCGCAGGCACCATCGAGAATCTGACGGCGCGCACGTTTGATCAACAGAGCCTGCAAATTGGCGCTACCCTCTTTCGCAAGCGCGTGTTGGACGAAGTGGATTACATGCGCCCCAACCTCCAAAATTGTGAAGACAATGACCTCCTGGTACGGCTGGCCTTGGCGGGCAAGCAGGCTTACTACCTACCCGAACGCCTGATGGAATATCGCTTTCATCCAGAGCAGCAGGGGATTGGTCGAGCGATCCCGTATCTCCGAGACAAAATTCAGTACCTCAAGCTCTATGAGTTCACCGATTCTCAGCTGGAAAATCTCCGCCAGCGCCGCTTGCAAGAGGCCCAACTCATGCTGGGCCTACGGTTAGTCGAGGCTGGCAATACCACCGAAGGCAAAGCCTTGTTGCAGCAGGGTAGAGCTTATTCGGCGCAAAAAGCCCAAATCGGTCAACTCATTGCCGCCTTCCCTCCAGCAGTCCGTCCTTGGTTATTTGCGGTTTTGCGCCGCCTGCAGCCTTCACCAAATTTTTCCTAAACAAGATTGTTGATTTCGGGTTTCAGATTAGTTTTTGTTGAAGTAGTATCTGAGTTCTCTAACCAAACGATTTCACGGGCGGCCTCCGGTAGCTGAGCCTGCTGCTGCCCCACTGAGCGCGCACGGGCACAGTAAACATCCAACGGCACACTCACTAGAGCAACGCTTGGGGCCTTGCCTCGCAAGACTTTCCAAGTGGCTTTAGGCAAATCTTGAGCCAACCATTGGGTCAGCCGACGAGCAATTGTTCTAGATGAAACGTTAGGGCCAAGGTTGACATGGTGCAATTCATGCAGATACTGGTTAGAACGGCCATACCGTCGCCACTGGCTAGCCAAATCTTTAAAGGTGGCTCGGTGCCGATGTCGAATAATCGCTTTGGGCTCAAAATAAACCCGCCAGCTACCAGCTAGTTGTACTCGCCAGCAGAGATCGGCATCTCCCCCTGTTGTTAAATACGGTCGAAAGAGTCCGGCCTGCACAAATGCGGCTTTGCGGACGGCCAGGTTAGCGGTTTGGCCATAAGGATAAAATGAATGGCTATAGGTATATCGCTGTGTCATCATTTCGCGATACTCGGCATACTGTTCAAGCAAGCTATTGCCGGGTAAAGCCGCGATTTCACCAATGACAAGCCCTACGTGAGCGTCTTGAAAGGGGTGAATCAGCGTCGTGAGCCAGTCTGCATGGGGCCGACAGTCAGCATCGGTGAAGGCTAGGATTTCACCATTGGCGGCCCGAATGCCTTGATTGCGGGCCGCATAAGAACTTTGAATCTCGGACTCAGAAAGCAATTTAACTTGCAGGCCGAGTGCCTGGGCTTTGACCTGCCATTCTTGCAAGCAAACCATCGTGCTATCAGAACTGTTGTTGTTAATCAACAAGTACTCAACGCGATTTTTGGGGTAGGTTTGCTGGCACAAACATTCCCCTAAGTTAGGGATATCGGTCGCGCCGTTGTAAATCGGCACGATGACCGATATTTGGGGCCATTCAACTGTTTGTAATGACATGTTAATTAAACACAGCTTTTCTAGTGCATTTCTTCAGTAACTTTGACCCCGTCCCGTTTCACAATTCGAGCTGGAACTCCAACAACGACACAGTTTTCCGGCACATCTTTGACGACCACTGCATTAGCTCCTACGGTGACGTTATCGCCTATAGAAATATGCCCAATGACTTTAGCTCCTGCTGTCACCCGAACATTGTTGCCCAGTTGTGGTCGACCAGAGCGATCACGATAGCCGATGGTTACTTGTTGATTAATCCAGGCGTTGTTTCCAATATCAGCCATAATGATGGTGCTAAAGGCATGCTGCAAATACAGACCGGCTCCAATTTCGCAGGACTGCTCGATGAATAAAGTTGGAGCTGGGGGGTAAAGCCGCTGTAAGACCCAAAGGTTGACGCGGGGCAAGAGATTGCCCTTACGGAGTCGAAAATAATAAAGATTACGGAATTCTGGTTGGTCACTCAACAACTTTAGTCGAGCGGTTAGCAGCGAGTCGGTACGGTACTGAGAAAGTTCAGTCCACCGCTTCACATCAGCGATAATGACTTCCTTTTCTGATGTCAATAGAAACGGCAGTTCCAGCGGCAGATGCCAGAAATTTATCCAGCTCCGCCAGGCTTTTCTTAAAACGGCTTTCATGACTGTCTATATACGTCCCCCTGTAGATTGCCCAATTTCCAACAGGGGCTGACATTTTGTGAGACAGCGCGACTCTTGGAACTGCTATCAAACTACAACCGATAGCCTCGGGGCGTAATCAACTGCCCGGCGTAGCATTGCGTGCTGCGATTGCCGATAATCACCGTTGTCAACATATCAATCGGGTAGCTCAACATGTCCTCTAAGGTGGTGAGGATAATCTTTTCGGCAGGGCGATATGCCGATCGCACAATCGCCACTGGGGTTTCTGGGTAACGATGTTGAGTTAATATGTGTTGAGCGATCGCAATTTGTTCCGTCCGTTTCTGCGACTTGGGATTATAAAGCGCAATCACAAAATCAGCCGCTGCCGCCGCTTGCAGACGCTGTTCGATCACCGGCCAAGGGGTCAGCAGGTCGCTGAGGCTGATGGCACAAAAGTCGTGCATAAGTGGTGCCCCCACCCGGGCGGCGGCGGCTTGCAACGCCGAAATCCCCGGATAGCTGGTCACCGTTGGCGTTTCGCCATTCCACCCCTGAGCCTGTAGGGTTTCCAGCACCAGACCCGCCATGGCATAAATGCCACAGTCGCCCGAAGAAATCACAGCCACATTGAGGCCCCATTGGGCCAGGGCGATCGCCCTTTCCGCTCGCTGTTGTTCCTGGGTGATGGGCCAACCTTCCACGATTTGTCCCGGACGTAATAGGGGCCGAATCAAATCAACGTAAAGGCTATAGCCAATAATGGCATCCGCTTGAGAAAGGGCGGCTTTAGCGGCTGGGGTAATCTGGTCGAGGTTACCGGGGCCGGTGCCAACCAAGCTCAAATGTCCCAGGTGGCCGGTGTATTCCACATTGGCGGCGGCGATCGCCACGGTGACGGCACCCGGTTCTGCCGGATCGCGAAACACCTGTTTGGTGACGCAGAGACAGGTGTCTGGAGTCTTGACGGGGCAGTCACCGCCAGTTGTAGATAACGGCTCTCCGGTCATCGCTGCGAGAATGGCTGCAGCCTCGGCAACGCTGGGGGTGCCGACGGCCTGCTCGACCACAGAGGAAGGGTGCGGTACGCTCACCTGCCGCAACTCGGCGGCGGTGAAGCAGCGCAACGGCCAAGCGTGCTCCTGACAAAGGTGTAACAGCCCCGTTTCATCGGCTTTGAGATCGATCGTGGCGATCCCAGCCACAGCGGGCATCGCTAAATGCCGCGATCGCAACCCGTCTGCGATCGCCTGTTCGATCAAGGATTGGGAGGTCCCCCGTTCACAGCCGATGCCCACCCAGAGCACTCGTGGATGCCACTGGACTTTGGGCATTTGAGCCTCGGAGTCAAAGCGTCGCTGAATAGGACTAATCCAAACGCGAGCCTGGGGAGACTGGATCGGCTGGTTGGCGGCAGCTGGGAGTTCGGGCCAGCCAAACTGCCAGGAATGATGCTCAGGCAAATGTTGCTGCCACAGGTCAGTCCCGGCTTCCTGAATGACCTGGACCGGTTCTCCTCGGGCGATCGCGCTGGCGACGCCGGTCCAATTGCCGGTGCCTCGCTGCCAACCAAATGGTTCCCCCAGAATGTCAATCCCTGGTCGGTGTTGATGGTCGGCAGCGCCCGTGATGACCGGAGTCGCCCCCAAAAGCTGACTGACTTGATGGGTCAGGCGATCACCGCCCCCTTGATGCCCACCACAAAGGCTGATGACAAATTGCCCCGATTCATCCAAGACCACCACAGCCGGATCGACGGCTTTATCGCGTAACAGGGGAGCAATTAAACGCACCACGGCACCGGTCGCCAACGCAAAGATCACCCCCTCTTGGGTTGCCCACAGCTCCTCAACGATCGACTTCAGCGACCCTTGGTAGGTCTCAACGGAGACATCCGTCGGTAGGTTGAGGGTGGTTGCCACCTGGCCTGGCAACCAAAGGGCCGCAGGGAGTGCCTGACAAACTGGCATGAGCGATCGCGCTCCGGTCGGCGTCGTAGCAATCGAGGCAAACAAAGTTTACTGTCCTGATCTCACTGGCAATGAGCATAACAAGCCATGCCGCCGCGATCTTCCTCTACTCAAAGTGGCACAGCCGCCGTCATGCCAAACAGTTTCACCACTGCCCCGGAGAATGCACGGTCGAGCCTGAGCCAAACTCGACACCTTTGATCCCTCGGGAAAATCACCGACCTTTTCTTGGTGGCGAAATAAAAATGCACTTTAGGTGAGATTTCCCAAGCCAAAATCGCTTAAACTTAATAATGTGTAACAATGCATTTGTAATGTACTCGGTTCGGTTGAGTCAAATTCATGCCCAAGCTAGGCGTCTAACTATAGAGTTCGTTTTGCAAAAGCTTTAGAATGTAGACAGTTAGTTCCCGTCTACGGCACTGCGGCAACAGTCGGTTGCTTTTCGAGGTGCCATCCGCGAGCGAGTCTCAATTAGCTGAGTTCAGAGAGAAAACATGGAAACTAACCAACAAAATTCTTTTATCAAGCCTGACCCGACGTCTCGAATGAGCATCTTAGGGCTGCTCTTTTTCTTGATGGGCGCTCCCAATATGTATGCCTTTTTTCAGCGGCGGGCAGATAATGTCACTTACAGCGGTGGTCAAGTTCCCCGCTATGCCTTGGTTGTGCTGGTAGCGATGGCGATCGCGGGCATCGTTGAGGTCTCTGTTGTGGGTGCCGTTTAAAATCGCCCTTCGTCGGTCGAGGTCATATAGCCGCTATGGTTAAGAGGAAAAAGTAGTGAAGGTCGGCAGCGCGATCGCGATCGCCATGTCCGCAGAAATGCCCTCAACCCCGGTAAGTTGACCCTCCGTTTACGCAATCAGAATTGACGTGGTCGAATCCGATTTTGCTTCGTGAATCCCCAAGTCTGGAGAAGTTAGATTCAATTCATCCCAGACTTGTAAACTGAGCGGGCTTTTGCGTCAGTCCTTTCAGTGGTCGTCACCCGCGTATATCCACATCGGTGCCGTTTTGCCAGCTCTTTCAAAGCCACACTTCTCGTAAAACGGGATGGTTTCACTATCGGCCACCAGCATGTGCATATGCATGTCGGTGTAACGCTGTTTGAGCCTCTTCATAATGCTTTGACCAATGCCCTGCCCCTGATAGTCGGGGTGAACCAATAAGTGCGGATAGTAAACCACCAGAAATCCACCGGAGATCGCGTTACCGATGCCAACGAGGCGATCGCTCTCCCACGCTGATACCAGCCCATGGGAATTTAGCAGGGCCTGATGTAGCGCTTGAGGTTTTTGAGCGGAGGACCAGCCATTGGCCTCATAGATCGGCAAAATCTGCTCGATATTGATATCTCGACGCTCAGAAATGCTAATCATTTTTAGTACCCATTTGGAGGCATTGCTGAAGGCGATTGTGCACTACCGGCCAGCGATCGCCACCGCAGAGATATTGGTTTGAAGCATGCACAAACACCGTGGCAACTCTGCTAGCAAGATTATGTCCCGACTCTGCAAGGGTTGCCGCAACATAATTCCAGAGGTTTAATTTAGAATAGGCGCACAAGATGAAGTTTAGACCATGGAGCAGAGGACTGAAAATCCTCGTGTCGGCGGTTCAAGCCCGCCTCCTGGCATACGTTTCAGCCATTTATAGTTGATCTGTTCTAGCGGTAGGAGTCTTGCTCAAAGGAAGCGCACTCCGAGCGGTCAGGAATGAAAACGTAAGCCCTCAGCCGATTGGCTGAGGGCTTACGTATTTCGGTGACGTGTGGCTTAAGCTTCTTCAGACTGAGCTAACTTACGGCGAGTAACAACACCAATACCTGCCATAGCAGCTAGGCCGAGAATGGAAGCGGGCTCAGGAACAGCTTCAGCGGTAGATGTGGTGAGCGTTAGGGTTGGAGAGTCACTAGCATTGGAGTCTACAATATAACGCTCAATTTTATTCCCAAGACTCGCAGGCGCATCATGGTTCAAACGCAGGTGGGCAAAGCTGCCCCCCGTATAACCAGGATTGGCATCGTAAAACGTATTGAGATATGCCAGTAGGTTTGCATCCCCAGTCGCATCAGTTGAGATGGAGGTCCGGTTACCTACACCCACTAATGAAGACGGAGTCAAGATATTGTCTTGAATGCGGACATTCCCAGGGTTACCATCGTTCGCATCATCTCCGTCATAATTCTCCAGAATTGGCGCGAAACCAGTCGTAAATCCAACGCCCCAGATGTCGGCATTGATATTGACCGGTGCGTTTACTGATGCATCAATGAAGGCCGAAAAATCTAAAGAGGCGCTAGTAAGGGTTTCGCCAAGAAGGTCGGGCAGCTCGAACACCATGTATCCATTCCAACGCCCCCCGCCAGGAGCCGCCGCGTTACCAGTTCCTAAGTTAGGGGGCGCCGAAAAGAGGCGCGCTTGCGAAACGGGGTCGTCTAAATATTGATAATTTTGACTAGGATCGCTCGTTACGCTCATCGTTGCGCCAAAGGCCGGAGCGACGGGCGCAAATGCAGCAAGCAAACCGATTGAAGCTGCAGCCAGATATGTTTTATTCATGTTCATTATGTTGATGGTAGAGCAGGGTTATTTCAGAAGATCAAGAAGTATTGCCGAGAGTGATTCATCTACGAACATCTTTACGATTTCATAAGGTTCTATTCAAAGGCAACCCATCATACTGAGACTTCAAAAACCTTGCCCCAAGCTGAATTAGAGATGAAATTGATAGGAAAGGACTCTTTAGTAAGTATAAAAAACACAAATTTAATCCGTGTAAACCCAAGGGTTTATGGCCTCAAAATGCAACGGTTTGAGCCATGTCACCGTAAAACCTTGGAGCTATGTCACCGTAGAACCTTGCACGCTCATCTCTCAGAACGGCGTTCACTCGATGGAGATGCCGCGTATCTTCTGAGGCGCTTTCCTTGGTGTAGGTAATGCAACGTATATCGGCTCCCATAGACGGGTATAACGTGTCCTGATTTCTTAAATGGTGGAGCGGTCATCGCCCAGCATTCGGGCCGCTTGGGTAATGGAGGTCGCCTCACCACTTAAACCTTCTGAACTTTGGATATGGGACATTTCAAAACTAAAACCGTATGAAAGGATCGCCTCATCCATTTCTTGATGAAAGTTCGGGTCACGGAATAGCGTCTTTAGCCGCTCAACCCTGTTCTCCTCAAGCTCCAGTTCACTTAGCAGCGCTGTTAGCAATTTTTTCTCTAAAGCTCCTTGTTCCATGGGTTTGATTGTTTGCTTGGGTCCGCAACTACTCACCTGAAAGCGGGGGTTTTGAGGTCGTTGCTGTAACGATAGAATACGGGTTTCCGGTATGTGCCAGTTGACCATTTCAGGCCGTTTTTAGTCCAAGCAGGTCATCGCTTCGTCCCAATTTACATTTGTGCTTTTTCGCCCTCGATGGCGTCTAGAGGAGTCTGACGGTTGAGTACTGTTTCATTACTCTTCTGAAAATCTGTAGGTAGAGCGTGAATCCTAATAGGGTGATAGCTCCGTAGAGAAAGGCATACAGCGCATTGACCTGAAGTAAGACGATGCAGGGTAGCAGGGTCACAATCGTGGTGAAGACGATGGCAAACGCTCGATAGGCAAGTCGATAAGACGCTGTGACAAATTTGGGCTTAGCCTTATCTAAATTAAAGCTAAATATCTGTGAGGTCTCAGCTTCGCAGAGTATCGTTCTAATTTCTTGTTCATAGGCCTGCAAATGGTGGACAAAGTACCAAGCATAGGACTGTTTAATTAGGTTCACCAAGGCAATCAGCCCCATAATGGTGAGCAGGCTCAAAAAACCTAAAAAGGTTATCAAGCCTGAATTCAGAGGCGAGTTGGTCGGTAAGATTGCTTCAGAGAGGGGTTTCCAAACGATCACAATAGCTCCAGTTGCGCCGAGTAACTTGAAATCATCGTAAGTGCCTTGGATAAAGTCTTCGCACTTATCACTGAGGCGCGTATATTCCTGATAAATATATTCCAATCTTGAATGCTCGTTTGAGGACATTTTCAGGACTCCATCAGTCTCTTAGGGCTAATGGCTTCTACCCACCGAATCACAAATTTTCCATATTGATGACGCATTCGCGCCTCAAAGAAGCGCATCAACTCCCCTAGCAGGGCTTCTGTGAACCCATCGGCCTCAGCAATTGCCCACAGTTCGTCTAATTTGAACCGGGACTTGTATTTCACAATTCCTTCAACAACTGCCCCTAGCTCTTGAGTTAAGGGGTTTTGTTTTGGGATGAAACAACTTTTCTTTGCGAGTCATTCATACTTCATCGAAGTCAGCAAGCATTCCATGAACCTGGCTGTTTTTTTGGGGGGTTACAGCGAGATACAAGCAAGTATAAATAAAGCCTCCTTGATACCACTTTTAGGCTGTTTGCAGGTGTAGCTGCCAATCAACCGACGTCTGTAAACCTCTCCCTTTGGAAAAATATGATTGGTTACTTCACGATCGCAGCTCTGGTTTTTAGCTTTGTCTGCTATTTGTTCATCCAGGACCAAGATGCCCGCAAAGATAATCTAGGGGCGTGGCTTACCATCACATTCGTGACCTTATTCTGGCCGCTCACATTACCAAACATGGCTCGAAAAGTGGTTACTAGATGGCTCAATTCCTGTCGTTCTCAAGAAAAGCAATCAGTGCCAGAAGCCTCAAGCGCCGAAGCCAGGTGTCATACAAATATGGTTCCACCAACTAATTTAATTTCTAAAATTCTGGGACGGTAATAGTCCTCATGCGTCCAACATAGTGCTTGTAGAGCACCGCCACTGAGACCCTTGCCAGATAGCTCAACAAAAATCAACAGAAGAATATTACAGCGTTAGCAGCCATAGGCAATAGTGCTGCACATGGCAAAACTGACGAATTTAATACTCAGGATGTGAGTTTAATGATTCAAGATGTAAGAAGTTTTCTGTTGAAGCATCTCGAACAAATACAGTATTCTATCTGTTTTTAGCAACCTATTTATCGGGCTAGAATGTTTGCATAACATCGCAATTATTCGGTTGGTTTAACAGTTTCATCAGCCCGCCCAGCGAGACTGTCCATTTCCTGAAATCAGAAACTAGAACCTTCGACAGCAAATTTCACGCCGCTCATCACCCCAGTTCCGTTGGGTCGGCTGCATGTGGAGTTAGCCTTATGCCTTAAGTTCTGTATAAGCTTTATAGCAATCTCTCCCTGATTCCTTTGCACTATAAAGTGCATTATCTGCTTTAGTTATTGCTTCATCAAGACTCTGGGTGTTTTTGCATAAATATCCACCTAAGCTGATAGTGAGCTGGAGTTCATGTCCATCTATAAAAATCTTAGTTTTCTTTACTCTTTGACGAATATTTTCTGCAATATTTTCAAGTTCCTCATCTGTTGTAGAGTAAATTAATACAACGAATTCTTCTCCTCCCCAACGAGCACAATCGTCATAAGAGCGAACTGAGTTTTTAATGGTTGCTGCAACATCTATTAATGTCTGATCCCCACAATCATGACCATACACATCGTTGAATTTTTTGAAATAGTCAATGTCTATGATCAATATACCCAGTATTTTTTTCTCTCGATTCGCTAAATTTAATTTTCTTTCCCAGCAATCAATGAAACCACGCCGGTTTAATAATTTTGTCAAGTGGTCAGTAATAGTAAGGCGGTGTAGTGCTTCAGTGCGTTCTTCTACCAATGCTTCTAACTCTTCAGTATGCATATGAACTTGATAAGCCATATTATTAAAGTTCTCTAATAAACGGCCAATCTCATCCGTTGGCCCATGATTTACAGCGGGCTTATATTCTCCATCCTTCATCTGTAGAACCAAGCTATCCAGTTTAATAACACGAGCTATTATTGATCGATGCAGAACTACTGAGAGGAGAAGCATCAACACTAAAAGAGCAACTCCAAATAGAATAAAAATACTGTAAAATGGAATGCCATTCAGAACTTCTTCAATGTCAATGAAAGTTAAACTATACCAGTCTAACTCACTAATATAGCTGGCACCTACCAGAGTACGCTTTCCGTTCAAGTGCACGAATAATGTTTCAACAGAGTCCGGATTTCGCTCTAAGTTTGATAGGGTATTTTTTAGTTTCTTTTTATCCTTGTTAGAATCAATAATAGTGTAAATAGATTTCATTTCGCTTGGCAGCTTTGTGATTGATGCCATATCGATAAGTTCTCTATTTTTATGAAGCTGAATAGCTCCATTTCTATCAAGTAGTACGTTTATCACCCCTGGCTGAGCTACATCGAGATAGTTTCTTATAAAGTCAGTTACATCAATACCAGTGCCTGTGAGCCCAAGCTTTCTATTTTTGTCGTCTGTAACAAGCACATTTATCCATACCTTTGTGACATCGAGCTTATCGTCATACTCGACATTAAGGTGATAGGGAGAATTACTTTCGAGTGTGGCAAAAAACCAGTCATCATGTGGATCTTCAGGATTTAAAACATAGCGAAGTTCTTTTCCAGTATAAGTCCCTCTATTATCATTAAAAAAATAGTTGCCTGTCGAACTGCTGGCAATGAAGTATGATTTGCCTTGAAATGAATCTGCATAGTTCTCCAGGGTTAAAATGGCGTCTTCTTTCAGTTTTGGATCATTTTCATTTCCAAGCCAGGTTACAATTTGATCCGATCCTGCCAGTCTTCGAGCAAGTGCCAATTCACGCGTTAAAGGTAATAAATTTCGCTCTCGGTCATAAAGAGCTTGTTTATTAGCAAAGCGTATTCCAAACTCAACGAAAACTTTATCAGAAAATTGATTAAATAATATTAGCGATGGAAGGATAGTTGCCAGAAAAATGATGGCGTTTAGTATCAGAAAACGATTTCTCAAGCTTTTTTGTTTATGAAAGATATTCTTAAACTGATCTATAAACATTAGGACTCAAAAGTATAGCTTTTAGTACAAATATTCTTTTTAAAGGGCTACAACTTATTAGAGATAATCTTTCCGCCTAACACGACGACCTCTCAAAGTCATCAGAATACTTGCACCATAAGGCTTTCAATGGCTTTCAAACCCATCTTGCAGTAGGTGATTATGTGGAATGATATCACCCTCCGCACCGAGACTATGCTTCATGAATAGGTGCCCGCTGCGCAACTACTCACCCGAAAACAAGTGTTTGGCATGGTAGTCGTAACGAGAGAATGTCGGTTTTAGGTGTGTGACAGTCGAGATGAGAAGACCAGTTCCAGTCCATATCTGAGTGCATCTTGGATTTCTACGATCGCAGAAAATCCCACATTTCAAGCTTCATTATTTTTCTGCTTGAGGAACGTCAGCACTTCGTCACACCAAGCAATCCAGTCTTGCTCATAGCGGAGGCCGCGTCGCAGGGTCAGATAGCGGTATTGCTCTTGCACAGGCGGATTGGGATAACTCTGATAATGAGCTGCCATTTCTTGATAAGCCGATAGTTGCGCCTGGTGCATCTGCCTTCGCCGCTGCAATTCATGGATCAGGCTGTCGTTGGGCAGGTGGGCACCGCCCAGCACCTTCACCAGTAAATCTTCGCGAATCGGGGCGGGGTCGGTGGGTTCCGGATACCAGCGATGGAGTTCCTGCTGTCCGGCCTCGGTGATGGCGTAAATCTTTTTGTCCGGCTTGCCCGCCTGAGGCACTAGCTCAAACGACACCCAGCCTTTTTCCTCCATCTTGCCGAGTTCACGATAAATCTGCTGCTGGCTGGCTTTCCAGTAGCAGCTCACCGTCTTTTCAAACTGCTTGCTGATGTCGTAGCCGCTGGCGGGGTGCTCGCAGAGAACGGTCAGGATGGTGTGAACAAGGGCCATAGGAAAAGTTGTTAGGAACAAAGATTAAATAAAGTCCTCAATTGGGTTTGAGGCAAAGCCGACCACGTTTCCCCTCTTGGGAGGGGCTCATGGGGTGGGTTAACTGCAAGTGCTTGAGATCGAACCCACCCCGCCCTGCGGGCACCCCTCCCGAGAGGGGAGAAATTGACACATGATTAAATTCCCGATTCTTAGGACTGACGCAGTTGATGAGCATTCAACGGTTTGCGAGATTCTCTCGAATATGTAGGTGTTTAGCGTCCAGCTATTGCCGATCCCCCTCAATCCCCCTTCAAAAGGGAGACTTCTAGGCCTGTGCGTTACTAGCCCTCTTTCTAAGGGGGCGGCGACAGCAGGGGAGCCTACAAACACGCTAAACAGATACCCGTTATCAGGGTGGGCAGGGGGGATCCTTCCCCTACAGACCATGTCCGCTAGTTGGGACGGCTTAACTTTTAAACCGCTGTTGACATACTCAATAAGTTGAGTATAAGCTCAAGCCAGCTACACAACAAGTTGAATACAAACTTGTTGTTAAAAATTCTTTGGATAATTTCCTATGGTGTCTGATCCTGGAACGCTGCCATCTGCCTCAACCTCCGATCGCCCTGCTTCTGAGTCCCCCGCCCGCCCTCGACAGTGGCAACGGTATCGCTGGGGTTTAGTCCCGGTAGCGATCGCGCTTTCCCTCGGGGGCGTCTACATCTACAGCACTGTCACTGCTGCCGACTCCACCCCAGAAGTCTCGTCAGCGCTGCCGGTTGAGGCGATTACGGTGGAAGCCGTTGATGCGTACACCACCGAGCGGGCCTACACCGGAGAACTCGTGGCGGGACGTAGCAGCACCCTGGGATTTGAGCGAGCCGGAACGGTGGTCGCCGTGCTGGTGGATGAGGGCGATCGCGTAGTGGCCGGACAACCCCTGGCCCGACTCGACACCCGCACCCTGGCCGCGCAACGACAGCAGCTTGCGGCTCAGCGAGACACCGCTCAAGCCCAATTGCGAGAATTGCAGGCGGGTCCCCGTCAGGAAGATATTGTCACCGCCCAAGCCTCGGTAGCTGAAATTGAGCAGCAGTTGGCGCTGGCTCGATTGCAGCGCGATCGCCGCGAAGATCTCTACAACCAGGGAGCCATTTCCCGCGAAGAATTTGACCGCGAAGCTTTTAATACCGGTGCGCTAGAAAATCGTCTGGCCCAAGCCCAGAGCCAACTGAGTGAACTCCAAAATGGCACGCGGGTCGAACAGCTAGACGCCCAAACGGCCCAGGTGCGGCAGGTTGAAGCCAGTCTTGGCCAGCTCGATGTGGATTTGGATAAGAGCGTGTTGCGGGCACCCTTTGACGGCATTGTGGGCAGCCGTTCCGTTGATGAAGGGGCCGTGGTGGCCAACGGGCAAGCGGTGCTAAGTCTGGTGGAAGTCGGACCGCTGGAAGCCAAGGTCGGCGTGCCGCCCGCAGTGGCGGATACCCTCCGCGAGGGCGAGGAAGTCTCGGTGACCGTCGGCGATCGCCCCTACCCCGCCACCGTGACCGCGCTCTTGCCAGAGCTAGATGCGACGAGCCGTACCGTCACCGTAGTGCTGCAAGTGGCCGCTGCCGATCTCACCGTGGGGCAAACGGTGCGTCTGAGCCTGAGTGAAACGCAACCCGCCGAGGGCATTTGGCTGCCCACGACAGCGCTTGTGCCCAGCGATCGCGGCCTGTGGTCCGTGTACGTATTGACCGCACCCGAGTCGGATGATCAAGCCGCCTTACCACCAGAAACTTACCTCGTCAGCCGTCGCGACGTGGAAGTAGTTCACACCGAAGGCGATCGCGCCCTCGTCAGCGGCACGTTACAACCTGGGGAGCAGGCGATCGTCTCGGGGACGCATCGACTGGCTCCCGGTCAACAGGTGCAGTGGAAACCTTAACCGATCATCGCGGATGAAAAGGTTACAAACCCTTCACCTTCAGGAACTCCCCAGGTCAAGACTGTATTCACCTTTTTGATCCCTCGCGAGTCATTTCAGGTCTTCCACGTTTTTGCCCACGGAGGCAGTCCTATGCAACGGTTAATTCTGGCTGGATTATTGACGGGCTTGGCGATCGCCAGTGGCCCAGTGCCCCCCCGCATTGCCCAATCGCAATCCCTGCCGCAGTCGTCGGAAACTCGCTACGACATTTATCTTGCCGTTGATCAGGGCCTGCGGTTCGTCTATCCCGAAGGCTACACCATCGACAGTGAGCTATTTTACGGTTCTATAGAGGCCGCTGCCGCCGAGCAACACAGTTGGGATATCTGGCGGACGTCTGACTATCTGCCCTTTGGAGAGCAGTATTCTGACGCAACCAGCGCCGCCGGACTGCCACCCCACATCAGCATTGAAATTTTCCCCAATCCCGACAATCAACCCCTGCAAGACTGGCTGGAATCAGCCACGGATTCTAGCGAGGTGATCACGGTGGCCGGGCAAGGGGCGATCGCGTACACGGCTACGGGGCGTTACCACTCAGACGGGGTGCTGCTAAACCATCCCGATGGCGATGTGGTCAAACTGCAGGTCGAATACACCGATGCGGCAGACCCGATACGACAAGCCTTTCAGACCGTGGTGGCGAGCTTGGTCTTCGATGCCATGAGCGAAACGGGCGCAGTGGCCGAAGTTGACTATCGGCGGCTGCAGGAAACCTTGATGGCCGGTGACTGGCAAGCTGCCAACCTGGAGACCATCGCTATTTTGATGCGGCTGTCATCGAATTACGACTACCTCTACCCCTATATCGAAAGCGACGATATTGCCGCGATCGCCTGCGCTGATTTGCAAATGCTAGACACCCTCTGGAGTCGCTACAGCGAAGGCCGATACGGATTTTCAGCCCAGCAGGCCATCTGGCGATCGCTTCCCGACATTGAGGGCAAACTACGCGCCGAACGGCTCGGCCAACAACTCGGCTGGCAACATTCCGCACCCCCAGAGGCTGACTTCATCAGTAATGCGCTTTGGCGGTCTGATACGGAACTGCGGTATGTCGCAGATGCCCCCGTCGGTCAGTTTCCCTGGCCTGGCGTGCCGTCTCTCACCATCGATTCTCTCATTCAGAACAGCGGCGCAGGTTGCGGCAGTTGCACCATCGATGCCCTGTATATCGAAAGCGATCGCCTCCCTGACTTCCTAACGGTCTTCATGGCCCGCGTTGACGAATGCCTATGCTCCGACAAATCCCCTGAAGCCTTGTAATCCCGCGATTGAGGGAATAGGGGACAGGGAATAGGGAATAGGGAATAGGGGATAGGGAATAGGGGACAGGGAATAGGTGACAGGGAATAGGGAATAGGGGGGATAGACGGCAAAAGGCAAAAGGCAAAAGGCAAAAGGCAAAAGGCAAAAGGCAAAAGGCAAAAGGCAAAAGGCAAAAGGCAAAAGGCAAAAGGCAAAAGGCAAAAGGCAAAAGCTCAAGCCCTTCGAGCAGTTCCCGCCACCTACCCCACCGACGCCACCCACCGCACCGACGCCACCCACCGCACCGACGCCACCCACCGCACCAACTCCACCCACCTCACCGACTCCACCCAGCGCACCGACTCCACCCAGCGCACCGACTCCACCCACCGCACCGACTCCACCCAGCGCACCGACTCCACCCACCGCACCAACTCCACCTACCCCACCGACTCCACCCACCTCACCGACCCCACCCACCCATCCACCCTGCCACCCATCCACCCTGCCACTCCCCTACCCATCCACTCCACCATGCTCAACCTCTTCTACCGCAACCGCCAACTCCTCCTCCTGACCCTCACACTGGTCGTCGTCTGGGGACTATCAGCCCTCTTCACCCTGCCGCGACTAGAAGATCCCGAAATTACCCAGCGTTATGCCCAGGTGGTGACCTTTTTACCCGGTGCCACCCCCGAGCGGGTAGAATCGCTCGTCACCGAACCGCTAGAAGACAAACTGTTTGAACTGGAAGAGATCAGTTTCCTGGAATCCACCTCCAGCAACGGGATTTCCGTCATTGGGGTAGAACTCAAAGAAGCCATTCGCGATGTAGAACCGATTTGGGCTAAGGTGCGGGGCAAGATTGATGACGCCGTGCCCGATCTGCCGCCCGAAGCGTCAGATCCGGAATATCGTGATAGCAGTGTGAGTGCCAGTGCCCTGATTGTGGGCCTCACCTGGGAGTTGCCCGGAGCGCCCAATCAGTTGATTTTGGGACGATTGGCCGAAGGGTTGGAAGATACGCTGCGATCGCTGCCCGGCACCGACAGTGTGGAGCGCTTTGGCAATGCCGATGAAGAAATCCGAGTCGAAATTACCGCTGATGAATTGGCTCAGCTAGGACTGACCGCCCAAGCCCTCTCCGAACAAATTGCCGCCAGCGATGCCAAGGTATCAGCGGGTCAGGTGCAGAGCGATCGCAACGAATTCCTCTTGGAAGTCAACAGTGCTCTGGAATCGCTGGAACGGGTGCGCGAAATTCCCATTCAGGTGGGCAGCAACGGCGTGACGGCCCGCTTGGGGGATGTGGCAACCGTCAGTCAGGCGGTGCAAGAGCCAGCCGATAACCTGGCCTACGTGAATGGTCATCCGGCCGTCGTCGTCGCCGCGACGGTGGAGTCAGACTATCGGGTCGATACCTGGGCGCAAGCCGCGCGAGGGGTGCTCGCCGACTACGATGCCACGTTGTCAGATGGGCTGGAACTCCATACCGTGCTGGATCAAAGTCAATATGTGCAGCAGCGGCTGAATGGGGTCATCGGCAACCTGATTTTTGGCTCACTGTTGGTGATTGGCGTCTCGTTATTAGTCCTAGGAGCCAAATCAGCCTTGTTGGTCGGCTTGGCCCTGCCATTGACCACCTTGATGGTGTTTGGCTGGATGCGGGTTCTAGACGTACCGCTGCACCAAATGTCAGTCACTGGCATCATCATTGCCCTGGGCTTGCTGATCGACAATGCGATCGTCGTGGTCGATGAAGTGCAGGGGCGGTTGCGATCGGGGCTGGCTCCGGCGACCGCCGTTGGGAAAACCGTGAGCCATTTATTTGTGCCCTTACTGGCCTCGACGCTGACCACGGTATTGGCCTTCGTCCCCATTGCGACCTCTCCAGGGGGCACGGGTGAATTCATTGGCACCATTGGGCTAACGGTAATTTTGGCGCTGATTAGTTCTCTGACGCTCTCGCTCACGGTGATTACGGCGCTGGCCGGTCGTTTGCATTACTGGCAACCGCTGAACTGGCAGCGCGATTGGTGGCAACATGGCCTCTCAAACGCGGCGCTGACCGCAGGCTATCGGTGGACGCTGCGGCAGTGTTTTCAACGACCTTGGTTAGGGGTGGGGTTAGCAATGGTGCTGCCCATAGCCGGATTCACCGTCTTTGGCACGCTCGATCAGCAATTTTTTCCGCCGACGAACCGTGACCAGTTTCAGATTGAGGTGCAGTTGCCCAATCAGAGCGCGATCGCCCAAACCCGCGATTTAGTCTTGGCCGCCCGCGATCGCATTCAGCAGCATCCCAACGTTGAGGATGTGCACTGGTTTATCGGCGAAAGCGCCCCATCCTTTTTCTACAATGTGGTCGCCAGTCAAGAAAATGCGCCCTTTTATGCTCAGGGCATTGTGCAACTGCAGGGAACCCATGGCTTACGACAAACCATCCAATCCCTACAAGCAGAACTGGATGTGGCCTTTCCCGAAGCACAAATTTTGGTCAAGCAGTTGGAGCAAGGGCCACCCTTTGACGCGCCCATTGAGCTGCGGGTTTATGGCTCCGATATGGCCCAATTGCGGGCGATCGGGAATGACCTCCGAGCCCAGCTCGCGCAATTTGAGCAAGTGACTCACACCCGCGCCAGCCTCACTGAAGCTCTGCCTAAACTGGCCTTACAGGTAGATGAAGCCCAAGCCCGCCGCGCGGGACTGAATAATCGAGCGATCGCGCAACAGCTGCAGACCACTCTTGACGGCAGTCTGGGCGGTTCCATTTTGGATGATACGGAAACCATGCCCGTGCGGGTACGTGTCCCCGATGCGGACCGCCATACTGTGGCTCAAGTCGCATCGCTCGACCTGGTAACGCCCACTGGGGAGGCAACCGTGCCGCTCTCTGCCCTGGCTGATGTCGCCCTAGAGCCAGACTTGGCGACCATCGCCCGCCGCGATGGACAACGTATCAATACCGTGCAAGCCTTCCTGACGGCAGGCGCTCTGCCAGACACAGTCCTCACGGAATTTCAACGCCAGCTCACGGCTGGAAACTGGCAACTGCCCTCGGGCTACCGACTGGAATATGGTGGCGAAGCCGATGCTAGAGGCGACGCCGTGGCCAATCTCTTGTCGACTGTGGGGGTACTCGCCATTCTCATGACCGCGACGCTCGTGCTGTCGTTCAACTCGTTTGGTCTAGCGGCGCTCATCGGTTCCGTAGCCCTGCTCTCGGTGGGCTTAGCCGCCTTCGCGCTAAAAGTGTTCGGCTCTCTCTTTGGTTTCACCGCCATCTTGGGGACTTTGGGATTAATCGGCTTGGCGATCAACGACTCTATCGTCGTTCTAGCGGCTCTGCGAGAAGACCCGGCGGCGCGTCAGGGCGATCGCGACGCCACAGAACACACCGTAATGCATGCCACCCGTCACGTTGTGGCCACGACCGTCACTACGATTACGGGCTTCATTCCGCTTATGCTTGACCAAACGGGCTTTTGGCCGCCGTTAGCCATCGCGATCGCGGGCGGACTTGGCGGGGCGACGCTACTTGCCCTCTACTACATTCCGGCAGCCCATATCCTCATCGCCCGCTGGACTCGCCAACCCCAAAAACAACCAGGACATCAAAACATAAGCCCTGATGCCCTGGCGGCTAGCGCTCTTGATTGACCGAGCGATGTCTATTCTGAGTCGTTAGCGGACGTTTTGTCATCCACATCGGGTACCCAGTTGGGTTTCTCAGCGCCTTCCCAACCGGGTGGCTTTTTCGAGTTGTACCAGGCGATGGAGCCAATCACCACAGTCGCTAAAAAACCCACTGCAAGCAGAGCATAAAAGGTCGTTTTCAGCGTTGTTGAGTAATCGAGTTCGGCCAAAGGCAGGGGGGCAAGCATTCTATCTTCCTCAAACTGATAGCAAAATCACGTTTATTAAAGAAACTGGCAACGATCACGCATTGACCTTTCATCCTCTGACTGGTGCGGATAGCTTATGTCTATCAGGCTGGCAACACGATCGCGAGTGAATGCAAGTATATCAAACGACCTTGCCTTGATCTGTCGGCTTGCGTTGCCAGCAGCCAGGAAAAAATTGCCGCAAATGCCGTCTAACAAGGAAGCTGAATCGTAACCGTTGTGCCCAAACCCAACTGACTCTGGACTGTGATATCTCCTTGTTGTAATTCCAGACACTTGCGCACGACGGCTAAACCCAATCCAGCCCCAGAAATGGTCTTGGCATTCTGCCCTCGGTGAAATGATTCAAACAGCTGCTGTTGATCCATAGCCGAAATGCCAATGCCTTGATCTGCAATTTCAATCTGAATGTGCGATGGTTCCCGATGTAATCGAAACTGAATTTCACTTTCAGGAGAAGAATATTTGATGGCATTCGTCAGCAAACTCATGAGTAATGACCGTAGGAGTTTTTCATCCAGTTGAACCAATATTTGCTCTCCTGTAAAGGAGAATATGACCTGCTGTTGGGCTTGGCTATTGAACTTAACTTCTTCGATCAGCTGCAAACAAAATTCTTGCAGATTGATGTTCTGTGGATTCAGCTCTAGTTTTCCAGCTTCTGCTCTGGTCAGCAGCAAAATATCGGATAGCAACTGAGTCATCGTTTTGGCCGACGACTGAATTCTTTTTAGATTGCGCGATCGCTTTTCCTCTGACCACTCAACTTTAGTTTTGTCTAGCAATTGAGCCGATACCAGAATGGCACTCAGGGGTGTTCTTAACTCATGAGAAGCCAAAGCAAAAAAGTTAAGCTTCAAATCGGTCAGTTGTTTTTCTTGCTCAATTTCACTTAATTGATTGTGTTGACTTTTAAGAGTGTCATTTGCCTCATCTAAGGCTGTTTTCTGGGCATCTAACTTTTGAGACAACGTTAGATTCTCCTGGCTCAGTTTTCCAAAGACGGCTTTTTGGCTTTGGGTGGCTCTAAATAACCACACGTACAAAATCAGGATTATTGTACTGCCCAGCAATACGGAAAGTGTCCATAGCCATAGTTGATTATTGGTGTTCAGATTAGCATCGGTGATCGCCCATTCACGTTCCTCGATGTCAATATCGAAGACATCTTGCAAAATGATTTGCAGATCTCGCCGAGACTCACTAAGTCGTTGATTGAGTGGGGCCATTTCCGACTCGTTAGGACTATCTGATAAAGATTCACTAAGTTCTAAATCTAGTAGTGTGATATGCCGATTGATGCTATTCCTTAGTTCTTCTAAGAGCTCAAAATCAGGAGAATCATCTTCTAGATCAATTTGAAATGTAGCGACATCTTCAAGCTGACTATTAATGACTTCTAAGGATTCATAGTATAGTTCAAGACTATTTTCATCAGCACTGTTCAGATAGCTTTTTTGATGAATCTCGGCCTCTGCGATCGCTAACAATAATTCATTAATGTAGGCATACCGATAGCTATCTGCTTCCGCCCGTTCCAATGAGTGAACCTGTTCAAAAATTCCTCGATGAGCCAACCATGCAGTGCTAGTCAGGGCGATCAGGACTAAACTAAAGCCACCCGTCAGCCAATATTGAGTACGCGATAAACTCATCTACTTTAGACCCACTGAATAGGCATGACATAGTTATCTGTTTGGCCTGATGCTGGATAGCTTGATTTGGCAAGTTTCCCTAACGTGTGAAAATTTCCTCTAATTCTGGCTGTAAAAGCAAATGACCTGGTTTGCCCTTGCTGTACCTTGACTGTAAGCAAGGGCGGTTAATTGATATTAGTGTTCATCCAACCGTTGATTGTTAAACTCATGCGAATTTTACTGGTTGAGGATGATTTGCAACTCGGTGAAGGCTTAGCCGAGGCCCTCAATGACGAAGGGTATATCGTGGACTGGGTCACCGATGGTGAATTGGGTTGGATACAAGCGACCGGTTTGGCCTATGAACTTTTGGTTTTAGATGTTGTGTTGCCCAAACTCAATGGCATTGAGCTGTGTAAACGCTTGCGAGAATCGGGCAAACGGTTGCCAATTCTAATGTTGACTGCCCGCGATACCAACACCGATAAGGTCGCCGGACTGGATGCCGGAGCCGATGACTATGTTGTCAAACCCTTTGATTTGCTGGAACTGCTGGCCCGTTTGCGGGCCTTGGCCCGGCGGGGGGCGGCTGGCGACCTGAGTCCCCTCCTGACCTGGGAAAACATTCGCCTTGATCCGGCAACTCATGAGGTTTTTTATCACGACACGCCAATCAGCCTGACGCCCAAAGAGTTTGCCTTGCTAGAGGTATTTCTACGCACTGGTCGCCGGATCTTAAGCCGTTCCGTATTGATCGATCAGTGCTGGTCGATGGATGCGTTGCCTGACGAAGAAACAGTTAAATCTCACTTGAAAGGCTTAAGGCAAAAGCTGCGCAAGGCTGGCGCTCCGAGTGACCTGATTGAGACGGTCCACGGCGTGGGCTACCGACTCAAGCAAGTTTGAGCAAAATCATGAGCAGATTGCCCGATTTCTACCCGATATCTCTCCCCGATCTCACCCCCAGGCTCATTAGGTTAAGGCCAGTTGATTTCAGGTCTTACGAATGAGTTACACCGTGTTGGCTTTGCTGTTGGGGTTATGGAGTTGGCTGGGGGGAACAACCGCAATCGCCGCCACCGAGTCAGCCTGCCCAGATGAATGGGATAGCCTTGAGCTGAGCGATACCCAATGGGCGCAATTAGAGCAACTCGAAGTCCAATTGGATCAACAAATTGACAGCATTTTGCCCATTAGTTCCGAAACCGAGCAGCAGATTGAGCGACTAGAGGAGGCCTTCGAAGAGACCGTGGAATCGCTATTTTCAGATGGGCAACAGCAGCAGATAGAACAGCTTCATGAATGGGTTGACAGTCAAGAGTCTGCCATTGCCCCTGAATGGTGGGACGACGAAGATGCCACCCTTACGACTGAGCAACACCGACAATTAGAGGAACTGTGGACTGAATATGAACAACGATTTCAGGCAATTGTGACGGCAGAGCAAGCACAACGCATTGCTTTCTTAGAAGAGCAATTAGACGAAGATATTGAGGCCATACTGCCTGAGCCGACTGCGAATCAAGAAAGGCAGATAGAGGCTGTAGAAACCGACTTTGAACAACAGTTTTTCGCCCTACTGTCTTCTAACCAAAGACAGCAATGGGAAGCCAATGAGGCCTGTTATGAAGCGGAGGAAGCGTCACTATAAAGCGAGGAAACGGCATTCCCTGTCAATTGAGGTTGGTTGCTTTGTCCCCGTTTGTATCTGAGCCTCTCCTTGAGACGGAGAGGTGCCGTAGGCGGTTGAGGTTCACCCCGACTGGCAGAGTCCAGACTGTCGGTCTAGCATCGCTTGAAGGCAATGAAACGAGCGCTCATCCAGATGGCGAAATACGAAGGAAACTAGCAGCTTCCGAAATTGACCTAAAGGCTGGATGGCCAACCTTTGAGAGACTGATTGGATGACACGTCCCAGGAGTCTCGGGTCAATCGACATCTATTTACCTGGAATGGGACAAAAGGGTTGGGAGAAGGCTCACCAAAATATTGCGAAGTATTTCAGTATTTGTCAGAACTAGCTAAATGGCAACAAAACTTAAACTTCAAGGCACGGGGGCACAGGGGTTACGTAGTAGTCTGGATATCGAGTCATTTATCCATAAAGCTTGTTTTCAAGAGGACATAATTCATGGTTCAGCGTGGTTCTACGGTCCGGATCCTACGGAAAGAATCCTACTGGTATCAGGAAACTGGCAAAGTTGCCAGTATTGACCAGAGTGGTATTCGTTACCCCGCCGTCGTTCGCTTTGAAAAGGTCAACTATGCTGGCGTAAACACCAACAACTTTGCGCTCAATGAGCTGATAGAAGTGGAAGGCCCGAAGAAAAAGAAAAAGTAAGGCTTCCTCAATTGAACCCACGTGGGCAGTTAACAAATAGCTCCCACGTGGGTTTTGCATTGCGAATTGAGTTGAACCCAGGGCTCAGAGCGATATATTAGCAATGCTGTACAGGTCGTTGACCGAGTTGTTGATATCGTGCCGGAGCTTCCAGAGGTTGAAACCGTTTGTCGCGGCCTTAACCAAGTCACCCTCAATCATCAAATTCGGGGAGGGGAGGTGCTGTTGCCCCGCAGCATTGCTTATCCTGATTCACTTGAGGAGTTTTGGGCCGGCACCACCCACGCCACATTGAAATGGTGGTTTCGCCGCGGTAAGTATCTACTGGTAGCTTTAGAATCACCGGATGGCCAGTCAGCCGGTCACTTAGGAGTGCATTTGCGCATGACTGGCCAGTTGCTCTGGCTGTCGCCCCAAGAGCCGGTCTCTAAGCACTGCCGGGTACGGTTTCAGTTAGATGCCGATCATGAGCTGCGATTTGTCGATCAGCGTACTTTTGGTCGGGTTTGGTGGGTGCCGCCACAGGCTGCCCTGGAATCTGTGATTACCGGCCTGGCTGCGTTGGGGCCAGAACCGTTTAGCGATCGCTTTTCTCCCGACTATCTTTATCAAGCCACCCGTGGGCGCAAACGCCCGATTAAAAATGCGCTATTAGATCAAGCACTGGTCGCGGGCATTGGCAATATTTATGCCGATGAGGCGTTGTTTTTAAGTCGCATTCGCCCCACGACGCTGTGTACACGACTGGGCCGCCAGCGCATTAACCGGCTGCATGACGGCATTCGGGCTGCGCTATCAGCGGGGATTGCCCAAGGTGGCACGACCTTCAGCGATTTTCGTAATGTGCATGGCATCAACGGTAACTATGGTGGTGTAGCCAATGTGTACGATCGCGAACAGCAGCCCTGCCGAGTCTGCGAAACCCCGATCAGGCGCATCAAATTGGCCGGGCGATCGGCGCACTTTTGTCCTCAATGCCAGCGATGAGAAACGCCTATCCAGGGTGAGAAGCGTCGGTTTACAATAGTTTAGGCAACATTGAGTAAAGGGTTGATGGCCATGGCAAGCACTCTCAAGCGTGGTGATCTCGTCCGCGCGATCCGTGACAAATTGGAAAATAGTGTTGAGGCTAAAGCCAGCGATACTCGCTTTCCGTCCTATCTATTTGAGACTAAGGGCGAAATTTTAGAAACACGCGATGACTATGCCCTCGTGATGTTTGGCCATGTGCCCACCCCCAATATTTGGATGCGCCTCGACCAGTTGGAAAAATTTGAATAAGCCGTCGTTCCCTCTGTCAGAAATTGCAGGCGGTCTAAAATTGCCGCCAGTTAACTTCGCAGAGGCGCATCCAAGCTTTGGTGATCCACACAACGCGTTTAAGGTGGATATCTGGCTCGCAAGCCGGGCTAATAAACAAAAGTTGGGAGGCGCTGGCTTCGCAGCGGCACAAGTGCAGGGCTAATATAGGCTTGCGAAAGTTGAAGTCAGGAGCGTAAGACGATGCCGCTACTTGCCCGGCAGATTGATCTGGATTTACTGGGAGTAGTCCGAGGGGCGATCACGCTGGTGATTGACCCCAGCAAAACGGAATCAGTTTACGACGTTGAAGATGGCTTACGACATCGCCGCGCCACGACTTTGGCAGTAGAGTTTGTGCAGCAGCATCCTGACGTCGCGGCTGTTTTTGCTGAACGCTATTTAGCACCGCCACCTGACCTTGACCAACTGTTGCAGTTGCCACCGGGCTCTTTGGGGCATGCCTATGCCAGCTACTTGCACGAGTCTGGGTTTGAGGTCGATTTTTATCGAGCGCTAGCGGTCGAAGACGATGCCTCGTACTTTTTGTTGCGGATGCGCCAGACCCATGACATTTGGCATCTAGTCGCGGGCTTCCATACTGACGTGCCGGGTGAGCTGGGATTAAAAGCCTTTGAGCTGGCGCAAACGCGTCGCCCCCTCTCAGCCGTGTTGCTGTCTGGTGGAGTGTTGAGTGCAGTCTTTAAGGCCCCGGAAACGATTGGCCCGCTGTTAGAGCAGATTGCCATTGGCTATCGTTTGGGCGCCACGGCTGAACCGTTTCTCGCTCAGCGTTGGGAAAACCATTGGGAGCGATCGCTCGAAGACTGGCGTGCCCTCCTTAACTGCCAACCCGTATCCCATTACCAGCCATAGGACGGCTGAGTTCTGGGTCAGACCTCGCGATGCAGCCAACAAGGCGAATAGCCCACCCATCACCCGCGTCTCAATCAGGACAAAATTTCCTCTGGTTCTCAACCGGTCTATGCTGCGGCTGTCCCTTTTAAGAACGGCAACATAATGGCAAAACGGTAGCCCATTTCAGGTGTGCCCTGCAGGCTGAGAGTACCATCATGGCGCTCGATCAAGTGACGGCTCAGCAGCAGTGCCAGCGTCTCTCGCGACTGCATGACTTCGGCTTTGGTCTCAAAGGCATGTGACTCAGTCGTGGTGCTTGATGTCATATCTTCTCGTCCGGTGGCTCTTGCCAGTAACTGGGTAAGCAAGTCCATTTCTTGGGCGGTGTTTTCTAATTTTTGATGCAGCTCTGCCACCGCGTGAGGAATACCATCTCCTAACCAGGGATGAGTCATTTTGATACTGATGCTCAGACTACTGTCACGCTCAGCACTATGTACCTGCAGCGTGCCGCCTTCACCCGATAGCTGAATGATGCTAAATAGCAGGTGGTACAGCAGATATCTCACCACATCGCGATCAAGCGTCCATACGCGAGAGCCCGGTTCTACTGTCAGGCGTAGTTCTTGACTTTTTTTCTCTAGCAGCGGTGTCAGCATCCGCTTAACGTGCTGCCCAATCATATCAACATCCACTGGAGCTGGCTGTAAGGGCTGCATTCGAGCGTCTAAACTACTTAATTCGAGTACTTCATTGGCCAGTTCCAACAGATATTGACTACTGTTATGGACAATTTCAGCATACTCACGTTGTTTGGGCGTCAAGGCACCATAAATTTCTCGACTCAGCATACTGGCCATGCCACTTATCGTCGTTAACGGATTACGCATATCTTGCGTTAGCTGAGTGACTAAGGTGAGGCGCACCGCGTCGAGCAAAGAATCTTTGGGGTTGTCACCAGCTTGAGGCGCGGTGATAGGACTGGTTGCTGGCTGAGTTAACGCGATCGCGAGTTGATGGCGCTCATACTCACTAACACTCCAGCGGGCGAGTAGTTCCATAAAAGCGATTGTCTCTGGGGCAAAGTTGCGTGGTTTTACATCCATCGCCGTCAGCAAGCCTAAACAATTGCCGTCTGCCGTGAGTAACGGAATCCCCAAATACGAACGAATTCCATATTCTTGCACCAAGTAGGAACGTGCGTGAGTACTTTCACTTAAAGTGTCTGATAAGACCAAACTACGATGTGTCGATAACACCGCATCAACTAAACTATCTTGTAATGGCAAGCGTCGAGTGCGCGCTAAAGGATTCATTAAACCCAGATGAGAAAGCCCAATTGCAGCCTTTAAAACTAAAGCTTCCGAAGTAATTATTCCGACAAAACTAATGGGAATATCTAAAAACCGAGCAGCGGTTTGAGTAGCCTCTTCAAACAGTGGAAATTCAGTATCTGTCAATGTCGTAACCTGCTGTGGAGCAGTCGGTTGAGCAGCATGGCTCAATGATGGCGAAAACTGGTGAGAAACCTGCTTTGGAGCGATATAGTTTCCAGTTTCGAGCGAAATAGACTGCTTCATGGATATCACCGATTGCCCTAACTCATCCAGACTCATATGAAGTATTCCCGAAGACGATCTCTGATTAAACTTAGAAAATAATAAATACCGCAAGAAACCTAATTTTTATTAGGATTACTATCGGTTATTACGGACTTTTTGATTCTTACACCAGATGTAAGAGAATCTACTTTTCATGTGCTTAAGCTGGCTCGTTTGCATCCACGCAGCCAACAGAATTTCTACGGATAAAGCTGAGGTCGCTGAATCTGCACTGGGGGTTTCTTCGGGATTCCAATCGCGGCTCTAATGAAGTGATCTCTACGATGAGCGGTATATCATTGGTCGATCATGGCCTGTCTTCATCTTGGTGGTGATATGAAATTTTCCTTATTGCCAGTCTGGTAAAAACTAGGAGCCGCATGGCGCACTCACTGGGAAGCGCAAGCGACCCCATGCAGAGATTTGAGGAGCCATTGCTCGATAGAATTTCGGATGCCTACGCAGAGGCATAACAATATCGTTTATTCGTGAATTCTGATTCAGCTTTCTTTGCCATGAGAAAGCCTATATTGGTCAATCAGGAAGCGGCATCCCTGGTGAACAACGCAGATTTTAGCGCCAGACGCCATTTAAGTCGGTCATCCTGAATGCCTAAAACTGATATCTGGTAAGCATTTCAATTCCATATCTGCCATTTCATACTGTGCTATGTGCGGGTAGCCAGCGCTTCAGCGAGTACGGCTGGACATGGACACCGCCCGGAAACTGCTGGTTGAGACCCAGAAGGGTAAAGATGCGGCAGATTTAAAGCACGAATTATCACTTATGCCGTCCACGCCGGGTGATTCATCAGCGCATCCATGACTCTGACGCCACGTAACTGATTACTGAGGGGCAGGTGCCCCAGAGGGGCTTCGAGGCTCCAGATAAATTCTCCAGGATAGCGGGTCCAAATGTTGTCATTTTTCCAGGCGATCTTGGGCCAAAACTTGTCCCAATTTTTACCGACCCCAAGCCAAATTTCCCGTTGCTTAGAAAACCCAAATTTACCTTCTGAATAAATAAGCCAGAGCTGGTCTAGGGTTTGCAAATCGACGTTCGGAAAAATGTTGACTTCAGTGAAATAGAGCCATTTGCGTTTAACCGCATTTTCACCGGCTAGTGCACACATTTTTTGTAGCGTTAGGCGGTCAGCAAGCTCAAAATCTTGGCTAATAAGAGCGGTCTGAATGTCAGTGTAGTCGACCCTACAGTCTGGGGATAGAGGCAGCAAGCCGGCGGCAAACTCCTTCTTGATAAAGGTTTGAACGTTAGCATCTTCAAGCTGATGCAACCACTGCAGCGATCGCCCAGCAGCAATTGAGACCTGGGCTTCAGTCTTCGCGGCTAGCAAAAAGTCCATCACAATTTGATGGCCAGGAGCTCCAGCTTTGATGAGCTGTGGCAAGGCGGCAAGCTGCTGTTTGAGAGGGGCATCCCACAACTGGGTTTTGAGGGATTGCAACAGTTCTAAAGAAGCGGATGAATTATTGACAATAGAACTGCTCATAGTCAGACGACAATCGTTAATCGGGGAGGATAAAATTCAGCTCACCCCAGCAATAAACTGCTGATCGGTGAACCAATATTACGATCCTACAACTCAAATAGCCCGCTAAGCCAGGAGTCAGGAGAATTTGGAAAATCTTGGAAAGGGGTTTTGAGCGATTGGGCGCGTAATGGCTAACGACGATTTCTATAAAAATTTAAGAGACCGCTGGAGATGACATTTGCATGGCGATCGCTATCGCTGGCAAGCCTTTCAGAATGGTATGTCTAGTTAGCGTCCAATGGCCTTATCCGGCAGTCTCAATTTCGTAGCCTGCATCACTGACAAACCATTAGGACTGTCCACAATGTAAGGACTGTCGTAAGCTATCTTTTGCCACCGTTGTTTCCAGGGTAGCGCCCATGTACGAACGCATCACCCCGCCGACAAATGGCGAAAAAATCACGTTTGCTGGCGGCGAACCGATTGTTCCCGATACCCCAATCATTCCCTTCATTCGAGGCGATGGGACGGGAGTCGACATTTGGCCTGCGGCTCAGGCGGTCTTTGACGCGGCGGTGGCGCAGGCCTACGGCACTAACCGGCGCATCGTTTGGTTCAAAGTGTATGCCGGTGACGAAGCTTGCGAACAGTACGGTCAATATCAATACCTGCCAGAAGATACGCTACAGGCCATCCGCGATTTTGGCATCGCGATCAAAGGGCCGTTGACGACGCCGGTTGGCGGCGGCATCCGCTCGCTTAATGTTGCCTTACGTCAAATCAATGATTTATATGCCTGTGTAAGGCCTTGCAAGTATTACGCCGGTACCCCTTCGCCCCATAAAAGTCCCGACAAGCTGGATGTGATTGTCTATCGGGAAAACACTGAAGATATTTATTTGGGCATTGAGTGGAAGCAAGGCGACCCGACGGGAGATCGCCTCATCAAGCTCTTGAACGAGGAGCTGATTCCCGGCACTCCAGAACACGGCCAAAAACAGATCCGCCTGGATTCAGGTATTGGCATTAAGCCCATCAGCAAGTTTGGAACCCAGCGCTTGGTGCGCCGAGCCATCAAGCACGCCCTACGTCTGCCCAAAGACAAGCAGCAGGTCACCCTGGTGCACAAAGGCAACATTATGAAGTACACCGAGGGGGCCTTTCGCGACTGGGGCTATGAGCTAGCCACGTCAGAGTTTCGGGCTGAATGTGTAACTGAACGTGAATCCTGGGTATTGAGCAACAAAGAGGCCAATCCGGAGATTTCCATCGAAGACAATGCTCACAAGGTGGAACCGGGCTATGACTCTTTGACCGCAGAGAAAAAGGCGGAAGCCTGCAAAGAAGTTGAGGACATTCTCAACAGCATTTGGGCAACCCATGGCAATGGCCAGTGGAAAGAGAAAGTCATGGTCAACGATCGCATCGCTGACAGCATTTTTCAGCAGATTCAGACGCGACCCGATGAATATTCCATTCTCGCGACGATGAACCTGAACGGCGATTATTTGTCGGATGCGGCAGCCGCGATCGTGGGCGGTTTGGGGATGGGGCCGGGAGCGAATATCGGTGACACTTGCGCCATTTTTGAAGCGACCCACGGGACCGCTCCCAAGCACGCCGGATTAGATCGGATCAACCCCGGTTCCGTCATTCTCTCTGGGGTGATGATGCTGGAGTATATGGGCTGGCAAGAGGCCGCTGATTTGATCAAAAAAGGGATTGGTACAGCGATCTCCAATCGCGAAGTTACTTATGATTTGGCCCGCATGATGGAACCCAAAGTAGCAACGCCCTTGAAGTGTTCTGAGTTTGCTCAAGCCATCATCAGTCACTTCGGCGATTAGGGGTTGGCTTAGCCGCCTGACATTCAGCGATCGGCTTGAAAATAAAGTACCCGGACAAGATTGTGGCAGGATGGATGGGTAGCAGGGTCGGTGGGATGTTATTTAAGCGCAACTCCCTTAGCGATCGCGACTAAGTAGGTGGGTTGAATCTTTCGTAGAACGAGTCGATGATGACGAAACCCCTTTGAGTGTTGGGTTTCGTTCCTCAACCGCAACCTACATCATTTGCAATTTAATAACGCCTGCCTATTTAAATTCACATCAACTAATCATCAAAAAAAGGAGATTTTTAGCTCAGTAGCTAATGTCTCCTTTTTTTGCAGCTGTACGGAAATAAGTCAACAAGTCGTGTAGTTCTCAGCAGTATTTAATTGTCGTGTTCAGCAGACAGTCTGAGGACTGAACGATGGCCTGAGCGATCGCTGGAGATATTTCGCGCTTCGTGAACGATGGTCAATCGGGCTAAAGGGCTGGGCAGACTAGCAATGTGATCGCATCGGTTGGACTCATTTTGGAGCAGCGCAATGGGACTGTTTGAGAAATTCACCAGCGAATTCGTCGACATTATCGAATGGCTCGATCAGAGCAACGATACGATCGCCTATCGATTTGAGCGCTTTCAAAATGAAATCAAAATGGGGGCTAAACTCACCGTCCGTCCTGGCCAAAAAGCCGTCTTCGTCAATGAAGGGCAAGTTGCCGACGCCTTTGCCCCTGGCATGTATACCCTCACGACTCAAAACATGCCGATTTTGAGCACGCTCAAGGGATTTCCCTATGGGTTTAACTCGCCGTTTAAGGCGGAAGTTTACTTCTTTAACACCAAGATTTTCACCAACTTGAAATGGGGCACATCGAACCCGATCGCTGTCAACGTTCCCGATTTGGGCGGCACCGTGCGCATTCGGGCCCATGGCACCTACAGTATGCGGGTGCAAGATCCGGTGCGGCTGCTGCAAGATATCGTTAGCACTGACGGCCTCTTTCAAACCGATGAGATCAGCGACCAAATCCGCAACATGCTGGTGTCGTCATTTGCGACTTGGCTCGGGCAGTCGGGCTTGAATTTTGCTGATTTTGCCGCCAACTATCGCGCCTCGGGCGACACCATTCGCGCCTCGCTTCAGTCTGACATTGAAGAATTTGGCATCACGCTGCCCCACTTCCTCATCGAAAACATTTCCTTGCCGCCCGAAGTTGAGCAAGCCCTTGATCGCCGTGCGTCCATCAATGTGCTGGGCAATATGCAAGCGTATACCCAATATCAAGCGGCGAATGCGATCGAAGCTTCCGCCGAAAATCCCAGCGGTGGTAACCAAGCCGTTGACCTGGGTGTGGGGCTCGCCATGGGTCAACAAATCGTCAACGCGATGCAAGGTCAAGCGGCAACAGCGGCTCCGACTCCCGCCCCGGCCGCTGCCCCTGCGGCAAGTGCACCGCCGCCACCGATGCCGACGCAAACCCAGTGGTTTATTACCCGAGAGGGCCAAAATTTTGGCCCCTTTGCAACCAACCAATTATTGGCCAATGGGTTGACCGCGCAATCTTATGTGTGGTGCAACGGCATGTCGGGCTGGCAACAAGCGGTCAACCTACCGGAATTAGCCCCCCTGTTGACGGCTCCGCCGCCACCGATGCCGCAGTAAGCCCACGACACAGTGCCTACAGGCATATGGTTCAGCCATGACTTCTTCGACCAAAGCATCAACCAGTGAAACGTCTCTCTGTCCAGGATGTGGGGCGACCTTAGTCTTTAACCCAACATTGGGCAAACTGTCGTGTCCTTATTGCCATTCTTCTAAAACGATCATCGGGAACCCCGACGCCGTTGAAGAAAATCCGCTCCAAAAGTCTCATTGGCAAAATCCGCAAGCTAGCCCTCTCACCGCCAAGGCTCTAGAGGTGGAATGTAGCGGTTGCCATGCCCAAATCAGCTTTGAACCGCCCGATGTCGCAGGCGACTGCCCATTTTGTGGCACCCACATTACGGCCCAGCCCCAGAGCGCCAACCCCATCATTACTCCAGGGGGCATTTTGCCGTTCAAAGTGGGGCGTAAACAGGGGCGACAAAAACTGACGGAATGGCTATCAACCCGCTGGTTTGCTCCCTCCAGCTTGAAACAACTCGCCCAGCATGAAGCTTTAAAAGGGGTCTACTTACCGTTTTGGACTTTTGATGCCAAAACTCGCACCCGTTATACCGGCGATCGCGGTACCCATTACTACGTCACCAAAACCCGCCGGGTCAAAAACTCGGACGGTAAATGGGTAACTGAAGAATATCAAGAGCGCCGCACCCGATGGAGTCCCGCATCGGGAACGGTGAATCGGACTTTTGACGACATTCTGATACCGGCTGTTAGAAGCGTCGATCTAGATCGACTCCGGAAAATGGGGCCGTGGCCCTTGAAACAGTTAGTGGCCTACGATCCCTCTTTTTTGCAAGGGTTTCGGGCGCAGCGCTATCAAGTCAGTCTGCCTCAAGGCCACAGCAAAGCCAAAACTGAAATGAGTTACGGCATTGACTCCGCCATTCGCGCCGATATTGGGGGAGATGAGCAACGGATTCATTCGCGCGATACGACATACCGAGATGAAACCTTTAAGCACATTCTTTTACCCATTTGGATGGCGACCTATCGGTTTAAGAACAAGCCGTATCAGGTGATGATCAACGGCGAGACTGGCAAAATTGAAGGCGATCGCCCCTATTGCCCCTTCAAAATTGCGGGAGCCATCACTGGCGTTTTGGTGGCGATCGGCACGATTTGGGGCGGCTATTCCTATTCTCAGGGGGAATGGGACTTGCCAAAATGGCTCACCAATCCAGATACCTTGCTACCCATGCCCGCCCCTTCATCGCCTCCCTCTGAAACAAACTCTGCTGAGCCGTCTTCTCCCGCCCCAGCAACTGACACAGCAGCGCCAACAACAGCGCCAACAACAGCGCCAGAGCCCGCCGCCCCGAGTCCAGCTTTTGCAGCGGGCTTGAATACAGCTTACGCAGCAGCGACCAAAACTCAAGCGGCACAGAGCAAGCAGGAATGGCAAGAGGTTAACAACCTGTGGGCTGAGGCGATCGAGACCCTGAAGAAAGTACCCGCCGATGATCCGAATGCGGCGATCGCCCAGCAAAAAATTCAGGAATACCAGAGAAATCTGAACTATGCCCGCGAGCAGTTGGCTAGTGCTCCGTAAATAAGGGGAGCAGAGTTGCAACTTTGGCATGCAAAACTCAATGCTAGACGCTGACGGGTCCTGGCAAGCAGTCAGCAGAATCGCGCTGGCAACTGTTCGTCGCACCAATAAATTCCCTCAAAAGGAAATGAACATCTGTAACAATTGATAGCCCTTATTGTTACCATAGACTTCCTGAATGCGTTCAAAGCCCTCTACTGAAGGGGGTTTCAGAGTATTCAAAAAGGCTTATACAAACTTGAACGCTACTTCATGTTTAAGTTGAGTTATTTGCTGTTTTGTTGTGTTAGATTGCTGTATCGGGATGGCAATACTACAGATGGCTTTGCTCATTACCTTCCTGAACTGCATTGCTGAGGATTGACCTGCGATGGATGCGATGACTGCACTCGGAATCATGGCTGGTTCACTAACCACCTTGGCCTACCTGCCTCAGGTGCTCAAAACTTGGCGATCGCGCTCGGCTGACGGGATGTCTTGGAGCATGTTGATCATTCTGTGCGTTGGGATTGCCCTTTGGCTGATCTATGGGGTCTACGTTCATGACATGCCCTTGATCATGGCGAACCTGCTAACCTTGATTTTCTCGTCCGCGATTTTAGGGGTCAAGATTCGCTACGAGGCCATGCCCAAGTTGCGGGCACAGCGTTCACTCGTTACCCCCAGTGCCGCCACTTTGCCACCATCGCTCTCCGAAGATTGGCTGTTAGAAACTGAGGTCACCTTTACCCAGCCTGAGCCGGAGTCGTCTTCGCCCGCTGCTTAAAGCTGTCAAAATCAATCACGTTGGAAGCCGCCGCGGCCTGCCAAATATCTTGAATCACGGTGTTGAGTGGCGGTAAAACCATCAGTACCAACTGCCCTAAACCTGCACCCTCGCGGTCAGCGACTTTCATCACTTGGGGCATATCGGCCCAGTCAGGCGCGACCAAAAACACTTCATGGGGGGTGGCGACGAGATGCTTATCGTGCAGCGTTGCATCCACCCCATGTTCATCGAGAAAGGCCACCAGCTTGCGCACCATCTGGAGAGAGATTTGCTTGCGTAGATTAGCAATGGTGCGAATTTCGAGCACTTGCTCCCAGGTATAAATCACGGTGGGCTTTTTCGGGTTGCCATATTTCTGCGGCACAATGACGCCAGTCCGGTCTAAGTAGGCTAACCGACTTGACGTGGTTTGGGTCAATGCCAGGGTTTCTTGACGGGTAAAGCCTTCCATAAATTAAACGCTAACAGTAGTGCGATCGCCATCTTTGGCCGAGTCTTCCCCGCTTCATTCAAAACCGGCGGTGAGGACAAGACAGATTTTCTTAAGACTTAGGACATAAGCCCACTGTAGCGCACGTACACCTATGTAAACGTTGTGCTATCGTGTATACGACTCTGAGCATTATTTTAAGATTCCTCTACCGATAGCGTAAATTTTGCTATCGGGCGCTACAAAGCCCTAGATGTGACCTATGATATGGGCTCATCAGGGAGCGAGGTTTGTCCTCTGTCGATCTACTCATTTGGTCAATCGTGTCCGTATCCAGCCCCCATTCGTTGTCATAAGGATTAGGTTTCATGGTCCAAGAATTGCCCCGCACTCGGTTACAAAGTACGTTTCCCGAGACTGCCCCGACTGCATATCCCGTGTTTTACCGCACCTACAGTCGCAAGGATGAGCGGGGTGACGGTGAACGAGAGACCTGGCAGCAGGTGTGCGATCGCACCCTGAGGGGCCTGACCGAACTCGGCCAGCTAACCGATGAAGAACAGGAACTCATTGGCCGCATGCAGCGCGAAATCAAGGCATTGCCCTCGGGTCGCTGGCTCTGGGTCGGGGGCACCGCCTGGAGCAAAAGGCCCGAGAACTTTTCTGGGGCTTACAACTGCACCAGCACTAACGTGGTGGACTGGCGGGCCTTTGGCCTGATGATGGACCTCGCGATGATGGGCTGCGGCACGGGCGCTGTGTTGGAACCCCAGTACATCAATCAGTTGCCCGCAATTCGTAATCGGCTGAGCGTGCGGCAGGAAGGAGCCATTGGCACAACGCCAGTAGGGCAGCGCCGGGAACAAACCGATGTGCTTATCGAGGGGAATCAGGTGCGCGTCCACGTCGGCGACAGTCGTCAGGGTTGGGTCAAGTCTTACCAAGCGATTTTGGAACTTGCCACTGACGATCGCTTTACCGACACTGTGGATATCGTGGTGGATCTCAGCGACGTGCGCCCCGCTGGGGAAAAGCTCAAGGGCTTTGGTGGGGTGGCCAATCCGGTGAAGCTGCCGACGCTATATGAACGCTGCGCCCGTATTTTGAATCAGGCGATCGGGCGACAGTTGAATTCGGTGGAGTGCTGTCTGCTGATCGACGAAGCAGCGGCCTGTGTGGTGGCGGGGAATATTCGTCGCAGTGCCGGGATGCGTCAGTTTGCCAGCGATGATACCCTGGCCGCGAACGCCAAGGATAACCTCTGGCAGCAAGACGAACAGGGCAATTGGCGCATCGACCCCGAGCGGGATGCCCTGCGCATGGCGAATCACACCCGCGTGTTTCACCACAAACCCAGTTTTGAGGAGTGTACGGAAGCCGTACGGAAACAGTTCTACTCTGGCGAAGGCGCTATCCAATGGGCCGGAGAGGCGGAGCGTCGCGCGGGGGGTGAGGGCCGCTATGGCCTGAACCCCTGCGGCGAAATCATTGGTCAAGATTTTCACTGTAATCTGGCGGAGATTCACCTTAACCAGCTCGATCCGTTTAATGAGCAAGAGCAGGAAGATGCCTTTAAGGCGGGGGCGCTGGCCGTTGCCAGTTTGCTAAATCACAAATTTATCGAAGCCCGCTATCGCCAGTCGCGCGAAGACGATCCCATCGTTGGAGTCTCTTTCACGGGGCTGTTTGATTTCTTTGTGAAAGCGTTTGGCGTCGAATGGCTGAAGTGGTGGGAAGCTGGTCGGCCTGACACTATGCAGGGTCTAGAGTTCAAAGCTAAAGAGCAAGATTATCTGAGCCGGTGGAAAGCGATCGTCCATGCAACCGTGGGGGATTATTGCGATCGCCACGGCATCACCCGCCCCAACCGCTGCACCACCGTCCAGCCTGCGGGTACCAAGTCGCTGCTCACCGGCGCGAGCCCTGGTTGGCACCCTCCCAAGGCCCAGCGCTATATCCGCCGCATTACCTTCCGCAAGAATGATCCGGTGGCGATGGCCTGCATCGATTACGGCTACTCGGTTGTGCCCTCCCAGTCCGATAAAGACGAGAACGGCAACTTGCTCACCGATCCCTTCGATCCACGCTGTACCGAGTGGCTAGTGGAAATGCCGGTCGAGGTGCCCTGGGCCAATGTGCCCGGTGCCGATGAGGTGGCCATTGAGCAATTCTCCGCGCTGGCCCAGTTCGACTTTTATATGCAGGTGCAAAAGCACTACACCGCCCACAACACCTCCGCCACCATCGAACTGCGGGAACACGAGATCGACGGCCTTAGCCAGCGCATCTCTGATGCCATCCAAAACGATGAAGGCTATATCTCCGCCGCCCTCCTCGCCCGCTTCGACAACTTGCAAACCTTTCCTCGGTTGCCCTTTGAGCCCATCGATAAGGCGACTTACGACGAGATGGTGCAGCAGGTCAAAGCCCGTCGCGGCACCGACAGCTTCCACACGGCGTTGTCGATGTACGACAAAGGCGACCTCATCGAAGCCGGCCCCGCAGGATGCGACTCTGACAAGTGTCTCCTCCCCGAAAAGAAGCCTGATTAAGGTCTCGGTATTGGCTATCACTGCACAATCCCGGCTCGAATGAGCTGGGATTGTCGTTTGCAACGGATCAAATTCATAATGCGTCAACAGAAAACCGTTCACCAAAATTAATCCATATAAAATGTATAGAACAATTCAAGAGATTTAGTACCAATGGTGGACTTAAACTACGATAATCTTATTCGCATCATTCAACCTTATGTCGTAAAAGGAAGAGTAGAATCCAGTGCTTTCTTGATTTGGTTTTTAGTCAACATTTACAGACTTGAAATCATCGAAGCTCAAAACATTGTTTGTGATGGTTTTGGAGATAAAGGGATTGATGGCATATATGTAAATGAGAGCGAAGAATGTATAGATGTCTTTCAGTCTAAAACCGTTCAAAATCCCAAGAAGACTTTGGGAGATGTTCAACTGAAGGAATTTGTCGGCAGCCTAGAGCAACTTGGAACAGAAGAAGGTATTGAGTCAATAATTAATGGCACTCAGAATACGCAACTAAAGAATCTGTTAAGGGAACACAAAAAGCAATTTATTTCAAGAGGTTATAATATTAGAGGCATTTTTGTTACAAACTCTCAAAAAGATGGTAACGCTGAATCTTTTCTTCAGGCTACGCCTAACATTCAACTAGAAGTATGGGATAGAGATCTAATATCGAGATCTTATGTACCTAGTGACAAAGCAATACCTGAAACGTCAGAAATTGTTTTTGATATTTTTGGCTTCGATTTCATCAAGTACAGATTGGGCAATGTAGCACAATCTATCATTGCGCCAATTATGGCTACAGATTTAGTAAAAATGGAAGGAATTGAAAATCAGCAACTTTTCGATTTGAATCTTAGGAAGGGTCTAAATCAGACGAAAGTAAATAAGGATATTCAGAAAAGCATTAAAAACGTATCAGAGCACGGCAGTTTTCTCCTATACCATAACGGAATTACCGTTATTTGTCATGAATTAGATACTTCACAAAAAGACAAAATTAAAATGCGAGGTTATTCAGTAGTGAATGGTTGTCAAACAGTGACCAGTCTATACAAATGTAAGGATAACCTTAGCAAAGAGCTTAGAATATTAACTCGCATAGTACAGGTTGAAGAGGATCAGAAAGATCTGACCTCTAAAATCACAAAAAATAGTAACAACCAGAATGGTATTAAGGCACGTGACTTTAGATCGAATACTAAAACTCAAACCAGGTTACAAGAAGATATCAACCGCGATTACCCCAGCTACTTTTACGACATAAAAAGAGGAGATGCCCCTAAAGGTAAGAAAATCATAGAAAATACTCTGGCAGGACAAATCTTGCTGGCATTCGATAGAAAAAAACCTTCTTCTGTGCAGAGATACAGCAATATTTTTGATAACCTTCACCAAGAAATATTCGCAAGACCAGAAGTAACTGGCGGGAGAATAGTAGTTCTCTTTGAGCTGTATAAGGAAGTTGAAAGTAAGCTCAATAACATAGAACCTTCTCTTTTTGGTGGTTATCAAATCACAAAATTCTTTTTGCTTTATCTACTGGCAGAGGTTTTATCTCAAGATGAAGTGGGCAAAAATTTCTGTAGAAAGCCAGAAGATTTCTATCAATCTGCTATTGAAAAAGATGCGTTGTTGAAATGTATTCGCGTTATATTAGGCGACTTGGTCATAGATTTGAATGCCGAATTTGAAGAGGCTGGTGGAGAAAACTATGACTTTAAGGCAGTTTTCAAAGCCCCAAACTCATTAAAAAGTCTTGCAGGTAAAGTCGTAGCTTCTCATAAAAAACTTATCGCTAGAGGACGTGCTGATTCATTTTCTCAATTGTGGGAAAAGTACTCTGAAGCAGATGAGTAAATTCACCCGACTCACTCTTTGCCAATTTCAGGACCGAAGATAACGAGTTTATCGGCACTCCAGTCTTCGGGATATATGCCTCCTGAACATACGTGCAGAAGCTTGAATAAGACCAATTGTTTGAGGCTAAGACTAAGCCATATTCGACGAGGTCGTTATGGATGTATTCGACAGATTGGGCAAAATCGGTTTCATCTCGGATTCGATGTTCCCAAAAACGACGCTGCCAAACCGTCTGCTTTCCTGACTGCTTGTTGCGATATCACGACGCTGAGCCCCCTGCATCAACGTCAACAGGTGGCTGGGCATTGACTAGTTGGATGGCGATCGCTTTGCGGGTGTGCTGTTTTGGGAGTGCGATCGAGATCGTTGACTTAGAATTCCTCTGCTAAGGCTAAAGATTAAAAGATTCGCTTAATTAAGTCATCTCGACTGATTTGAAAATGGTTAGCAATATGTTTAAGGATTGCGTTTAAGGTGCCAATTTTAAGCGGACTGTGGTTGGGAATGGTAACGTGGTGTTCGCCCTTTTCTTGAGTCGTAAGCCGAATATGGCTACCCGTTTGACGGTCAACCTGATAGCCTAAATTCTCCAAAGCTTTCACCAATTGTTTTCCAGTCAGATCTCTCGGCAGTTTCAAGAAGCCAATACCTCGTCCTTAACGATGTGTAGCCGGATGAGTTTCGGACGATCTGCCTCATCGAAGTGACATTGAACGGCATCTCGTACCATTTCCCGCAGTTCTTTCATCGTCTCGCCTTGGGTAACAATGGACTCGCTCATCGCCTGCGCGACATATCCACCTTCAGGATCTTCTTCAACCAAAAAAATAATCTCGGTCATGGTTTGTTTCGAGCCTCATATTCAAAGTTCATCTTACCGACTTGTTTATTATCCTGAACACGCTAGTCCAAAACTACGCACTTTCAGTGCGAGACTTTAGTTGCTACACACTTCTCGAAGCTGTCCTGCACATGTCAGAGAATGGCCTAGATTGGGAGGAAAGTAAGAGTCCATATCGATGCCAGAGTATCGTCGAGGG
>JBCDAJ010000033.1:0-47398 GCA_039185935.1 Cyanobacteria bacterium P01_F01_bin.56 | reverse complement strand
GTAAAGAGCATTTTCCAGTCTTTGAGATGCCAGGCAAAGAGTAGCCGCGTTAGGGGATGCGCAATCGAAATGCCGCGATTGCCGTCATAGGTGTTGTAAGCATTGTCGTCGCCGCTGGGAAAATCCAGCTCTTGCACCTCGGTATCGACCATGACGTAAGTGTCAGTCAACTCACCAAAATAGATGCGAGGCGCACTTACCGGAATGCTGCGGCGCACAGTTTCATCACTGGGAGTATGGTCGATATCGCGAATAAAGAAAGTTGGCAGGCCATCCTCATCAGCCGTATTGACCGGACTCATGGTAAAGCCGTAGCCATGGGTGTAGACCAAATGCTCATTTACCCAAGTTTTGGCCACGTCTGGGACCCGTTCAAAATTTAACTCGCGGGCAGAAATCAGGACCTGACGTAACGTCGTTGAGCCATCGTCTTGAATCAGGGCATATCGATCAACATCGGCATCGGCAAACTCGTAATAGAGACGAATTTGCTGCAGTTGGCGATTACTTTGCAACAGCGGTCGGGTATCCCACAGGCGGATGTTGTCTAGGGTGAGGCGATTTTCTTCGAGATCGGCAATGGTGAGATCATCTTGGGGATCAAACGGCTGCACGTTAATGTCAGCGAGGTCGAAGGCTTGCCGCGTTTGGGCGATCGCCCGCTCGATGTAAGGGCGTTCTCGCTGCAGTTCATTCGGTTGCACAATCACTTGCTGCACTAATTGCGGCAAGATCAACCCACCCACGAGCGCCAGGGCTATGTAAACGCCAAGCCCCCAAAACAGCGGTCGCGTTGTCAGGGGTCGCTGAGAGAAGGGGGGCAGTACCGCATGGCGGCGATGACCAATCTCACCCAACCAGCCCATGACGTCACGCACTCCGGTCGCCCAAAAAATCGCCCGCCAGAGCATGCCCACACCCAAAACCAGGGCAATGATGCTCAGCGCCGTATAAACAGGCAAACCGACTTTAACATCGGTATAGCTGGCACCGTAAACCACTCCCTGTGCGGAATATAGAATTTCGAAGCGGCCTAGCCAATGGTTCAAACTGGTCGCCAGCAACAGGAGGCCCCCCAACCCGTAAAGATGACGTTGCTGCAGCGGGGTCAAGCCGGGAAAGCGGCCGTTGCTGAGACTGTTACCCGACAGCAGGTAGGTCAAGGTGACGGTGACCAGGGTGAAAAAGATCAGGCTGATCAGCCAAAATTCCACCACTTCCCACAGTGGTAAACGAAAGATGTAATAGCTGATGTCATGGCCAAACAGCGGATCCGTGGCTCCGAAGGCGACCGGATTGATCGCTGTCAACACTTTTGTCCACTGTTCGGCAAGCACTAGCCCTAGCCCCAAGCTGGCAAATACTGCCGCGATGGCAGTGCAAATTTGGGGCAAAAAGACAAATGCGATCGTCACCACCAACAGCGCTGCTAGCTGCCAGGGATAGGTAATGAGTTGTCCCAAGACAGCTTGAATCGCATCAGGCTTGGCCCACAGTGGTAACGGTGGAGCGGGATTGTAAACCGATGAGTCGAGCTCCCAATAGCTAATAACGATCCGGCCCAAGTACAGCATTTGGATGCCCAAAACCAGCGCTAGGCCACCAGTTAGCGTTAATAAGGGAAATAAGCCAATGCCGGTCTGACGCGATCGCTCCCGTTCTTCTGAAGATTGGCGGGGAATGGTCAGAGGCGGCAGGCGCTTTGCCAGCGTGAGATTACTCCACAACACCAAGCCGCTGAGGCCAGCCGCTAGGCCCCCCAGCAACACCTGACTGCGGACCCGCAGCAGAAACACATCGCTGTAACCGGCATCCTGAAACCACAAGCCCTCTGCCCAAAAATAGGTGAGCACCTGTGTCAGCAGTAACCCGCCCCCGATGGCAATCAACCAGGGCCAACCAGACCAATACCGGAGTCGTTTTTCTAACATGCCTGTATTTTAGGCGCGAAGAGAGGAGTTGGAGAGGTGTGAGGGTAGCAGGGTGGATGGGTGATGGAGTAAGTGAAGTAGATGGGGTGGGTGAAGTCGGTGACTTTAGTTCTTTGTTCTTCGTTTAGGGATCGGCTTGAAAATAAAGTACTCGGACAAGACTGTGGCAGGTTGAATGGGTGGCAGGGTGAATGGGTCGCAGGGTAAATGGGATGTTATTTAAGCGCAACTCCCTAAATGCTGATGCCCTTTTGTATTCGAGCCTGACAATGCCGTTTTGTGACCGCATTGAGTTGAGCTTTACCGCTGCAACTGCTCGGCTTTTTGTTGACGATTAATTTTGTAGCGGTCATAGGATACACAAATCCAAGCGCCCACCAGCATAAACGTGTTCTTGTCCCAATTGGCTTGATTACTGGGAATCAGACCGTTGGGGCCAACGAGGCCGAAGGCCAAGATAAAGCTAAACAGCATCAGCATCATGACAAGGCCGACCCATCGGACGAGACGGTTGATCACGAACAGCGAGCCGACGATTAGTTGTGATGCGGGCAGCAGATAGGCATAGGGTAGGGCGATAATCGCTGGAAGGGGGCCGATGCCTTCAAAGCCCCAACCCCATAGACGTAGCTTGCCCTGAGTAATGGTCTCAAAAAAGCCGCCGGGATCGTAAAAATGCAGGTAGTTAGCAATGCCGGAGAGAATGAAGAAGACTCCGAGCATGATGCGCATAACCGCGATCGAGGTTTTGAGCATACTGCGCTCGGTTTGCGTACCATAAGCGAGATCGGATTCGAGTACCATGATGATTGCTCCTGAATGATGATGAAAAGGGATAGCGGGGAATTATTCGACAGCTTGGCTGCCCTGTAAATAATTTAGGGCAGCAGGAATACCAGTGGGTTCGAGGGTTCTGGTAAAGGTTGTCGGTTCAACGGTGCGCCAGAAAAGCAAGAGGCTGGCGGCGGCGGCCGTGACGACTAGGCTATCGCCAACCCATTTGAAGCGTCCAGCGGGAGCCGGTTTTGGCCGCATCGCTGGGCTATGGGCTTGGAAGACCTCTTCGGTGAGCCATTCGACTGTCGCTTTGAAGTTATGCACGGGGTTGGGCAACAGTTCTAAATAGGTGCCCTGACGCATCAGGTGTCCCGCTCGACCTGGAATCAAGACCTTATCAAACAGGTAGGTAGCGCCTTCCCGCAATCCGAGCTTCATTAAGGTACCGCGGAGGCTAACTTTAACGGGCTTAGGAGGGGTATTTTGGGCCAAAGCTACTAGGTTATTGGCGATGCCGGCTCCTTGTTGGTAAGCGACTTGAGCGGTTGGCGGCAGGGGGGTATCTAATACCGACACGTCGCCGCCCACAAAGACTTCGGGGAAGGCCGGGAGCTGTAGTGTCGGCAGAGCCTTTAATCGCCCGGCGCGATCACGCTCTTCGACTGGCAACGATTTGACGAGCGGATGGACATCATTGCCTGCCGCCCAAACGACTGTTGCGGCTGGCAGTTCATGGGTCACCTCCGCCTGCTGATAGATCACCCGCTCAGGCAAAACTTCCTGAACAGTGGCTTTCGCAATAATTTCGGGGCGAACAGTGCGACTGTCGAGGGCGGCTAGTGCCGTCTCTCGAAGTTTGCCATTCATATCTCCTTTGAGGATTTGTTCAGCGCGATTGAGCACCACCACGCGAATTTCATTGATGTCGCCATTGAGTTTGCGGTACCACTGGGGCAGCAAGTCGCCCAGAGTTGCGGCCATTTCAATGCCAGCGGGGCCAGCACCCACAATGGCAACCGTGAGTAGTGACTGCCGCTGCTGACGATCGCTCGTCTGGCTGGCCTGTTGTAAGCGGGCTCGCAGATGCTGGCTGAGGGCGATCGCATCGTTGCCGTCGCGTAAAGCAAAGGTCTGTTCACGGGCACCGCGAATGCCAAAGTAGTTAGCCGTGCTGCCCAGGGTCAGAACCAGCTTGCCGTAGGAATAGGACAGTCCCGAATCGAGTTTTACCTCTTGCTTGTCCAGGTCAATGGCGGCTACGCGCCCCTGAACAAACGTGACGGTGTCACAATTCAAAAGTTCTGTAAATCGAGGCCAGACTTGGTTCGTCGTCATCTCACTGCTCAACAATTCATATAGCAGTGGCTTAAACACAAAGCGCTCGGCCTGATCAATGAGGATGATGGGATGAGGATAACGCTTGTGGCAGAGGTGCAAAGCTGTGAACAGCCCAGCAAAACCGCCGCCCAAGATAACGGCAGGAAGGGTCGGTGAATCCATGAGGTCAATAGGTGGAAGGTCTCAGATTTGATCTTACAGAGCAAGGTTTTATGACTCTAACCATCCCATACGTTTATAGAACGCACATTAGCCAGAACCCAACTCAATCTGAAGAATTGCTTAGAAACTTGAGCTTGGTCTTGAGGAACAAATCTGAGCTGGATTTTTAGAGCTTTAAGCCAAGATTTTAGCGCTCAAATCAGACTATTAGTCAGTTATTCAGTAATCAGATGAACGACAATTTAGTGAATAACTTTTGGGACTGATTATACTCTGAACAAAATTTATTAGCGTGAAAAGCTGGCGCTGCATGTTGATATTGGCCACGAAAAATGGCGGGTGCGTTGTCCTACTGTGACCGTATCGAAGTGTCGTGAACCTTTTGCTCGGTGCTTGTAAAGGACAGAGCAAAGTGGGTCAAAATAACGCTGCCTTTAGAAAAGTACTTGCCACAATCGGATAGTTTCGTCGCTGCCAGAGCTAATCAGCGTATTGCCATGGTCAGCAAAGGCCAGATCAGTGATGCCCCAATCGTGTTGGAGTTCAGTGCTGCAGCGACGCTCTCTCCCCAACCAATGCCAGAGCTGAATGGTGCGATCGCGACTCCCGAGTGCTAGCCATTGTTCGTTGGGGCTGAGGGCGATCGCACTGGCGGCATCTTGAGCCTTAGTCAGTTCCGTTGTTTCAGTAAAGTCCGTTAGCGACCAAGCCCCGAATTGTCCTGAGCGATCGCCGGTCGTCAGCGCTGGGGCGGTGGTGCTGAGCGCAACACAGCGGAGGGGGCGCGGCGCCGTCCACGTATGGAGCAACTGCCCGGTCGGCAGAGCCCAGAGCCGCAGGGTCCCGGCCTCACCGACACTGGCCAAACGACTACCATCAGGACTCACAACTAAATCATTGACGCTACCGGCATGGCGCATCAGGTCGTACTGCCGCTGACCGCTAGTGACATCCCATAGGGTGATGCGTCCCTCGGCATCCGCGACTGCGAGCCGCTGACCATCGGGAGTGAGGGCCATCGCGGTAATCTGCCAACTGGCCTGTTGCAAGGATTGCCGCAGCCGATAGGTAGAGAGGTCCCACTGCTTGATCTGGCCATCGTGACCGGCGGTAAACAGGCGATCGCCAGCGGGGTGAAAGGCCACTGCAGTCACTACATCTCCATGCCCCTCCCCGAAGCCAAACCGGCGAGCAAAGGTGTGTAGTACCTTGCCCGCCTGAGCGTCCCAAATTTGTACCGCATGGTCGCTATTACCGGTGGCGATCGCGCGACCATCAGGACTAACGGCGATCGCGTTGACCGTGCGGCCTGATGTTTGCCATACCTGGGTACAGTGCCAAGACTCAGCGGTCTTTTGCCGTACCGAGGTGGATGGTCGCGGCGACCAAATCCCCGCTGGAGCCAGATCTGCGAGCACGTCATCTGCATTGCTATAGCGACTGCGCAACGCCCGCGCCACCAATCGATTTAGCACTCGGCTCAAGGCCGGACTAACGGGCTCAGGCGCCAAGTCCTGCCAGACCCATCGGTCTTCTGCCACAGAATACAGATCAAAGGGATGCGTGTCCGTCAGGAGATGTAGGCAGGTCATGCCCAAGCTGTAGAGATCGCTAGCGGGGACTGCTTTGCCCAAGGCTTGCTCTGGCGCGGCATAGCCCGCACTGCCAATAACGGTTCCCGTGTGCTCTAATGCAGTGGCGGTAGGAACCGGCCGAGCCGCGCCAAAGTCCACCAGTACGGGCAGGCCCTGATCGGGCAGCAGAATATTTTCGGGTTTCACATCCCGGTGGATGATGCCCTGTTGATGGATGAAGCGCAACACGGGCAAGAGGTCGAGCAGTAGCGATCGCACGCGCGACTCATCAAATACACCGTCGGCCTGCAAAGCCTGTGCCAAATTCCGCCCCGGAATGTAGGACTGCACCAGACACAGATCGCGGGGTGAGTCCAAAATCGCGATTAACTGTGGAATTTGAGGATGTTGCCCCAGCTCTGCGAGGCGCTGGGCTTCTGCCAGATCGCGGTCACGACTGCCAGATCGCACGATTTGTTTGACGACACAGCGCTCAGGTGGCTCAGTCGCCTCATCCCAGGCCAGCACTGTGCGCCCAAAGCCGCCTTGGCCTAAGAGTTTGACGGGTCGAAACCGCTGGCCCAAGACTAATCGAGCTCCGCACGCTTGACAGCGAGTGAGATCGTCAGGGTTTTCCGGTTCAGAACAGTCAGGATTAATGCACAGGGTCGTCATGATCGCGGCCGCCTCTCTGAGTGCTCCAACTGTATCGAATGTGTACAAACACTGAACAGGATGGAGATGGCATCTGACTCATACTGGGCCCAAACTACGACCGGTCAGTTTCCGCTGCGGCTCCGTGCCATCAGCAGCATGGGCGTTCTGAGTGGCATTTTTCTCTAGCTTTTCTCGCTTTCTTCTCGAAGGGTTCTCCATTGGTGTCTACGTTGAGGATAAACCTGGCCTAGCAAGATTGACCACGCCTCAAATATTGGTTCAGTCAGCCTTTCAGCTGGGCGAGAGGGTGCATTACCCCACTCATGTCCAACTCAATTTAAGGAGAAACTGTCATGGCCAGAGCTGATTTCAATATGATTCCGTTTAATCATCTCTTCACCCAAGAATTTCCGTTAATCACGAAAAACTTTCCCATTGAAGGGAATCAAGCCCCCGTTGATGACGCATACGTGTTGGTGCAGGTGCAAGGCGTCGATCGCATTCAGGCCATCGTCATCAATGGGGAAACCATCGGTGGCGTTGGTCTTGCCCCTGCTCCCGGCGGCTCCGAAGCCTGGCGAGTCGGGTTGAACCATATTCGCCCGGGTCTGTTGCGATCTGGGAACAACACCATCGGGATTCAACGAGCGCCCGGATTGGATAATTTTCGTGTGTCTTGGGCGATCGTCCACTGGCGTGAGCCCGGCTAAACAGCCCTCAAGGGATCCCTGGTTACCCTGCCGCCAGGCAACCAGAGACCCCTTGGCAGACGCTCGACCCCTTAATGATGACTGCAGCTGATAACTGGCGATCGCGCTTAGCCAAACCACTCTTGATAAATTTCCTCATACTGGCCCGTTTCATAGAGCTTGAGCAACGTGGCATTGATCGCCTCGCGGTAAGGGCTGCCTTGCTGCAGCGCAATGCCATAGTTCAACGATTGAAAAACATCTCCCACGACCTGATAGCTGCCTTGCCCCTGGTGGGAGACAAAGTATTGCAGCACCGGTGCATCGTAGACAACCGCGTCAATGTCTTTACCCGTTTCTACCGCGACGTAGAGTTCTTCAAGAGTCTTGTAATCCCGAAATAGAAGATTCGTTTGGCCATCCAAAAACTCAGCGGCAGGACTGGCGGAAACTGTCGCCACGCGTTTGCCGGGTAAATCTTCGAGACCGTTGATCACTCCCTGCAGTTCTTGCACTGTGAAGGTGGTGGCAATAGTGGCAGTAAAGTAAGCGAGGACAAAATAGCCGGAAAACATCCAAATCAGACCAAAAAAGCGACCCACCGCCCGACTGGGCACTTTATCGCCATAACCCACTGTGGTGACGGTCACTGCGGCCCACCAAAAGGCTTCCCAAATGCCGTGGAGGTAATCGTCCGGGAACTGATGATTGTGGCTGCGTTCAGACCACCAAAGCAGATGCGCGACAATCAGCAATATCAGGATGAGAATGCCGACACCGTAATATAGGCGCGGCGATCGCAGCACAGCACCAATAATCGAGAGCAGTTTCATCAGTTCACTCTGGTCACTAGGCACCATGACCTGCAAACCCGACTCGTAATATGGGTAAGAGAAGTCCAACTGTTCTTCCCGTTGCGAGGTGATGCCAACGCCGGCGATCGCCACATCGGCGGCTCCTCGCGCTACTTCATCCAAAAGTTTGGCGACGGAATTAACCCCGACGAGCTCATAACTAAGGTTCAGTTCGTTGGCGATTTCGCCCCAAAGGTCAATGCTAAAGCCTTGGTAAGCCTGGTTTTCGTAGATCACAAACGGCTCAAAGCGCTGAGTCACGACCCGCACGGGTGCCAGCGTTGGTGGGCTCAGGACTGGCGACGTCGACTCAGGCGCCGGCTCAGCGGGGGGAATCTTCCCCACGGCTTGTGCGGTGGCTAACCAACCATCGACCAGAGAGCGGTTAGCCTGGAGCCAGTCTTGGGCGTGACGGCGAATGTCGTCTTCATCGCCCTGACCAGAAACCATGCGTGCATTTTGCGCTGCGATATCGGCGAGGGGAATGGTGACCTGCTCTAACAGCGATCGCACTGCCGGATTGGCCGCTAAAAACTCGCTGTTGGCCACCGCGCGGATGTCGTTACGCGGAAAGCCTAACTTGCAAGGATCGGCCACACAGCCCGTAATGCCCGTCATCACGGTTTCACTTTCTAAGGCTTTTTGACCCAGCGGCAAACTGGCATAAGGCACTTCAATCCACACGACGGCTTCACCAGGTGGCAGCTGATTTGCAGTCCAGTTCGGCGTCCACGTGTAAAACAAAATTGACTGGCCTTGTTGTTGCCGAGCGATCGCCGACTCAATTAACGGCGCATAATCCCCTTGAATGTGCTCAACCGCAGCGACCAAATCATATTCCTGCAGGTGATGGTCGATTACCTCGGCACAGGCCCAGCCTTCATTACAGCCAATTAAGTCGGCTTGACCATTGCCGTCATGGTCGAACACTTCAATCACCTCGGGCCGGGTCAAGTCTGCAAGACTCTGGATATTCAACCGCTCAGCCGTCGCTTTATCAACGAGATACCCCTGCAAAGCCCCACCCGGCACCTCAAACCCTACCGGTTCAACGGCCTCACCAATCTCTGACTGCTCTAAATAGCGATCGTGTAGGGGAAACCAGCCATTTGCCCACAGGTCGATTTGCCCAGCCGCCGCCGCTGCGTAAAATTCATCATTGCTAAGGGTCGTTGGCGCCTTCACTGAGTAGCCTAGCTCAATCAGTAACTCGCGATAGACCTCCGCTTGAAACCAACCCGTATCCCACGTTGGGCGTGCAATGTTGATGGCAGGGGTCGCCTGAACACTCGGCAGGCCCTGCAACCAGCAAACCATCATAAAACCAAAAATCGCCCCGAGGCATTTAGCGATGCGACTTTGCCGCCTGCTTGCCAAACATTTGCTGAGACTGCGGTTTAAGGCATTTAAACAGGTGAATAACATGGGCGGTCAGGGCGTTGAGGGCTGCCCTGACCATAGTAGATGGCCTGACCAACCTGTTCTGCTACAACTTATCTACTCCGCGATGGCAAGTCTCACCAACCAGCGTAATTCAGGAACCTAAGTGACCTGGCAAAGCGCAACCTAGCCAGTCTTTGCCAGGTCACATCGCTACAGTGCTGAGCTGGCAGCCACGCCCCGTAGCAAATCCATAATTTCGTCACAGTGATGATGAAATTGTGGCGTGCGACGCACTTCGTAGGCGCGGTGTTGCCCAAGTTCAATCTTGATCTCTTGTTGGATGGTGCCGGGACGGGCAGACAAAACATAGACGCGCTCAGCGAGGAAGACCGCTTCGCTGACATCGTGGGTGATCATGAGAATACTGATACCCAGGCGTTCCCATAGTTCCAGCAAAAACTCTTGCATGGTCTCTTTAGTTTGCACGTCGAGTGCCCCAAAGGGTTCGTCCATCAGCAAAATTTTAGGCTGGTTGGCCAAAGCGCGGGCGATCGCCACCCGCTGCTTCATCCCACCCGAGAGTTCCTTGGGTAGCGATCGCGAAAACTGCGCCAGCCCCACGACATCCAAATAGCGCGACGCTTCTGCTCTTCGCTGCTTCGCCTCCATACCCTGCAGTTTGAGACCAAATTCCACATTCTCTTGCACCGTCATCCAGGGATACAGCGTATAGCTTTGAAACACCATGCCGCGATCGGCCCCTGGTCCAATCACGGATTGACCATCTACAGTGATTTCCCCAGCCGTCGGCATCTCCAGCCCTGCGACCAATCGCAGCAGCGTTGATTTTCCGGAACCGGACGCCCCGACCGCACAGACAAATTCCCCCGTTTCGACATGCAGATTGATGTCTTTCAGCGCGACTAATGGCCCTTGCGGAGTATCGAACTGTTTGTAAACCTTGGCAATTTCGAGGTGCATCAGTTTGGGGAGTAGTTGGATGGCTGCGTGCGTGGACAGAGTAAGTGCGGTAGGTGGTTGAGTGCAGTGGGTGGGAACGCTGGACGATAACTCAACAATTTAGGAAAGGGTGCAATGGGGATGTTGTTTAAGCGGCATGAGGATTTAGAGGTTTATCAGATTGCTTTTGATGCTGCCATGGAAATTTTTGAGGTGTCTAAACGATTTCCAATAGAAGAAAGATATTCGCTAACTGATCAGGTTCGTCGTTCTTCGCGATCTGTGCGTGCAAATCTAGCCGAAGCTTGGCGCAACCGCATTTATGAAGCTTCTTTTGTATCTAAACTTTCGGACTGCACTGCTGAAGCCGCAGAAACCCAGACCTGGCTAGCATTTGCAGTGAAGTGCCGATACCTTGATCGACCAGTGGGAGATGAACTCAGCAAAACATATGATCGCATTATCCGGACACTCATTAGTCTTATCAAAAACTCGGAAACTTGGACTCTCTCTCACCCTCTCCGCCAGTAATTGCCCCGTTCACTCTCTACCTCACCCACTCTCCACCTCACCCACTCTCCACCTCACCCACTCTCTACCTCACCCACTCTCCACCTCACCCACTCTCTACCTCACCCACTCTCTACCTCACCCACTCTCCACCTCACCCACTCTCTACCTCACTCACTTTCCAACTACTTCAACGCCCACTTACACGTCATCCGCATCGCCGCCTGTAGGGATAAATCGAGGATGAAACCAATCAATCCCAGCACTAGCAAACAGGCAAAGATATTGTCGGTCTGGAAGAATTTTTGCGAAATGGCGATGCGTTTACCGAGACCGCTGTCAGCAGCGACGAGTTCGGCAACGATGACCAGGTTCCACGAGGCTGCCATATTGACCCGCAAAGTATCAAAGATGCTCGGGACAACGTAGGGAGTAATGACTTGCAGCAGCACTTGGCGGCGATCGCCACCCAAGGTATAGGTCGTTTCAATCAGCTCCTTGGGAACAAACTTGACCGCATCCATAATCATCAGCGTGTTGAAAAACACCGTGCCAATGAAAATCAGAGCGACCTTGGGTTCCTCACCCAGGCCCAGGTAAATGACCAGCAGCGGAATGAAAGCTGGCGCAGGCATATAACGAACAATGCCAATTAAGGGTTCCGTCAGCGATCGCACACTGCGAAACGCGCCCATCCCAATCCCGAGGGGAATCGCCACTAACGCCGCCAACAAAAAGCCTGCCGATACCCGCAGGAAACTTGCTAAGGTATCGGTCAGCAAATAGCCCTCCTGGCCTAAATTCACTAGCGCTGCCCCGACCATGCCCGGTGTCGGTAAGAACTTAGGATCAACCCAACCCGTACTCGCGATCGCCCACCACAATAAAAACGGCACCAGCACTGACATCACCATCAAGACCCATTTCAGCCTTTGGGGAATGTCTTCGCCAATGCGCCAAAAGACGGTGGGTTTTAGACTCTTAGCCGTCGTAGATGCCTCTGGATATGAGGATGACGCGGGGATAACCGTCATGATTTGACCTTGAGGTAATAGTGGGTGAGATGGAGAGTGAGTGAGATGGATGAGGTGGGGAGTAGGTGGGGTGCAGGGTAGGTGCAGGGGAGAGTGGGTGAGGTAGGTGAAGGGGAGATGGAGAGTGCTGGACAAGATATTTGATGCTTAATGTAAGTCCATTCCACTACTTCATAGCTTTCACCGACTCCACTCACTCCACCAATTTCACCCATGCCACTCACTCCACCAGCTCCACCGACTGCACCCACCATCACTTACTTCACTACGCCTCCGCTTCCGCATAAGCTGAGACAAATTGGTCATCCAACACCGCTTCTAAATCAGGCGCTTCCGGAATAAAGCCCACTTCCACCATGAAATTCGCCATTTCTTCAGCAGCGAAGGGCATATGCACCATGCTGTCACCGGGAGTAAAGGCTTCTAGGTTCTCTTCTAGAGTGAAGAAGCGGGTGCCTTCGAGATATCGTTCAAAATCTTCGGCACTGACACTGGCGCGATCGGCCATGATTTCGTAAGCGCGCTCCTGGCTGTCATCGATGAAAGCCAGAATGTCGAACCAGGTATTGACGAGGGCTTGAACCACCTCTGGTTGCTCGTCAATCAGGGTTTGAGTGACCACCAGCAAATCCGGAATGGCACCGGGGAAGCCAGCAGAGCTGGTCAGTTCTGTGCTACCTTCGCGGGTCAGTGCCGTTTCCCAAAAGGGTACCCAGCCAGCGAAACCGTCGGCCTGACCAGCGGCAAAGGCAGCGGCAGCGGCGCCAGTTTCCAAGTTTTCGATCGTGACGTCTTCACGCGACAGACCAGCCTCTTCTAGCGCCAGGGTTAATAAGAAGTCGCCGACAACGCCTTCTTCAAGAGCGATAGATTTACCCACTAAGTCTTCTACAGTATTGATTTCGGGGGCGACGATCACCTTGTCGTTACCAGCTGAGTTGTCGTTAACGACAACGGCAACTTCTCCATTCACGGCTTCACCCGCAAAGGAAATGGTGTCGTTGAGGGTTTGGCAATTGGCATCGAGTTGACCAGAGGCGAGCGCCTGCATCGACTCTAGATAGCCATCAAACCAGATGAGTTCGACGTTGACGCCATTAGCTTCGAATAACCCTTCGGCCTCAGCGATCGCCCAAGGCCACCACCCGGCCCAGCTGCTATAGCCCATCACAATTGGGGTTTCATTGATCAAATCAACAGTTTCAGTCGCGGTATCACTATCAGTGGGCGCTTCGGAAGTCTCTTGAGCACACCCGATGGTGACGAACAAGGTGCAAAAGAACGCCAGCAAGACTGGCAAAATAGAGCGACGTTTCATAGTTTTTCTAAGGAGTGAACACAACTAAACAGCAACAAAATTCGTTAAGCAGAGGTTAATGTTGGAGATTTTGTGGCGGACTGCACCCAGTCGAACCAGCTCTCTAATCCAGCCCCCGTTTTGGCAGACACGGGAATAACGGTGACTTGGGGATTGATCTGGCGGACATTGGCTTCAATGCGCTCTAAATCCACATCTAAGTAGGGAGCGAGATCAATTTTTGTAATCAAAAGCACATCTGCCTCCCGAAACATGACGGGATATTTCAGCGGCTTGTCTTCCCCTTCGGTAACGCTGAGCAAGGCGACTTTGGCATGCTCCCCTACTTCAAACTCAGCAGGACATACTAAATTGCCAACGTTTTCGACGATGACGAGATCCAGATCAGCGGGGGTGTAGTCATGGGACAGAGTATGAATGCCGCCGGCCACCATGCGCGCATCCAGATGACAGGCGCGACCCGTGTTGATCGCGATCACGGGCACGTGATATTGACGCAGGCGATCGGCATCCAGTTCTGTGGTCATGTCGCCTTCAATCACGGCCATGTTGAGGTCTTGGGTCAGGCTGGCTAGGGTCTTTTCTAGCAGGGCAGTTTTGCCTGCACCGGGGCTGCTCATCAGGTTGAGACAGGTAATGCCCCATTCGTCGAAATGGGCGCGATTGTGGTCAGCGCCTGCTTGATTGGCATGGAGCAGGTTGATGCCGAGGGTGTCGTCGATGATTTGGTGCATGGTTTTGGAAAATGAGGGCGGGCGGGTCTTGGGCAAACGGGGCGCCGGGGCGCGGCAGGGTGAGAAAACCGTTTTGGACATTGGCAAAATCTTCTGGCCACCCTGCCGCGCCCCTACGGGATGTGGGTGGTGGATTGGGCGTATTGCACGCGATCGATTTTCAATTCTCGCCCCGAGCGGATGTCGTCCAGGGGCGCTTTGCAAGTAGGGCAGGCATATTGCAGACCGATTGCCGGTCGGTATTCTGCCTGACAGGTGTGGCAAAAGGCGATCAGCGGCGTCTCTTGAATCACCAATTCGGCCCCGTCGAGAAAGGTCCCTCGGGTTTGCACATCAAACGCGAATTGCAAACTGGCGGGTTCCACACAGGTAAATTGCCCCACGGTGAGAAAAACGCGCTCCACGGGCGGCTTTTCTGGCTGCGACTCCCGCCATTCGCGAATCGTCATAATCAGCGCTTTGGTCATGTCGGTTTCGTGCATAGCGGTTGGGGGAGTTGGGTGGTTGGGGAGTTGGGTGGATGGGGAGTTGGGTGGATGGAGTTGGTGAGGTCAGTGGAAGCAGAGTGCGGTGGATGGGAAATCTGGAATGGGAATGAGCATTTTTAAGGATGGGTGCAATGGGAGGATTGGTAAAACGGCACAAAGATTTAGAGGTTTACCAAATTGCTTTTGATGCCGCAATGAAGATTTTCGAGCTGACAAAACGATTCCCTACTGAGGAAAGATATTCTTTAACCGATCAGATACGTCGTTCCTCTCGGTCTGTTTGTGCCAACTTAGCGGAAGCATGGCGTAAACGCATTTACGAGGCTTCCTTTGTTGCTAAGCTATCCGACTGTACTGCTGAGGCGGCAGAAACCCAGACCTGGATTGCATTTGCCGTGAAGTGTCGATACCTTGATCCCAAAGTCGGCGATGAACTCAAGCAAACGTACGATCGCATCATTCGGACACTTTTCAACCTGATTAAAAACTCCAAAACATGGACTCTCTCTCACCCTCTCCGCAAATAACTGACTCACCCACCCCACCCACATTCCATCTACCTCATCTACTCCACCAACTCCTCACTCCCAAGCCTGATCGACATTCATATTCGCTTCAGCGTGAATGTAACTGGGCTGTTCCTGCCGGGGGATCTGTCCTGACAACACCAAGTGAGCCATGGTGTCGCAGATGACGCGGGTCGCCATCAGGGCGGTCATGTCGCTGACGTCATAGGGCGGGGAGACTTCAACAACTTCAATGCCGCACACCGGGGTCTCTTGCACGATACGCTTGAGCAGGTACAGGGCTTCGCGGGGCATAAGGCCGCCGGGTTCAGGCCAGCCCGTACCAGGGACAAAGCCCGCATCAATGCAGTCAATGTCGAAGCTAATCCAGACGCAGTCGGTGCCGTCAGTGGCTTTTGCGATCGCAAAGTCAGCGGCGGCATCTAACCCCATTTCCATGATGTCAGTGACAGTAAGGATGTTGGTGCCCCGTTCACGACAAACCTTCACCCCCTGACGCGGCACTTGCCAGCCACCGATACCCAATTGCACCAGGTTTTTGGCGGGAGCATTCTCCATGTTGGTGGCGTGGAACCAAGGACAGGTATGCATGCGCTCGTCAAGATCAGTTTCTTGGGTGTCAACGTGGCGATCAAAGTGGATGATGCCCACTTTTTTATCGCCTAAATGACGACAGATGCCCCGCACGGTGGGGAAGCCGATGGAGTGATCCCCCCCCAGGATGATAGGAAACGCGCCGGAGCTAAAGATGTGAGCGACGCCTTTAGAAATCTGGTCAAACGATTTCTCGTTATTGGCCGGAATGGTGAACACATCTCCGACGTCGCACAGGGTGATTTGCTCTCGCAGGTCGATGCCCAACTCAAAGTTATAGGGGGTGTAGAGGGCCGAAATCTTGCGGATCCCCTGAGGGCCAAAGCGCGTACCCGGACGATAGGTGGTGCCGGAATCATGAGGCACACCGACGATCGCGACATCATAATTGCTTACCTTTCTCACATCTTCAATATAGGGAGCCTTGAGAAAGGTATTGATACCGGCATAGTGAGGTAATTCGCCACGGGAAAAGGTGGGAATCGTGCGATCGCGAATGCTGGCGGCTGCTTCTAATCCATATTCCAACCCTTGATCGACTTCTTGTTGCCAACCGGTCATCGGCAGCCGAGTTTCTTTCTGTAGGGCCTCAGTTGCTTCGCTTGGCCGCCGGAAGGTCGGTTCGTCTGTCATAGCCACTCCTTGCTCAATACCGTTGTCTAGTTATGCCGGTGCTCACAATACTAAAAGCCCGAGAGGACAAGGCGCGATCGCACCTCCTATACCTCCCGGGCTTTTATCCCGCCGTGTACTGATCAACTGAGGGGGCACCCTCAAATTGCTAGTCGATCAGCTGCTTCTCTCGGACCAGACACTTCCCAGCACAGAGAAATCGGAACCCTAGAAGCCCAATACTGAAATCATCCCACTTCAAACGAGAAGTGAATGAGTCTGTGACGGATTATTCATGAGGCGCTCTGTCTATTGCCGTAGCTGATGATACCGATGCTGCGTTTATGCCAAGCGACCACCGCCAGGCAGTTGGGTTTGCAGTCTCACCTGATCGAGCGCCCACACACACCTCACATTTTGGGGATGACTTTAACCTGGGGAAACTAAGCTGACCCAAATCTCTGAATCCCCCCCCTGAACTTGATGCTGGCAGACTCGCTTTGAGAGGACAGGGGCGATCGCTTGTAGAAATGTTGAGGATTCACCAGGGATCACGCTTGCAACCAACCAAGACCTCAGCAATGAAAGGTAGAATAATCATCTTGTGACTACGCGACCCCTGGCTCAGATTATTGTTTGTACTTCTGTAAATAGCGTTAACGCTTCTGCTCTACGCCATGCTCAATCCGAACCTCGACGAAATTCAATTGCATCCTGAGGAGTACGAGCGCTTTTCTAGACATCTGATCTTGCCCGAGATCGGTCTCGAAGGACAAAAACGTCTAAAAGCGGCTAGCGTACTCTGCATCGGCACCGGTGGCCTCGGTTCTCCTTTATTGCTGTATTTGGCAGCGGCCGGCATTGGTCGCATCGGCATTGTCGATTTTGACATCGTGGATAAATCAAACCTGCAGCGGCAGGTGATCCACGGCACTTCTTGGGTCGGCAAGCCCAAAATCGAATCAGCGAAAGACCGCATTCATGAAATCAACCCGTTTTGTCAGGTTGACCTCTACGAAACTCGCATTTCTTCGGATAATGCGCTGGATATCATGGCGCCCTACGACGTGGTGGTGGATGGCACCGATAACTTCCCCACCCGCTACCTTGTCAACGATGCCTGCGTCCTGCTGAATAAGCCCAATGTCTACGGCTCAATCTTCCGGTTTGAGGGGCAAGCGACTGTCTTCAACTACGAAGACGGCCCCAACTATCGCGATCTTTATCCTGAGCCACCACCACCCGGCATGGTGCCCTCCTGCGCCGAAGGCGGCGTACTCGGCATTTTGCCCGGCATTATCGGCGTCATCCAAGCGACAGAAACCGTCAAAATCATTACCGGCAAAGGCAAAACCCTCAGTGGTCGCCTCTTGCTGTACAACTCTCTCGATATGACCTTTCGAGAGCTAAAGCTACGGCCTAATCCCGTGCGTCCAGTCATTGAAGAGCTGATTGACTACGACCAGTTCTGCGGCATTCCCCAGGCGAAAGCCGCAGAAGCAGAAGAAAAAGCCGCCGTGCCGGAAATGAGTGTCAAGGAGCTCAAGGCTTTACTCGATACAAAAGGCGAGGAAGTGCTGCTGCTGGATGTGCGAAACCCCCACGAGTGGGAAATTGCCCAGATTCCCGGTGCGGTGCTAGTGCCCCTGCCCGATATTGAAAGCGGCGAAGGCATCGACAAGGTGAAGTCACTACTCAACGGTCACAAACTGGTAGTGCACTGTCGCTCGGGAGTGCGATCGGCCAAAGCCCTCGGCATCCTTAAAGAAAGCGGCATCAGCGGCACTAACGTTGCAGGCGGCATCCTTGCCTGGAGCGAAGAAGTCGACCCCTCCGTCCCGCAGTATTAGAGAGAAACTAATTTCAATTACAAAAAAGGAAGCCAAAAATGGCTTCCTTTTTTAGTTCATAAGAAGCTCTGAGCGTTTGAAAATCAGTTATTAATGAATCAACGATGTCAGAAGAATTCTTTAAAGATATTCTATGTAGCTTATCCAAAGCTCTAAGTAGGTGAGTTGAATCTTTTGTAGAACGAGTCGACAATAATGAAACCCTTACGAGTGTTGGGTTTCGTTATTAAACTGCAACCTACATCATTTGCAGTTTAATAACGCCTGCCTACGTGCAGAACTTAAAGCATTCGATTTATTCAGTGTAAAATTCAATTGACAAATCATTCAGGCAGTGTAATGAAAAAAAATAACTGAGGCATTCCTGCTGATGCAAGTAATTGTGGCTTTCGCAATCGGAATAATCGATTTGCGAGGCAGATTCTCCCAAGGAATTCAAAATCCAGGAGTACTTATAGATCCATCAGTTCTCATAACAGCTGTCAAAACCCTTGTTATTTTTTGGGTTTTTATAATTGGCTTGATTTTTACTTTTTTTGCATTTGTTCTTGACTTGATAATAATTATCTCTGGCGAGACATGGAATATCGCACCCGCTATATGGAAATTCACTTGGAATAAGCTGATTCTTGATTGGTATTGGTATCCTGCAAATGGTTGGGGGATTTTGTTGGGAGCATTTTTGATTCTTATTCTTTTCAGCACGTTTCGGAAGAAGTGAAAGAAAATAAGTGATGTCAACGGAAATACTGTATCGATTCAAAGAAACCCAGCATTGTCTATTCAAAATTGTGAATGATTCTAACTGTCGGCGATTGCTGCCAACCTTTTCGATAAATCGTTGTTCCAAGGATGTTGCAAAGCACTACATAGAGGGCACTACAGCTTTGTTATAATTTGACTAATATTTGATATTTTTATAGCGGTGCCTAGATCAATTAAGTACGCTAGGTATCCGTTGCAGAGCTGTCTTGATTACGAATCTGTACTTAACCTAAGTGGGCACCGCTATATGTCTGAACTTTTGGAGCAGATGATCGCGCAACTGCAGAGCCTTGATGCAGATAGGCAGAATGCGACCACGACATAATCATCTTTGGTAGATTGATGGCATTGATTGGGATGAGGTAACGTATGGCACTAGCAACCGATCCCCCCCTGCAGCAACAGCCTCTGAGCTTTACCGAGTTTCTCACTCGTTACGGCGATGACAATCGCTACGAACTGATTGATGGTGAGGTCTTTGATTTGGAGCCTACCGGCCAGCATGAAGAAGTTGCCGCCTTCATTACCGCTAAAGTTTGTGTGCAGATCGACGCCGCAAACTTGCCTTGGTTGGTGCTGCAGCGGGGGCTATTACGCCCTTCGAATATTGGGATGACAGCATTTCGGCCTGATGTCGCGATTGTTGATCGCGCAGAACTGTTACGAGAACCGCTGTGGGCCGACCAATCGATTCTGACTCGGGGCAGCTCAATCAAATTTGTGTCGGAGGTTGTGAGTAGCAACTGGCAAAATGACTATGCCCGTAAAGTAGAAGACTATGCCGTTTTAGGCATTCCTGAATATTGGATTGCGGATTATGCTGGCTTGGGCGGTATTCGCCATATTGGCAAACCTAAACAACCGACTCTCTCGGTCTGTACCTTAGTTGATGCAGAGTATGAAATTCAGCTGTTCCGAGGTGCTCAGACAGTTGTTTCCCAAACTTTTCCTCATCTGAATCTGACCGCTGAACAAGTGCTGCAAGCATTCCGTTAGCTCGTTTTTACAGATCTCCAGAAACTTGGCAAAAGTTCCGATCTACCCTCAGTCGTAACCTGAGTTAACGTGAAGAAAACCCAGCATTCACTGCTCAAAATGTTGGATGGTTATGATTGACCGCGATCGCTGTCAACATGCTCTCAAGCTTCAACTTGCTTGTTCAGAGACAGTGCAAAGAATGACACAGAACATACTCTCATAGGTGCAGAGAAGTCCTGAGAGTATTGATACAGCCTGATCTCATATGTGTTTCAAGGGGGAAATTTTGCTCGTTGTGAGGCATCCAGGGTTGAAGCGTGCTGTGTCCTCATGATGATGCCCCCGCTGCCTCATAAATCAGATGATTCAGACAACATGATTTTGCCCAGAACAGTTAACTGCGGATATAAAACTTGGTACCTAAAGCCCGCCATCCAGCATCTGGACCCGAAACCCGAACCCCTTTTCCCGTTACCCTTTTCCCTCCCAACTAATTGGCGCTACTGCCCAAAAGAAACAGCCCTAACATCGTGATGCTGTTCCAAGCGCTATGTAAGAGCATGGGGGCTAAGAGATTTCGCGATCGCGTGTAAACCACTCCAAGTACCATGCCCAGAACTGTCAAAGGCAACACTTCAGACAGGCTCAAGTGAGCAACCGCAAAGACCAAGCTGCTCACCACAATGGCCCACCAAACTGACATGTAGCGGGTGAGGGATGGCAGCAAAAAGCCGCGGAACAAGAACTCCTCAAAGAGCGGCGCCGCAACAGAAGCGGTCGTGAAAAAGATGGCTAGTGCAATGGGATCTTGTGCTTCTAAAACCGTCTGTAATAGGGGATTGCTACCGCCTTGTCCTTGCCAAATTTGCTGATTGAGGACTGAGACCGTCAACATCAGTGGTAACGCCGCCAGATAGCCACCCAACCCCCAAAGCCACCAATTGCTCCGGAACTTAAAGGTAAACCAGCCAGGCGGCAAGGGCCGGTAAGATCGAATGGCAAAAAACAATACGGCGATCGCGCCTAAAGACATCATCAAGTAATATGTGAGCGCAAATAAAGCCTGCCCGCGAAGACCAGCTCCCACGAGAACCCCGCGCAGAGGACTGATCACGACCGGCACCAGTAGCTGCCCCATAAACAAAAAGCCGCCCACGATGACCAACCAAACGGTTTCAGCAGGCCAGGGCGTTTCCCAACTGCGATCGCGATTTTGAGCCAGCAGGGCGTCAGTTCCCTTCAGGAGTCGTTGCCCTCCGAGACCAATCAGCAGCAAAATGCCAGAGAACGTCCCAATGACTGGAAACATACCGACTGCGGCCAAAGTGAGAATCAGTCCTTGGGCTTTTGTCGTTTCTGCTTGTTCGAGGGTGGCCAGCGCCCCAAACGCTTGAGTCCGCCGGTAATACTGAGCTAGGGCACGGTCCCGAAACCATCCTTGCAGGGTTGCGGTCAGCAGCGCTTCACTATCGCGAGGAACGTCTGCGTCATGCCATATGGCGTCGAGGGCATCCGCCGCGCGCCAAAAGCGATCGCCCCTCGCATGACGCGATTTCACTGCTGCCCAACTACTTTGAGCCGCCTCAAACGACCGCTGCTCAGCTTCTAAAATACCTAAGCGCAAATCGAGCAAATCTAACAGCTCTGACTGCCCCTCTAGCGCGTTTTGCAAGCGAGAGGAAACGGCTTCATTCCCAGCCAGAGTGGCGTTTTCTGCCAAGGTATTGAGCGCTGTTTCGCGGACTGAGGCGTAATTTTTTTGAGCCGCAGCGAGGGGATCCTCACCCAGCAGATTACGCCGCACCAGTGTCACCTGCTCGGCGGGCAAGCCATCGCCATCCCAAGCCGTTGCCTGCAGCAATAAATCCGTTTGGTAGAGCTCTAAGCGGCTGGCTACTTGAGGTTCATTCCAACTGGCAATGAGCGCGCTCCCCATAATGACGCTGACCAGCAAAGTAATGAGAATCAGAATGAGGCGGCGGAGGGTGCTGGGGAACTGGGGAGCAAGTTCGGAATCCATAGCGTTTGGCAGAGGTATTTAGGCACTGCCTTCCAGATTAGCGGTTATTTCTGCGGCTTTGTATATCTCCAGCGCCGCGTTGAGGGTACGCAGCGCAGAGAACAAGACCTGAGGGGTGATAGATCTCAATATTTTGAGAGTATGCCTGCTGATAAAGGATGGCGGCAATTGCTATCCTTTATCGCGTCATCAGGTGTGACCCTGTGCAGTCGTGAGCTGGCCTTTTAGCCCCAACGGCAACTGCCCACAAATCAAGGCTCGGCAATTGGGCGCATCCTTTGGGCCATGAACGCCCGTTTCTGGCGATCGCTCAGCTTACTTGCCCTGCCCGTCAGCGTTGATGGGTGCATTTAATCGATCACTAAGGGACCTCAAGCATTAAAGGTGAGTGTCACCAAGCTTGGCTGTAATTCTGGGTTTGAGCGCTCCTACATTTGCCAGCGCATTCCTGATTTGTCGTATGGCGATACCATTTTCAACAAAAAGCCCCCTCTGGTGAGAAGGGGCTTCGGTTGCATTCAATCAATTGCCAGATCGCCAAAACGACTGAGATTAACCTTCAACAGTGATGGTGCCAATCATGCCAGCACCCCGGTGAGGAGCACAAAAATATTTGTAGTCACCAGCAGGCATATCAGCGGCAAAAGTAGTCGAATAGTTTTCGCCAGGTGCAAAGGTTAGCTGAGAGTGTGAAATCTTATCCGCCAACGCCTTGTCTCCAGGAATGTTGCTAGCGTCAAAAATCACATTATGAGGGGCCATCTTATTATTGACCCAAGTCACGGTGTCACCAGCTTGGACGGTTAGTTGAGCCGGTTCAAACACTAGCAAGCCACCGTCAGAGCCCATCTTGACTTCGTAGTCTGTGGCCAGAGCAGGAGCTGCAGAGATAGCAAATGTGGTGAACACAACCATAACGGCTAGGCAAGCTAGGCCCAATCGACGCAAGGAGTGCGCAATCTGTTTCATATCAACCTCTTAACAGTAATCTTATCTAGACTGTTATTTAGAAGTTTACCGCGAAGCGCCTCAAACTACACCTCCTGTAAGCAGGAGATTTGATAAAACGATTAATCAGCTGTTTTGAGGTTCTGCCAGCCCGCAGAACCTCAAAATACCCCTAGGAGTAGTCACTCGCCCATCTTATCCTAAAACTCCTCTTAGAGGAGAGTCTGCTTTCATTTTGTGCTGTTCGGTGATTATGAGGTGATAGAAGCGTTTTTGGAGAATCGAAGTTTCGCTTTCTTGCCATGACTTATCTGGGTGGTCGAAAGGATGACCTGATTTAGGGGGCAAATCTTCACGGTCACGGGGGAACGGTGTCTCAAGGTGGCTGTGGCCAGGGGGTGAAATTCAAGGTTTACAAATGAGCCCCCCTAATGATGGCGGCCCTGAGTCAAAATCCCTACATCGCTTGGCGACGCAGGGATTTTAATAAACGGAAACAAAGAATTGATGCGTTGACAATTAGTGAACCAATTCTACGCTCCGGGTGCAGAGTAGGTGCTCTTGCCGCCGCCCCACAGGGGACCAATCACCTTTGGCTGCAGCAGAATATGTCCAGAAATTGCGACCAGATCATCCTCAGTCAAACTGCGCATTTTGGGATAAATGTCAGCGCTTTTGAGGCTGGGATGGAATTGGGAAATTTCAGTCAAGCCGTCGTAAGTGGTCGGATTCTCTAAGTAATCCACCAAGGCCTGAAGGTTGTTACGGGGAGGCAGGGCCCCGGCTAAGCTTTCGGGATCTAAACCTACAGTGGGGTTGGTTTTTGTAATTCCGCCATTGTGGCAAATACTACAGGCATAGTTAAACTGCTGACGGCCTCGAGCAATCTGTCTGATGGAGAGTACGACGGTATCTCCTTGCTCGTTAAGCTTGATGGTGCGCGTTGCCTCATCTAGCTCTGCTGCGAAGGCGGGGGTGCTAAACAGTTGGCTCATCACCAGAACCGCGATCGCAGCTAGCCAAATGCATCTCTTAAGCATGGTTCTCCTCAAAGGTATTTATGGCTAGCCAATACACAAAACAGCGAACTCGTCTCTTTGCGTCAACCTTTAGCGGATGGAATAGAGGCTGCAACATAGCCGCTCATTGCATTCTATAAATCCACCAAAAGACAAACGCTAATGAGTATTAAGTTCTTCTCATATTCCTTATCATGCCACCGAACGGGCTGATTCCCAAAGCGCTTCATAGATCACAGCAATTTGAGACTGTCGAGGTCTGCTACGAAACGCCGACTTGATGGCTAGAAATCGACGGCAACGATGTCAAGGGGGAAGAATGCACCGGCTGATGCAAGCGAATGAGCTTGGCCAGGGTCGCAGACAACTCGGTGCGAGGCACAATTACATCCACAAAGCCGTGCTTTAGCAAGTACTCTGCCGTCTGAAAATCATCGGGGAGTTTCTCTCGTACCGTTTGCTCAATGACCCGACGACCGGCAAACGCAATGAGGGCCTGCGGTTCGGCCACGATAATGTCGCCCAACATGGCAAAACTCGCGGTTACTCCACCCGTCGTCGGGTGAGACAGTACTGGCATGTAGAGTAGGCCAGCTTCGCGGTGGCGCTCTAACGCTCCGGAGATTTTTGCCATTTGCATCAGGCTCAGCATGCCTTCTTGCATCCGGGCTCCGCCCGAGGCACAGACGATAACAACCGGGAGGGCCAGTTGAGTACTGTGCTCGATCAGACGGGTCAGTTTTTCCCCGACGACAGAGCCCATGCTGCCCCCCATAAAGCGGAAGTCCATCACGCCCAACCCAATGGCGAGGCCATCTAGCTTGCCAACACCTGTCTCTACCGCATCGGTAAGGTTGGTCTTGTTTTGAGTATCTTTGAGGCGATCGCTGTAGGCCTTGCGATCCCGAAATTTTAGTGGATCTTGGGGATGCAGTTGAGTATTGAGCGGTTGCCAAGTACCTGGGTCGATGAGTTGTTGAATGCGATCGTCACTAAAGACGCGGTGGTGGTGCCCACAATCGACACAAACAAGCTGATTGGCCTTCAGATCTTTGGTGTAAGTCATAACGCCGCAAGACTCACACTTTGACCACAGACCGTCAGCAATCTCGCGTTCTTGGCGCTCTTGGCTGATGGGGCCGTCTTTACGACGATTTGCAAACCAATCAAACAGGGACATATCTTTGAAGACTATACATACGTAGGGAACTCCTCATGACAACATGAGGGGGCTGAGATTTATCCTATCGGGTTTGGTTACGCCTTAGCGAATTCGCTCGTTGGGGCGCGGCTGCTCAAATCGCGACGACGTGACCTGGCATACTCACGACGTCAGGTCAGACGGTATACTATCGCCCACAAACCCTCAGAGAGTGGAACCTCTAAAACGTCATAAGTCGGTCACTTACACTGTGAAGTGGTGAACCGCCGGACTTGAGTGATCAAGGGGAGATCGAACTCTACTGAAGGATATATTCAGGGTGCTTCGTCAAGATAATGAATATTTCTAAAGCAGTTGCTTCATCAATCGGCAACGCCATTGCCGATGATGCCTTAAAAGATGCTGACAATGGTGTTTGGTTGCAGACGCTGTCAAGTGCCACCCAAAGTGCCTGGCAACGACGATTTTATTGCATTCGCTGGGTTGATCGTTTGGCCGAGCAAGACCTCATAGTGCAACCGGGGGGGGAGCAGTTTCCGGCGTTTTATCAGGCTTGGCAGGGGCTCCGCTTTCAGGGTCGACTGGTCGGCGATAGTCAGCATTGGCCAGTCTTGCAGGTGTTGGCTGCGGACTGGTTTCAAACGGATCCGTCCTTGCATCAGGTTGAGATTGCCGCTTGGGATGAATATCTTGCAGCGATCGCCGACTATCACCAATCCCCGCTCATTATCAATCGCCTGGACGAATATGAATTGATGCTGGATCGGTTGGCAGGGAGTTGCTTTCAGTTGCTGCCGGATTTGCAAGCGCATCAGCGGGCGATCGCGCGACGATTTGGCTGGGTTGATCAGTTTTACAATAACTTGCGTGATCTCTACGAAGATGCGCAGCAGGGGGTCTGCTACTTTCCGACCGAGGTTTTGGGCCAGTTTGGACTAACGAGACAGGCGATTCTCGATTGCAGTTGCTTAGAGCATCCGGGATATCAGCCCCTGATGCAGTTTTGGGTCGAAGACTATCTGCCGCATTTACGACAGCATCATTTGGAACTGTTAGAGGCTAAAGATTTACAGCCGGCTTGGCAGCGCCTAACCATGTGGTTTTGCCATCGCTATGAACGGATCGAGCGCATCATGCAAGATTGTGGATACGATTTTGTGCTGTTTGCTCGGCAATATTGGCCCGCCGTCGAACGTGAACTGTCAGCCCAGCGCTTCTGAGAGTGATGCTACTGCAGTAAGGGATTAGCTTGAAAAGAGAATGCCCGGACAAGACTGTGGCAGGGTGAATGGGTGGCAGGGTGAATGGGTCGCAGGGTAAATGGGATGTTATTTAAGCGCGACTCCCTCATCGGAGTAGACCTCACTGCAAGGTGTAAGCGGTGAGGTTGACGATCCGGTCAGTTGGCGTCCTGGCGTCACAGTTGGGTTGATAAATTGGGTACTGAGCGATCGCCGCCAGAATGGTTTACTGAACATGTCTTATCCGGAGGGGTAGATGGATGTCTCGGTGATTGGGGCCAGCGGCGACTGTGGTCGAGAAATTGTGGCGCAGCTAGTCGCGACAGCGGTGCTCAACTCGACCGAGCGCTTACAGCTCGTTGGCCGAGCGGGTGGGCGTAGTAGCCAGGTGCTTTACGGGCTCTGCAGTGACCTCAATGATGCCTATGCCGAAAATGCGCCGATGCTCGATGTGGCTCTGAATCCAGCCGATATTGTGGCCGATGTGATCGTCATGGCAGCGGGAGCAACGGTGGGTGGTGAGATTACCTCACGAGCTGAGTTGGCATCGATGAATCGGCCAATTTTTGAACAGTACGCTCAGGCCATTGCCCGTTACGGTTATGGGCACGAAGTGGTGATTATTGTCACTAACCCCGTAGAGTTGGCGGTGGCGGTGTTTAGCCGACATTTAGGACGGCGGCGAGTCATTGGCGTGGGGGCCTATTCTGACTCGCTACGTTTTCGGCGAGAGATTGCGGCTGATTTAGGCGTCCGGCGACAACAAGTGCAGGGCTTTATCGTCGGGGAGCATGGCGAGGGTATGGTGCCCCTATGGAGCAGTGTCAAAATTCACGGCATGACCCCAGCAGAACTGCGAGATACCCGGCGCGAGCTCCAGCGAGATACCCGTCAGCCGCATCCCGTTGGCGATCGCTCAGTCACTCAGTTTCCCACTGAGGTGGCTCACGAAAAGCAAGCGCTGCTCAGCTATATGCAAGCCGGAGAAATCGTTGCTGCATATCGCTATGTTGATGCTTTGCCCCCCGACTTGCGAGTGGTGTTAAAACCGTTTGTGACGCATAATTCTGGCGCCAAGACCGTATCTGCCACGGCTAACGTCACTATTGATCTCGTGCAAAACCTGCTGGAAGGCCGCGAGGTGGTCGTCTCTGGTCAGGTACAGCTAGACGGCGAGTTTTATGGCTTACGAACGCCATTAGGCGTGCCGATTGTCGTGACGCCAAACGGGTGGACTCAGGTCGTGCCGCTGCAGCTCTGGGCCGAGGAAGCCGATTTGCTACAGGCGGTGGCCAATCAGCTCAATCAGCGCCTGAAGGAGGATCTCGCTCATGGCTGAGCAACGATGGGTGTTTGTGGTGCGGGCTCTAGACAAACCGGGGACGTTGACGGCGACAGCGGCGGCTTTTTCGAATCGGGGCGTGTCGTTGGAAAGCATCTTGGCCAGCGGGATTGCCCCAACGACGTTAGAAGATGGACGACTGATTTTGATCTTTCGCGCCACATCGGAGAAAAAAGCCCTGCTCCAGCGCACGCTAGAGCGGCTATCCATTATTTTTCAGGTCGATGCGTACACTTACGAAGATGAACGACTGCGGGCGATCGCGGTGGCTAAGCTGAGCCCAACCGCCGTGATTGCTCCGCCTCAAAACTACTCGGTCGAAGACATCGCCACCACTGATACTGGGCAGACTATTATGTTGACTGGGGCACCGCCATTAATTGAGACCGCGATCAGTGAACTGCGCGACCAAGGTCATCTCCAAGATGTGGTGATGTCTTACATTACGGTTTGAAATACGGTTTGAAAGCAGTACGGTTTGAGCCGGTAACCGTGGTCACCGTCGCCAGTCAATTTCGGAGCGGCAACCAGCTTGCTATGGTGAATAGGGAAAACTCGTCCTCTGGAACAACTCCCGCCTGACAAAGCTGGTAAAGTCTCAACTAATCTCAATTTTTATCTCTCTATAGAAAACATCATGGCTGAAAATTCTGTGACTGAAACCCCTATCTCCGAGGCCGCGTCAGCCGCTGAGACTGCGCCAACCGTTGCCCCTGAACCCCAACCCAGCTACGTCAAGCTGGCCATGCGGAACATGGTGCGCAAAGGTGGTAAATCAATCTTTCATTTCACTCTGACGGTCACGGCGTTGTTGGGTTTACTCGTTGGGCTCTCATTTTTAACGCGGTAATATGTCTAGCCATGATCTGACTCTCGAAGTCGAGGTGTTTGGGGATCGGTTGGCGATGATTGCGGCGATCGCCCCCTCAGAGTCTTGGCAACAGTGGTTGTCAACTTGGCTGCGTCAGCTGACCCCCACGCTGTCTCCTATCCACGCCTACGAGTTGAGTCTACAGTTCACGAGCGATGTGGGTATTGCCGCCCTCAACCGCGACTATCGTCATCAAGACCGGCCCACCGATGTGCTCTCATTTGCCGGCCTTGATGACGCACCACTGCCTCCAGAAGTGCTGACCAACATTCCGTTTAATTTAGGCGATTTGATTATTTCTGTAGAAACCGCGCAGCGACAGTGCCAGGAGCATGGCCATGCTTTGAAAGAAGAGTTGGCTTGGTTGGTCGCCCACGGATTGCTGCACTTGCTCGGGTGGGATCACCCTGACGAAGACAGTCTACAGGCCATGTGGGTCAGACAGCGATTGCTGCTTGCGAGTACGGGCATAGCGCTCGCTGATTCGGCCTATTTAGTTGAGAGTTAAAGGGGGCCGCGTCTTCGCACTCGCAGTTCCTACTATTGCTCCACAACTGCCGACGTTTTCTGACTGCAAAGCGGCACATTGAACTGCGGTCATCTCACCCTCTGCATTATGCTAGTGCTGCAGAATGGCTAAATTGCTTAGTAAAAGGCCGCAATGAGCGATCGCTCAAACTTCTGCCAGAATGTGACACGACTCATTTTTCGCGTTTATGTCGATTTCTTCTTCAGTGCCCGAATCTAACTCAGAGACTCCGGTGGTTGAACAAGGCTCCCAGTCGGTTCGCCCTCCGGCCTTTCAAGTCGCGCATAACCTAGCCGCTAGCTTTTTATATGCCTGGCAGGGCATTTACTACGCCTTAAGAACTCAGCGCAACTTTCGCATTCACGCCTTGGCTACAATGGCTGTGATCGCTTTAGGGCTTACACTACAGCTACCTAGAGCTGATATTGCGGTTTTAGGTCTCACCTGTGGAGCAGTTATGGCTCTAGAGCTGATTAACACGGCGCTAGAAGCCGTAGTCGATCTAACGGTTGAACAAAGCTTTCACGAACTCGCTAAAATTGCTAAAGATTGTGCTGCCGGTGCCGTTTTTATCGCCGCTCTGACCGCAATTTGGGTAGGCAGTTGCTTATTGTTAGCGCCGTTGTGGGCCGTATTGCAGGTGTATTGGTGAGCTGTCAGCCCAGCGCTCCGGGTTGTCGCCGATGCGCAAACGTCTTCACCATTCCCGCAATTTTTACCTTTTGTCAGCGCCCATTAACCTTTGAAGTTAAATCCGAGGAAGCTTGAGCCATGATCGTCGTCATCGATAACTACGACAGCTTTACTTACAACCTGGTGCAATATTTGGGTGAGCTAGGCCAAAACTTTGCCGTTGCTCAAGACATCCAGGTCTATCGCAACGATGAGATTACGGTTGAGGGGTTAGCCAGTTTAGCTCCTGATGGCATTGTGATTTCCCCAGGGCCAGGACGTCCTGATGATGCTGGCATTTCGCTAGAGGTGATTCGTCGCTTAGGGCCCACTATCCCGATTTTGGGCGTGTGCTTAGGGCACCAAAGTATTGGCCAGGTCTTTGGGGGCACGGTCACCTCAGCCACAGAGCTGATGCACGGTAAAACCTCTCCAATTCACCATACCAATCAGGGGGTGTTTGTCGGGTTAGAGAATCCGTTTACGGCGACCCGCTACCATAGCTTGGTGATCGAAAAAGATACCTGTCCAGATGTCCTTGAGATCACCGCTTGGGTCGAAGGGGGCGCCATTATGGGAGTGCGTCATCGCGAGTATCCCCATATTCAGGGCGTGCAATTTCACCCAGAGAGCGTCCTGACCGAGTCCGGTAAGGTCCTGCTAGGTAATTTTTTGCAGGCATTGAAAACCCTGATCGCTGTTGGGTAAATCAGCTGGTGAACTATCTGACCAGAGACACCCGTATTGCCGCCACCACAGTAACGCTAAGGGATGAGGATTAAGGAGATTTACAGGAAAGAATTTACCGCTTGTAGGGTGTCATTAGTGAAGCGTAATGCACCGCCGAATGGGTATGTTCATTGACAGAAATCTCCTAAATGAATTACTGAGGCCAAGCCGGATAACCTTTCCCCTCCTGGGAGGGGCAGCGGGGTGGGTTGCCCCGGAATACGAGGGTTCGAACCCACCCCGCCTACGGCACCCCTCCCGAGAGGGGAAAACCAGCACATTATTAAACTCTCGATCCTAAGTGAACATTAGCAACGCCCATAGAATACTCGGCAGGGTCATAAAGCTGAGCAGTGTAGATAGCACTATCGCGCGGGCGACTAAATCTGCATCACCGCCAAACTCTGTGACCCAGATAAAGGTATTCACCGCCGTCGGCATCGCGCCTTGCAGCACTAGCACTTGCAAATCTTGCCCCTCAAGTCCGATAGCTGTACCGATGGCTCCGGCGATCGCGGGCGCTAGCAACAGTCGTAAGGCTGCGGCTATGAGCACTGAGTGGTCTAGATAAAACTGCGTATTAGCCAACTGCATTCCTAGCGTTACCAGGGCCACAGGAATCGCGGCCCCGCCCAGTAGAGCCACCCCTTCATCTAGACGAAGCGGCAGCGTGATCGCCAGGGCTTGCAAAGCTAGACCCACAAGCATCGCCCAAAAAACGGGCAGTTTTAACGTGGTGCGGAGTCCGATCGCCAAGCCTGCGCCCTTGAGCAACGTTGGCCCTACAGTAGTGAGGAGAATGCTGCTGCTAACGAGGTAGACGATCGCCCGTTCTAGTCCGGTTTGCCCCAGGGCAAAGGTGATGAACGGCAATCCCAAGTTGCCCGTGTTGGCAAATAGCGTTGTCGCCAATAGCGTTTTGCGCCGGAGGGGGGGCGTCTTAGTGACTTGGCACAGGCCATACACCAAGCCATATAAGAGTGCCGATACTAAAAAGAAGCCCAGCACAATGAGCAACGCCCGCTCAGCCGTCAGGGTAATGTTGTACAAACTGCTGGCAATCAGCGCGGGCAGCAACACGTAGAGACTGAGACGTGAGAGGGTGCGGCGGTCAAGAGCTAGCGTGTGTCCGGCGATGAACCCAACCAAGATAATGAGCGCAACGGGCACAATTGCGGGCAATAAAATAGCCATTGCAGTGTTGGCTAACCAGGCTAGCTAGAGGCCGACTTCGGCGCTGGCGGCCGCTCGCCGCCGAGACTGCGAAAATAGGTCCCCCCCACTGTCAAGATAAACAGCACATAGGCCAGCGCCTGACCGGCAAATAACTGCTCTCGATAGCCCAACAGTGTTTTCAGCAAGATCCCTGGAAACTGCTTGTCAGGTAAGACCTCGTGGGCATTCCATAACTGCGGTCCGAGAATGCAGGAAGCTTGAGAAATGCAGAGATCGGCATTCACCGGGTCAAAACTGCTGATGGCCAAAAAGGCCGCATCAAGATTGCGGCAGAAAGAAATCACCAGGCCGCCGAGAATTAATAGCAGCAGCAGCCCCATGACTTGAAAAAACACCTTCAGGTTGATGCGTACCCCCCACTTGAACAAGGCTAGACCAATCAGCGCGGCGCCTAACAGGCCACCAACAGCGCCGATCACCGCGCTCCCACTTTGCTGCACACTGGTGAAAATAAACAGCACGGTCTCGATGCCCTCACGCAACACCGCGATACAGACCAGGCTAAAGATGGTAATGCCAGCGGCGTCGTACGCTTGCATCGCCGCCATTACTTCGCCTTCAATGTCGCCTTTGAGCGATCGCGCTTGGCGAGTCATCCACAACAGCATCCAGCTCAACATGATGATGGCGATCGCACAAAACAAGCTGTCAAACAAGGGTTCAATAATCGGCTCAAGTGTCGGCAACGCCTGCTTAGCCTGGGCCACGGTGTTAGAGATCAAGACCCCTGTCAGCAAACTCCCGAGCAGACCGGCAACAACGCCTAAATATACCCAACGATTGAGCTGGCTTTGTTGGGCCTTATTGAGACAGGCCAGCACAATGCCAACCACTAACGCCGCTTCGACGCCTTCGCGCAGGGTCACTAAAAATGTTGGGAGAGCCGCCGCAAAATCCATAACGTTTGAAAGAGACAACTGTCGAGCCAGGTAAGCCCATTGCACCATAGAGAAGTTGGGCAACTTCTAGCAGCTTCGGTCTACCGGATATCCCCACCCTTAACCTCGGGCAGACAGTTGGCTCAGAGCATTCGCTTTCGCTCCTAATATATCGGAGAACTCGGTATACTACGCCCTGTCTAAGGTTGAAGCAAACCAAGAACCCCGATAGGGCCTTGAAAGCACTTGCAGCAATTTGCTTGCCGAGGATGTTTTAGGGAAAAAACCGCATTTGGCCCTGCCTTGAGCCTGTCTAGACAGCGCCAACTGCGCGTTTCCATAATGGAGATTGTAAAGGGTTTCTCGGCGTTGCGACGAATGTGATGTGGTTTAACACAAACGCCAGACGCGCACCGTTTTGTCAGCACTGGCACTGGCAATGAGACGCCCAGTACGATGAATCGCGATCGCATTCACTACGTGGCTATGCCCGATGAGCGTGTGCAGCAGTTTGCCAGTTCGCGCATCCCAGACTTTGATGGTGCGATCGCTACTGCCACTCACAATCGTGCGATTGTCGCGAGCGATGGCCACCGAATTCACCTCTTGGTTGTGTCCCTTGAGGACATGAATAATGGAGCCGGTACCGACACTCCAGACCACCAAGGTTTTATCTTTACTGGCGCTCACGACAAACAGACCATCAGGGCTGACGGCCACGTCGTTAACTGGGCTCACATGGCCGGAAAAGAACCGCAACATTTCGCCTGTTTCTAAATCCCAAAGCCGCACTTTGTTGTCGAGCCCGCCGCTAAATACCATGGACTCATCGGGCAGCATCGCCACGGCTCGCACAGCTGCCGGTGAGCCTAACAGCGTTCGCAGGGCAGTTCCCTTATCTAGCTTCCAGAGCTTAATCGTTTTGTCCTTGCTGCTGCTAGCGAGCGTCCAGCCTTTATGACCAATGGTGACGCTGGTGACGTCGCGAGCATGGCCTTCTAGCGTGTGAATCAACCGCCCGGCGGCCAGATTCCAAACTTTGACTGTGCCATCATCGCCGCAGCTCACCAAAACTTGACCTTTGGTGCTGATGCGCAGGTCATTCACCCCTCGTGGGTGCCCTTGCAGACTGACCATTTCAACGCCAGTTTGGAGATCCCAAACCCTGATAGTGTCATCAAGGCTGCCGCTGACCAAGGTCGCTGAACGCGGATTAAAGGCTACTGCCGTCACCCAAGACTGATGGCCAGACAATACCCGGACACATTGCCAACCTTCGTCTTCGGCGATCGCTGCCGACACATTTGACGGTTCGGTCACGGTCATCGGCAGCGTTATGGATGAAGGTGCCGGGGGCTGGGGGGCGACCGAGACGGCCGGAGTTGATGCCGCAGCTGGCGGTCTCGTCTCGGGCATCTCAGCCTCAATCGTTGGCACTGCGACCGGGACGGGCTGGGCCTGGGGAACGGTTGACTGGTGTTCAGCAGGCGTTTGGCGCACCCAACCTGGTACATTGCCGCGAAACGTGGTCGACGAGTTTAAGGCGGTCAACACTGCCGCCGCGGTCGCAAAGCGTTCACTCACCGCATCTAAGACCAGTCGATTCAACACGGCGGCCAATTCGGGACTCACTGACCGACTCTGTTGTGCCAGGGTATCTTGCCAGCGCCATGTGCCCGCCATGTGGTCATAGAGACTTTCGGGTTTACGACCGGTCAACAAATGCAGGCACGTTGCCCCCAAACTATACAAGTCACTGCAAGGGTATGCCTGCCCGCCTCGCAGTTGCTCAATGGGGGCATAGCCTTCTGTCCCAATGCGGGTGCCTGGCAAGGCCTCGGTCAAGGCTTCGCCAAAGTGCTTAGCCACGCCAAAGTCAATCAAAAACAGACGTCGATCAGTATCGCGACGAATCATATTCGTCGGCGTAATATCGCGGTGAATAACATTTTGCCGATGAATAAAGTCGAGAACTGGCAAAATGTCGACCAGCAAATGACGGATATTGTTTTCATCCATCGGGCCATTTTCCAGCACTTCTTGAATGAGGGTTTTGCCGTCAATAAACTGCTGCACCAGGTAGAGAAAGTGCTCGTGCTCAAAGTAGGCCAACAGAGCCGGAATCTGGACATGTTCGCCTAAGTCATGCAGCCTTACCGCCTCTTGATTAAAGAGTTCAACAGCTTTATTAAAGGCTTTGGTGCCTTTGGTCTGAGGGGCAAATTGTTTGATAACGCAGGGAGCATTGAGGCGATCGCTATCTAAAGCGAGATAGGTGCGACCAAACCCGCCGCGGCCAATAAGCTTTTGGGGTTGATAGCGCCCCCGCAGCATTTTGGCCAAAGGCGCTCCGCAACTGCGACAGGTCTGTGCCGCGTCGCGATTCAACGGATGGAGACAATGGGGGTTCAAACAGCAAATCATTCAACAGGCCTGGTCCGGTCATTCGGCTACCGGCAAATGCATGAGCCTTTCTAAATCCCAAGCCGACCAAGGTTAAAGCCAGAAAAGTGACCCAAAAGGCTCGTGAACAGTTAAGAGAGTCAACACGGCGATGAAATCCACCGGATATAGTCGGTAGCGGCACCTGTTCACGGTCGAGCATTCCCCTCCTAACCTAGACTTCCCGCGTCTTGTCAAAACCGACTCATAAAAGCATGAGGAAACTCAAACTAAGCATAGTTTAGTTTTTGAGTTCCCTTTTGCCTGTAGAAGAATTCGCAAAAAACCCCGCTGTAGCATCCTAACAATTTCCTCTCAACTGCTAGTTAATCGACGGCAATTAATTCAGTGTCAGCGCACCTATGACGCCGAATTCACCCTCATCAGCGGCTCCTGGTCGCAGCAATTCTTTACATTTGACTTCATTAAAGAGAACCCGCTAAAGCCTTGCGGTGTGTTGGTTGTTAGACGCTTTTAACGATTCTCTTTTTAATAATCATGACGTGGGCTCAGCCTGCCCATCAAAAAGCCAAAGCTTGATGCCCCGCAGCTCTCCGCCCAGCCAAGGAACTTTGCAACGAATGCGGACTGTGTGATACCCATGACATCTATTACAAAGAAGCTATATAAAAGAGGCCTGCGCTTTTCTCAATCAGCAGTTTCCAACCTTGGAAAACCAGGCCCAACCAGTTACCGGATTAACCCAGAGCATCTGCCCACAGCTGCTTTCATTAGGACTTAGGGAGTTGCGCTTAAATAACATCCCATTTACCCTGCGACCCATTCACCCTGCGACCCATCCACCCTGCGACCCATCCACCCTGCCACAGTCTTGTCCGGGTACTTTATTTTCAAGCCGATCCCTTACGTAAAGCCTCCTTAATCCTCAAATCTCGAGGATGTTGCATCCGCTTTCCCTTGTATTGGAGATGTCGGGGCCAACATCCGGTGCAACTGCGTCAGTCCGATTCATAACAAGCTTGACCTGGTGGTGGTCACCAAAGCTGTGACTTGCGGTATAAAAGCAGCGTCTGAGTCACAGTTGCATAGTGTCATTCCATGAAGATTGTTCGCTGGTTCTTGGTGTGTGTACCCGGTTTTTCGCTGATCTTGTTGACGCTTATAAAGCAGGCTCCTTGGTCGCAAGAGAGCTTTATCTGGGCGGCTCAACCCGCTGCTACAACACCCCGTTTCCAAGCGACTAATTTGGGGGCCGTGTCAGCATTTAAGTTGCCCCCGCTGACTTTGCCCCAACCTGAGCCCGCACCAGAGTTGGTGCTCAATTTACCCTTTAATCGCCTTAGTGAGCCCGATCATGTCTTCATTCCAGGCTTCCATGATTTTGGGCCTGGTGCCAAACTCAAGGGTATGAACTATCCAGAATTTGAAGCTTACGTGCAGCGCATACAGGCGTTGGGGTATCAAAATCTGACCACCCAGAAATTGCTGGACTTTCTACACGGCAAGGAGCCATTAACGGGCAAATGGGTGTTATTCACCTTTGATGATGGTTACGGTGGCCAGTTTGAGGCGGCCCAAATTCTCCATCGTTATGGCTATACAACGCTGCTGGGAATCATCAGTAACCATGTGGTGACCGGCGGTGACAAACTCAACCAGGCTCAAATTGCCGAATTATTGACCCAGGGGCACGAGCTGGCATCTCACACGAGTGAACATTGTGCATTAGCCCTCCCGGCTGGTAACTATGCGAATTTTTACGCTACTCCCACCGGTGGGACTTGGGAGAACTGCAACCCGAATGTGGCTTCGCTGTTAAACCAAAACCAGGTCGCTTTTCAACTGGGAGATAGTAAAGCAGTGATGGAGAAAACCTTTGGAGTCGCCGTTCGGGCCATCATTTATCCGTACGGGTACTACAACGACATCACTTATCAAGAAAGCCTCAACGCGGGATATGTCCTGGGTTTTCGATTTCCCTCCCAAGTCAATCAAGATATTCACAGCTACTCTCATACCCTGGAGTTACCTCGGATGAGGATTATGCGCGGAGCGAGCTTGTGATGCAGTTGCCCAGTACTCCAGCCACAATGGCACTGCGGAGACTGTTCCTCCGGTCATCCTCAAATCGCTAACGCATAACGCTGCCGCTGGGTGCGGCGATCGCACTCCCGAAAAAAGCCCCTACCGGTTAACGGTAGAGGCTTCGAGAAACTACGTGAGTGAGCTTTAGCGGTCGTTAAGCAGCGATCGGCTCGACGGCATCAACCGTGAAGACCAAATCGTTGAAGTCATTATCAGTGAGGTCCTCAAAAGTCCAAACACTGCCGTCTCGCTGGATTCGGGTATGACCGTTAGCGTTATCGCCAATAGAGCCCAGATTCTGAATGTCGCCATCAATGAGCAACACGGGAGCATAGAAGCTGCCACCAGCTAGCACTAATTCAGCCGTGCCGGTTTCACCGTTGCCAATAAAGATATCTGGGTCTAGCAGATTGGCCGCAACAGCGGCTTCATAGCCTGCTTCACCCGGCAAGAAGCCATCAACGCTACCCAGAGCATCCGTCTGGTAGAACTTCAGCACGTTATCGAAGGCGGCTTCGCGGCTCAGGCTGGCACTCACGGTGACATCGCCATCAATGCCGGTTAGATCAACCAACACGTCAAGGGGGTCAGCATTGGCAATGTCTTCTGGTGCGACGCCAAAGAGGGTTTGGTACATCACCCGGTAGATGTCGGTGTTGTCAGTTGTGTCTGGCAACAAATCGGCATTGAGACCGTAGGTCTTGGACACAATGCCACCAGCAACATCAGAACGAGTTGCCCAGGCTACGCCAAAGTCAAACACATCACCATCGGCATCCGGTGCGCCTGTGGTAAACGGCTCAAAGACATCGGTGCTGAAGCCCGGTACGTCATTGCTACCGTCGATGTCATCCACCTGTACCAGCACTCCATCGGCTCCAGAACCGAAGGCTTGAGTTTCGGCCTGAACCCGCAGCGTAAAGGGAGTCGCGGTTTCATCCACTTCATCATTGGGAAGACCAAATCCGCCGATGGGGATATCGTCTACTTCCAAACCACCGGCATCAGAGTCAGCGGCGGTGATGATCAGCGTGTTGGGGTCGGTGTTGTCGACGAAGTCCATGGCCACACCGATCGCTTCATCTGCTCGAAGCGCCGCTGCGATTGTGCCAGCGGCATTGTTGTCGTTTGCGAAGTTATCCGTCCCCTCTTCTTCCATGACCAGGAAGAACCCATCTGGGTCGGCATCCAAGATGGGCAGAGCCACCTGGAGCATTTCTGCAACGGTAGGCGGATTGGGATTGAGCGGGGGCTGGCCGTAAAGAATCAGGTCGCCATTTTCATCCACAAAGCCATCGCGCCGCAGCTCATCTTCGAAGAAATCGTTGTACGTATCTTCTGCCGCAAAGATGCCTAGCAGCCGCTCCGTGTTCTCGGTGTCAACGGCCAGCAACTCTTCCCGCGTGAACACAACGGTATAGCCTGCCGCTGCTGCCTCTTCAATCAGGTTACGACCATCTTCACGGGTTCCTTCTTGGCCAAAGACGCCAATCGCTCCCATGGGCAGATAATCCGTTTCGCCCGCGCCCAAGATCACATCGGGACGCTGAGCCAAAATCTCAGCGGTGATTTCTTCGGTGTTACCCCGATTATCCACATCCGCAAGGAACACCCCGGTACCCGGTTCAGCAATGAAGCCGGAATTGATAATCCCGATCGCCTTACCCGCCGCCTGGGCTTCTTGCATGATGGTGTCAGGCCGACCCGAGAGGGAAACAATTTCTTCACCGCCCTCATCAACGGGGGCATCAAAGCCGTAGCTACCGGCAAAAGGCTTCACCCCATAGGCATGAACAACCGCCCCCCCGTTGGATGTTCCCACCAGGCGATCGTCCATATGGCCCAGGTAAACGCTGGCGTTACTCATCTGGTCCCAGTGCAAACGACCATCGGGGCCTGCGGACGCAAAGCGAGCCGCAGCGTAGTGGGAGGGGCTGGTGCCGTCGGGGTGAATGAAAATCACGTTACCGACTTCGGCAGTGGGGTCCGGAGCCTGACGAGGAGCCAAGTCATCGGGCACACCCTCAGGCGCAGCCAAGCTGACGTCAAACAGACTCTCGTACATCAAGCGGTAGATGCCCGTATTGTCGATGGTGGAACTCAGGCGATCAGCTCCTGCGCCCCAGGCTTTGGTGATGATGCTACCGGCAAAGTCGGGGAGACCCGCCCAGGCCACACCAAACTCATAGACGTTGTCGTTGGCTGCCGGCGCACTCACAAAGGGCGCGGTGTCGCTACCGGTTGTCCCGTCAAAGGGGACAGTCACACCGCTATTGTTGCCATCCGCGTCAAGTTGGCGCTGAGTCGTCAGAGTCCCAACCGTTTCGCCAGATACATCATCGATTTCGAGGGACCCGCCAGCACTATCGGCAGCAGTAATGACGAAGGTGTTGGACTGCACATTTTCCACAAAATCCTGGGCCACCCGGATCGCTTGGTCGGCATTCAGAGTGGCATCAATCGCACCCCGGGCATTGTTGGTGTTACCGAAGTTATCGGTGCCCTCTTCCTCCAGCACGATGAAGAAGCCTTCGCCATCTTCATCGCCTTCATTTGCAAAGAGGTCTAGCGCCAGGGTCGCTTCTAACATGTCGCCCACAGTGGGGGGATCGGTAAACCCGTCGCCATCGGTGTCAAGCACCAGACCATCGGGGTTAGGTGCATCAGCGACCGGCTGGCCGTAGGTCACCAATTCACCGTCGGCATCGACGAAGTCGTTCTCGATGAGAAAGCCTTCGGGAAATTCGTTGAAGTTGTCATCCGCAGCAAAAATCCCTAAAACTAGCTCAGTCGAGGAATCGAGGGCATCCAACTGATCCTGGTTGTAGACAATGGTGTAGCCAAGATCCTCGGCAATTTCGATCAGATTGACGCCGTCGGTGCGGGTGCCTTCCCCAAAGACGCCAGTGACGCCAACCGGCAGGTAATCTTGCTCGCCAGCACCCATGATCACGTTGTACTTCGCTCGGGGCGTAGCGCCGTCCGCAATGGTGCCATCGCTCTCTGCATCAAAGAAGAGCTGTGCGGTAATGCCTTCGCGATCGCCCCGGCTCACCGCATCCGCGAAGAAAACCCCAGTCCCCGGCTCGGCAATGAAGCCAGAGTTGATGATCGCGGTCGGGCGACCAGCGGCGGCAGCTTCTTCCAGAATCGTGAAGTCGCGCTCAGAGCCATCAACATTCTGACCCTGCAAACCGGCCAGAGAGGTATATTCCTCGCCATTTTCATCAAAGCCAAAACTGGGGGCGACAGCCTTAACGCCGTAGGCGTGCACCACTGCACCAGCGTTGGAGGTGGCTACGATCGCATCATCCAGGTGACCCAGATAGACGGCAGATGAGGGGGCTTCATCCCAATTGAGACGACCATCAGGCCCCACTGACTCAAACCGTGCAGCCGCAAAATGGGACGGATCGGCACCGTCGGGGTGAATGAAGATAACGTTACTGGTCATAATTTAGGGGGTAATCAACTCAAAACAAACAGACATATAAAACCAAGAGCCCGCAGAAAAACATTTGCAAAAGGCTAGACAGTAAACTGCTCCCAATGCTCGGACTCTCAATTTTTTCTCTCGGTTTATCAAGGTCTCAAACCAAAATTATTGAACGATAATACTCTAGTTAAGATAGTATTAATAAATAGGAAAATTTTAGATATTTGATTATATTCGATGATTTATATGTCACATGGATTATTGTCTATCAAGGGATTAAGCGATATCATAAAGCAGCAAAATGCCTGAATCTCAATAGCTTTAATAGTAATTGTAAATATTTTTTGATCAAATTCTGATTCAGAAAAATACTAGTGAGAAAATCTGCTTTTGCGATTGATAGAGTTTTTTGGAAGTCATTTTTCTCGAACTTTAAGCCTTGATTAAGGTGCATGTTCTTTGACAGGTATCAAAATTTGATGAATTAGGTAGACTATTACCAGTCAAATCACGGGGCAATCTCCTGACCATCGGCGATCGCCACTCCAGATATTCACCCCATCCCCTCTTCGGGTTGAGAAGTGATTCATCAATATCGTGTAGGTTAACGACGCCAAGGCTTTTAGTTCGTCCCTGAAAGCTGCGGCCACAACACTGAAACCCCAGTCAGAAGGTGAAAATTGCCGACTCTAGCGGTTGGTTGACTCAATTCAGGCTTTGGCGCAGCATGGCAGCACTGGAATATGTGGCCAAGCGGTGCGATCGCGCTGGTTGACGTAGCAAAATTCGGCATGCTGAATTTGGAGTTTGGAATTAAAAAGTCTGTTAGATAACGATTACAGCGATCTAGAGTGGCCTAATCAAACTGCGGCTTTACAGTACTCGACAGCAGAAGTCGCCCTCTCCTTCTCGTTTCTGGCTCCTCTACCCCGCTGCCTCCCGACCCTAGGAAACGGTACGCAAATTTACGCCGTACGGTACTCGTCCTGCAATGCCAGGCTATCTAGGGCTCATTGTCTGTAACTGCAGGCCCGTGATGATGGTCAGTCTCGCGCTCGTGAATCAGCTCAGCAATTTTTTGATGAATCGCCTGAGTATCCAGAATGCCTTTATCAATCAGCAGCTTTTCACAGGCATCGACCCACCGCTCGTAATAGGTGCGCGTATCGTTGGCGTCTGATTCTGCGATGGCGATTTCCTGAGTGAACTGGTCAACCCATTCGGCCCAGCTATAGCGGCGATCGCTCGCCAGTTGATTGACGATCGCAAAGGCTGTTGCTTCCCAGGGCGCTTGAAAAACCCGCTCTGGTGAAGCGTCGCCGAGCGCCTCTGGCAACGGCTCTGGGGGAAATTGTAGGGACATGAATCAGCACCGCTTAAGGAACTTCAAGATGATCATCAAACAAGTCAAGATAGAGAGCGTCTTGGTGCGGGGCATCCGGTCCCCAGAGTTCTTGAGCAGCAAAGCGAACACTGTAGACGTGCTGAGGCGATGTGCTTAACCGCTGCCCCAGCGTATCCGGAAAAACATAAACGCCATGCGCCCTAACTACTGTGCCGACTTTACCGCGCACATAGCGAGGCAGGCGCGTGTAGGTTTTGGGGTGCATCACCTTAGCGCGCACTAAATCCCCTACTTGGAACTGTGGGGGCAAGTCGCTCGCCACCTGACAGTTTGCGCCCTGCTGTAACAGGGCTTGGGCGGCAGCGGCGGACATGCATTCATTAGGGGGTTCAATCGTCATCGCGTACTTTCCAGAAAATTATCCCCAGCGGCTTGAGGTTACTCAGTCTCTGCCCTCTGGCGCAAGTGAGTCATGCGGGCTTCAATTTCATCAGGGGATAGCAAATCATGCTCTGCCAGCAATAGTTCTAAGGCGTAGAGCCAACGCTCATAGTAACTAGAGCTGAGGTATTGCCCTGGCGGAATGCGTTCGGAAGCGTGGCGGGTTTCGTCTACCGGGAAATAATTGATAAAGGTGGCAAAGCTCATCGCAAAGACTTTCGCTTCCCAGTCGCTATGAAAAACCGGCTCATCTACCTCAATGGGAATGGGGCCTAACCCCTGCATGCCGCCCATATCTTGGGGACCATTCATGGCGATCGCCTCCTTAAGCTGCTACTGGCGTGGGGGAACTGGGGGGCAGCACCTTCGCTGTCCCGATCATGGCGTTGCGGGTCACTAGCGCCGCTAATGCCGATTCCGAGAGGTTTTCGGTATCAATCGGGCGTTCGGGCAGCACCAGGTATCGTAAATCGGCATTGCTGTCCCACACGCGGACTTCGACCGTATCCGGCAGCTCTAACCCAAACTCCGCAAGGACGCTACGGGGTTCAATTACCGCCCGCGAGCGATAGGCAAACGATTTATACCAGGTGGGGGGCAAACCGAGAATGGCCCAGGGATAGCAGGAACAAAGGGTACAGACCACCAGGTTATGCACCGCTGGCGTGTTTTCGACGACCACCATGTGTTCACTCGAAAATCCCGTTAGGCCCAACTCCGCGATCGCGGCCGTGCCATCCACTAATAGCCGCTGCTTAAAGTCCGCATCAACCCAAGCTTTGGCCACAATCTGAGCCCCAATGTGCGGCCCCACCGTGTGTTCATAATGCTCAATGATGAGATCTAGAGCCGCCGGATCAACAATCCCTTTCTCGATCAGCAAAGACTCGATTGCTTTTACGCGCAAAGCAATTTCGGCTTCAGAACCATGGTGAGAAGCTGTCATAGGAGCAACCATATCAAGCTTTTTAACTTCACAAATACGCTGCTAAACCCTTGATATTTAGCGTAGTCATGAGTGAATTGAAAGGATTGTATCAAGATTAGCCTCAAACCCCAACTCTGCGATCGTAACGTTGCCGTACTTGAACCCCAAAAGATACAGTTCAATTAATTCATCGAGGCGTTTATGGTTTTCGCTAAAACGTACAGTCATCCCTTCCATTTACCCTTGGAAAAAACGGCTTTGCTAGTCATTGATATGCAAAATGATTTTTGTCATCCCGATGGCTTCAACAGTAGCGAATTAGCCCTTGACGTGACTGGCGTTCGAGCCATCATTCCCTCGATTCAAACCCTACTTGTCTGGGCTCGGCAGACTGAAATTCAGGTCATTTTTACCCGCGAAAGTCACGCACCCGACCTCTCAGATCTCACCGCTAGCAAGCAAACCCGGTACGCCAATGCGGGCTCACCCATCGGTCAACAAGGCAAAATGGGGCGATTTTTAGTGCGGGGTGAACCCGGTGCCGCTCTGATTGATGAACTGCAGCCCCAACCTCAAGAATGGCAGTTAGATAAGCCCGCTCACTCCTGCTTTGTGGCGACCGACCTGGATCAAAAATTGCGCATCGCCCGCATCACTCATCTGTTGATTGCTGGAGTTACAACGCAATGCTGCGTGTTGGCTACCTATCGTCATGCCAGTGATCTGGGCTATTACTGCCTACTGCTAGAGGACTGTTGTGCCGCCTTCAACCCCCAAGACCATGACGCCACCGTCCACATTTTGCAGTCAGAGAGCGGCGTTTTGGGCTGGGTGGGTAATTCGCCACAGCTCTTTGAGTCTCTATCCGCTCTGGCGACAGAAGGCTAAATCGCAAGTTCCTCGTGGCGATCGATTCACCCGTCACCGGAGACCCGAAACCAGAGAGCGACAAGGGCAACCAGGCAATTCGGTGGAGCCGTTGCGAAGGGGGCTAGCGCGATCGCGGCCTGCCCACCCAACCCTCTGAAATCTGCTCAATCCAGTAAAGTAACTTTAACTATTTCGCAATATTAAAATAAGATTCCTGCTGATTCAGCAGTGATCTATTCTTTCTTCTGCTGAAACTGTGCTTTCAACTACAACCGTTCCCCCTTCAGTCATCTACTGTTTAGGCAATTCTTTTCCTGTTCCCAGTAGATGGCTCTCGTTTGGTTGCTGTTCTTGAGGTAGAGCTGTGATGATTCAGACTTACCGGTGGTTAAACCGGTCGTTGTTTATAGCTGTTAGTGTTTTTATAGGGGTGGCCTGTACCGAGGCTACTGAAGCTCCATCCGAGGCCCCGGCAGCTGATGTCTCTGATAGTGACGACGCTTCTGAAGAATTGATTTCGGTCAAGGCCGGGCATCTAGTCGCGTTAGATATGGCTCCATTATTTGTCGGGGTTGAGTCAGGCTGTTTTGTCGAAAAAGGACTAGCTGTAGAAACTGTATTTTTTACCAATCCAGGTGATAATAATGCGGCCTTAGCTGGGGGACAGATCGACTTTAGTACAAATCCCTTTACGCTGCCTTTCTTTGCTGCTAATAGCGGTGTCCCGATTAAGACAGTTGCTGCAGCTGGTGGATGGGGCGTGATGCAGGTCATTATTAATAATGAATATGGGGTAGAGTCGGTCGATGATTTAGTGACTTTTGTATCAGAAAATCCCGATACAAAGCTCAAGATTGCCACTCTGCGGGGCGATACCTTAGAGCTAATTTTGGTGGATGCCTTTGAAGCAGCCGACATTAGCGTTGAAGCCTTTGAAATGGTCTATTTTGATGACCTGCTGGCGATGGTAGATGCTTTTCGAGTGGGGGAGGTGGATGTTTTGAGTCACATCAAGCCTTACACGACGCAATTTGTCACCAGCGGTGAAGCGACAGTGCTGACCGACAACGCCGAGGTTTGGTCGCCAACCACTCCCAACACCGTGGTTAGCGTTTTAGAAGAGACCTTGGATGAACGTCCCGAGGTGGTCGAGGCGTATATTGCCGGGCTGCAGTGTGCGGCTGAAATTATTAATACCGATCCAGAGGCCGCGATCGCTCTATTGACGGACGGTAACTATTACCGGGTTGAGGATGACGTGTTGCTGACCGCGTTTGAGACCCAGCCCTCTCCCATTACCTTTACGCCAGACTTAGAAGCCGTGCAAACTGTGGTCGATAAGATGGTAGAGCTAAAATACATCGAATCGGATGTCCCTGCCGCTGAGATTTTTAGCACTACCATCGTTCAAGACCTAGAGAAGTAAAATGCCTCATTCCTCGCCGGGTGACCCAGCTTGGCAACCCTCTTGGCTCGCGATCGCCTGCGGGCTGCTGTCTTGTGGGCTCCTCGTCGGCATTTGGGAAGTGGCTGGCAGTAATCCGGCGAATCCTGTTACTCAGGTGTTGCCGCCACCGTCGCAATTTTTGCCCGTTTTGTTTGAAAGTGATTTTCGGGTCGGGTTGGGGTCACAGTCGGCGTCGATTTATCAATCGGTGATCGTGACGCTCATGCGGGTTTCGTTGGGGATGGCGATCGCCTTTGTTGGCTCCATTGCCTGTGGCTTACTGATCAGCCTTTCCAAGTGGTCCGAGTTATTTATTCTCCCGATTTTGGGCTTGCTGGCCCCAATTGCACCTATCGCCTGGGTTCCCCTCGCACTGGTGGTCTTCGGCGTCAGCAACCTGACGGCAGTCTTCATTGTGTTTATGGGGGTGTTTTTCACCCTGACCATTGCCACCGTAGCGGAAATTAAGCGCCTACCCGACAATTTGCTCATGACCGCACAAAACCTGGGCGGCGGTAGCTTTAACTGTTGGCGTTGGGTGATCATTCCAGCGGTGTTGCCCGGGGTGTTTACCCTGCTGAGACTTAATTTTATTGCGGCTTGGATGGCCGTTTTAGCTGCAGAAATGACTGGCTTGCGCGATGGTCTGGGAACCGTGGTGATGACCGGGCGTAATCTGTTCAACAGCAATCTCATTCTGCTGGGGATTTGCATCATCGGCATCACCGGATTTGCCGTTGACCGCGTGCTGCTGTTTATTCAGCGCAAGTTTTTTTGGTGGCAGGTTTAGGTATGGCGCAGGCTCCCCGCTCTCCGTCGCCGCTCTCTCCATCGCCGCTCTCAGCGGGCCCCATTCTGTCCTGCCAGCAACTGACCAAGGCATTTGCCAGCAGACGGCAGACCACAACCGTTTTAGAAAACATCCATCTCGATGTGGCAGTGGGGGACTTTGTCACGATTTTGGGGCAGTCGGGCGGTGGCAAATCCACCCTGCTGCAGCTTTTAGGCGGTTTCATAGCGCCCACCCAGGGGCAGGTGCTGTTTCACGGTGTCCCGCTCAAGGGCATCACTCCCAAGATCGGCATGGTCTTTCAAGAAAACACGCTGTATCCCTGGCTGACGGTGGAGCAAAACATTGGTTTTGGGTTTAAGGTCAGGGGCAAAAAACGTCGCCAATATCAGCCGCAAGTCAGTGATGTACTGGAGCAGGTGGGGCTATCTCAAGCTCGCACCCTCTTTCCTCACCAGCTCTCTGGCGGCATGAAGCAGCGGGTCTCGATCGCCCGATCGATTGCCGTTCAACCCGATGTGCTGCTGTTGGATGAACCCTTCTCGGCTCTCGATATTCAACTGCGGCGGCGGTTGCAAGGTTTTTTATCCACCATCTGGCAAGATACGGCGACGACGATGGTGCTGGTGACTCATAATGTCGAAGAAGCGATCTTGCTCGGTCAAAAACTGTTGGTCATTGGCGATAAACCGGGCCGCATCATCGAAACGGTGGATCTTGCTGCCGCTCCGTTTCGCGATCGCTACAACCCGCAATTTCTAGCGCTACAGCGCCATTTAGAAACCGTGATTGAAACCGATGCCCAAACCCAGGCAGCAAACCTGCCGGGCACCTATGAACCCTTGGCTCCTTCTACCCCCAACCCCATCCGGCCCTAAGGGAGCGGCTTGACAATAAAGTACCCGGACAAGACTGGGGCAGGGTGGATGGGTAGCAGGGTCGGTGGGATGTTATTTAAGCGCAACTCCCTAAATGGAGCTAACTTTTTTTGTTGCGTAAACACCCGCGAGAAATGACTCTGAACGACCCACGCGGAGTGTGAACGGGGAATGCAATACCCGCCAAGCTTTGGTTTTGCTGCCTCCGGAGCGGCTATGTGGAGGCTAGTCAATGGCAAGTTAAATTTGAGCTCACATCAAAACAGTATAGTTTTTTACAAACAAATTACGAACTCGTTTGTATGGTCGGGGAAATTTAGAAACCGTATTTACCCAGACCCTGCACTTGTTCGTTCATCTACTTTCTTGATAGGTGATCTCCCCAAGTCTGGG
>JBCDAJ010000032.1:0-48590 GCA_039185935.1 Cyanobacteria bacterium P01_F01_bin.56 | reverse complement strand
CGAGGCCCGTAGCCAGATCACTCGTCCAGGTGGCAAATTCATGGGCCAGATAGGGATTGGCCCCATCGCACCGCAACCCTTGCAAGGCAATCTGGAGCGCTTGGGGCAGTTGGTTTTGCGATCGCAGTGTTTCCGCGATCGCCTTGGCCTCAGTGAGCGTGGTGATTTGCTGGGGAGCGATCGCCATGACCTCATCGGTGCGGCCCAGTTGTGCCAGCATGGTTAAGTATGGCTGAGTTTGACTTTCCGCTTCGGCGAGGCGCAAATAGTCTTCATAGCGTTCCTGCTGGGCCAAAATCTTAAGGCGAATCTGACTAAACTCATCGGCCCAAGTCGGCGCTTCGCCTGCCCAGGCCCCGCGTTCCGTAAGGTTGCCCGCAAAGACTTGCAGCAGCGGCGGATAGTCCCATCCTTGGCGCAGCGCCTCCAGAGACATGGCAAAACTATCGAGCTGATCTTGCCAGGCTTCTAATTGTTCTTGCCAGGTGGAAATTTCGTCTGCAGTCAAATCAGCACTCAGCAGCACCTCAGTCCAGGCGGCATCTAAATCGAGCCCGACATCAGTGGGCGTCAGCCCGATATAGTCGTCAATGTCATCCCAGTTTTCGGCACAGCCTTCGGTAATGCCTTGTAGAGCGACCATCGCATTCGCGACATCCCCTTGGGCCACAAACGCCAAGGCGTTATCAATCAAGGGGCCAATTTCAGCCGCAATATCGTCATCTTCACGGCCATACTCCCAGTCGCGCACCGCTCCTCGCACCACCTCTTTGGCTCGTCGCTTAAACGGCGCTGGATCAATGTTAGTTTTACGTTGAGGGGCCGATTGGGGGGCCGAGGTAGTCGGCGGTTGGGCCAAACGGGTCACGTATAAGTCCACTGATTCAATCAGTTCGGGGTTATCTGCGACTAAATTTTGGATGAGCCGTTGCGTTTGTACCCAGTCCAATTGATCGAGTAATTGTGGCAAACTGGGTCGCTGCTCTACCATTTCGGGCTGCTGCAGACAGGCCAACAGCGTTGCCACAATATGCTTGCACCAACCCTCAAAGCTATATTGGCAAGTGCACGTGGCGGCGGTGATGCCGCCGTCATCAAATTCCACCATCACGCGGTAAGGATTGGGTTCATTGCCTTCCACCTCAGCCTGCAGCGTTTGGCGTCGTTGTGTGATGGCAGCAACGGCTCCGGCTCGCCAGTAATGGCACCCGCGATCGTAGGATTTGCTAGTGGCGTGACGCTGAATTGTCGCCAGGGTGAGATTGGGAATCAGCATAGCAAGCGACGATGGCGTTTGGGATAGAGCCATTGTAAGGAGTTCTCGACGCCGTGACGCAACCGCTCTGCAAACCGAGATATTCACTACTGGCACCGCTGGGACAGTGCTACGCAGCTCTCTGCCATTCAATCAAGACGAGACCTTCGCGAAATGAAAAAGTCATGCCACTGCAGCAAGTGATGACTCAACTGCCCTGCCTATGTCACGGGAAAAAGTTAGCGATCGCATTGCCAAAACAGCGATACAATACATTAGTTCTAAAAAAGCCGGAATTTATGCCCGTTAGCCCTGCCCAAATCCGCGCTGTGCTGGCAGAAAAGCGTGAGGCGCTTTCCACGTTTGATCAGACGTTGGGACGCGATCTAGCACGGTACCGCCAGGCTTGGAAAACCCTGACCCAAGAGTCTTTCCAGAAAACGGCCAAGCGCTTATCAAAGCGGGGCATGGGGGCTCACTTGCTGGAATCGTTTGAGGCCGTCAACAAGGGCGTGATTGCAAACTCCCAGCATTGGGAAAATCGTGAAGACAGCTTAGTCTGGGTCAAAGAGCAATTGGCAGGTGTGACCACCTTTGCCGTTGATGGTTCACAGATTTTTCCGAGCAAAGATGTGTCATTACCGGTCGCGCTCATTCAAATCGGCTGGTTTGAAAACCCCCATACGGCCGATGGCGAATACACCAAAGACATGGCGCTAGATGTGCTCACACCTGAAGATTTGCGCGTCAATCACCAAGGTGACCCCGTTGATCGGCGGGTCAACATTCGCCGCTTTGAGATGGAAGTCGATCGCCTCATCAGCTATATGAAAACTTGCGCGCATCCTGAGCGCACGCTGGTTTTTTTCGATGGTTCGCTGGTGGTGACCTTTGCCGATGCGTTTGATCCTGAAAGCCAAGCTGCTTACGTCAACGCCATGGTGAGCCTGTTAGCCACCAGCCAAGCCTATCGAGTGCCCCTGGTCGGGTTTATCGACACCTCCTATGCGCGTGACATCACGACGCTGCTGCAACATTACGACGCCCAGGTTAACGCCGTTGAAGCCATTCATGATGCTCAAGTGTTAAAAAAGGCCATGCATTGGGGCGATCGCACTCCTCTGCTGCAGTGCGATCGCGACGGTATTCTTAGTCAATACGGCGACCAGCAAGATCAAGTGATTTTCACCTACCTGCAAACGACCCGCGATCGTCCCCCTGCCCGCCTCGAAATGCCCCTGTGGCTCTGGGAAGCTGGGATGGCGGAAACGGTGATCAATTGGGTGAAAGCGGAAGTCATCGTCGGCGGCGGCTATCCCTACGCGATTGAAACCGCTGACCAAACGGCTGTATTACAAGCACCCGATCGCCAGCTCTTCTACCGCATCTTGCAAGACTGGGCCGATCGCGAAAAATTGAACGTTCAGTTTTCCCGCAAATTGGTGAGTAAGTTGCGGCGGCGATAGCGCTTGTTCTATCGTCTACTCACCCTGACGGCCCCAATCATGCACTCCCCATACATCACTCACTGGTCAAAACCCGAATGCCGCTGCCCATTCGGTGTCAGTTAGTAAACCCGCCCGAATAGCCAGGCGGTTGGAAAAACTCGATATGATTAAACTTGTGGCGTCACGGAATCCTTGCCGATGGTACAGGTAACCTCATCTCCTCCAACTTTTCAAGCAGCGCCCAATGGTAAAGTTCGCTGGACGATTGATTTGGTCTACGCTGCCGATGCGGCTGGCTTCTTTAAGCCAGGCGATCGCTATGAGTTAATCGATGGGGAATTACTCCTGATGTCGCCGCCCAAACCACCCCATCAAGCGGCTGTGCGAAAGGTTGTGCGGATGCTCCGCCAAGCGATCGCGGCAGAGGCCGGCTTAGAAATTGAAACGGGTGGCCCGAGTGGCTTAGGTGACTTTGATGTACCCGTGCCCGACATCATGCTAATTCGCGACGATCTCTATGAGGACCGCCATCTAGGGGCCGATGATACCTTTTTGATTGTCGAAGTAGCGAATTCGCATCCAGAGCGCGATCGCCAACCCAAACGTCAGCAGTACGCTCGATTCGGCATCGCTGATTACTGGATTGTAGATCTCAAGAAAAAAGAATTAGTTGTACACCGTGACCCACAGAACGGCGATTATCAGCAAGTAACCGTGTGGCAAGACGACACCATCACCCTGGCCAGATTGCCACAGGTGTCAGTTGATATGGCAGCGTTGCGACAGTGGATATTCTCGTGACCGATCCCAGCAGGTAAAAGCGCTTAGGAATGGATGAGCTTTAAGTTCTTAGTTTTGCATGTTGAGTTGGCCGTCCCACTCAATATGCAAAACTCAAAGTCTGCAAGTTAATTAATTCTGATTCCCTAGGGTGCACGATATTTTTACCCGCTATTGGATCACTCTAGGGTGATTTAGCTAGATTTTAAGGGTTGGGAAGATGACTGTTGAGGAGTTGCTAGAACATTACGCTGCCGGAGAGAGAGATTTCAGCGGAATTAATCTCAGCGGAGTGAATGTCGGTGGTGCCCCCAGGTACGGTGATGACCCCGTTGGTGCCGACTTGAATGGAATCAATCTTAGCAGGGCCGACCTGAGTGAGACTAATCTCAAAGGGACTAATTTGAGCAGTGCCAACTTGCGTGGGGCTAACTTGAGAAACGCTCTTTTGAGTAGTGCTAACCTGAGTAAAGCCAATTTGAATAGTGCCAACTTGCGTGGGGCTGCCCTGAGTGCTGCTAACCTCACCAGCAGTGATTTGACCAATGCCATTCTCAGAAACGCTGAGATGTGTGGTACCAACTTGACTAATGCCATCCTTCTCGATGCCGAAGGATTCAACACTTCCAGCGCTTATACCGAGGCCCACTTCTGCAATACCATCCTGCCAAGTGGTCGACTCTGTAATGACAGCGACTTTCCCGACTGAATTGTGGTCGGTTGTTCCGAAATCGCCCCCTCGCCCTGACAGCCCCAATTATGACAACCCTCTCGCTGCATCACCAACTTGCTAAAACCTGAATGCTTCTGTAAGTATCGGTGGGCAAGCAGTCGAACTGGAGAGAAAAGATAGAGACTGGTGAAGTTTTTGCCCACCCTACGGTGCTTTTGCTGACAACTGGTTTCGCATCTGGGCTGGCAGATATCATGGCAGATAGCTCCTCCACCCAGGTCAGCTTATGACAGCGAACGTCGAATATACTTTGGCAAACCTCAAGCAGATCATCACCCAGCTTTCTGTTGGCGATCGCTGGGCATTGCTGAAATGGCTGATCGAGCTATTGCAGCAAGATCCTCAAAGCTCCCAACTAACGCCGACAAACGTCAACTTTGAGGTAGTGCAGCAAATCTGTGAAGAAATCAGATACCTCCCTGTTCTAGATAATCGACCACCTGATGACATCATTGGCTACAACCAATTTGGAGGACTGGATTAGTGGTCATTGATCCTTCGGCAATTCTGGCAATCATCTATACAGAACCCGAAGCACCATTGTTTCTTACCCTCATCAATCAGAGCGATCGCTGCCTGCTTTCGTCTCCTGGATATGTTGAAATGTCCATTGTCTTAGGAACTCGACACGGAGAGCAGGGCATAGAAAATCTTGACCGATTACTCGAATCCCTATCGGTGACTGTGGTGCCATTCAATCCAGCACAAGCCCGGATAGCTGCAGAAGCCTTTTTGCAATTTGGGCAAGGCCGTCATCCCGCAAAACTGAATATGGGCGACTGCTTTTCCTATGCGCTAGCCAAAAATACTGGGCACCACTACTGTTCAAGGGAAACGACTTTAGCCAAACGGATATTGATTTGGCAGTGTAGTTCTACGCGGCAGATGGCATGTCTACGTCGTTGCTGAGAATCTCGGCGTAGAAATCGACCAGTTGGCGGGTGGCGGCGTTCCAGCCCCATTTTTCGGCTTCAATGCGGGCGTTACGGCGCATCAGTTCGCGTTCTGCCCCGCGATCGAGTAAACGCTGGGTCGCGGCGATCGCGCCCCCATCATCCTGGGGATCAAAGAGATAGCCGTTTTCACCGCTGGTCACAATATCGGGAATACCACCAGCATTTGCCGCCACCACGGGACACCCGGCGGCCATCGCTTCTAACAACACCAAGCCGAGCGTTTCCGTACGAGAGGGAAAGACAAAGGCATCGGCAGAGGCATAGGCCGACCCTAGTTCTTCGCCCGCCAGGTAGCCCACAAAGTTCGTATGGGTGTCGGCAAAATGCTTCTCCAAATCCTCCCGGTGAGGGCCATCGCCCACCAGCGCCAACCGCGCGTCAGGAATGGATTCGAGGACGGGCTTGATGCGATCGACTTCTTTTTCTGCCGACAGCCGCCCGACATATAGCAAGATGGGGGCATCGGGGTGGCCTTGAGACAAGCGATCGCGCATCTCACGACTGGCTAGTTCAGGACGAAACAGCTCGGTATCGACCCCGCGCTGCCACACCTGCACCCGCTCGACACCATGCTCAGACAGCTCATCCTGCATGGCTGTAGACGTCACCAAATTAATGCGAGCCTGATTGTGAACCGCCTTAATCAATTCCCACATCAAGCCTTCAAACATACCCAGGCCATAATGCTCCAGATATTTAGGCAGATGGGTGTGATACGACGCCATTAACGGCACGCTCAAGGTTTTGGCATAAAACAACCCCGCCATGCCCAATACCGCTGGATTCACAATGTGAATTAGATCGGGAGCAAAAGCCTCTAACGCTTCGCCGATAGACGGCCGCGGTAAGGCTAGCTTCAGCTCGGGATATAGCGGAAACGCCAACCCAGAAACGCCATAAATTTGCGCCCCTTTGTACGATTTCAAGCCCCCTTCTGGACAAAAGACCATCACATCGTGACCCAGGCGCTGCAGGTGTTCCACCGTGTGCTTTAGCCGGGTCACAATGCCATCCACCTTGGGCAAAAACGTTTCAGTAAATAGGGCAATACGCATGGGCTCGTAATTCGGAATTAAATCATTAACAGTAGCCGACAACTAAAAAGGAGACTAGATTCAGGACTTTCCAGAGGCTCACTAAGCTTCCAAAACAGTGTTCAATCTAATCTCCCTAGCAATCAATTAAATCAGGCAAAACGCGGCGCTAACGATGCCACTTCACCTTAGGTAGAATCTGGCTCTGATCGACCCGCCCTTTGTACTTGGTGGCAAAGTTCAATAACGAGTCTAGGAGTGAATCAGACAGATAGTGCGGTTGTAAACCCAAATCAAGGAGACTGGTATTCTTCGCGTTGAAGTAATGTTCCTCAGCTTCCACGCGGGGGTTCTCAAGATTCTGCACCTCAACCTTCACACCTAAAGTGCTACCGGCCTGCTGCACTTGCTTCGCCAAGTCATTCACGCTGAACATCTCGGTAAACTGGTTAAAGACGCGGAACTCACCTGGGTTAGCTGGGTTGCTAACCGCGATTTCAATACAGCGCACGGTGTCACGGATATCCAAGAATGCGCGGGTCTGACTGCCTTTGCCATATACCGTCAGCGGGTGACCGACCGCAGCCTGAATACAGAAGCGATTTAAGGCGGTGCCAAAGACGCCGTCATAGTCCAAACGGTTGATTAGCAACTCGTCCATGCCGGTTTCTTCGGTCAGAACGCCGTAGACGACCCCTTGGTTGAGGTCGGTAGCCCGCAAACCCCAAATCTTGCAGGCAAAGTGAATGTTGTGAGAATCATGCACCTTAGACAGGTGATAGAAAGAACCTGGTTGCTTGGGATAGGGCAGAGTGTCTTTACGACCGTTGTGCTCGATGGTGATGTAGCCTTCTTCGATATCGATGTTGGGCGTACCATATTCGCCCATGGTGCCCAGTTTCACCAGGTGACAATCGGGGAAATGATCGCGCAGGGCATACAGCAGATTCAGGTTGCCGATCACGTTGTTGGTCTGAGTCAAAACGGCATGCTCACGATCAATCATCGAGAACGGTGCCGATCGCTGTTCACCAAAGTGCACCACGGCATCTGGCTGGAACTGCAGCAGGGCCTTTTCCAAATAGGGATAGTCGTTAAGATCCCCGACAAACAGATCAATTTCTTTGCCGGTCAAATCTTTCCAGCGCTGCAGTCGAGCTTGAATCGGTGCGATGGGAGTCAAGGTATCGACACAGAGCTGGGCGTCCCAATGACGCCGCACCAGACTGTCAAAAATACCCACTTCATGGCCCCGGTTAGACAAATGAAGCGCCGTTGCCCAACCACAATATCCGTCGCCGCCGATGACTAAAACTCTCATATTAATCAATCAAACACTTCGCTAATACCCGCTTAATGTATCAGCTTTATGTCCCCTAAACATAGCCTCCCCAAAAAGTCAGGAGGCAGCAGAAGAGAGTTGAAGTTTTCTTTTGGCAGAGGGATTGCATCCAAATCATGAGGGTTTAAGACCTGTGCAGACGCTGCCGATCGCCGTTGAGCAACCATTAACCAAGTAAGCTTTTCGACATTGATGAAGCGCTTAGATCAGCCCCGCTTAATTAAGCGATCGCCAGTCTAAATAACCACACTTGAGTCGTTTGATCATCAGAAAAATTGTTATCACTAATCAGCCATAGACTGGCGCTGCCATCCGGTAGCGGCGGCCCCAGGGTCATGCCTTCAAGGTTTTCGATGGCGGCAACGGGCAGGTCTAACGTGGCTAAGTCCAGAACCAATCGTTTTTGAATCGCGCGGATATTTTCCAACGGTGGCAAAGTCGTGGAAGTTGATATGTCGGTAGCTCCCCCCGTAGCCAATTGAAACAGTTTCGCCTCAAAACCGCGAATGCCATAGACCCGCTCTAAGGCCAGGAAATGCCCCCCTTGATCCACCGCTACCAACTCAGTCAAGCCATTACTGACCGCTCCCAGTGGCTCCAAACTCAGAGGGTAGGCATATTCGGAGATGAACGTCGATTGCTCCGGACCAATTAAATAATGTAGAAACCGATTGGCCAACGGCTTGCTCGGGTCGGGTTCAAAGTCCTGGGCCAAGGCAGATTCCGTTGCCATGAATAGACGAAAGGGTTCAAAGGCTCCAACACTCGAGGCCGGGCCCAGGGTCAACGCCTCAAAGCCTTGGTTATCGCGCACCCCGACGGCCGTGTCGGTAGGGCCCGTTGCCGCCGCTGGAAGGAAGCGTTGCGGGAGGCGAAATTCGGTTTTTAGCTGGCCGGTCTCAAGGTCGTATTCATTGAGGGCGGGGGGCACTTGACTCGAGGGCACCCCCTCACTAGAGACCAAGACCGTCTGCCGTGGAGAAAGCACCATGCCTTCGGGATCCAGGCGATCGCGGGGATATTCATTGCCGTCTTGATCTTTCAAGGTCGTCACGGCTTGCACCTCAACTGACTGAATTTTGGGAGCCTCGGGCGTGGTGAGATCAGTCTGCAGAGCCAACGTGTAGAACCGTGACGGGGCCAATCGACCGCGATCGTCAGAGAGGGCATAAAACACCTCCTGCTGGCGATCGTAGGTTAAGGCTGAGAGCCCCCCCACCGGGGTATCGGCAAACGTCTGCGCTGGCAGCACGGCCACGTCTAACAGCTCAACCTGTAACGGCAAAAACAGCCGGTCTTCAGCGCTGACTTGGGGCAGATCACAGCCACCCAAACTCAGCAAAATACCTGCAGAGCACAAACTGATGACGACAGAGAGCCAAGCCCGAGGCCAGTACCATCCACGGGGGCAAAACTGGGTCAGACTGACTTGCGGCCAATGTTTAAGCACGGATTTTTCCTACCAGTAATAGCGCAGCCCTTGATCTATCAAGAAGTTTTGCAGGTCGCCTATTTGGTTAGTGACCACAATTTGAGCGGGGGTGAGATCAGGGGGCTGAGCGGTCTCGGTCAACCAACCGGCGGTCGCCCCGGCAGCCGCCCCTACGCTCCACTCGCCATAATGCACTCGCGTCATCGCATTGACAATATGAGAACCCGCAATACTTTTGCCGCCAATGAGCAAATTATCCACGCCGATGGGCACCAAAGCCTCTAGAGGAATGGGCAGCGGTCGCGCCAATCGTTCGTTAACGCTGGCCCGAGTCGCCTCATAAGAGGGGGCCCAGTTGCGCCAGCGACAGCCATGAATGTCGATATCATAGTGGGTCATGGCGATCGCGGTGGGGGCAAATTCTCGTCCACCGTCGATATCGACCCGCAAGTCTTGCTCGATCATCATGAACTGCTCTTGCCCATAAGCCGGGCGACCAATAATGCGGCGGCCTTCGCGAATGTAGGGCACCATGCTGAGTCCTGACTGGGTCCACATCGGGGCATCAGGCCCATACCAAAACGTTAACGGAAATTCGTCTGTGGCTTGGTGATCAATCAGCCATTCCGCAAACAGCAAGGCGTGATTCTCACCATTTTTCAGCGCTTGAATCGAGAGTCCCCCCATCCAGTTTTGGTATTGCCCCGTATCCGTCAGCACGTCTTGGGTCATCACTAACGGCTCGTCCATAATGTTCCAGTCATTACCCTCGGTCCAGTTGATCATGGACAACTCACCGGTCGTGGTGCGAGAAACACTGCCCTCATCGGTATACCGACTGGCGACCCGCCGATAGTTAAACAAGCCACGAGTATGGAACATGGGGAAGCCTTCCATGCCAAACATGCTGCGATGTTCGTGTTTGGGCACACCGGTCTCTAAGCGAGACAGGGCTTGCTTACTGCCGCCATCGTCATCCACGATCGCCATGATGAAGGGGTACGTAAATGCCTGAGTGCAGGCTGGATTAGAACGCACGGGCGCATTCGGCTCATTCAGCACATCTTTACCGTCTGACCCCACTCGAAAGGGAATCTGAGCCCAGGCGACAAATTCTCCCGTATCCGTCGCGTCAATCACGATCATCCGCTGCCCCGATGGTGGCTGCAGTCGAATTGGCTTTTTGTCATAGAGCTCGTTGCTAGACCAGGCATACCAGTCATAGAGCTCTTGCGATAGGCGACCCCGAGGCAAATAATTGTCATTCTTGGGCGTGCGCTGTACCGCGTAGACCGCAGTCACGTTGCGGCCTGAAGTGTCGAAGGCAGCGCCCTTAAAGGCGGTAGAGGTGGCCCAACGACTTTTGGGAGAGGCTGCTAAGGCTGACTGCAAAAATTGCTCAGCGGCGTTGGCCCCGGCTCTGGGTAAAAAGCACAGCGACCCCACCCAGCAACTGTTGGTCTCATAGATGAATTGGCGATCGCTCATCCCCGTCCACCCAGGCAGGCGAATGGGTTGCCCCCGAATCAGACGTTTGAACTCACGCCAACTGTCAGAAAAGTTTTGCAACTGCCGCATTGAGCGCGACTCATCGATCGCCGACACCCCTTGTGAGCTGACTTGTCCTCCCAGCCAGGGAGTGAGCTCAATCAAGCAGGTCTGAGCCCCAGCTTGCATCGCATGGTTAGCGGCAGCGACGCCCCCGAGGGTGCCCCCAAGGACCACCACATCGCATTCCCACACCTCTTGGGCTTGGGGTAACGGTGAAATCTGCGGACGGCCATTCGCAGATTTGACATCTTGCAGACCGATGAGGGTGGCACTCTCGGTAAGGGTTTTACCGACTTGGGTGGTACCGACCGTGATGGGCCCTTCTAGATAACCGGCAGCAATTTGAAAAGCCTGCAATAGCAGGGCGCCGCCCCCGATTGCTAATATCGAAAAAAATGTGACTCGACGCTTGCGTTGTCGACGCTGAGCAGCAAGATTGCGATAAAGGCGGCGCGTTGCCATCGTGAGCGAGAGTAGTACGGTTAGTCTAATGGTCTAAGTGTCTCAGAGTGTAGCAATAGAACCCTGATGTGGCGCACTTTGCTCAAAATTTTGTCGCCCATGCTGGCGCTATGGCGTGTTGTCTGCACTAGAGTGACGAGGAAGCCCAACAGAGTGATGGTCTAATGTCCCATCTCCGGTTGACATCGAGATTACGGGCAAAATCGGCCAAAGTGGCTGCTCAAAGTCAGAAATTGTGCGCCCTGTGCTTTCGCCACCCCCAATGAAATGTTGAGTCCCGCCAAAAGGCGTGATTCAGGCTCTGTCATAGGCGTCATGCGGGGCCATTGTCCATCGTGAAACACCATGACTTTGCCTCGACTTTTGAGCACGACTCGCGCAATCTCACCGACGGATGAGTTGCTATCAGTAGAAATCTCGTTGAACATGGCTATGCACATGCCATAGTCACGCGCAATATCGATAACTTCTTGATCGTATTTGCCATATGGTGGACGAAACCAGCGAATCCGCAAATCCGGAAAGTACCAGTGCAGTAATGACAAACTTTGGGCGATTTCGGCTTCTTTTTGCTCTCGAGTCAGCGTGAGTAAATTCGGGTGAGTATGAGAATGTAGGGCGAGTTCGTGCCCTTCTGACACAATTCGTTGTACCACGTCGGGCAGTCTGATCACGTTGCTACCCAGCACAAAGAATGTCGCCTTGATGTCGTGTTGTTTCAGTAGATCGAGAATATATCCAGTGGCTTCAGTGCTGGGACCATCGTCAAAGGTCAGAAATACCTCAGGGGAGCGATCGCTCAGCTGCTGCTGCAGGAAAGCTTGATCCAAATTCTGACCATGGCCCACTGGAGCCTGCAGCTTGAGCAAGATTTGAGGAAAAGCCGGTTCTAGATTTTGCAAGCGCCGACTAATCGCTGGCCCAATAGATGGGTCTAACGGATAAACAAAGGATTGAGACTGCGCTGGAGCGTAGACCTGTGGACTCACCCAAAAGCAAAGGACAGAGATTAACAACACTGAGGTAGATTGTTTCGACGGCGTCATCTCTCTAAGCAGCTTTCAACAGCGATCACATCTGCACTCCCACGTCAGCTCAGCTATTCAGGGTCGTCATTACAGTACCCCGATTGTGTTTTCGGTTCTGAGTTATTGGCTTCAAAGTTAGCTAACTCCAGTTAGGACTGAGAGAAACTGTGGAATATTTTCAGAAACTCCTGCCTTGGCATCCGGTTGGGGATGACCTCTGACCATGGGGAGTGAACCAGAAAAGTGCAGTATTTCAGAAGGCGATCGCGGTTTGCTGTTGGTCTCTAATGGGCGGAAAAATGCGTTGCGGGGCTACCCAGCCTGCCCCCGGCACTCGCTGGTGATCGCAATCCGCAATCAGGTCAGGACAATTGTAATTCCTGAAAGCACCACACAGCCAGTATTCTTATCGCCAGTCGCAGTTAAGTTTGAACCGGGTAGATCGCTGGAGCCTTGATTTGAGGAGACTTCCAGTTCTGCCTTCTGCCTTCTGCCTTCGCCTTCTGCCTTTCGCTATCTTCCGAACTCCGTAGGGCTCTGCCCTTCCCGAAGGGTATTCAGAATGCCGCATTCTGCTAGAACTTCACAGCCCTCTGCAGGACTTGCCCAGGATGGCCATCACACCAACATCCCGCAGAAAATTGCTTCACCCTGACAATGAGTTACGACCTCCGGACTCATCCAGCTGGGATAATCAGCGCTGCCCTGTAAACCTTCGCGGCAACTGCTTGACAAAGTCTTGACTAGCCAACTACCTTAAGCGACATTCCTATCCGTAGCGACGGCGGCTATCTGCGATCGAGCGCGATGACCAGGGTGTTTTACATTGCAGAGAATTTACAAAGCGCTTTATGGTGCAGCACTGAACTTCTAGAATCGGGAAGCGATCGCCCCTTAGCGTTCAGGCCTCTGGACTAAGTTACTCGCCACTGTTTCTTGCTATCCCTGGTGGATTTTGATGTTAAAGGCTTTTACTAAAGCTGACTACTTGATTCGTGAAACCCTCTTGGGATTACGACGTGGCGGCTGGATGAACTGGGCTGCCATTAGCACCATGACGGTGCTGCTGTTTCTCTTTGGCATTAGCTTACAGGCTAGTTGGCAGCTCGAAGGCTTGCTCAACCAGTTTGGTAGCCAGCTAGAGGTCTCGGTGTATTTAGACAGTGGTGTGCAGGCAGATTCTCTGCAGGCGACGGTCGCCGCTTTACCCGAGGTGACGAATGTTGAGTCCATTTCCAAAGAGGTCGCTTGGGAACAGTTGGTGGCTGATTTGGGAATTTCTGATATTGCCGGGGCCACCGAACAGCTCAAGGGCAATCCGCTGGTGGATGCGCTGCGGGTTAAAGCTGGCAACTCTGAAGAGGTCCCCCAGCTGGCCTCGCAACTCCAAAATATGCAAGGGGTAAGCGACGTTCTGTACGTGGATGAAGCCGTCAAGCGGATTGAACAGCTCAATCAAGGGCTGCGCTGGTCAAGCTTTTTTGTCATTGGAATTTTGAGCTTAACCGCGATCGCCGTCATCACCACCACGATTCGGCTCATCGTAATGGCTCGCCGTCAAGAAATTGAGGTCATGCAGCTGGTCGGTGCCACCAACGCCTGGATTTACCTACCGTTCATCTTGCAAGGCGCGTTCTTTGGTCTGGTTGGCGCAGGCGTGGCTTGGGGCCTACTGGCCAGCATCCACCAATTCTTAGCGGAGCTGGTAAATCAACAGCCCGACTTTATCCAGTTTGTGGTGAATGGCCTGCAGCTCAGTTCTCGGCAAGCTGTGATGCTGCCTGCTTCCCTATTGGGCCTAGGCTGTATTGTCGGTCTTTTAGGGAGTCTGGTGGCGGTGCGGAAATACGCGTTGCGGTGAGAAACGCCTGGGAGCTTTGAGGGGCAAGGTGAGGCAACGTGGGTTTTAGGTTTCAGGTCCTGGGTTTTGGGTTTGGGACTCAGGCTTCGAATCCAGGATTTAAGGTTTAACAAGAAGGCCTTTTTGGATAGGCGTTTCAGCGAGCTGAAAATGTCTGAAACACCGGAAACTTGCCAGTGCAGAGTTCAAACAGCCATCTAATGCTTAGGGCATTACGCGAAAATAACATCCCCTCTACCCTCTACCCTCTACCCCAGCCACCCAGCCACAGACAGTTACTTTATTTGTCGCCGATCCTTTACTATCGATTGCTGTCAAGGTTTTCTAAGCGCGCTCTTCGTCTTCTTCTTCGATGTAGGCAGTCTCTTCAACATCGGTAGTGTTGATTTCGTCTTTGACAATCCGTAGGGTTTTGCCTAGCGCCTGACCGAGTTCCGGAATCTTCTTCGGGCCAAAGATGAGTAGCCCCACTCCGAGAACTAGGATGACTTCCGTCCAGCCGATGTTAAACATGACTTATTACTTCCGTTGGGTGTCTTCACTTTGAAAATTGTAGGGTAGTGAGGCGAGCGGCGAGTGTAGAAGAGCTAACGGTAATCGTCAACGCTGCAGGTTGACCTCAAAGCTTTGCGATCAAATTACTATCAATATCAAGCTCACACACTCCTCCCCATTAACCACGTGCTCGATTTATACCTGCGCGGCGACTGGGCCAAAGGTGATATTGGCCTTGCGCAGTCGGTTCATGGCTTCGCCGAGGCGATCGCAATCGGCAATCAAGCTCACGCGGAAGTAACCTTCGCCGCCGCGCCCAAAGGCGTTACCGGGCGTAAAGACAACGCCCGTTTGTTCCATTACGGAGAGGGCAAAGTCGGTCGAGGCAATGCCCGGTGGGCAAGCCACCCACAGGTACATCGTGGCACGGGTTTTAGCGACCTCCCAACCGAGAGACGCAAATTCCTGAATCAGGAAATCGCGGCGGGTGCGATAGCGGGTTTGCACCTCGTCTAAATACTTGTCAGGCAACTGCAGTGCAGCTTCTGCGGCCTTTTGCAGCGCGGAAAAGATGCCGTAGTCGAGATTGGTCTTCAACGTCCGGAGTCCTTGAATGATATGGCGATTACCGACGACAAAGCCCACGCGCCAGCCTGCCATGTTGTAGGTCTTCGAAAGGGTATGAAACTCGACGCCGATATCTTTGGCACCCGGAATTTCGAGCAGGCTAGTCGGTTGATAGTTATCGAAAGCCAGTTCGGCATAACAGAGGTCATGCACCAGCATGATTTCGTAATGTCGCGCAAAGGCCACGATCTCTTCAAAAAATTCCCGAGGGGCCGTGGCGGCGGTCGGGTTGCTGGGATAGTTGAAAAAGAGCACTTTGGCCGCTCTTGCTACCGACTCCGGAATCGCCGCGAGGTCGATGAGCCAATTATTTTCCACCGTTAGGGGCAAATCGTAGATCTGGCCATCCGCGATCGCCGGTCCTCGAAAATGGGCCGGATAGGCGGGGGTCGGCACCAACACCGTATCACCGGGATTGATATAGGCCATCGCGAGATGCGCCAGTCCTTCCTTCGACCCCAGCAGCGGCAACGCTTCACCATTGGGATCAAGGCTGACGCCATAGCGCCGGTGATACCACCGAGTAATCGCCTCCCGGAAGCTGCTGGTGCCCTCAAAGGGCGGATAGCCATGATTGGCACTGTCTTGAATCGCCGCGTGGGCCGCATCAATGATGGGTTGGGGAGTCGGGCCATCGGGATTACCCATGCCCAAATCAATCAGGTCGAGTCCTCGCTCCCTAGCGCCAGCCTTCAGTTCATCTAACCGGGCAAACACATAAGGGGGGAGACGTCGAACCCGCTCTGCTGGTTGCAGCCAATCCAGATTCATGCCCGCGATCCTCTTGTAAATGTGAAGCGCTTCTACATTTACTGTGCAGAAGCATCAGATTTTCTAGCTTAAACCACGAGGGCTACCGCGATCGCGCCCCCGATGTTTCAGAATTTATCGATGGTTGACCAGACGCTAGCGGTTTTTGCGCTTTCATCTCCATCGCCGTGGTCGTCACCAAAGCCCCCATCAAAGCCTCAGGCGTCACGCTAAACGGTAAGTAATGGATGTCAGATTGGGGGCGACAGGTGATCTCAGCCGCCCGGATTAAATCACTGATGCGGACATCACCCATACCCATATCCGCCAGCGTCTTGGGTAAACCAGTCGCGTCATAAAACTGCATGAGCTGCTGACGCGCGGTGTATGCCAGGGAAGACTGCTGAGCAATCTCTTCTAACCGCAACTGCACCAGAATGCCATAGGCGACTTTTTCACCATGAAGAATGCCGTGACTTTCGGGTAGGTGAGTCAACCCATTGTGCACAGCATGGGCGGCCACAGTACGGCATTGAGCCCCACCCAGACCTCCCATGACGCCCGCCAGCAACACGCAAGCATCCACCACTTCGCACCAGACAGCGCTACCCGGTTCCGCTAAGGCGGTCGGGGTCTTTTGCAGCAATAAGTCCCGCAGCACTCGGGCCTGCTGCACGGCAGCAATGAGCAGCGTCTGTTCAGAATCGCCGCTACTCACAGAGCCTTCGTACCACTTGGCCAGCGCGTCCCCGATGCCCGCTATCAGAGTGCGTTGAGGGGCCGTCGCCACCAGGTCATAATCCAAAATCAATAAATCAGGACACCGCGCCAGCGCCACATCGTACAGAAACGCGCCCTGATCAGAATACACATTGGATAAGGCCGTCCATGCGGCACAGGTGGCGGCCGAGGTGGGAATCGTGACCACGGGCAATTGCGCCTGATGAGCCGCCAGCTTCGCGGTATCTAAGGCCTTGCCACCGCCCACACCAATTACGAGATCGGCTTGATGGTCGGCGATCGCGGCCGCCAGGCGGGCCAGCGTTGTTTCACTACAGTCGGCACCATAGGAAGCAGTGGCGGTTGCCAAATCGGTCAGCGCCGGCTTTAAGGCAGCATTCGCCTGCGCCAAGGAGCGATCGCCCCCAATCACCAAGGGGCGTTGCCCCAAGGTCGAGATCGCAGCCCCCATAGTCGGCAAAATGCCAGCTCCACGACTCACTTGAGCCGGCGCGATCATCAACGGCGGAAAAGTGGTTGAGTTCATAGCGTTCAATCTATAGTTAGCGTTTCGTCAGGTGTTGTTATTGGGCAGTTCAGGAGCGGACTGAGCGAGGATGTCAAAGGCACTCTCAAAAACTTGGATATTAAGAGCCGGTTCGGCACCGGGTTCGCGAATGGGTTGGACTTGACCGAGGTATACCAAGTTCGATACGCCACCTGGTTCATGGACAATCGACCGAGCCCGAATCGTCGGCGTGACCCCAATGCCTCCCAAGCGGCTGGGCTTTAGCAAGTTGCTGGCGGCCTGTTGCAAAGTTGCTTCGAGTTCAGTCGGTGTGATCGTTGTCGGCACTTTGACCACAATTTGTGCCGCCCCCGAGTCATACACCGTTTTGTAAGGGACTGCCCCCGGCACGACCGTTGGCGTAAACGGCTCAAAACTCAGCCCTAAGACCCCCCCCGTTAGCACCCCCATAAAGCTCGTAATGCCCACTAATCGAAAGCGAAAACCCCAGCCTAAAACGAAGGCCAGCAATGTGATTCCCGCCATTGTCAGGGTAGCAATCCCAAAATATTTTGTCGCTTCTAAAAACTCGGCAGGAGTGGGCATGATCTAGTGGTTTGATTAAAAAATTGTACAGATGGTTCAGCACGGCACCGTCAGTCATGGTCAGCAATGATTACTGCACAAATTGCAACAGCCCGCTCAAATCAAGTCAGGACTCTGATCCTATCAGTTTCATTTCAGCTTTCTAAGCGAGCTCCCAAGACTCTTAAGATGAGCGGCCAAAAGTTATGGGTATCCTGCTGAATGTCCTCCAAAATTTACCGGGTAATGAGGGCTGTTGGCAGTATCATGTGCCCAGCCAACGCCATTAGTCACTACCTGGCGATGGATTTTGCACCCCTTTAAGGAGATATTCATGCTGACAATTCGCCGCCATCTTGGAGTGGTTTCAGCCAGTGCCGCGATCGCTTTGCTGGCAGTCGGCTGTGGTGAATCTAAAGTTTCGCAGTGCAATCGCCTTGCGGAGATTGTCAACAAGGCCCAAGGATTTATGCCCGCCTTTGAAAGCAATATTCAAGAATTTAGTGCCACTGCAGCTCAGGTTCAAAGCTTGGACGATATTAAAGCCGCTGCCGATCAGTACGTGGAGGCCGTCGACGGTGTGATCAGTGATCTCGATGCCCTCTCTGTGGAACTCAACGATACGCAACTTGAGGATGAGCAACTCATTAGCTATCGCGATCGCTACATCCAGATGGTAGAAGGGTTTAGTGAAGCGTTGACTCAGGCCAGCTCTGCGATGGGCATTGTGCAAGATGTTGCAACGGAAGCCGACCTGCCCGCCAAGATTGAAGAATCACAGCAACAAACGGTGCAAGCGGTGCAGCAAATTCAAGAACTGTCTGTAGAAGAGTCCACCATCATCAACGAAGTCAATACCTACTGTGGGGCTGAGGGGACTGAACCGGCGCCCGCCGCTCCCGACGAGGAAGCGGCTCCCGAAGGTGAAGGTTAAGCACCACCACAGACCGGACGCAGCGGCAGCCGCTTCGAATTATGGCCCCTCCATCCCCCCAAGCCTGGGAAATCGGCTTCAACATCGCCAGCTTGGGAAGATGGGGGGCTTTGGCGTCAGTCCTAAACCTTGTCTCGCGACAGCAATTAGAACCGCTGCTCATGGGTCGACACTCTGCTGAGAATCTGTGATGTCGCTAATCGTTAATCTGGCCTATCTACTCAGTCGACCCACTGGCACCACCAATTACGCGCTCAATCTTCTGCCCTACTTTCAGGAGCTTGATCCTTACTACTTGGCGACGGCGGTCAGCGGCCTCCCTGAGTTTCGGACCGTACCGGGTAATCTGACCGCTGAGTTTGGGTTACCAGGACATCTGCGACGGCTACTGTGGACTCAGTTTCGGCTACCGCAGATTTATCGTGAGCTAACGGTACGGGCTAGCGATCGCCCACTGCTCTTTTCTCCCATTACCGAAGCGCCACTGTTTAGCCCCTGTCGCTTCATCGTGATGGTGCATGATTTAATTCCGCTGCGGTTTCCGGTATCGCGGGCACAAAGTTGGCTGCATCGCTATTATGTGCCCCGTGTGGTGCATGCAGCGGCCCACATCCTCTGCAATTCTGCTGCCACCGCGTCGGACTTGACCCGTTTCTATGGCGTCAGTCCGAAAAAGATTACGCCGATCTTATTAGCCCACGATGCTCAACATTTTCGCCCTTTGGGACTACCCCGACAAAACTACTTTTTGCTGCTGGGACGGCAAACCCCTTATAAAAATACGGCGATCGCCTTACAAGCCTTTGCTCAACTCTCCGACCGGGGCGCCTATGAACTGTGGATTGCGGGGCCTGAAGATACTCGATATACTCCCACGCTAAAACGCCAAGCTAATGAGCTGGGCATTCTCCCCCAAGTCAAGTTTTTGAATTATGTTGCCTACGATCAATTGCCGGTCTTGCTCAATCAAGCCTTAGCGCTAATTTTCCCCAGTTTGTGGGAGGGATTTGGCTTACCAGTTTTAGAGGCGATGGCCTGCGGAACCCCCGTCATCGCCTCAGATCGCGCTTCGATTCCAGAAGTAACGGGGGACGCTGCGCTCTTAGTGAATCCGACTGATGTAGCCGCGATCGCTCATCATATGGAGCGGCTCACTCACGAGACCAGCCTGAGCCAACATCTGAGCCGGGCGGGCTGCGATCGGGCGGCACAATTTAGCTGGTCGCTTACTGGCAAGACCACTGTTGAGCGGCTCAAGCAATATTTGTAACCCCAGCAGCCCGTCAATCATGCAGTTACAGATGTAGCAGAATGCGGAATGCGGAATGCGGAGTTCGGAATGAAAACGCTGACTATGTAGTTATTCCAGAAACCAAAACCGTCCTGCTGACCTAATTGCGGATCGCTATATTGCCATAGTCGGGCTAAACAGCGCCTGACCATTAGCCTTTAGTTCGGGCCATTTCAGATGGCTCAAAGCCTCTTCCAGCAAAAGATTCATTTCTGAACACTGTAGGGCTGTGCCCTGCCCAAGGGGTACTCAGACTTCTGCGCTCGGCCTTCTGATGGCTGAACCTGGCGATGATATTAACCCGACCGATCAATTTCCCACCTGATACGGCATGACGGCATCAATCAGAACCGCCCCAAGTCCAGCGAGGATTCCCCTCACGCAGGCCACCAAATATCAGCGTCGACGTAAAGCCATTAACGTCAGGGAGGCCGGTCATATCTAAAACCGCAGTGACTTGACCAGCCGCTAACTGCACCTGCAGATAGGAATGACCTTCGTAAGGTTTATCGTCGATCCGGTTAATGATGGCCGACCCTTCACAGTTCCGAAATTCTGGCTTGAGGGTGGCGACCCAAGTGGTACTAAACAGATCAGAGCGAGCGATACGAACATTGGTGGCAATGTCTCGCAGTTTGATCATGCCATCGGTGGCGTAGCTGCCTTCGGTATAAGGGCGAGGCGTTTCATGAGCGATGAGCTGAGCTGGGCAATTACCGGGCAAATCCAAGGTTGGCAACACGTCAAGCTCAAGGGTGGTTGCCATGGCCGCTGAGCTCAAACTGGCCAGAAAACTAACAGGACCGGCCCAAAGGAGCGATCGCCACATTTGCTGTATATTCATGATTTTCAATAGGGGTAACTGTACACCCTCAACAGTCTGAGCGGCTGAATTTACGGAATCACGTTAAGCACTGTCAACTGATTGACCCATCAAGCAATCAAAACTGAGCCGATAGGTGAACAACCACTCCAGCCCCCCCATCAATCTCCAGTCACTTGCTCCAGGCGGACTCAACACCTTGTCAGGTAAGGGATCGGCTTAAAAATAAAGTACCCGGACAAGACTGTGGCAGGGTGGATGGGTAGCAGGGTCGGTGGGATGTTATTTAAGCGCAACTCCCTAAAGCAAAGTGCAGACATCGCAGCTACACCTCCTGTGCCCCTGCTCCCCTGTTCCAGTCGCCTTGCAACCGTATTTGTTTCGCTATCACGGAGAAATGGGATGCCCCCTTGGCGAGGCCAGTGAATATCACCTAAATGATGACAGCCTCTAACCGCCAGCAAAGCCTAGAAACCGGTAGCCCAGTCGGCATCCGTTTCAAGTTTGGTTCAGAGGAATCAAAATCTTAAAGGTTGTTCCCTGATCGATCGCCGACTCACATTCGAACACACCACCGTGCTTCTCGGTCACGATTTGATAGCTGATAGATAGGCCCATGCCAGTGCCCTTGCCGACGGGTTTAGTTGTAAAAAACGGATTAAAAACCTGATGGCGAACTTGCTCGGAAATGCCAGGGCCATTGTCTCGAATGTGAATGCAGACCTGCTGATCGCTGGTCAGAGCTGTTTGAATTGTGATTCGCGGTGCCCTGGTGTCAGCGCTAGCGGGTGATCGCTGCTCTTCTAACGCATCAATCGCATTGCTCAACACATTCATAAACACCTGATTGAGTTGCCCCGCGTAGCATTCCACCGCTGGTATGTGGCCATAATCACAAACCACCGCAATCTCTCTGGTCTCAGAGCGACTTTTGAGACGATTGCGCAAAATCATGAGCGTGCTATCCAACCCATTGTGGATATCGACAGATTTCATTTCAGCCTCATCCATCCGAGAAAAGGTTCGCAAGGAAGCGACGATCGCTTGAATGCGCTCAGACCCGACCTTCATCGATCGCATCAGCTTCGGCAAATCAGTGGCCACGAACTCCAAGTCGATGTCTGTCGCCAACGCTTGAATGTCAAGATTGGGCTCAGGATAAAGCTGTTGATAAAGCGTGATCAATGCCAATAAATCTTCAATGTTTTGCTGGGCGTGGATGAGATTGCCCGAAATAAAATTCACTGGGTTATTGATTTCATGGGCAATGCCAGCAACTAATTGCCCCAAGCTAGACATTTTCTCTGTTTGCACCAGTTGGAACTGCATTTTCTGCAAGTCTTGCAAAGCCTCCTGCAGGTGCAAAGCTTGCTCACGCGATCGCGCCTCCGACTGACGCAGCGCTATTTCACTTTGCTTCAAAGGCGTAATGTTGTGGAAGACGGCAATGCCACCCTGGCGATCGCCCTCCGCCGATGCTAAATCTCTAGCTGTGACGCTAAACCAGTTTCCCGGCTGAGTTGGCACAGATTTAATAAAAAGTTCAGTGGCCTCTAGTGGCACTCCCTGAATAACCCGTGACAGGGGAAAATCTTTCAGTGTACAAGGGGTCACCTGATCAGCAAGATAAACTTCCCAGGTGGCGGCCCATGCTAGCAAAGAGGTTTGGTCTGGCGTGATGCCCAGCAACTTTTCAGCCAGGATATTCAAAAACAGAAACTTCCCCTGCATATCCATCACCACAACCGCATCCCCCATGCTGTTGAGCATTGACCTCAAGGTCGTCAGCGTCGTCTCTGCATGGCTCAGGCGTTGGGTGTGCTCATTCAAGTCAGCAAGGGTAGCTTCTAGCCGCGCTGATTTATCTAGCGTTTCCTGTTCATATACCTCTAGCAGTTGCTCTAGGGTCTCGACCTGCGCCTTGAGATGTTTATTTTCGGCCCTCAGTAACTGCACACTGGGGTCATAATCGCCTGCACAACTCACGAAAAACTCCTATCAACGGATCAGTGGGGTTATTTTGATTGCTTGAAAATCGAATGTAGATCACGAATCTTGGTCCTGAAATTTTGAAATATTATTTGCGCTTGCAAAGTATTCAGCACCTTCATTAGGACGCTAGCGGCATAAAGACATTTCCCCGGTCAAAGGGTAAAACCGCCATCTTGACATTGAGCGCCAAGGGCTTGAACAGCTCTGCTGTAGAACGACTAATCGGAATTTTGGAAAATAAGATGATGACGATTAAATTGCCAGAGGGCAAAATGCTGCCAAGTCCTATCACTGACTGAATGTTGAACGATCGCACAAAGTCAGCCTGAGCAGGTATATAGGGGCTGTCAAGAGCTGCGGGTATGTGGAACACATTGAAGGTGCGCTCTTGTAAGTCAACAATCATGTCTGGAGCCGGAGCCACCACGCTGCGAATGCTGAGCCCTAACTGCTGAATCAGTTGTGAAATCATCGGTGCTTGAGTCACCATTTGCTCACTCGGTAGGGGAATCACCTGATGGCCAATTGACGAGCGGCGATGATTCCATTGGGGGTGATCGCCGGCTGTACCCAAGAGGGTCAAACACTTCATCTGAGGCATAGCCGGTGGAGCGCCCAGAGCAGCTTGAGCGATCGCCTTTAAATCATCAGACAGTTCAAGAAAGTCATGGGTTTTGAAAAATCGAGTCAGCGCAAATGCCGACTCGCTCGTTTGCGGATCAGTGAAATTATTGTAGAAATAACGCGCTATTCGACTAGCGGTTTCTTCCATTGTCGTCGCATCGCGCCCTAGTTTACGTACGGCACTACCACAGGCCGTCATATCACCTAAAGAAAATTGCGCTACGTCATACATGCTGCCTTGATCCCAGAGAATAAGTGGCCATTGAGAAGGCAACGCCCTTATTTCAATACACAGACCGCTGCTCATTAAGAAGCGAGTTTAGATTGCCCAATTTAATTATTTACCCCAACATCTAAAAATTCTTTTGTAGCAAACAATTTATAACGGCTCAGTCATGTCTAAATAAATGCTAAATAGTCTGTCTTGAATACTGAATAGTCTGTCTTGAATGCTGAATAGTCTGTCTTGCGATGGATCTCAAAGTAGTTTGAAGCTCATTTATTAGAAACATGTTAGAACCATGACTTTTGATGAGCTTTGACACTATCAAAAACAATTGCAGATACAAACACGACCCAAGATGCATCAACAGGTCTTTACTGACTGAGCGTTTTTCTATTGCCGCACAACGACAGGGACGGTATTTTCTCGTTCTCTCTGTTTCCTCGTTCTCTCTAAGAGGGCGTTTGAGAAGTAGGAAAGCTTTCCTGGCCTAGTATTCGACGGCTTAAGTCTCGATATCGATCCCCCATCCGGCGGGAAGCCGCTCCGCGTCTACATCCCCCAACCCCTTCTCCCAAAACTGAGAGAAGGGGAGCGAGCCGTGGTTTGAAGTCCCTCTCCCAATTTTGGGAGAGGGATTTAGGGTGAGGGCTAATGTTACGCAAACTTACGCCGAGCGGTACTAGGCTATCGGCACAGCAGTGCGTGACGATCATGGACTCCCAATCAGTTCAGGATAGGACCTTAGGGAGTCGCGCTTAAATAACATCCCAGCGACCCTGCTACTCATCCACCCTGCCACAGTCTTGCCTGGGTACTTTATTTTCAAGCCGCTCCCTTAACTCACCACGCCGTTGGCTTTGATAGTGGGAAGCAAATCAAGGGTCGCAAGCGTCATTTACTCGTGGATACCTTGGGGTTAGTGATCATGGTAAGGGTGGTGACCGCAGCAACTGTTTTTGCCAAAACCCTCTTCGCTCGTCTCTAGCAACAGCGTCCGTGGCTCCAGCGATTGTGGTTGATTTACACCGATGGCACCGATCGGGTAGAGTCTCGTTTCAAAAGGTGTTTGACAATTATGGCTGGTTGCTCAAAGCAGTCTTGCGCAGCGATAGGCAACAGGGCTTTCAGGTGCTGCCAAGCGCTAGATTGCCGAGCGCACCTTTGGCTGGTCAAACGGGTGTCGACGTTTGAGCAAAGATTACGAAGGCCTGACTGAAACTTCGGAAGCCTTATCTATCTGGCGATGATTCGCCTTATGTTCAAGCGTTTGGCATCAACTCGAACTTTTCAAACGCCCTTTCAGAACCGCTAGCGAAAGATATCTTCTTCCAAAATATCGGCAAGGGCTTCTAAGGGCTCCAAAATCTCATACAGGCGGTTATAAGTTTCGATCAGGCGATCGCCCCTGACCATCAGCTCTGGCGTGGGATAAGCCTGCATTACCTCTAGCAGCGTGATCTCATTGTCATCGCTGGCTGCGTTCACCAAGGCAGAGCGCAGGGCTTGGCGGCTGCCTGTGCCCGAAGGTGGATGAATAATTTCGCTCATTTGGTCCAACACCCATTCTCCCGGCAAAGAGTTCAGGGCGAGGTCGAGCACCGTCAGGTTCACCGGCACAGGGTCAGTCAGGGTGGTGCGAACGGCTTCTGGTTCCTGATTCGATAAGGCCAGTAGTTCCTGCAACTGTCCCGAGGGTGCCCCGGTTTCTGCCAACTCTTCTAATTCCGTAATGGGCACCTGCATCGAAATGGGGCCGTAAGTAAGCACCACTTTTTCAGCGGCGATCGCCTCACTCATACTGCCCAGGCCGGCGGCAGCAACACCGACGAGGCCCGCTACCCATGTTGTCCGTGTCAATTTCATGTCTTCCCTCCTGGCGATCGCCGACCGCCGAGCATCGCGATCGCTAAGCCGATAACAACAACAGCCCCTCCCAAAACAGAAGCGACTACCCAGGGGGTAGACGTGGAAGCCGGAGCTGGGGTTTCCGACGTTTGAGCAATTGCCGCGTCAGTTTCATCGGCTTCATCCGCAGTAGTGACATCAGGGGCAGCCGTCACCTGATCATCCACGGTCTCAGCAGGCGGCGGCGTGGGCTCATCGGCTACCGTTGGCAGTGAATTACCGGCAGCGCGGCTCGCCACTGTGACCTCAAAGCGTAGCTCAAACTCAGAAAATGCCGCTGTTGTTTGGGGACGACCGGTGAGGACCAATTCATAAGCGCCCACATCAGGAAAGGTCACCGTCGCGCCCGGAATATCTTGGAAGCCCTCGGCTGAAATCGACGCCAGCGAGGGGGTCTCCACCGCTACATTTTGGCTGTCATAGAGGGTGAGAGTACAGTCACAATCCGCCAGAGGAATCACTTTGCCCCCGGCCTGCGTCAGCGCAAACCACAGAGCTGTCGGCGCACCGGCACGGGCAATATCGTTCGGTTCAATATGTAAGGTCGCGCCCACGTCATCCGCAATTTGAACGTCGTGAGCCACTGCCGGTGACAGGATGTTGCTGCCAAGCAAAGAGATAACTAATAGAGAGCGGAGAGGCAATAGTGGAAACATAGGACGTTAGTGACATTGAGACGCGGGCGGCGGGATGGGCTGCAGCGGTTTTGCCGCTGGCGTATACCACTGCTTGAGATGCAGGAGTTGCCAGCAGTAAGGCGATCGCATGGCTAACACTAGCAGCATCCCCCCGACCAGCAATCCTGAAGCCATCAGCGGGCGACCGTGAATTTGCAAACTGCCGAGATAACTTGAACCCGCGACGATCGCGTGCAGGCCCCCGAGCCCGAGCGCCGGAACACTCAACAGATGCAGTGATCGCCAAGCCTTGCCTAAATGGCGCTGGGCATTGTTAGTACTTGTCAGGGTCAGTGGCACCAGCAGCACCAGCGCAATCGCGCCAGCCACCATCCCCCACTGGTGTTGAGGCAACATAAAACGCACGGCGGCCGGTTGCCAATTCCAACTGTGTTCGAGCATGTGCACCGTGTGCGCCAGGGCCAGCACAAAGCTCCCGACGCCTAGCAGCCGTCGAAACCGGAGGGGCTGAGACCAGATTTTACAGACGGGACGGGCAATCAACGCCAGGGCTAGACACAACAGCGATAGGTGGCCCGCATAGTCCACCATGAGATCACCGGTGCGTAGCAAAGTCAACAGGCCAATGAGGAGCGTGATCCAACCGCCAAGTTGAAAGAGCTGGCTCCGGCGATCTCGACTCAACCAAGCACTATAGGTTCCTAATCCCACCATCATCGGCAGGGTACCGCAACCAAACGCCCCCATGGTTGCCGCCCCCGCTAGCCAGGAACTGGTTTCTGCCGCTTTAATCTGAGCCGTGTAGAGAAAGCCACAGGGAATCAACCCCCAAGCTAGGCCAAGCCAGAGCGGTGTCCACCAGCGACGAGATTGGGCCTGGTGCCCCAGCACTTGCTGCAGGCGATCGTGCAATGCCCCCTGCAGGGGATGTAGCAACGGCAGTTGCGGCAGCAATCCAGGTGCGACCTGCCGCAAACCGAGCAAAATCAGCAGCGTCCCCGTGAGCAAAGCAATGCCCCGTCGCAGGCCACTGCCAACACCGGCCATTTGCCCACCCGCCACCAAAACAGAACCCAGGCCACCAATGGCAGCACCAACGAGCATATAGCTTGCCAAGCGCCCAAGATTAAGCCTGAGGTGAAACCAAAACTGCGGCGATCGCGATCGCGCTTCAGTCCCCTCATGGGGCCGGGCCGGGGCTGACAGCGACAAGGCTACTGTCATCGGGCCACACATCCCGACACAATGTCCAAAGCTGCCTAAAAACCCTAAAACAGCCACCAGCAAGAGGTCTAGCACGTTGGCTTTAGCCCTCCAGGGTCAAAAACTGCTCTAGGGCATCGGCCATTTTCGGAGGCCAACGGCGAATCGTGCGAATCCAGTCCAGGTCTTTATAACGGCGATCTAAGCCCTCTACAGCGACCCACTGGCTTTCGGCCTCACCCCGCTGATTGGCCCCCCATAGGCCAGCCGTGAGGGCGGCCCGCGCATCGGGAAAGTTCGGATACTTGCGGACAATGGCCCGCAAAACTTTTAGCGCTTCGTCAACGCGATCAACCTGGTAGAGTGCCAAACCATAATTAACTCGTGCCAGGGCAAAGTTGGGATCTAAATCAGCCGCTGCTTGATAGTCACCGATCGCGGCCGTCCAGTCACCTTGTCCGGCCTCGGCATTGCCTCGATTGTTGAGCGCGCCAGCTTCTTTAGGATCGAGCTGTAAAACGTAGTTGTAGTCAGCGATCGCGGCGGCCCATTCTTGTTTCATTTCATACGCCGCCCCGCGATTCAGGTAGGAATCGACTTCATCAGGGGCTAGGGCGATCGCCTGACCATAGTCCGCGATCGCTTCATCTAGGTGAAACTGGCTCGCGCGGACAATGCCGCGATTACTCCAAATGGCCGGTTCGTCAGGCAAGTACTCAAGCAACTGCGTCCACAACCCTTCCGCTGCGACGTAATCACCTTCACGACTGGTGATGAAGGCTTTTTCTCGCAGGGTAGCGATTTCCTGAATGTCAGCTTGACTAAAGTCAGCAGGCGCCGGAGCCGCGATCGCTGGCGACCCTAGCCCCCACCCTAAACACAGACACAAACATAGACTCCAAAAAACTTTCATCACGGTTTTAAGGGGGCAGCAAACCACCCATACAAAAGACACCCCTCTAGCCTATCGAGTCGAGTTACCGAAAGGAAATGGAAAATCCTCCCCTAGGGGAGATTATGCCGTGAGTGCTAGGTGATTGCCCAGGCCAGAGGCCCGGAGTGTGGTTGGAACCCCTGCTCATCCGAGAACCCGCAGATTCATCAGTGAGGAACCGCCGTTCACGATTGCTCCTTGAGCATGATTATGCCGCCAGCTCTCTTTAGCGTGTTTGCAGTATCATCGACAAGAACAAACGCTAAATGTGGGCGATCGCGTGGCAGACTATCAACCCTCTTTGCTCTCTAATCAGGAGCTCAAAGCCGCTGAGGTATCTTGGGCCTATAACCGGCCGACGCCTCAACAAACGGCCCTCACCGTGGCCGAATTAACCGCCTGGAAGCAGCGCGTACAGGCTTTTCAGCAGACGGTCAAGACCAACGTTGGGGCTACGCAAGGCAGTTTGTTTGGCGGCCATGACACCTCCCCAACAGACGATATTGACCCATTCACGCTACCTCAGCGCAATGCCGAATTTTGGCGTGAGCAGTTCACCGATGTCGGCAATGCGGCCCTCTACTTTGTGGTCGACCACGAAGCTGACCTTTTGCTCTACGTGGGTGAAACAGTCAAAGCCAACCAGCGGTGGAAAGGCACCCACGATTGCAAGCGCTACATCCTCAACTACGTTTCGGCACACCGCACCGTTCAACTGCCCGTACAGGTCAATATCGGCTTCTGGCCCTATGCTCCAGCCGATCGCAAAGCTCGGCAGGCTTTAGAATCTGACCTTATTCGCAAATGGCGATCGCCCTTCAACAAAGAAAACTGGCGCCCATGGGCCACGCCGTTTATCGGCCACCATACCGACGCCTAAGGAGATTTCTGTCAATGAACATACCCATTCGGCGGTGCATTACGCTTCGCTAATGACACCCTACAAGCGGTAAATTCTTTCCTGTAAATCTCCTAACCATCATTAACGGCTCGGCGTTTGGCGTGAATACTGCGCATGTGCTTTTTGACGGTGTTTTTGCTGATGATGAGTTTGGCCGCAATCTGGTCATAGGTGCAGCCGTCTCGATGTAGCAGCCAAACCTCTTGTTCTCGTGGCGTGAGGCCCCAGTGCTGGGCCTCATCGAGCACGATGTCCTGCACCATCTGCCGTCGATCTTCCACAATGAGCAAGATGCACGGTTGTTCAAACCCATCGAGCTTGAGCCAACGACTGCGAATGCGTAAAGCGATCGCATCTTTAGTCAAAATGTCAAATTCAGTCGTCCAATGTTGATGGGGAAAGCGGTGACGACACTGCCGCAAAATTTGACAAATCACAATGATTTCCTGGGGCAGACTCGTTGTCCCAGGGTTATCAGTTAAAGAACGGAGGCAATCTTGTAGCGTTTCACTGGCATATAAGACTTTTCCTGCCTCTGTCAAAATTAGGACATTACCCAAATGGGTGGCCAAAGAAGCCTTGCCTAACTGCAACATTTCGGCAGACAGTCGCGCGGGCGAATGCTCGTCAGCACTGACCAAGGTTTCAGGAAGATTTGTGCGGGGGCTTGTGAGAAAAGAGTTAAACGAAGTCATCGTTATGCTCATCAAAGTGGACAGACAGACACGTTACAGACACAAACAAAGCGATCTGAAGAATCTGTTTTCCTTGAGGTGCGAACCAACATCACACCATCACATCAGCTGTAAGGCTCTAAATCAAATCGTTGCGTTGAGAAAGAGCAAAGTTTAGAGGCAATCATCATCCGGATGGTGCATCAACCGGTTCCTCAAGGAAATCAAATTATCTCGATATTGAGAACTTCAAGCTGAAGCATTCATTTCCAGAAAATTTGATTATTCCAGACAACTTTTACGAAGTTCCATAAAAAACGTCTTCAAAACCCTGAAATGATTAGTTGTTCTCATTCAATAGATCGTCAACAACAGTTGCGTATATCGATCAACTTTTAATCATTCCAAAGCAATTTATTTCTTTTAGCTAGGCAAAAAAGAATGATCGGTTATGGATATTTTCATATTTAAGTCAAAGCTAAAATACAGTCATCCTATTTTGTCCTCTGAACTAGGGTTAAAGACCTCTAACAGCGGCATTTCAAACAACACCGGTAAAGCAGATACACCACTTGTCAATAACAGTAGTTGTAGCGAATACTGTCCTTGAGATAGGGTGGCAGGCCGAAACGCTAAACGATAGCTCATCGTGTCAGAAGAGAGCGGAATCGTCGCGATCGCTTTCCAGAATGATTTGTTCTGAATCGGACTCAAGGGTTTGATAAATACTTGACCTTGACAGGTCACCAAGGTATTTAGCTGTTCAGCCAGATAGTTGCGTCCTAAATAGGTGATACCAATATCGACGATGAGGGTAAAAACTCTCTCTGCCATCAGTGCCGATGAAATCTTTTGGGAGTCTAGGCTAACTGACCGCATTGACGGTATGCAGGTCGGATGATGAAAGCAAACACCAGCAACCTCTATGAAATTAATCAGCGATATGGGAGCAAACATATTGATGTCTTTTTCGGGTTGAAAAGCGTTATTCATTATGAAGTTCTCAAAGCTTTGAATATCTGCTTAAGGCAACATCAATCGCTCACTTGAGAGGACAAATTCTGTTCGAAAGTGATGCTGACTTATGGTTCAATTCAGCACTTGACAACGTATTGACCATAACGATGAAGCGCGATCGCGTCAGCAAAAAACAAATAGGGGCGGAATATCGCCCCTATTTGACTAAACCTTTAACCCAGCTTGAGTGGCATCAGCGACTCAAGTAAGCGGCATCAAGGTTATCGATTACGGGCTTAGTCGTCAGCATCGGTAAAGGGCTGTTCAGCAACTTGCAAGCGGCGCTCACCGATGTTGCCGTAGCCAAACACATACTGGCCACACTTATGAGTGATGGGACCAATTTGAGACGTAGCTGAAACCATGTAAAGCCCGGACGTGAGACCAATCTCTTGGGGCTTAACTTTAGTACCAACCCAGTAAGCAAACTGCTTTTCACGAGACTTGATCGAGACGACCAAATCTTTCTCTGCGGCACAGAATCCCTGTCCTTCAAAGTGGAATTTAACAGAAATATCAAGTCCCAGACAGAGTAGCAGTGCAGTCAGCGGGCTGCGGTTGAAGTAAATGTAAGTCCCTACCCACATCGTTTCATCGGTGTCCACGATGTAGGACGATTGATCAGGGGCTGGACCAAAGGGCGGGATATCGCCACGTAGGCCCTCAGCCACGAGATTCAAATGGCAGAAATATGCTTGACCCAAAATCTCACGGCTGTAAGTTTCGGAGTCGGCATAAAGTTCAGGCTGCTCAGGAAGAGTACGCTTGATTTTTTCTGCAGAGAGCGTGACGGCTTCTTTTTCAATGACAGAAGCTTTGGCAACAGTCGACATGATGGTTATCCTCAATTGGTTGAAGCAGGCTTTTGAATTTGCCTATGCGCATCATGGCAACTGCCTTAGAGTCTCGAAAACGCCCTCTTAGGGTACTCTTGTTTTAACCTAGTAATGAATCAGCAAAAGGGCGCTTAATGACTAAGTTTTAGGCAGTTTAGTGCCATTTTTTTGGCCTTAACTGATTCATTAAAGAACTCATTACCTACATAGCGTTGACGTAGTTTTCGGAAAATAAGTTGATTTATTTATTAAGTGCGAGTGAGCGTCTCAGTAAATTTTGCAGTCAATAGTGTGATGTATTTGGCACTGTTTAGTCACTGACTGGAAGCGAGTGTCTAGCCGCGATCGCTCCTGTTTTAGAGGCCTGAACGCCATTCTGAATCGCCTTGATGAGAGAGTGAAACCGTTCATACGGATGCCAGTGGGCTGTGAATTTAGTTACCGGCGACGCCACTTCAGCTGCGAACGTTTCAGTGCAACTCATTAAGGTACCCACAGGCTTACCCGGTGGCAACATTATGGCCCATATTCACAGCGAAAATGATTGCCGCTGCTGCAAATTCTTGAGTGCATCCGCCTTTTGCTTGTTAGTCTCGCTTGCGGGCAAAATGCCTGCCCAAAAGCGTTCTCTGGATTCATAAATCTAGGATGCGCTCACCATCTCTACCTTTATAAAAAGGGGACGTAGAGAAAAAAGAGACGTAGAGCGACTAGGGTCAAACGATTTAAGAGTAACAGCGATTTGCCTGATATTGGTTGCTTAAGGGATCGGCTTGAAAATAGAGTACCCGGATAAGACTGTGGCAGGGTGGATGGGTAGCAGGGTCGCTGGGATGTTATTTAAGCGCGACTCCCTAAATGTGTCTTCTACAGGCTTTTCTCTGCCTCACATGGCGACATCTTATCTCTCACACCCGTAGAGCCATCCCACCAACTTGACCGGCTTCCACCTGACGCAGTTGCATCCAAATTCCGGCCCTATTGGCCCCTGCATCCCCAAGACTGGGAAATCGAATGCAGTATTTCCCCGCGTTAGAGGCTTGATGGAGACTTTTGCCTGAGTCCTAAAACTGAGTCCTAAAAATTTCCACAATGCAGCCGTGGGTACTGGTCTCGGGTCTAGACTGCCACTTGCACTACAGTCTGAGCTACGCTGACAGAGTAGTTTCAAGCTTTAGCTATAAGGGGCTCTACAATGACCTCGGCTCAGTCGCCTCGTCGCAAGCATATTGTTCTCACTTCGCATCCGGCTCAGTTTGGCAACCAGCCCCATCCCATTCAGTGGGGGCACTCTGACCCACAAGCACGAGGCCCGATTATTGCGACGCTGGGTAACTTAGCTCACCGGAATGCGATTGGCACCCATTCTGGAGGCTATGCAGTATATCGGGCACTCGCGATCGCTAGCGGCAGTCTCAACCCCGATCATCAGGCCGACTTGACCGACACGGCACCCACCGCCGACATTGGCCCTCATCCCAGTTGGAGTGACCCTGACAAGATTGTGGCCCTCGACCCCTATGGCGCGCTGGATAATCATCTATTTGCCGATTTGCGGGCCGAAGGATACGACATTCGACCCTCTATCGCCATTACGAAAGCACATATCAATATCCCTGAATTGCAGGAAGCGGTTGCCACCGGTCGTCTGCAAGTTGACGGCAAAATCTTAAAGGAAGGCGGCGAATTAGTCGTGACTAAGGCTGCAATCGAACCCGTATGGCATTTGCCAGGTATTGCCAAGCGCTTTGGTGTAGCTGAAAGTGATTTGCGTCGCACCTTATTTGAGCAAACGGGGGGCATGTTTCCGGAATTGGTTACCCGGCCCGATTTAGAGGTGTTTTTGCCCCCTATTGGCGGGCACACCGTTTATATTTTGGGCGATGTCAACGCGATCGCCGATCCTGATCGGCCGCTGGCGGTACGCATTCATGACGAGTGCAATGGGTCTGACGTCTTTGGCTCGGACATTTGCACCTGCCGTCCCTACCTGGTGCATGGCATTGAGGTCGCGATTCAAACGGCTCAGGTTGGCGGCGCGGGAGTAATCATCTATGCCCGCAAGGAAGGTCGCGCCCTTGGCGAAGTGACCAAGTTTTTGGTGTACAACGCTCGGAAACGGCAAGAAGGCGGCGATCGCGCCGATACCTATTTCACCCGCACAGAGTGCGTCGCTGGAGTGCCCGACATGCGCTTTCAAGAGCTGATGCCCGACGTCATGCACTGGCTGGGCATGACTCGCATTGATCAGTTCGTTTCGATGAGTAATCTCAAGTACGATGCCGTGACCCAGTCCGGCATTGAAATTGGGGAACGCATCACCATTCCTGAGGAGCTGATTCCAGCTGATGCCCAGGTAGAAATCAAGGCCAAAAAAGCAGCGGGCTACTACACCCAGGATGAGGTGCCTGATGAGACCGTGCTGGGGCAAACCATTGGTCGGCAGTACGAGGATGCATGATGACGCCGGAACCGCAAACCGCGATCGCCTACCTGCGCCAACCCCAGGCCATCCGCGATCGCTGTCAGCAGCTATTTGAGCTTTGCCAAGCCGGACAGTTAGAGCACTTTACCTGCGACCTCAGCCAGTTGGCTAGGGTGGCCAACTACGTGGTGGAAACGACGCAGCAACTCTATCCCGATTTTGACGTCCCGTTTCATAGTCGGTGGCGGCATTTTGACGCCGGGGGGACGCCAAGACGCCAACAGTTAGACGCTGATTTAGCGAATTTCTCCCGGCCCGCTGCCGCGCGATCTCGACTGGATTTAGCCATTGTCAGTGTGCTGCTAGACGCTGGGGCCGGGCCGCAGTGGCGCTACCACGATCACGCCGCAGATCAGGTACTTGGGCGTTCTGAGGGGTTGGCGATCGCGAGCCTGCACGCTTTTCGGCAGGGCGTTTTTTCCTCCAACCCAGCTCAACCTTACCAGGTAGATGCCGCTGGCCTAGAAGCTCTAACCGAGCCGACATTAGCTGACGTATTGCAAGTGAGTACGGCTAATCCCCTCGTGGGATTACCTGGACGACTGACCCTCTTGCACCAGTTGGGCCAAGCGCTGACATCACACCCGTCACGGTTTGGCAGCGACTGTCCGCGTCCGGGCCACTTGCTGGATTACTGGCAGTCTACCTACGGCTCGACGCTAGAGGCGGGCCAACTGCTGGCAGAAGTACTCACCAGTTTCGGCGACATCTGGCCGGGGAGAGTCGCGATCGCCCACACCAACCTCGGCGATGTCTGGCCCCACCCCGCTTTACCTGATTTATCTTTGGGGTCACAGCTAGTACCCTTTCACAAACTCTCGCAGTGGCTCACCTACTCTCTGGTAGAACCACTGCAGTCAGCGGGCCTCACCGTGACCCATCTCAATGCCCTCACAGGACTGGCCGAATACCGCAACGGTGGCCTCTGCGTCGATCTCGGTTTGCTATTGCCGAAACACGACGCCGTAACCCGTGACGCGCATCTACCGAGTTCTCCTCTGGTGGTGGAATGGCGCGCCCTCACGGTGGTGATGCTGGACTTGATCGGCGATCGCGTTCGCCAACAGTTAAACAAATCGCCTGAAGAGCTGCCCCTGATCAAAATTCTCGAAGGGGGAACTTGGGCCGCTGGACGCCGCATCGCCAAACACCTGCGCCCCGACAGTGGCGCGCCCCCCATCACCCTTCAAAGTGACGGCACTGTGTTTTGAAACAGCGCATGCCGGCAAAACTCATGGCGTGACCGAGCCACCTAACACCGCTCAAGCAGATATATCGCCATCATGCCAGCCTGCAAACCCAAACCGAGAAACCTCAATCCTCGGCTTGAGCCGCCTGGAAAATAGTTGGACAGGGAGGCAGAAAATAGCCATCCTCGCCGATATAGCAGAACGCAAAAGCCACTGCGAGAAGCCCTGAAGCCGATGAAAGCCGCTTCAGGAAGAATCAGCTCTAGAAAAATGAAAGGCAGATTACACAAGAGCTCTAGAAATCGGGATTGGTTTCATCAAACGACGAATTACCGGCTCGCCGTCCCCAGAGACGCTCAGAGAGCTCAAACACGCAATTCGCATTCGGCGGTCTCCACAAACGCTACCCTTAGCGCATTCAGTCTTTAATCTGCCGCAAAACACCATCTATATAGATTTCAAAACCGTAAAAACAGCGAACTTACCGTCGACAGCATAACTAGTCCATAGCTCTTTAAATCAGACACCCAGGCAACTTACAGCGCTACTCAACAAGCCATTAACAAGGTCATTCTGATGTCATGGAGAAGGCTCGAAATCACTCAGCCTAAATCATGTTTTGCATAAATTGGTTTTCCAAAAAACTCAAAATCGCAGAGTTTTCTTAGACAAAATCTGCTCACTAAGGCTTCTCCAATCCACTCGCATTAAAGATTGTTAAGATTTTCCGGAGCCTTGATTTCATTGAACTAGAATTGTGGGCCAAATCAATAAAACGTAGTGTTAACGCTCCTGAGTTTTGCCGTTGTTAGGGGTCAAAAACTACAGTCACCTCATTACTGATTGCCTCTGGAGTGAAAAATCTTGCCAGAAATTTTCTAGAAGTGAGTGTTTTAAATGACATGTCGGGTATCCTCGCTTAGTGTTGATATTTTATGAACGCTAGATGAACCCATGAGGAAGGTGTATGTGGTTTAAGGGGAGCCTTCATTAGGCTGAAATCTTTACTCAATAGAGGATTGTATTGATCCCCACGAGCCATTAAGCATCAGCTTTCAGAAGCCTGCGAATGTCTACCTTAATTAAAGCTGCAATGAATCCGAGGAAGAATGCTAAGTGATTTTTCGGACGCATCAATTAACATCGCCCCCTAGAGTAAGCAAGTGCCTAGCCAGGGTATCGGTTAAGAACAGCCTCTAATTAGTGGATTAGACTTTTTGGCGAAAGATAAGTTTAAAGACGCCTCATTAGGGTGACAAGAAGAATGTTTTGGGGTTGTTAAGTGGACCGAGGGTGCAATTTTTTCTGTGATCTTTACGAAAACCTCTTATACACTTTGGGAGCATGTTAGCCGCAACCAAAGGTTATACGTGTGAGTAATAAAAGTGGACTCGGGATGCAGCTTGTCGATTTTTTTGGGATGCAAATCATGGCGAATAAAGCAAAGTCTGTTGTTTTTGTTGATGCTGGCATTGAGGCTCCTTTACAGTTGGCCGCAGGGCTTGCTTTTGACGCTGAAATTCTGATTTTGCCAATTGATCGCGACGGTGTAGCGCAGATTGCCACGGCGTTGCAGGTGCGTCCCCAAGTTGCCGATGTTTACGTGGTAGCCCACGGTGCGCCGGGGCAACTCTTTTTAGGTAATTCGGAATTGAGTTTGTCGACGCTGTCGCACTATCGCGATCGCCTCCGCCAATGGACTGCCCAAACATCTATCCAAACCATCCACTTTTACGGTTGTCGAGTTGCTGCAGGCGACGCGGGAGCTGAGTTTTTATCTGCCATCCACACCCTGACCCACGCGAATATTGCCGCCTCGACACACCGACTCGGTCACCCTGACAAAGGCGGCGACTGGACGCTGGATGCCTTTTGGGGCGAGGTTGAGCGGCGATCGCTGCTCACGGCTGACGCGATCGCGACTTATCCTGGTGTATTGGGTAATGACATTGGCGGTGCGACCCCCATTACACCTGGAGGTCCCCTGCAAGACGGTAACGCCGACGCCGATGCTGAATTGGGTGAGCCGCTACATGACCCCACCCTGTTTGGGGCCGACACCAATAGCCAAATCTTGGCCAACGACTCCGTCTGGTGGAGCTGGACTGCTAACATTGACGGCTTAGTCAATATCAATACAATTGGCAGCGATATTGGCACCGTGCTGGCGGTATATAGTGGGCCAGCGGCCGCGACAAGCAGCGATTTCGGCAGTTTCACCCTCATTGATACTGACTTTACGGCAGCGGGCGGGGTCACCACCGGTGCCAGCATTAACTTCACTGCTATCAATGGCGTCACGTATTATTTCGCTGTCGATGGCACCGGTTTTCAGCAAACAGCGGGCAATGACACGGGTATCACCATTGAGCTGGATGTGCCCCCGGTGATTACCCCGGCTCAAGTCTTCACGATTGATGAAAATAGCGCCGCAGCAACGCCTCTAGATGGGGGCGGTCAGGTAGCCGTGACGGGAACGGCTGACACCTGGGCCATTATCGCGGGCAATCCCGATAACGATGGGGATGGCAATGCGGCATTTGCGATCGACAATACGGGCATCATCTCAGTCAATGACGCCGATGACCTTGATTTTGAAACGCTGCCCAACACCTATCAGCTCACGGTCACCGCTAGCGATGCCGCTGGGTTTAGCGACACCGAAGCGGTCTTTGTGCAGATCAAAGACGTCAATGAAGCGCCAGAAATCACTAGCCTTAGCGCTCCTGGCACCGTTAACGAAGGCGAAACCGTCACCCTGACGGGGCAGGTGGATGACCCCGATGCTGGCGATACTCAACAAGTCACCATCGACTGGACCAACGACGGGGCCACGGCTGATGATGTCACCGTGACGGTCGATAGCAGTGGTGGATTTACCGCCAGCAATACCTACGCTGATGATTTCCAGGGTGTGATCTCGGTCACCGTCCAAGATGCGGCGGGTGCCACCGGTACGACGGACCCAGTGACTCGCAATATTTCAGTGCTCAATGTTGACCCTGAGATCACTGCTTCGATTCCGCTTAATTTCACCTTGGCCGAAGATGGCTCTCAGAACTTCTTCCTTACGGCGACGGATCCATCTTCTGTGGATGTGCTGACGTGGAGTGTCGGCGATCCCTCCAATGGCGGTAGTCTGACGGTTCCTGTTAATAATGACCCGACGCAATTTTTCACGTACACGCCAGCGCTAAACTTCAACGGCACCGAAACGTTCGAGATTCAGGTGCGAGATGATGACGGTGGCCTCGATACCGTCCAGTTCAACGTGACGGTGACGCCCGAGCCCGATCCTCCCACCGGGCTCACCTTGACGGCCTCTGACAGTGAGATTGATGAGGGTGGCAGCATCACCCTGAGCGGCACTTTCCAAGATCCCGATGTCGGGGACGACTTTACCGTCACGATCAACTGGGGCGACGGCACTAACTCAACCGTACTGACCACCGCCGACTTAGCGTTCAACTCGACGACCAATACCTATTCTTTTAGTGCGCCTCACGATTTTTTGGCGAACGACGATGTCTCCGTGATAGTCACTGTGCAGGATAGTGCTGGCCTCAGCGCGATCGCCTCAGAAACCATCACCATCAATAATCTGCCTCCTGTGGTGGACCCTGTCAGCACCTTCCTCTCGACGCCGGAAGACACCACCGGGACGATTGACTTCACAGCAACGGATACCACTGCCACGACCTTTACCTGGAGCATCATTGATGGTCCTGATAACGGTACTGTCAGCTTTGCGAGCCCAACCGGTGCTAGCCAAACCCTGACTTACAACCCCGATGCCGACTTCTTTGGTGGCGACAACATTATTATTGGGGTCAGCGATGGCGATGATATTACGCCTGTCAACGTGGCGGTCATTGTTAGCTCAGTCAATGACGACCCGGTCAATCTAGTTATTACGCCCGACAACGACAGCATCAATGAAGGGGGTACCGTCACCCTCTCCGGCAGTTTTGATGATGTGGATAACTCTACTGAGTCACTCATCGATGATGTACACAGCATCACGATTGACTGGGGTGATGGCACCATCGAGACTTTCACGGATACAGATACCGTTGATGGCACGCCCGGTGGCACTCCATTCTTTACCGACACCGACCTCACAACGGTCTCCTTCGATGGGTTTACCCACACCTACGTAGACGGCACTAACAACTTCAAGGTTGAGGTCACCATTACTGACCAAGCCGGAGAATCGGTTGTCACCACTCGTGATATCGAAGTGCTCAACGTTGCCCCCGTGATCTCAGGGCCACCCGATACGGCGGCCTCACCGCTAGCCGCGACCGAAGATACCCCGCTCGACTTTACGGTTAAAGCCACGGATGTCGGCGTCGCAGATACGTTGGTTTGGACCGAGACCGATGCCCCTGACAATGGCACCATTACCTTTGGCAGCAGCCCCGACAATGGGTCTCAGAATGTTACCTACACTCCTAACCCAGACTTTAACGGCACCGACACCTTCACGTTGCAGGTTAGTGACGGTGACGGGGGATTTGAGAGCATCCAATACACCGTCAATGTCGCGAACGAAAATGACCCGCCAACGCTCTTGGTTGGTAATTTTGTGGTTACCGAAGACCTGGAACTCACCATTAATCGCAGTCTGCTAGATGCGATCGATGACGAGACCACAGACCCAGCTAACCTCACCTTTACGATTACCGGGCCGGGTGCCAGTAGCTTCTTGGTCAGTGGGATTGCTAACGACACCTTTACGCTGGCGGATATTGACAACGGCAACGTCAGCTTGCTGTACGAAAATGCCAACAACCTCGGGGTTGATGGACTGGCATTCACTGTGACCGTAGCTGATGACGGTACACCACCCCTGTCAACCAATCAGTTTGTTCAAATTCCGCCTGAATCTTTTACGGCGCAAAATGACGACCCCGTCTTTGTCGATCAGGATGGTAACAACACCAACGGCATCCAACTAGGCGACATCAACGTTGTTGAAAATGGCCCATCTGTCCTTGTCAATAACAGCATCATTGCCGCTACCGACGAAGAGACCGCATCTGGAGAACTTGCCTTTGTGGTGAGCGATGTCGAAGGCGGCAACTTTTTGCTTGACGGCAGCGAAACCACTACCTTTACCCAAGCTGAGATCAATGCCGGTCGAGTGCGCTTTATTAATGATGGCAGCACCACTGACCCCAGCTACACCATTACCGTAAGTGATGGTGAGGGCGGTTCAGCGACGCTCACTGGTGGCGGTACAGTGACCGAGGCCAATGACGCGCCGGAGATTTTGTTCAACAGCTTCACCGTTGTTGAAGACGAACAGCTGACGGTGACGCCGCTGGTGCTCAATGCCACAGACGAAGATGACACCGATGGCCCTGCGCAGCTAACCTTTACCATCACCGGGACAGATGCCGATAGTTTTATCGATGGTAGTGGCACCATCGACACTGAATTCACCCTACAAGACGTCATTGATGGCAATGTCTTCTTCCTGTTTAAGAATGAAGCCAACCTGACCAATCCCGATGGGACGCCGGTTGGGCCTGAATTTACCATCACCGTCAAAGACGACGAAAACGCTGCTGACACCGCAGTCGGTAACATCGTCAACTTCACTGCCAAAAATGATTCACCTATCCTCGACGCGACCATCGATAGCGATGGCGCAACGGCTGGGGTGCAGTTTGAATTCACGCTTAAGGAAGGGATTCCTCAGCCCCTGGATGAGACTGACATCAACGCCACTGACGAAGAGACCAGTGACAGTAATCTGCTATATACCGTTACCAATGTGACGGGTGGGACCTTCTTCGTCGCTGGCGTCGAGCAAAACACCTTTACCCAGGCTCAGCTCAATGCGGGTAACCTTGTTTTCTTTGTGGATGATGGCACCTTTACGGGGGCGGCCAACGACTCTTTGCCCGCCTTTACGCTCCAGGTAGATGATGGTGAAGGCGGCGTGGTTCCAACCACGCTCACGGCGACCTTTACCGATGTTGTCGCCTCGGCTCCAACGATCACCGCTAACAGCTTTGACGTCACCGAAGAAACCCAGTTCCAGGTGACGACTGACATCTTAGATGCCGAAGACATTGACACCGTGGATGCCGATTTGACGTTCACGATTACCGGTGACGCCTCAACTGCCTTCCTGGTTGACGCGGGTGCTGGCCCCGTAGCCAATAACACCTTTACGCGTGAGGAGCTGGTTAATAACAAGGTCTTCTTTAACTATGAAGGGGAGGATACCCCCGAATTCACCATTACTGTCTCGGATGGGGATGTCACGAGCGCGGATGCGATCGCTAACGGCAACGTGATTACCTATGCCCCCATCAACGATGAGCCCACTCTCACCATTGATGTCAGCGGCGTGAACTTGAATGAAGGCGGTTCCTTCTTCATCACCGGTACTATCTTTGCGTTCACGGATGCTGAGTTTGATGCGACTCCATCTTTGCAAGACGCCGGGCAAATTGTTTACACCTACACGGCGACCAATGGATTCTTTGCTGACGCCGCTGGTGACGTCATCACTAGCTTCACCCATGCTGATGTCTTAGCCGGCAATGTCGTGCAGTTTGTGCAAGATGGCACCGCTGCGGCGCCCAGCTTTACTGTCACGGTCGAAGACAACGGCTTCACGCTGAGCGATGGTCAGACGTTTGACGCGTCGCAGTCAGCGACAGCCACGGTCATAGGCACTGATTTTGGGGCGTTTAATGCCACTAACGACGCCCCCACCATTGAGCTGAACGAGTTCACCGTGGTCGAAGGTGAACCTCTGACCATCAACACCTCGGTGCTGCAGGTCAAAGACGAAGAAACGCTGAGCAGTGCCAACCTCAACATTACAATCACTTCGGCGGCGGCAAATTCGGCTGAGGTGCTGGCGGCTTTCTCTCAAACCGCCTTTACTTACCAGGATGTGGTGCTGGGCACTGTCACCTTTACCTATGACGGCGAAGTCGAGCCGGAATTTGATATCACGGTCACGGATGATGGTCGGCTGACCCCGGCAGGAGCACCCACTGCCGGTACTGCATCCACGACGGTAGCGGCTAACATCATCAGCTTCCAAAACACTAACGATGCACCGGTCTTTGTTGATCAAGATGGGGCCACTCTAGGCATTCAACTAGGGACGATCGCGGTTACAGAAGATAGTTTCACCCCCATCACCACAGCTATTATCTCCGCTACTGATATTGACTTGCCGGTCGGTGGTGACTTGACTTACACCGTCAGCACTGTGGTGGGCGGTAACTTTACCCTCAACGGCATCGATGCAGCCAACATCACGACCACCTTTACTCAAAATGACATTGAGTCGGGGCTAGTTTTCTTTATCAACAATGGCGAAAACACGGACGAGGTTGTACCCGGCAGTACGATCAACACCATTAGCTACGACATTGCAGTCAGTGATGGCGAAGATGCGACGGACGCCAGCGGCACGGGCGCCATCACCCCAGTAGATGATGCGCCGACGGATTTGGTCAATAATTTCGTGGTCACAGAGGGCGTGCAGTTCCAGGTGACAACGGCGGAATTGAGCGTAAGCGATGCGGATACAGACGCTGCCGATATTGACTTTACGATCGCCGGCACAGATGCAGCGAGCTTTAACTTCAGCAATGACGGCGGTGTGACACTCACCCCTGATGCCGACTTCACGCTGCAAGACATTATCGACGGCAATATCTTCTTCCTCTATGAGGGAGAAGACACTCCTGACTTTACGATTACGGTGGATGATACTGACCCTGCCGCCGTTCCACCCGCGATCGATGCCGTCGCTGGCAATGTTGCCTTTACGCCCACCAATGATGCGCCCGAGCTAACGGTAACCATCCCAGGGGCAACCATTACAGAAGGCGGTTCCTTCTTTATTGACACAACGGCCTTTGCCTTAACCGATGCCGAATTTGGCGCCGGTCAACAAACCGCCGATCAACTGGTTTACACCTTTACCGCTGAGAACGGCTTCTTTGCCGCTGCCGACGGTACCGAACTCACCACGCCTTTTACCCAAGCTGATGTGATCGCGGGCAACCAGGTACAGTTCATCCACGATGGCAGCGAAGACGCCCCCAGCTTTAGCGTTACCCTCAACGACAACGGGTTTACCTTTGAGAGCACTGCGTTCCCTGAATCGAAGTCGGTAACAGTCGATGTCGCGTCCCCTGCTGACTTTACCTTTGAGAATATCAACGATGTGCCTGAGCTGACTTTGGGTAACAACATCGTCGTGGATGAAGGTCAGACGGTGACCATTACTCAGGCGAACCTCAACGCCACTGATATCGAAACTAATGCCTTTGACCTGACATTCGTCGTGTCAGAGATCACCAATGGTTTCATCAGTACCAATGGTGGCTTGACCTTTGATGACGCCTCGGGTGGTGACATCGAATTCTCTGTGCAGGACGTGCTACAGAGCCAGGTCATCTTTAAGCATGACGATAGCGATGAGTTCACCGTCGCTGACCTATCTCCCAGCTTTAAGGTCCAGGTCAGAGATGTTGGCACTGATGCGGGGACTGGTCTGGCAGATGAGTCATCAGCTGTGGTGACCGTTGATGTCACTCTCAACGACATTGATGACACCCCCATTCTCAACGAGACGTTTGATGACCCAGTTGATGCTGGTGATGACGCCACGTTTGAAGATGACGGGGTGCCCTTTAGCATCAATGAGGGACAAACGCTGTTGATGACCGATACCAACATCAAAGCGCTTGACCCTGATACACCAGCCGAATCATTAGTCTTCACCGTCACCAATTCGGTAGGGGGCTTCTTTGCCTTTACACAAAATCCTGACGGTTCCCCGGCTGACCCACCGCTTGAGACCAGCACCTTTACTCAAGCAGATGTCAACGGTGGGCTGGTGGTGTATGTCCATGAAGGCGACAACACGAACCCCAGTTACAACCTCAAAGTCAGTGATGGCAATAGCTCGGACACTGAGTTTTACACGCCTACGCTAGTCACCGAAAATGATGCGCCAGAGATCACGCTCAATACCTTAGCCATCACCGAAGACACCACGGTGCCCATCACCACGCTCAATCTACAAGCCACTGATGAAGAGACCGGACCGGCTAATTTGACTTACAGCGTCAGCAATTTGACGAATGGTCAGTTTTTACTGGATGGTGTCGTGATTACTGACTCAGATGGTAGTGACGCGTTTGATTTGACCGATGCCTTTACTCAACAAGATGTCATTGATCAACGGGTTAGCTTTGAGTATGTGGGCTTTGGGGATGCGCCGACCTATACGCTGACGGTGACAGACGATGGGACCGGCTCGCAAGTGGGGGGAGCTTTAGGAGCCAAAGATAGCACTCCGAGTCCAGTACTGGTAGACTACACGCCGACGAATGATGCGCCGATCGCTAGCGATCTGATTGCCCCTGCTGACTTTGGCATTTTTGATGTGACTCAAGGTGGGGTCACCATCCTTACTAAAGACGACATCTTAGTGGTGGATGAAGAAGATTATCGCTTGAATGTAGCGGGTGATACGGTGCTTGCCGGTTCACCCACGCGCATCGTTTTCACCGTCGATGATGTCGAGAATGGCTTCTTTAGTGATGGCTCTACCGAGATTGACCCTGGTTCAGGGCTGCCAGTATTGGCGGCGGTGAATACGTTTACCCAAGACGATATCAATCGGGGCACGATTTCCTTTATTCACGACGGTAGTAATGATGCCCCTAGCTATACGCTGACTGCGACCGATCAAGGTTTGCAGGTCTCTGTTGATGAAACGCTACCGTCTCAGTCATTTAAGTTTTCAGCTGATTTGGCCGCCAGCTTTGAGAATGCCAATGATGCGCCTGTGTTGGGGAACAACGCCCTCGTGGTGGAGGAAGGGGTGACTGATCTCCTGATTCTGCCAGCTAATCTTAGCGCGACCGATATCGAGACCAATGCCTTTGACCTGACATTCAACATTGACGATATTACCCATGGCTTCTTTACCGTAGTTGGCCCTAATGCCGCGACCTTTGGTGATACGGATCTAGATGACGCGACGCCGTCAACAACGGGTTCATTTACCTATGAAGATGTGGTTGTGGGGAATGTCACCTTTACCCATGACGACACTGAGGATGCGCCCACGTATTCCGTCACGGTGACCGACATGATGGAAGCAGGCGTCACGGGGGCCGCCATTACAACTGACCCGCCGCAGTTTGCCACCATCACCTTTAATCGCATTAATGATGCACCGACCCTGGTGCAGGCCGATGGCACCACCGCGCTCGTCGCCATAGACGTGAATGAAGGGAGCAGCGTGGCAGTGACGCTGGCCAATATTGACGCCATTGATGAAGCCGGTGAGACGCCGGCAGCAGATCTGATCTTTAGCGTTTCTGATGTCTCAGGCGGGAGCTTTATCGACATTGCTGGCAACATTACGGGCGTGGCCGGACAAGCCCTTACAGCTGCCGATACCTTCACCCGCGCCAATATTCAGAATGGCGATTTGCTCTTTGAAAATGATCTAAATAGCAATGATCCACCCACTTACCGGGTGACGGTGACAGATGTTGATGCTCTAGGAGCAGAGAGCACTTTTCTGGATTTTACCGGCACGCTAACGGCGACAAATGATGTACCGCAGCAGGTAAACTTGGCGGCGATCGCCCTCACCGAAGGCCAACCGTTCACAATTGACGGCACGGTGCTGAGATTCGTGGATGAAGAGTCCACTTCGGACAACTTGACCTATACCGTGCAAGCTGGGTTTACCGGTGGCGAATTCCAGCTCAAGGGCGTGGCCCTAGCCGGAGGAGGGACCTTTACTCAGGCAAATGTTGACGCCGGAGAGGTCACCTTTGTGGACGATGGACTGGATGATGCGCCACCCACCTTTGCGCTGGAGCTGGCGGATCAAGCCATTCCCTCTGACGCCACAGTCAATACAGTTGCCCTAACGGATGCTGACTTTGCCATTACCGATAACTTTACGCCGGTTAACGATCTTCCCGAGCCGGTGGCGGCCTTACCCGATGGTGAATTCATTGTCCTGCCCTTCCCAACCGTCACCGAGGAAACGCCGCTCACCATTGATAACACCGTCATCAATGTGACGGATGAAGAGAGCGCTGCTGCTGACTTGGTCTACACCGTGGTCAGTATCTCGAACGGTAGCTTCCAAGTGGGGGCGACGACCAATGCCACCACCTTTACTCAAGACGATATCAACAATAGTCTGGTGCAGTTGATTCCCGTCGGTGAGATCGCGCCCACCTTTGAGCTGAAACTGACCGATCAGGGATTGACCGATGGCGGTGGGGGTGTCATTTATGAGCCCAATGTACTAACGCAGTCTGTGACCCCTGACTTCGTTCTCGCGAACGAAGCACCGATGCTCATCAACAATACGCTCAGTCCGATTGAGGGCCAAGAGGTCACGCTCACCCAAGACAATCTTTCGGCGAGCGATCGCGAAGACGCAGTGACTGAGCTCACCTTCCAAATCACCAATGTAGTGGGCGGCAGCTTCTTCCTTAACGGTGTGGCATTAGACACTGATCCGGTCGGTGGTCTCGACAGTTTCACCATTACCCAAGTCAGCCTTGGCGAACTCACCTTCAAAGATGATGGTCTGGACGATGATCTGCCCAGCTACGATGTCACCGTTATTGACTCCGGTGGGCTGGCCAGCACGCCCGCAGCCGCCACCATCGATGATTCGCAGTTCCCAGTGGATAATGCCCCCGAAATCACCACCGCTGATTTCATGCTCACTGAAGGCCAGTCTTTAGAGCTCAACGACACCATTCTCGACACCACTGATCGAGATACCGATGACGCCAACCTCACTTACACCGTTAGCGGCGTCATCCCAGGCACCCCAGTCGCTGGGGGCGACTTCTTCCTGACAGAAGACGTTGGTGGCATCGTCACCTCAACGATTGTCACCACATTTACACAAGAGCAGATATCCAAGGGGGCCATTAGCTTTGACCCTGACGGGTCAGACACCGCTCCGAGCTTCAAGATTACGGTCACAGATGGCACCAGCTCTGACAGTGTGACCCTGACATCAGATGTGGGTGGCGGCATTGACTTTACCCCCGTCAATGATCCGCCAGTAGTGGTTGATGACGCCTTCACCACCGATGAAGACACTCCGCTCACCAATCTGCCGCTGACGGCAAACGATACCGACGATAGCGGTACGACCTTGGCAATCACCGAGATCGATGGTCAGACTGGCACAGTGACGACTGCCGCCGGGGCCGAAGTGACGATCGCAGGCAGCGCCGTTAACTACAATCCGGGGACGGCCTTTGACTTCTTGGCGGTTGGGGAGTCATTGACTGATACCTTTACTTACACGGTGGCGGACAACGACACCACAAACGCGCCCAATAACCAAACCAGCGTGGGAACGGTCACGATCACGATTGAAGGTAAGAACGACACGCCGATCGCAAATGCCGATACCGGCACCACATTCGAGAATGGAGCGATTACGATCACGGTCTTAGACAATGACACCGACCCTGATACCAGCGACAATCCGAACCTTGCGATTAGCAGTGTCAACACGGCGGGCACAACCGGGGTGGTGACCATTGTCGGCAACGCCATCAACTATGACCCCACCGGCAAATTCACCCTGGCTGATGGAGTAACAGCAACCGACACCTTTAGCTACGTCGTTGATGACGGCAATGGCGGCACGCAAACCGCAACCGTCACCGTTACCGTCACAGGGGTCAATGATTTACCAGAGGCGGTAGACGACAGTGGCGCCGGGTTTGAAACAAACGACAATCAGGTCTTGACGGCGCTGAATTTGCTGGCCAATGATGATGATCCGGATAATGACACCCTGACGATTACCCAGCTCAACTCTTCTACGGTCGCCCCCAACGGGACTGTTACCCTCCCTTCTGGGGCCGTCCTCACGCTGAATACTAACGGAACCGTACAGTACGACCCCACAACGTCGGCCGCACTGCGAGGACTGTCAGCAGGACAATCGCAAACTGAGATATTTAATTACACCATTGAAGACGCCAATGGCAGTTCAGATACGGCGACCGTTTCGATTGTGGTCAATGGCGTCAACGCAGCTCCCACGTTGCTGAATGACCCACTCAGCTTCATAACAACAGAGGGGGTGCCAATTACGCTGGATGTCCTGCTTGACGCCGGGGCTGATGATGCCGACCTGAATGACACGCTATCCATCAGTAGTGTGAGTCCGACCAGCTTTGGCATCATCACCAACAACGGCACCAGCTTGACTTACACACCAGGGCAGGGGCTTTTGGGTGGTCAAGTCGAGACCGAAAATCTGACCTACACCGTCAGCGATGGTCAAGG
>JBCDAJ010000031.1:0-49312 GCA_039185935.1 Cyanobacteria bacterium P01_F01_bin.56 | reverse complement strand
GCATCTGATTGAGAACTTTTTCGCTCGACTCAAGCAGTATCGAGCCATTGCGACTCGTTACGATAAGCTGGCAGAGAGCGTTTTGGGCGCGATGTATCTAGCGGCTACGGTCGTCTGGCTTAATTGATGACACGCCCTAGGGTTAAGGTGTTGGTTGAGTTCTCCCGCTAACGCCCGTTCGACTAATCGTTTCGTAAGCTGCTTGAGTAAGCCGGACTCACCGAGTATCGCTTCTGGGCTGTGACACTCTGCTAACAGCTCGTCCAGCATTTCATCGGCACGATTCAGTTCTTGCTTTTTCTTAGGCATGATGCGGTCTCCTGAGTTATCGGGATTTTAGACCGCTTACACAAAATTCCGATCAGTCTCTCCCAAATCAAGGCTCCAGCGATCTACCCTGTTCAAGCTTAACTGCGACTGGCTATAAGAATACTGGCTGGGTGGTGCTTTCAGAAATTACCACTGTCCTGACCGGATTGCGGCTCGCTATAGAGATTGTCGATTCACCACAGGCCCAGAGTGGTCAGTCAAGCGCTACTCTCTCAACATACAAGAATACGGAATTGAGAAGCCTACGACATGAGCGTTTTAGAGATTTGAGCTATCCTAACCTGATTACGGATTGCTCAAGAGTGCGGAATTCAGCATTCGGCGATCAGAGTTTCGCATAACTGCTGATGCCGAGCACCCAATCCCCAGCACCCAACACTCAACATCCAAAACGATACCCAGCCGACCGCCCGTTCCTGACACCAATAGCCAATTTCTTGCACAATATAGAGGCTCTAATTATCTGCCTGACGAATCAATGACGACTGCGGCTCTGTCAACCTCTGCACAGCAAAAACCTTGGGCCAAAGCGATCGCTCAACCCGCCAAAGAGTTTCCCCTCACTCCCTTGTCAGTAATTGCGGGCACCCTTCCTCCTGATCTACGAGGTAGCCTGTATCGTAACGGGCCTGGTCGCTTAGAGCGTCAGGGCCAGCGGGTGAGTCATTGGTTTGATGGTGATGGGGCCGTGTTGGCGGTGCATTTTGCCGATGGCCAAGCCCAGGGCACGTATCGCTATGTGCAATCTGCTGGCTTCACGGAAGAAGAGCAAGCTGAGCAGTTTTTGTACAGTGGTTATGGCAGTTTGGCCCCGGGCCCCTTTTGGCAACGGTGGAATGCTCAGCTCAAAAATGCTGGCAATACGGCAGTGCTGGCGCTGCCAGATAAGCTGCTAGCGCTGTGGGAAGGCGGGTGGCCCCATCATCTCGATCCGCAAACGCTAGAGACCAAAGGGGTGCACCCGTTGGGGCAATTGACCGCTAATGAGCCCTACTCGGCCCATCCCAAACGCCACCCTCAAACTGGGCACATTTTCAACTTTGGTTTGGTGGCGGGGGCCAACGCGACGCTAAATCTCTACCGCAGCGATGCCCAAGGTCATATTGAAAAAAAGGAGTCGGTGCCGCTCAATGGTATTCCCCTGATTCACGATTTTGTGTTGGCCGATCGCTACCTCGTCTTTTGTGTGCCCCCGGTGCGGCTGAATCCTCTGCCTGCAGTCCTGGGCTTTCAAAGCTTTAGTGACGCGCTCATATGGCAGCCCAAACACGGTACGCAACTGGTGGTGGTGGATGCCGAAACGCTGGAGGTGATCAGCTCTGAGGCGGTTGATCCCTGGTATCAATGGCACTTTGGCAAAGGGTTTGTGAATAAAGACGGTGATATCGTGTTGGAAGTCGTGCGCTACGACGACTTTGCCACCAATCAACAACTTAAGGAAATTGCCTCAGGACAAATCAGCACAACGGCAGAAGGTGAGTTTTGGCGTATCTGCGTGGAACCCCAAACTGCCCGCGTGCGATCGCAAACTTGTTTAATTCCAAACCATTGCGAGTTTCCTCACATTGCAGAAGACCAGCCCACAGTGACGGCTCCAACTTATCTATCGATGCCAACGCCTGATGAAGACAATACAGGAGAGCTGTTTCGGGCGATCGCCCGCTTTGACCCCGACACGGAAAAGTTGACGATTGCCGATGCGGGTTTAGAGCGCTATCCTTCTGAACCCATCTACGTGCCAAAACAAGCCGGTGAGGCCCCCTCGGGTTGGGTGCTGTCGGTGGTGTATGACGGGGCCGCCGACCAAAGTGAACTCTGGATCTATGACAGCGATCGCCTGATGGCAGGCCCCGTCTGTCGCTTACACCTGCCGCAAGTGATTCCCCATAGCTTTCATGGTGCCTGGCAGCCTGGCTAGTGAACCCTAAAGTGAGGGTGTTGCCGTAGCTGCTCTAGATTCAAAGCCCCAATAAACTGCATCAGCAGTTCTTCATCGGCCTGACTGTGCAGTGTCACCTTCTCTCTGAACTGGAGGGCGATATAGTCCTGCTGGCGCCGCACCACCATGGCCGTCGTATCTTTTAGTTGAATCGTGATTTGTTGAAAGTCGCCTAACGACATTGAGGACGATAACAGCGATCGCAAGCCCAACGCTTGGAAGACTATTTGTATCCAACTCGTTGTCGGACTGGCTTCTGTGACGAAATAATCTCGGGGTAAGCCATTCAGATCAAACAATGCCACCCCTAAGATGTCAGTAATTTCAAGTGATATTTTGGCGAGTGAATTAAATTCAGATTCCATGTGAGGAAACGGAAGCATTTGCCGTGACGGCTTAGAAATTGTACTGAAGGTCATCCAATATCACCAGTTATCGCGATCACACAGCTAGGCAAAACCATTTTTTTGAAGGGCCTGTGCTGATTTTCAAGTTAAAAGGCGGCTACAGAGAGTAAATAATTGCCCAGGCTCAAAAATGTTTAATCTACGTTTTCATTAAGTTTAGCCTTGCCCCAGATTGAGCTATTTTTAACTGAGCTGCAGCTTGAAAGATGCCCCTAACGTATACATGTTTTTATTTAACGTATACGAATGTTTTGCTTGAGTCAGATGAATTGCGGCACAACTCATCGAAAGAACATAACTGTCAAGCTTCAATAAGCCCAATATTGGGCGTTAGCAGCGAGTTTACTGAGTCGCCGCGATCTCGGCAACTCAGCCGTTAGGATATCAATCCCCAAATCAACAGCGCCGTCCCCAACCCCAGGCAGATAAACATGGCGATGCCCGTATTTTGGGCATTACGTGAAGTAGCGGTCGCCAACAACTCCTCATCCTTGAGTGAAATGAGATATCGATGGTCAGCCTGCACTGGTTGACCGATGACGACTTGTCCCGTCGCGTCACTCACAGCGCCAACGACTAAAACCGCCTGCCCTAGCGGCAACACTGACTCAGCATAGCGATAGCCAAGGGTTGATCCAGATCGCTCCTGGCGAAACTCGTCCATAATGGCCACCATATCAATCGCCGCCCCATCGGGATTGATCAAGATGCTACCCGTGTCATCTTTGAGCCAAAACTGGGTAAACCGGCGATGGCAAGATACCTGTTCGGCTTTACGTTCGAGTTTTCCGTCTTCGGTTTTCTCTTCGTACTCGCGAGTCACCGTCGAAATATAGTGTACGCAAGATTCCTGCTTGTGCTCTGACCGTAGCGGCTCATCTGTGGCGACTTGTCCCCAGAGTTTGACATAATCGCGCCAATTACCCCCACCGATTTCATCGGCCACCGCCCCAGCGGTATCGGTCAACTCAGACACCGTCACCGATCGCGCCCGCTTAATGCTAAATAACTTTTGCTGTTGATTGCGTCGGGTAAAAAACAGCACCGCACTCATCACCAACAAAATAATGCCGATAACTTTCATCGCGTCCTACCAACAACACTCACCTAACCTGGCTTTAGGCTGACCTCAGAGTGCCCCAGAGGGAGAGATAGAAATGGCATCGCCACACAAAAACACACAGTGAGGCGATCGCAACAAAACACAAGCATCCCTCCCAAAAGCTGCAGGTGATGAGGAGTTGATATGACCGTCGCATTCAGAGTTGCAAGTAATTCCAGTCCGGTGCTGTGTATAGTTTTTGCCAGATAAGTATCAAGACAAATCTGCCAGTTTTTAGCCTACAGCGACCAGTCTGCAAAGAACTGAAGAAGGTGGCACGTGGTTTCAAAGCTTTAAGCAAGTGAATTGTGAAATTCACTCAAACAAGGTAGGTCATGGGAACTGGCTCCAGATGTAGCAAAGTCCAGAAATTAAAGCGCCGAGTGCCGAGATAAAAGTCTTGCTGGTCAATAGTTTCGGCGATCGAAATTATCCTCGCTCATCTGCAGGTTGCGATAGAAACAATATTCTTATATAAAGTCCCAATTTCATAAAGTGTTAGTGAAAGGACGGTGCTTTTTATGACAAAAGCCGCCTGCGTGGCCAAGATATGGGTGTGACTACTTAGACTACAGGGATTACCATCCAGAAGTTCAATCGTCCAAGCAGGTGTAATCTCCCATTCGGTTGTTTTGAATTTGTACAGCACATGTCATACAGGAAATTACTGATAACTTTAGCCTGCTCTAGCAGCCTTGGTCTGCTGTCGGCATTCGCCAGCGCTGCAAAAGCAGCCGATTTTACACTTGATTTTGATCGCAACGCCAATGGCGACCTGATAGACGTTACGCAGGATTTAGGCATTTCGGTCGGCAACTGGAAAGATATTGAATCAACTGAAATTGATGTTCAGTGGTTTAGTGATTTCGGTGTCACCATTAGTGCTTTCGAGAAGCCAAGTTATGACGAGAATACCGGACACTATGACAGTTCCGGCTTGACAGAGGCTCCCTATGGAGCAGTTCTCTTCAATACGGATCCAAACTACTATCAGACTGGAACATCTGGTCGGAAAAGTAACGGCGATTTTGAAAATCGCTTTGACACAGACCTGCTTACCGGAACAAATCAGATTACTGGGGAAGAGTATCTGACCGTTGGCGGTGATGCTAAGGAACTGGGGAACGTTCTCATCATCCAAGAAAGAAAAAATCTAAAGAAAACCGATGATGAAGCTGATGGTGGTGTTCTTGCCTTTGATTTTAACGAGCTCGTTGAGCTGACCCACATTGACTTGTTAGATGTGGACGATTTTGGTAGCCGAGGCAAGCAAATCGTCTTCACCGCTTATGATGAGTTGGGCGATAGGCTAAATACATGGCAGTTTGATCAGGCGACTCTAGATGATGGGACAGCTCAGCAGATCAGCGATGATCCTGGTGATAATTCCCTCTATCGGTTCAACTTTGAGCAAGGGGGAGTAAAGCGCTTGGAGGTTCTCTATCCAGGGAGTGGCGCGATTGCTGAATTGCGTTGGCAGGAATCGCAACCTCCTGCATCCATTCCTGAGCCTGCATCCGCTGTCGGTCTACTCGCAATCGCTAGTCTAGGCCTTCGCCTCAAGAAGAATGGTAATAACACTGTTAACCCCTAAACCGTTATTATCTCAGACTGTCTTAACTCATCGATACTGATTAGTTTCCTTATGGAGTTCTACATCAGGGCATGTTAGTGGGGGCGTTGACTTTATCCATCAAGAACTTGATGCAGTTTTAGCGTTTAGTGCTTGCGTTTGATCATCACTGATGAGTTTTGGCCATTGTATTTTCCTCAATTTTCAAGACTCTGACTAATCGAACTGAGTTACTCAGTTGCGGATGAAGTATTCGGTTCTAAAAGTGATTGCAGGGTTGATAATGCTTCATCACACCATTTCAGCCAGCCCTGCTCATATTGAATGCCATTACGAAGAGTCAAATGCTGGTAAACCGACTTTGCTGAAAGCGCTTCGGCATCGGGAAAAAAGCGGTCTTCGATCGCTTGATATTCCACTAAGCGGGTCTGATGCTGTTTGCGGTGTTGGCGCAGCTCTTGCAATATGACGGTTGGCTCCACCAGATAACCCCCAAAAACTTTCACCAACAGATCATCTTTAAGTGGGCTGAGTTCACTAGGGCGATACATCCACTCCGTGAGCAAAGCTTTGCCCTGATCGGTAATCGCGTAGAGCTTCTTATTGGGTCGAGTTTCTTGCTGTACCGTTTCTGAGATGATGATGCCGTTGGTTTCGAGTTTGGCCAGTTCCCGATAAATCTGCTGATGGCTAGCATCCCAAAAGAAGCCGACCGAACCATCAAAGCGCTTGGCGAGGTCATAGCCGCTGCTGGGGGAGTCTAACAGCGCAACTAAGATGGCGTGGGCAAGGGCCAAAATCATCACTCCGGTGGCTGGCAACTATGAGAATACAACACTGGCGTTTAAGCTCGACGAGCGATCGCGACGGCCTCTGGTCACGGGAGCTGACATGCTGCTTGGGCCGACCCTAAGGGGTTAAAAAGGAGCGCACCCGGTCTCAAGAAGAGGGGCCTCTAGCAAGACCGGATTGGCAACTTCAATCAGATTGCCGTCTGGATCGCGAAAATAAATCGACCAGAGGGGACTCTGCCCCCCCGGGCGGCGCACTGGGCCAAGTGCCACCGCAATACCGGCGGTCTCTAGATCAGCGATGAGCGCTGATAGGGGGATATCGGTCAGCAAACAAATGTCTGCGGTGCCGGGGGCGGATATTTGGCGTGAGGGACAATCGGGGCCTCAGCAACGTGGAAGTTAATCTTTTGGTGATCTATTTGTACCGCCTTACGACCGTTGCCAAATATGATGACGGGCATTTGCAGGACCTCTGCATAAAACCGGAGGCTGGCGGTCAGGTCGGTGACGGTTAAAATCAAATGGTCAAGTTGATAGAAATACATCGGTTTAGGAATAAAGCGATCGCAGATTCAAGAATCATTAGATAATTTCTAAATTGCAGCATCGCGGAGTGTGTTCGTGAAGTATTTTTTCCTCTCTGAGGGCTGGACAACGGGGCGAATCTGGGAGTTTGGCGGATTGTGGGATGAGTTTGCCTGGCAGCGCAAACCTCAAATCAAAAAAATGGCTCTCAGTATTGTTGAAAATGGCGAAACGCTCTGGTTGTATCAGGTAGAAGAGGCGGTCTTGATGGTCGAAGTGCGCCCGGTAATAGAGTCGACCCACGCCATTGGACAAGTCGTACTCAAGCGGTTAATCAGTGCCGAACAAGTTTTAGATCGTCTTTGCACCGTCGATAGTGTCGCGATGGCTCCGGGCGATCGCACCGATTCCACCGCTCAAACGCTTAACTCTCTAAACTAAGCAGTTGCTGCCAAATTGTGAGCCGCCGGTTTGGCAACTGGCCAACTCAGAAAAATACCCGGCAGCTCAGGTTAGGGATCGGCTTGAAAATAAAGTACCCGGACAAGACTGTGGCATGGTGGATGGGTAGCAGAGTCGGTGGGATGTGATTTAAGCGCAACTCCGTTAACCCACAATGGCTTAACTGACTCTCAGGTGACGGGCATTTGTCGATATTTAGTCATTGCCTGAGCGTTGGGACCAAACCCGCGTCGGCAATCCCCACACATAAATAAAGCCTTCGGCAGCTCGATGGTCGAATGAGTCATCGGCACCATAGGTCGCCAAGGCTTCGCTGTAGAGGGCATTTTCAGACTGGCGTCCCACAATGACCGCATTACCTTTATGCAATCTGAGCCGCACAGTGCCAGACACATACTCTTGGGTGTAATTGATAAATGCGTCTAGAGCAGACTTGAGAGGACTATACCAAAGGCCATTGTAGATCAGGCGACTGTAGCTTTCTTCTACCTCACGCTTGTACTGAGTCACATCTGCCGTCAGGGTCAAACTTTCGAGATCGCGATGAGCGGCAATCAGCAGCAGCAATGCAGGCGCTTCGTAAATCTCTCTTGATTTGATGCCGACCAGGCGGTTTTCGACCATGTCGATACGCCCAAAACCATGTTTACCAGCAATAACATTCAGTTCCTGGGCGAGGATTGTCATGGTCATTTCTTGACCGTTAAGGCTAACCGGCTCCCCAGCATTAAAGGCAATTTCAACGTATTCTGGCTCATCGGGAGTGTCAGCGATCGCGGTAGTCATCGCGTAGACTTCTTCTGGTGGTTCCGTCCAAGGATTCTCTAGCGGTCCTGCTTCGATGCTACGCCCCAACAGGTTGTAGTCAATACTGTAAGGCGATGACTTTTTTACAGGAAAAGTGAGGCCAAATTTTTCTCCGTAGGCGATCGCCTCTTCGCGGCTCATACTCCATTCGCGAGCTGGTGCTAACACCTTCAGGTCCGGATTCAGCGCCCCAATCGCCACATCAAATCGCACTTGGTCGTTGCCTTTACCCGTACACCCGTGGGCCACAGCATCAGCATTGCACTGATGAGCGGCATCAACTAGCAGTTTGGCAATCAGAGGACGAGCCAGGGCAGTTGATAGGGGGTAGCGATTTTCGTACAGAGCATTCGCCTTAATTGACGGCATGGCATAATGCTTGACCAGAGCTTCTTTCGCATCAACCACTAATGATTCCGAAGCGCCCGCCTTCAAGGCCTTTTGGCGAATGGGTTCAAGGTCTTCTCCCTGGCCTAAATCTGCCGCCAGCGTAATCACTTCCTTTACCCCAAACTCATTTTTAAGATAGGGGATGCATACCGTCGTATCGACCCCGCCCGAGTATGCCAGCACCACTCTTTCTGCTCGACCCATTGCTCGTCATCCAGTGAAGTCCATAGGCTATATATTCTTGCAGACAAAGGGGCATTTAGCTGACTAAACCTGACACATTTTGGGCACCGTCTGCCGCCAAAGGAGCATCCCAAATTTGGAGCAGTGGACGCAACCCCCTGGGGTTTAGAGGGCAAAGTGCCAAGGGGATAGTTCAGAGTTAGAAGTCGAATTCAGAGTCAGAACTAGAGGCGGTGATCAGAACACGATGCTTGGTCGAGCCAAAGGGCTGGGTCTTGGGTTCTCTGAAGTGGGATTTGGACAAAACGCTGATCGCTCTCGCGACAGATTGCGGCGCGCGCAATTGCCATGCCCATTTGCGAATAGTGATAAACCTTCAAGCCTTCAAACTTCTGGCCTCATTAGCTAACCCACTGTTTACTAAGCGATCTCAGAAATCTCCCTATCTTTTAAGTTTCTGGCTCCCCTGCCCCTCTAACCCCCAGGCTCTGGGAAACGTTACGCCGCACGGGCCCCAAAAAACCTTCCTCACCCTCCTACCCTCACACTCGGCTACCCCACCCGGCACGACGCCTTTTAGAATGGATAAGTGATTGATATTCAAAAGGCTCATAGACCACTATGCCAACGTTGCAAGAAATCGCCACCTACGCCCAAGAGAGCGCCCAAAAACAGGGGATCCATAAGTATGACGTTTACGGTTCGACGGTGGATGAGAGCAGCGTGCAAGTTGATCAGGGAGAGCCAAAACAGGTCAAGGCGTCTCAGCGTGCGAGTGTAATCGTTCGCGTGTGGAACAAGCAGGGCCTAGTTGGGGTGACGACAACGACCGATGTCGATGCCAGCGGCATTGATTTAGCGCTACAGACCGCCGCTGATGCCAGTGCGTTTGGGGCGAAGGATCACATTCCTGACTTTAGTCCAGAGGCGACTGCTCCAACCGCTGAGGTGGCCTGTGAAATCATCCCGCCCAGTGATGTACAAGAACTGATTAAAACCCTAGTGGTGGCTGAAAGAGAGGTGCTAGAGGCGCATGCCGCGATCGCTTCAGTCCCCTACAACGGGATTGCTCAGCGGCAGGTTGATCGCTTTTATCTCAATAGTGCCGGGGCCCAGCGGCGCGAGGGGCGCAGCTACGCTTCTCTATATCTCTATAGTAAGACTGAGCAGGAAGGGAAAAAGCCGCGCTCGGCTGGAGCGATGCGCGTGCACCGAGGGTTGCCCAATCTCGATATTGCAGCCTGCATTCAAGAAACGACGGAGAAGACCCTTAGTCATTTGGACTATCGCCCCATTCAATCAGGCAAATATCCAGTGGTCTTTTCTGCCGAAGCCTTTTTGAGCTTGTTGGATGCCTTTTCCAATATGTTTAATGCTCAGAGCATTTTGGATAACCTGAGTCTTTCTACCGCTGATGCCCTCGGCACCGCGATCGCGGTGCCGCTACTGACGGTCTATGATGACGCCCTGCATCCCGAAAATGTCAGTGCTGAGACCTTTGATGGCGAGGGTACCCCGACTCGGCGTCTACCGATTATCGAAAATGGCGTGCTAAGCAACTTTTTACACAGTGCAGGGACGGCTAAACGCATGGGGGCTGAGCCCACTGGCCATGCCAACATCGGCGCTAAGGTCAGCGTGGATGCCAACTTTTATCACGTGATGCCAGGCCAACCGTCGGCCCAGGCATTGAGTTTAGACACTGCCGAAAACGTGGTTTTTATTGACGATGTACAAGCGCTCCATGCGGGGGTTAATGCCCTGCAGGGTTCTTTTTCTTTGCCGTTTGACGGTTGGTTAGTCAACAAAGGCGAAAAGGTCAGTATCGAATCGGCAACCGTCGCCGGTGATTTTCGTGAACTGTTGCAATCGATTGTTCACGTAGAGGCCGCTCCTGAAATCACGCCGGGCGGTGTCTGCCCACGGATTTGGGTAGAGTCATTATCCATCACGGGTGAGGCTTAATGCCTGAGGAGATGGGGACTAACTCCTTGAGCCCGGCTAGGACCTGTTCAGCCGCCGCCGTCCAACCAATGATGCCCCCTTGGGCTCGCACCATCTCCAACGTAACCTGTTTGAATGCCGGAAAATAGCTAGCGGTGCCGTCTTCTACCAAGAGGCATTCGTAACCGCGATCGTTGGCTTCGCGCATCGTGGTTTGCACACACACTTCTGTCGTCACGCCGGTAAAGATTAAGTGGGTAATGCCCTGCTCTTGCAAAATTGAGGTGAAAGGCGTGGCATAAAAGGCCCCTTTGCCGGGCTTCGTAATAACGATTTCATCCTCATTGGGCTTTAGCTCGGGAATGATACTGTTGCCGGGTTGTCCTAACACTAGAATGCGGCCCATGGGGCCACGATCACCGATTTTTAGAGGACTGTTGCCGCGATCGCGCTTCGCTGGGGGGCAATCTGATAGGTCGGGTTGGTGTCCCTCGATAGTTTGAATGATCAGCCATCCGCGATCACGAAAGTATTGTTGTAGTCGCTGTATTGTGGGCACGATACTTCGCAGGGGAGTCACATCATTGCCCAAAGCTTCTCCAAAGCCCCCAGTTTCCAAAAAGTCGCGCTGCATGTCGATGATGACTAAGGCAATGCGATCGCTCGTCGGCAGCACATAGTCATAGGGCTGAGCAGCAATCTGGGCCATCCTCTTTTCTCCGAGATCTCTAGCTGTCGTTTAGCTGTTTATACCGAAAAGTCAGCGTGGCAGCGTCAATATAAGGTTTTCTTGATGGGCTCAGGCAGCATCAAGCATCAAGCGTTTCATACAACAAAATTTGAAATGCAGAGGGCGGGATCCCCCTTGGCAAAAACAGTGCTATGGAAATGGATGCTGATCACACAATTATTATGGCGATTTGGGCTGATGGCACCAAACTGCAGCCTACCATAGCGCTCTTTGAATCACTCTGGCTATAGAGCTTATGAACCCTGTATGCTCTCGTTTGGCTGAGCCGCTGCCATTTTAGGAAAGAATTTTAGGCTTCTCAGAATGCTTCTGCTTAAAGCCACAGAAGCGGGATTAAAAAGCGCTCGGTATCAACTATGTCAATACCGAGCGCTTCTACTCACTTGCGTCAAACGGAGCCAAAACGCTTGAATTCCGTTAGCAATCGCTTAAGAGCTTTAGCTCCACTTTCGAGCCACGAGTTCAGCTAGGTCCACAACCCGCTGGCTGTAGCCCCACTCGTTGTCGTACCAAGCCACAATTTTCACTAAGTCGCCACCTAGAGCAATCGTCAAGCTGGAATCCACAATGGAGGACTCGTCTGTCTTACGGTAATCAATGGAAACCAGAGGCAATTCGCTATAACCCAAAATGCCCTTCAGCTTACCCTTAGAGGCTTCTTTCATCGCATCATTGATCTGTTGAGCGATCGCGGGCTTCTCAATCTGCGCCACAAAGTCAACAACCGAAACGTTGGGGGTTGGTACCCGCAAAGCAATGCCGTTGAGTTTGCCAGAGACCGCAGGGTAAACCTTAGCCACAGCCTCGGCTGCCCCGGTCGTCGTTGGTACGATATTCAAAGCTGCCGCCCGAGCCCGGCGCAGATCGCGGTGGCTGGCATCTAACAAACGCTGGTCACCCGTGTAGCTGTGGGTGGTCGTCATCGTCCCTTTGACTATGCCAAAGCTCTCGTGTAGAGCCTTTACAATCGGAGCTAAGCAATTGGTGGTGCAACTAGCATTGCTAACAACATCAAACTTGCTGGGGTCATAGTCTTCGTCGTTAACGCCCATAACATAAGTGCCCACGCCGCTGCCTTTACCGGGAGCCGTAATCAGCACTTTCTTGGCACCCGCTTCAATGTGCCGTCCAGCCCCTTCGGCACTCCGAAAAACGCCGGTTGACTCGATGACAAGGTCAATTTCCCAAGCTTTCCAAGGCAAATTGTTTGGGTTACGGTCAGAGCAGCATTTAATCGTTTTACCATTAACAATCAGGCTGTCTTCGCCAGCTTGGACATCAGCATCCAAGCGGCCCAGCATCGAATCATACTTTAATAAGTGGGAATTGGTACCGGGATCAGACGTGTCATTGATAGCAACCACTTCAATTTGACTGTCGTCGCGGGTCAACCAACAACGCAGAAAGTTCCGCCCAATCCGCCCAAAACCATTAATTGCTACTCTAATCACTGCGTTTTACCCTCTGTGCACTCAAAGACTCAATAGGTAACATTTCCTAAACGGGTTTATCATATCGCAAAGCCTGCCCCTATTTATAGACCCCAAGTCAGAACCCAGTTGGAAATTGGCAAGGCGATTAGACTCGGGGATCAAGCTGTTAATGATTGCGGCAATCAGCCTCAAGTGAGGCCCTTGGTCAGGCTATGTTCCAGTTTCCCAAACGCTAGCTAAGAGGCATTTATGATAACTGAATGACCCGGCTAACAGACTGCGACTGAAATTACGTCGGGTAAGTGATATGTACCTAAAACCTGACAATTCCCTGGGATAAATCGCTCTAGTAATGCTGTGCCAGTTATATTGCAGCAATCGTCAACAGAGGTGAGCATGATGGCCAAGGCCAAAAAATCAAACAAGGTGCCCAAGGCCATGCAAGAGACCTTCGATCGCATTACCGCGATCACCGATAACTTTGCGGCCCAGCACCTGAATGCTGAATATGCGGCCTTAATTCGTCAGGCCACAGCTGCACTCTGCCGCAAGCGTCCGTCACCGCTCAAAAGTGGGCGCGATCGCAGTTGGGCTTGCGGTATCAGTCACGCGATCGGCATGGCGAACTTTTTGTTTGACTCGTCGCAAGACCCGCACATAAGCGCCAGTGATTTGTATGCCTGGTTTGGGGTGAGCAGCAGTACGGGCCAGAGTAAATCTAAGCAGGTCCGCGATACGCTCGATATTGGACAGCTTGATCCAGAGTGGTGCCTGCCGAGTCAACTCAGCGACAATCCGCTAGCGTGGTTGATCTCAGTCAACGGCATGATTCTGGATGCTCGTTCTGCCCCTCCCGAGGTACAAGCACAGCTCGCCGCCGCCGGTCTCATTCCCTACGTTCCGGAGCGGCTCGATGCAACTGATAACCCGCTATTAGCGATCGCTGAAGCTGCTGACTCAGCCCCTAGAGCCGCCCGCAAGCCGAAAAAGTCCCTCTCAAGAGCCAGCGATGCCCTCTACGTTCTCGAAGTCAATCTAGTGGATGGCCCCCTCACAGAAAGCTTTGTGCGTAAAAATCCTCGAATTGCCCGAACGATTCTCATTAAAGGAGCACAGTCTTTGCAAGACCTGCACAACATTATCTTTGACGCCTTTGAGCGCGAAGAAGAGCATCTGTATGAATTTCAGGTTGGGGGCGATGGGCCTGACGATCCAGACTGTCAGCGTTACGGACTCGCGTCGATCCCCGAGCTTGACTACGCTGGCGACGTAACTCAGACTTGCATTAACGATCTCAATCTAGAAAAGGGGGAAATGTTTGGTTACACCTTTGATTTTGGGGATGACTGGTGGCACGTCATAGAAGTCAAAGGAATCCGCTCGAAGTCCCCCCAAGGCGAATATCCCAAAATCACTAGCCGTGAGGGCCAAAGCCCGCCTCAATATGCCGAGTTTGACTGATGAGAAGGCAACTCGAAAGTCATCTTTCATCATCTATGTTTCAATTGCGCTCACCGCTCCACTGGCCAGTGTTGCTGCACAGTAAGAAACCGGGTGTACTGAGCCAGTTAAGCTTGCCGTAGAGCAACTAGCTTTCGTCTTTGACGATGGAGTCGCATCGGCCACCAAGCCATTCGGCAACGATCGCCTCAGCTATGAGCAGAGCTGTAGAATCTGATCCACCACTGCGAGACTTTCTTGATACAGCACGTCTTCGCCCCAGCGTTGCAGTTGCTGCCCTAAAATTAAATCGGCTCGTTGGTCAGAGATTGCGCTGACCTCTTCAACTCGGCAGGCTTGAGCCCCACCACCAGCTTCCATGCGCATACAGCCAGTCGTCTCTGAGCACAGAATGGTACAGCAATCCGCTTTTTGATTATCGGATGTCAAGCGAATACCGATCAAATCACCAATCACTTCACCCACATCGGCTACCGGAATAGCGGCCAATTCTGCTTCGATCTCACGTTTGCCCAAGCTGCTTTGCAAGTAGACCTTACGAATGCCATAGTCACCGCCTTCTTCGACGTAGCGAATAGGAGTCCAATCGAGGCGACTCGCAAGCCAGCCAAGAAACATAAGCGCCTGGGCCGCATTGCCTGGTTCGTGATCGATGCTCACGTGATCAATCTCAGCAAGGGCATCACGCCGCTCTGGGGGATCAAACGCTTCGGCCGTGAGTTCTTGCCAAGGAAAGAGGCGATGCCAATTGAGGTCAGCAATGTATTTGCCAGATTTAGTAATCTCCTCAATCTTGCTCAGTTCGGACTCGACTTCACTGAAATAGCTGGAATCAACAATTAAGCAGTTGCTGGTTTCCGAGAGTTGGCCAAATAAGTTTTGTTCGGGGTTGGGGGTCGCCTTCCACCAAACAAATTTGGGTAAATCGCCAATCATCAACGACGAAACGATGTCTGATACTTGGTCGAGCGCGGCTTTAGAACCGCGTAGAGTAATGTATTCGCAACAGATCAGGTTGCTGGCGTTACGTTTTTGCACCGGACAGTAAGCGGATACTTGCGCGGTAATTGTGTCATCCCCATCCAGGGTCGGGCACAGAGTAATGACCCGGCAGGGGTTTTGAGCCGCGATCGCCTCACTCAGATTAAAGCCCCGCAGGTCGGGATTCGTGAACGTTTTCTGACTTTCTGACAAACTGACATATTCTTGACGCAATCGCGCCAAAGTTGATTCATCCACGCGGCCGGTGACTCTGAGACCATAGGCGATCTGTGCTTGTCGAATGGCTTCTCGCGTTTTGGGCCCATGCATGCCATCGATGTCGTCTTTATAGAATCTCAGTGCTGCCAGCAGTTGCTGAAACTCTTCAGGCTCGTACACTACGATGCTAAAGGTACTCGCCCGTGTCGCGACGGGAGCAGTCGCCCCGTCATTCTGAACCCGCCAAATATTGCGGAGTTCGCTTTCAATTTCCTCGATCGAAATGCCTTTCGGTTTTTGCAGCGCAACAAGCGGAGTAGTGGTCATATCAGCTTTGGTGATGAGGGACAGAGTCAAGCCAGTTGTCTTCTAAGTCGTGAGTCAAAACAAATCAAAATCTGAACGTAAAAATGCGAGCCTGGGCAATTAAATTTTGCCAACGGTCTGAAAAACATTAGTGAGGATGCAGAGGCTGTGATGATTCCATGGTCAAATCTTTACAGTGAGGAGCACAGCCCCTGGCAAATGGCATGATGCGAGCGTCGGTAACGCCGAGTCTCAGAGGTATCTGGAAGACATTGCCGACGCGGCTAGAGTCGGCGCCAGCGACGGCCATCACAATTCAGCAACAGCTCCGATTCCACCGGTCCCCAGGTACCGGCTTCGTACATCGGAATGGCATCCGGATCGGCCGGTGCATCCCACACCTCTAACAGAGGCGTTAGCATGCGCCACGAAGCTTCTACTTCGTCGCCACGCGTGAACAGCGTTTGATCACCCAGCATGCAATCTACCAACAAGCGACCATAGGCTTCTGTACTCGGTTTACCAAACGCCGCATCATAGCGGAAATCCATGGCGACTGAGCGCGTGCGTAACGAATTGCCGGGCGTTTTTACTTCAAACCGCATGGAGATGCCTTCGTCTGGCTGAATGCGTAATGCCAATACGTTATGGCTGAGCTGTTTAGCCGCCGACTGGAACATCATGTAAGGCACTTCCTTAAAGTGGATGGAGATCTCCGATAATTTCTTCGGCATGCGCTTACCCGTCCGCATGTAAAAGGGCACCCCTTTCCAACGCCAATTGTCAATCATCAGCTTTAGTGCAGCATAGGTGGGGGTGGTGGAGGCTTCGCTTGCGCCTTCTTCTGAGCGGTAGCCGGGCACTTGTACGCCTTTCATCCAACCTGGAGCGTACTGCCCGCGCACGGCACATTTGGAGAGGTCATCTAAATCAGCGAGGTGGGTGGCTTGTAGCACCTTCACCTTTTCACTACGAATGCTATCGGCATCTAACGAGTTGGGCGCTTCCATCGCGGTTAAGCAAAAGAGCTGCATCAAGTGGTTTTGCACCATGTCTCGCAGCGCTCCAGAGGTTTCGTAATAGCCCGCCCGCCCCTCTAGGCCAACCGTTTCAGCTACGGTGATTTGCACATGATCGACAAACTGACGATTCCAAAGGGGTTCAAAAATCGCGTTAGCAAACCGGAAAACCATCAGGTTTTGCACGGTTTCTTTGCCCAGGTAGTGATCAATGCGATAGACCTGTTCTTCTTTGCAAACGTCTTGGACGACGCGGTTGAGGACGCGGGCTGAGCCAATATCTTTGCCAAAGGGCTTTTCGATGACTAAGCGCTGCTTGGTCGGATCACTGAGCATGCCCGCGGCGCCTAACTGCTTGGCCGCTTCGCCAAAAAATCGGGGTGCTACAGACAGGTAGAACACGCGATTGCCGCGAGTTCCTCGCCGTTCATCCAGTTCTGACAAAAAGGCTTTTAGCCGTTGATAGCTTTCGGGTTTATCAATATTGGCCGGACAGTAGAACAAGCCTTCGGCAAAGCTCTTCCAGATGGCTTCGTTGCCGAGGCCACCGCCAAATTCTTCGACGCCTTCTCGCAGGTGCTCGCGAAAAAAGTCGTGGCTCCATTCTCGTCGGGCCACCCCCACAATGGTGAGTTCGGGGGGCAGACGACGATCCAGCTTCATTTGGTAGAGTGCCGGTACCAGCTTCCGTTGGGTCAGGTCACCCGAGGCACCGAAGATAATCAAGATTTGCGGATCCGGAATGCGGTCTTGCTGTAAACCAACGCGCAGGGGATTTTCGAGCAGACTAACCATAGGACGTTAATTTGGGGCTAAATGAACAAGGGCTAATCGAACTGAACTGGGATCTGTGGCTCAGGCTCATCGGCTGACTGAACCGGCTAACGTCAGGACTCAAGGGGTAGCAGAAGTGGCGATCGCGGCTTGCTCGCGTAAGCGCTCTTGAATAAACGACTCGACTAACTGCACATCTTCGGTACTACCGATCACGAGAGGAGTGCGCTGATGCAGTTCGGTAGGGATCACATCTAATAGCCGCTCAGTACCCGTGCTGGCGCGTCCACCGGCCTGCTCGATCAAAAAAGCGAGGGGTGCCGTCTCATAGAGCAAACGCAACTTACCTTGAGGCTTTTTCACCGTGCCGGGATAGAGAAAGACTCCGCCCTGCATCAAAATGCGGTGAAAATCGCCCACCAATGCGCCGCTATAGCGTGAAGAATAGCCCTCATGACGGTGCACATAACGGGTAAAGTCACGGATCGATTCTTCCCACTGCCAAAAGTTGCCCTCATTCACGCTGTAGGTGGGGCCGTGCTGAGGCACTTGAATGTTCTCAGCCGTGAGAATAAACTCACCCAGACTGGGGTCTAAGGTAAAGGAATGGACCCCGTTACCAATGGAATACACCAGCACCGTGGTAGGACCATAGAGAATGTAGCCAGCGGCGAGCTGATCGCGGCCATGAGTCAAGAGATCCGATGCTGAGTGGTCGAGATCATCACTCGTTTGCCGACGAATGGCAAAGATCGAGCCGACATTCAAATTGATGTCCACATTAGAAGAGCCATCAATCGGATCGTAAAGCAAGGTATAGCGGCCAATCGGACAGTTTTCCGGAATGTAGTATGGCTTTTCCATCTCTTCGGAGGCCAGCCGACAAACCAAACCGCTCTGCTTGAATACCGAGATAAACACGTCGTTGGCAAAGACGTCCATCTTCTTGACGTCTTCGCCTTGGACATTGGTTTTGCCGGTGAAGCCTAGGGTGTCTGCGACTAGCCCCGCACGGGATAAGTGGCGTGCAATCAGTTTGCCAGCCAGCGCAATCCGATTCATCAAGGCGCTGAGGTCTTGAGCTTCTGGCCCAAAACTTTGTAACTGTTGCAGCACGTGACGCGACAGCGTCGTGCAGTCACGGTCGAGCGTATGCTCTGAAGACGGTTGATAGCTTTCAACCATGCGGGTCTCCTATGAAGACAGCAATCAGGAGAGCACTACTGACTACACATACCTACAGCGCCGCCTCAACGGTGATCTCAGCACGCGGCAGCTAGCCTCTCTGCTTCATAGTAAAAAGGTTGTCGTCAAAGCCCGGAAGTCTTTATACCAGTTAAAGATTAGCCTATGCACAAGATTGATGAAGTCCGATTGGACTCAAGCGTATGGGACTGCTGCAAAGACTCCTTTAGGACTTACGCAAAAGCCCCCTCGGTCCCCCAACGCTCTATCCGTTAGGCATAAGTCTGGGAAAGCATTGTAAAGCAGAGCTTCTAGTAATCGCTTGCAAGGGGTGGCAAGGCGACAATGCGGGCTTCGTCGAGTCGTGGCGACTGGGGGAAATTTCGTTTTGCCCCCAGACCCCCGGCTTCGCGCGTCCTGCGGCCTACGACCAGGACGAACTGCCGTCCTGGACCTCGCAGATCAAGTGATTTGTGGGAACTTGGGTAAGCTTTTGGGGCGGTTCGAGTCAATTGACGCAGTTATCGAGCGTTCCAAACTGGTCGTGAAACGATTGCGATGCCAGCGATAGGACGACTTTTGTGTAAGGGATAGCAACTCTGGGGGATGTTGAATCCGATTTCCCCACATTTGGGGATCTAGGAGCCAAAATCGGATTCAACTGCGTAAGTCCTGTTCCTTAAATCCAACCTATCTGGAGGATGTTGCCGCCGATTTTCTCTGCCCTTGGAATGCAGAGGCCCAAATGCGGATGTATGGCGTCAGTCCTGGAGGCATGGCAGGGAGGCATCGCGTGGCCTGGCACCTCGAAATCGTGGCATCTGGAATGATCTTGCGCGCCCCAAATTTGAGTCGTGGCGTCATGACCGCTGCGCGCCCAATACCTGAGCGATCGCCGCCCGCATTGAGGCGGGCCGAAACAACAACTTTCAATAAAACTGCTGGTAAATTACCGATTCGTGAGACCGTGTTTCCCTAAACTTATCTGCAGTGAACCTCATACATTCACTGTGTTGCACAGGAAGACTGATATGGATGAACTTGCACTTTGGCAGCGCTATCAAGATTGGCTATATCGGCACCCAGATCTCGGACTCTACTTGGATATCAGCCGCATTCGGTTTGATGACGCGTTTGTTGAACAAATGCAGCCTAAGTTTGCCATCGCCTTTGATCAGATGGCGGCGTTAGAACAAGGGGCGATCGCCAACCCAGATGAGCACCGCATGGTGGGTCATTACTGGCTGCGCGATCCGGAGCGAGCTCCTTCGGCAGCACTGAAGCAAGACATCCTCTCCACCATTCAAGACATTAAAACCTTTACGCAACAGGTGCATAGCGGGGCGCTATGTCCCCCTGGGCAAGAAAAATTTACCGATTTACTTTGCATTGGGATTGGCGGCTCGGCGTTGGGCCCCCAATTCGTTTCCCAGGCCCTGACGGCTGATGCCCCGCCGCTTACCGCCCATTTCATCGACAATACCGACCCGGCGGGGATCGATCGCATTCTCAATCGGTTAGGCGATCGCCTGGCCAGCACCTTAGTCATCGTCACCTCTAAGTCTGGCGGTACCCCCGAAACCCGCAATGCCATGGTGGAGGTGCAAAATCGCTTTGAGCAAATGCATCGGCAGTTTGCAAAGCAGGCAGTGGCGGTCACCGGCATCCACAGCAACCTCGAAAAAGTGGCCACTCAACAAGGGTGGCTGGGCACGTTTCCGATGCATGGCTGGGTCGGCGGTCGCACCTCTGAACTGTCGGCGGTGGGGCTCCTCCCGGCGGCCCTGGAGGGCATCGACATTATGGCGATTTTGCAGGGGGCCAAAGTGTTGGATGCGGCTACTCGGGTGGCCGACTTACGTCAAAATCCAGCCGCAATGCTCGCGCTGAGCTGGTATTGCGTGGGCGAAGGGCAGGGCCTCAAAGACATGGTGCTCTTGCCATATAAAGATAGCCTGGCCTTGTTTAGTCGCTATTTGCAGCAACTCGTGATGGAATCGTTGGGCAAAGAGCGCGATCTGGATGGCAACTTAGTGAATCAGGGCATTGCTGTTTACGGCAACAAAGGCTCGACTGATCAACATGCCTACGTGCAACAACTGCGAGAAGGGGTCAATAACTTCTTCGTGACCTTTATTGAGGTGCTGGAAGATCGGCAAGGTGACTCGATTGTGATTGATCAAAACGCAACGGCAGGCGATTTTTTGAATGGTTTTTTGCTCGGCACTCGGCAAGCCCTCTATGAGAATCAGCGCGATTCCATCACCATTACGGTGCCTAGCGTGACGCCAGAAATTGTGGGTGCCCTGATTGCCCTGTATGAAAGGGCTGTCGGCCTGTACGCCTCGCTGGTAAACATCAATGCTTATCACCAACCCGGTGTCGAGGCGGGCAAAAAAGCGGCAGCGGTAATTTTGGACTTGCAATCCAGGGCGATCGCGGCGGTCCAAAAGTCGGATCAGCCTTACACCATCGCGGCACTCGCCAGCCAGATTGGGGCGGAAAAAGACATTGAAACGCTGTACCAAATTTTGCGCCATCTCCATGCTAACCAGCGACATATTCAGCTCTCTGGTGATGCTGTTCATCTGGCTGAGCTGCAAGTTTCTAAACAATAGACCCTAGATGCCGCTGCCCACTACCAGACTGCTGTCGCAACGCCTTCCTCTGAGCTCGCCGCTACCGGCACAATGGTGAAGCGTTAGCTGGGCATCGCCGCCGCTAACTTGATAGCAAAATCGGCTTCGCCCTGAGTGATGATCTGATAGGCAATACCACTCGCGGACAGCAGGTTGGTATAGTTAGCCGCTTGCTCAGGTGAGTCGGCGATCGCCACTAGGGTCGGTGAGGCCACAGCTCGATAGCCGCTGAGCGATCGCACATCAAGCGCAAAAGAACCGGGATGGAAATGGGGATTTTGGTCACCGTCGTACTCAAATTTGCTCAGCATAAGCTGAAAGGAACAAATTGATGTCGGGTCAAGCTGAGGGGCCGTGGGCTGAGTTTTGGCGCGGAAGGTGGCGACAAAGGCCGCAAACGGAATATCCACTACCCGCCACTGATCAGGCTCAGTATCGACTGAATAACAGTAGGCGCGGCTGTCCCAGCTATTGCTATTGCGCAAAATCACCTTATAACGTTGGCCATCACCTCGCAGCACCAGCCGCACCCCTTGCCAGCCTTGCAGATTAAACGGGGGCTCAAAATTGCGGGTCCGAACGCTGGCAAAGCCCCCAGAGTTCGCGGTTGAGACAGTTCCTGAAAAGCGGGCAAAGCCAGAGAGTAAGCTCATCCCGCTGGCACTAACGCCGCCCATGACCACATCATCAACCGCGCCCCAAATTTCCCGCAGTCCCTCTGTATCGCTACTGCGAAAATCAAATAGGGGATAATCTTCGCTCACAGGGAGGGCTTGCAGATCGGCCAGTTGCGCGGCAAAACAGTCTTCGTCATGGGGGACGCCCTGCCAGATCACAGCTTGCGCATTCACAATGCGGTTAGAGTCGGCCTCCGGTAAGGGCGAATCGCTGGGTAGGAGTTGCGATCGCACGGCCCGATTTTGCTGATGGAGCAAAGCCATCAGCGCGTCAGCCTCAGGTCCTGCGCCGGCCAGCAACACCACCTCTTTGTGAGGACGCATGGCTGTCGATTCGGGGGCTTGAGGATTAGCGGTGGCACCAAACATGTGTTGTAACCAGCGAATGTTTCCGACGAAGGGGACTTCTCCAAAGAAGGTCAGAGTATCAACTAACCTCAGGGGGTTCCAACTGTTATTAGATGAGGTCATGATGAGGGTTTTCCCGGCAGGCAACTAAGCGATCTCGTTTAACCATGAATGTTTTTAGTGAGCTTGTGAGGTATCGTAACAAGTTCTTTGACCAAAGCTACCGTTAAGGCATAGAGCTAGGCGTAACGCTGCTGTAGTCACTGCGAATAGTTAGGAATGAGGTCTAGCGTTGGTCTGAGATGTTCTGCCCGCTTGGACTCGCGCTTGAAATATCGCTTGCGCCGACTGGGCCGCCATCCCGGGTGAGGGGGAGCGCGGCGTATATTGGCCAGTAGGGTGCAATTGCCAACTGTTTTGGGTATCTGCCAGTAGCGTTTGCAGTAATGTGTACACATCGGTCACTAGGGCGGGCGTTAGTAGGGGCACCATGACTTCAATGCGCTCATTAAGGCCCCGTGACGTCCAATCGGCAGTCCCCATCCAGGCTTCTGGGGTGTCGTCGTTTTGACAATACAAAATGCGGCTATGTTCAACATATTGTCCAAGCAGGCTATAGACGCGGATGCGATCGCTCAGCCCTGAGATGCCGGGCCGCAGGCGACAAATACTCCGCACTATCAAGTCAATATCGACCCCGGCTTGGGACGCCTGGTAGAGCGCTTCAATAATGTCAGGATCAGCCAACAGATTGAGTTTAACGATTAAGCGGGCGGGGCGGCCCTGCTGCGCGTGGTCAGCTTCTCGCTGAATCAGTTCCTGCAACTGGCGCTTAAGTTGCCCTGGCGCCACCATCAGGGTCTGGTAATCGATGTGGTGAGAACACCCGGTTAAAAAGTTAAACAGGTGACTGAGGTCAGTTGCGATCCCCGTTCGACTCGTGAGGAGTCCCAAATCCTCGTAGGGTTGGGGGCGATCGGGTAAATAATCTCCAGTGCCCAGATAGGCATACTGCTGAATCCGCTCAGCCTCGCGCCGCACCACTAAGACGAGGTTAGTGTGGGTGCGAAAGCCCACTACGCCGTAAACCACGTGCGCCCCGGCTTGTTCTAAACGCTTGGCCCAATGAATGTTAATGGCTTCATCGAGGGGGGCCGTCAACTCTACCAAGACAACCACCTCTTTCCCCGCTTTGGCTGCTGCCATTAGCGATCGGACGATGGGGGCGTCGACGGCGGTGCGGTAGAGGGTCATCTTAATCGTGAGCACGCGATCATCGATCGCGGCCTGCGATACAAATCTTTCTACCGTGTCGGCAAAAGAATGATAAGGAAAATGCAGCAAGATTTCTTGTCGAGCAATTTCGTTAAACAGGTTCTCCGTCGGGACGGAGGACAGCGCCACAAACGACAACATTGAGGGGGCTATTTGCGGCCGCAAGGCAGCGGGCAAACCAGGATGCCACGGTGGCGGTAACAGATCAGGACGCGGTAGCCGGGTCAACTCTTTGAGGTCACTGAGCCCCAGCCACCCTCTCAGGGCATAGAGGGCAATGGGTCTTCGGGTAAGTTGACGAGTCAGATGCGATCGCAGCCAGTGAGGCATCGTGACGTCAACTTCGAGCCGCACCGGCTGCCCTTGCTGCCGGCGCTGTTGCAAGCCTTCCTGAATCAGCGCCATCAGATTGGCAGTTTCCAACTCTAGCACGCCTAGATCGGCGCTCCGGGTAACCCGAAACGGATAACAGCCCTGAATCACATCCTCAGGAAAGAAGCTAGATAAATGTTTGGCAATGACCTGCTCTAAGGGCACGGCGAGCCAATCTTGAGCTTGCGGAGCGCTGCGAAACGTGATGAACCGAGACAATACTCGCGGTAATTTCACCCAGGCCAGTTTTTTCTTCCCTTGTCGTTCTAGCCAGATCACCAGATTCAGGCTGAGATTCGAAAAGTCTGGAGTCGCCGCATCGGGTTGGGTAACCCAGGTCGTCAACACCGGCATGACTTCGTCTTCAAAGCGGGCCAGACAGTGTTGCCTTTGAGGGTCAGTCAACCGGTCACAGGCTAATAAATGAATGCCCTGCTCGGCCAAGTAGGGTTGCAGGTTGCCCGCCCAGTGAGCTTGCTGACGGTCCATCAAGGTCCGCAGGTAAGACTGTAGGTGACTGAGGCGATCGCCGCGCAGGGCAATCGCCTCCTTACCGGCGACATGGCCGGTCAACAGAGGCATTCGCACCATAAAGTATTCATCCAGCGCAGCCGCTGCTTGCGCCAGTTTAAGCGCCCGCATCAGGGCTGGTTGGTGCGAACCAGCAACTTCATAGGTGAGGCGGCGATTAAAGGCGATCCAACTGAGTTCACGGTCAAACAAGCGCAGCTCGTGACCGCTGGGGGCAGTCTGAAAAGCCGTCAATCTTGTGGGGTCAAGCAACAGTTTTTCAAAATACCTCGTCTTCTTGTCCGACCCACCACTCGCCCAAATCCATCACCGCTTGATGCAGTTCTGAGAGTTCTTGTAGATAGGCCTCGGGAGCCATCTCAGCTTGGCGTTCTTTCAGCTTTTGTAGCCGCCATTGGATCAACATCCAGGGCTTGGAAAGGCTGTCAGTCTGTTCAATATACCGGGCAATATCGTTACTATCCATCGGCCAGGCAAATCTACCATTGCGAATGAGCGGTGTTAGCTACTATAGCGGCCCCATTTACCCAATGCACCCCCGCTGGCATACCAACAGAGGTGCATTGGGCAAACTCAACGATTGGCAGGTGGCCTTAACGTTGCTTAAACACGTTTAACCATTCACGAATTTGCTCAGAGGCAATATCACGGCCACCCAGACCAAAGGCGATCGCGATCGCCACCGCGACTGCCCCGAGTAACAGACCAAAGGCCAGATTCACGATATCAGTCGCTACGCCCATTTGCTGCAGCCCCATGGCCGTCACCAGCGCAATCAGCGCAATCCGAGCTGACTGGGCCAAGATGTTGGCTTGCGCCCCGCCCATATTGCGAATGAGACGAAAAGCCAAGTTAGCAAAGTAAAGACCGACCGCAAACACAACCACCCCACTCAGCACCTGAGCCGCAATGCGGAGAATGGCCCGCACAATGTTAGACAGAGTGGCAAAGCCGAGAATCTCAGTGGCCGTAATGGCCCCAAAGAGAACAATCGCCACTAGCGCGATTAGACCCAAAACTTCAGAAGGAGAAGTACTCGCCGTTTGAACACGGGTAGCAGGCTGCCCCTCGGCGTCAATATTATCGACGCGAGACGGGGGGGTATTAAGTTCGGGTAGCCCTAAAATGCTGAGAATGTTGTCAAAACCGGCGCTACGCAGCAAGCCAGTCACTAAGTCAGAGACAAACTGACCAACGATATAAGCCACGGTTAAAACAACCCCCGCCATAATCACGCGAGGAATCGAATCCAGCACTAACTCCAGCATCGAGATCGCCGGGCCGGAAATCGCCTCAATGTCTAACTCGTTCAGAGCCGCGACCACGGCTGGGATCAAAATCAGCACAAACACGACGGTGCCAGCAAGCTGCGACAGTGACAGACCGCCCTCTGTAGTGCCCATTGTCGAAGGTGGCGGTGGGGGAGTTCCCGGCGTCGCCGTGGTTGGAGGCGCTGCCCCTGATAGACCAAAGCGAGCCCCAATCTGATCGGCTTGGGTCGCTTGCAATAGGTTAGTCACAATCTTGCGGACAATGCGAGCAATGAACCAACCCACGGCTAGAATCACGCCAGCGGTCAGAATTCGAGGAATCGCCTGCAGGAAGTTGTTAATCAGCTCTTCGACGGGGGCTAACAGGCCTGGTAAGTTCAGCGCACTGAGAATGAGCGGGACAAACAGCAGGAAAATGAACCAGTAAAGGATGCTGCCGATAGACTCGTTAACCACGATGGGACTGCCGTCTTCACCCATCTCTTGCGAGAGGCGATCGTCCAAATTGAATCGTGAGAGTCCCTGAGTGACCAGGACTTTGACAATGGTGGCAGTCGCCCAAGCAACTGCTAACAATAAGGCTGCACCACCGAGCCGCGGCAGGTATTGGAAAATTTGCTGCAGGAAGTCATTCAACGGCTCTGAGACGACCTCTAGTTGCAACGCATTGAGGAAGGCGACCAGAGTAAAGGTCAAAATGATCCAGTAGACTGCGGTCGCGATCCAGGCCTCAATCGGGACATCACGATCAGGATCTTGGCCCATCACCATATTGGTGAGGCGGTCGTCCAGAGTCGTTCGTTGCAAAATACCTTTAATAATGGATGCCGCGACGGTGGCCACAATCCAACCGGCGATTAAAATCACGATCGCCCAAATTAGGCTGGGCAAAAAAGCGCCGAGCGTAGAGCTCATTTCGCTAACAAAACTTTCTAAAGGAGCCATATCCACTTGGGCTATAGCTGTGGGTATCTCCAGGGGGGAAGATATCCCAAGGGGTACAGGTGATAAATTGAGGCTGACTGTCATGGTTCCTGAGATACGATTTTGGGGCTAATTCGCTTCGTTTTGGGCGGCAACGCACAATTTGCTCGACCCAGATTCCATCGAGTTCGCTCATGCAGCTATATTTGCGTGAAATCACTCCAAACACAAGTCAAGAGCAATTTTTTTTATAATGAAGAATTGAACATTGCTGTCGGTACCCTCTACGGTCCGCTTGTTAACCGTTAGGAATTTATCAGAAACTACCATGCTAAGGGGACTAAGCTCATTGGTTAGGGAGTGGCGCTTAAATAACATCCCACCGACCCTGCTATCCATCCCCTCTGCCACAGTCTTGTCCGGGTACTTTATTTTCAAGATTTTCAAGCCGATCCCTGACCCCGGCCCATCAGCCTAGACAGATATCGGGAAAGAAGGTCTCAATGTGTGGACTCGGCCTTGAGTCAACCTCCGATGAGGCCAGATATGCTTAACTTAATTGGCATTGTGGGATAACCATGGCAAAGTCTGCTCAAGTTTTTGAACAATCGATTCAAATTGCGACGAGTGCCACGGTGGTAGAACACTGCATTACTGATCGGGTACTCATGCATCAGTGGTTAAATCCGGCACTCCGTTGTGAGCCGTTAGGCGACACTTGGGAAACCAGTTTTGGGGGGCAGAGTCGATTTATCATGCGGGTGCCGATTGTGCAGCCTACGCTGATGAGCACTGTAGTCGAACGCGCTCCGGGACTAATCGTGTGGCAATTTCAAGGTTTTTTTGCGGGTCGCGATCGCTGGGAATGCCAACCGAACGCAGGCGGCACCCAACTACTCAACCGGTTTGAGTTTGTGATTCCTAACCCGCTGGTGGCATTTGGCTTCCAGACTTTTGCCGCTAAATGGACCAAGCGCGATATGGTGGCTCAACTGCAGCGTCTCAAGCAGGTGGCAGAGCGACAAGCGATTTTACAGAGAACTGGCGAGTGAATGGGGGTGAGGGTGCGAGGTATCAGGTTGGTCAGTGGGTCGGGGCGAGCAAAGTTTGGTTGGCAGAGGCAATTCTGATTGGGGAGTAGCGCAAACCCCATCTCTTCTGACTCATTCACCCGGCTACGCTGCCACAGTCACAAACGAGTCCGTTATTGACTTGCCGAACGCTTAGGCGAACCACCATAGGCTGCTCAGTGCCAAGAGGATAGCCGCGATCGCAACCCATAAAAAGCCATTCTCTCGAGTATTGATTTGGCTCAGGTCTTCGGGAGGGGGGGCGGGTGCTGCTGAGCGCTGGGGTTTAGCAGGGGAATCGTACTTACGTAGCGTAAAGTCGGTGTCGCTATTTTCTTCCAACTCACTCAAATCAGGAATCGGGGTCAGCCAATCGGTGCGCCGGCTAAGCTGCGGAGCCTGTAAGATTTCGAGCACGCGCTTGCTTTGCTTGCGAACCTCAAAGTCTGGATGTTGGCCGAGTTTTTCTCCGAGAGCGATCGCCTCGGGCAGCCGTCCCGCCGCGGAATAAGCATTCATCAACCAGAGCTGAATGCGGCCTCCCAGCAAAGTTGCCCCACCGACCAGGCCAGTGCCCTCTTCAAAGGCCACCACTGCATCTTTGTAGTTGCCTCGTTCAAACGCTAATTGACCGGCGGCAAAAAACGCCTCTGCTTGGGTCGTTTGCTCTGATGGCTGTAATGTCATAATCCGAGGTCGGCAAAGTCACGTAATGGTCTAAAGGTTACAGATTAAACTGATGTCTCTCAACTGGCTCAAGTGAAGCTCTACCTGGGCCAGGTTTGGCCTCAACCTAGGGCACTGGCATTGCCCAGGTCGAGAGATAGTTCAACCTCAGAGTAGTCCTACCCTTCTTCTGAAGGGGCCATTCAACCACTGGAGCTGTCTATCGACATGATTGATGGCGCACAAGCGCTACCAGGGGCGATCGCCCCTGGTAAATTTCCATGAGACCGACATAGCGTCAAGGATTGCCACCTGTTCTTCCGCAGTGACTTTTGACAGCCTTAGCCATGTTGAGCAGTGGGGCGACATGTGGAACACTCGACACTTTCCAAAGCCCGTATTAAGGATAGTAAATTCATCGAGGTTGGTTGGTAGGATTTATTCAAAATAAATTAGCTCTATTTTAGATGTAGCCAACTAGCTGCATTTTGCTTCAGATCTCCGCTCAGTAAACTCAAACCCCAATAATTTTTGACCTTCTATAACCTATGGATATCAAAGCGATTCTGTTAGTGCTCACAGGCATCTTTGTCGTAGCAACACTGTTTTTTGGCACCCGCAACGGCTTTTACGACACCGACAACTATCACGGCAATGGCTCTGCTCACTAACGTGAGTATCGTAAAGCCTCATTTAATTAACCCGGTTTTAGGCAGTCGTCACGCTACGCTAGCTGTCGAGGCTCTTGTTATGTCATGTTCGGTTGAGGCTTTGCCGTTGTCGTTATCTATCTAATTAGCTCAGATAGGAAGCCGGTGAGCGTTTTATCTTGTCTACCCTATGGCGTCGGCCATGCTGATGAGGGTATTTCTCTGCAATTGCAGATTGGCCCTTATCGCATTCTGTTGGACTGCGGGCTGACTACCCTGGAATTTTTGGATTGCCAGGCATCTGCCCCAGTTGATTTTGTTTTCTGTACCCACGCTGCTCCTGATCATGGGCGATCGCTATTAGACCTGCATCGACTCTGGCCGGATTTGCCCATCTACTGTAGTGAAGCTACCGCTGACCTCCTGCCGCTCAACTGGCCCGAGGTCTCTTTGCCTAATGGAGCCGAATTTTGTCAGCGTATACCTTGGCGTCATTCGGTCGAACTGGCTCCAGGGCTGACGGCGAAGTTGTGGCCGGCTGGCCATTTGCCGGGGGCCGCTTGTGTGCTCATTACGTACACTACTGCTGAGCAAAATTACAGCGTTTTTTACACAGGAGATTTTTTCCTATCTAACTCACGTCTGGCTGAAGGCTTACCCCTAGACGAGTTGCGAGGCCTCAAGCCCGATGCCTTAATTGTTGAAGGCACTCAAGGAACCGCCCGTCATCCCCACCGTCGCCAACAAGAAAATCGTTTAGCCGACCAACTGAATCAAGTGCTGGCAGCCGGTCAGAATGTCTTGCTACCGGTTCCCTTGATCGGCCTGGGGCAAGAGCTGCTGATGTTGTTGCGGAGTCACCATCATTTCACGGGGCGTGACGTGACGGTATGGGTTGATAGCTGGGTGGCTGACGCCTGCGATATCTATTTAAAGCTGCTCCCCCACTTGCCGAGCAACGTTCAGAACTTTGCCCGACACCAACCGCTATTTTGGGACGATCGCATTTTGCCTCGAATCCAGCGCTTACCCCGTGACTTGCCGGAAGATCCTGGACATCCCGCGATCGTCATTGGCTATCAAAACGCCGATATGAGTGCCCTGGCCAGCTGGGGGCAACTGCCCTGGCGCATTTTCCTACCGGATGATTTGGCCAACAGTGTCGTCAATGCGGGGCTTGAGCAAGATGGAGCACATTACCAACCAACATTGGCATGGCTAGAGCACCTGAGCACCGAGTTTGAACAGGGCCAAGCCCATCTCGAAACCTATTTGCTGAGTGCCCATAGTGACGGTTCGGGGACGACTCAACTCATTCATAATCTGCGTCCTCATCACGTTCTCTTTGTTCACGGCTCACCAAATTTCTTAGCTGATTTAGCCAGTCTCGAAGACTTGCAGAGTCGTTACAAACTGCACCTGCCCTCAACTCAGCAAACGGTCGAATTACCCATTGGCGAGACTTTTTTGCAGCCTGCGGCCCCCGACACGGTGTTTGAAGGGGAAGTGGCTGACACTAAAGACACCATCTTTGTAAACCTGCCACCAGAGATTAGAGATGACCCTCGCTGGAACCGCTTAGCTGACACTGGGATTGTGCAAATTCGCTGGCAGGGTAACGATTTGATTATTCGGGGCATTAGTCAGCAATCACTGATGCGGCCAGCAAGTCCACCCGCCACCCTCCGGGGCAAACGCATATCATAATGAGCACTCTCAACCCACCCACTGATCAGGCTTTGAACTTCAGTTGCGAGCCTGCCAAGGATTCGGGTGGTGTCTAACAGAAAGGAGTTGACGCGCTTACGGCGATCGCCTGTTGAGCGGTTCAGCAGTTGAAAACTTTACTAGAAAAGGGATTAATACTGGTTTTCTAAAACTCGGCTGACTTGAATTTTGCCCCCGGCATTCCCAAATCTGGGAATGCCGGGGGCTGTTGCGTAAGTCCTATTCTTTGCAGACGAACAAATAGAGACTCGCGTCCAAAGTTGGTCTTGGTCGTCCAAGCTTCGGCGAGGAATCAGGCTTAAGCGTCTTGGTATAGCGGCATTAGGAAAGGTTAAGACGCCACCGCAGGCGATCGCCCCCCGCCATTCTCAACTATTGACTAGCATCTATTGACTAGCATCGTGATAGGTATAGCTCGTGTCTCCTAGCTGAGCCATGAGGCTAGGACCGTGCGGCGCAAATTTGCATACCGTTCTCTAGGGCAGCGGCGCAGCGCGCAAAGGAAGCGCAAAGTTGAAACGGTAGAGCAACTTCTGCCATCGCACACTAGATGAATCGATTCTGGATTAATCAGGATTTGACTCACGGCGCGGCGGGTCAGAAAGCTGTTCATTATCGGGACAATCTTCGGCTACTGGGAAATCAAATTCGCCACGTGGGACAGCTGCCAACCGTTGCATGACAGACCCAATACTTTCTAGACGAATGAGCTCTTCCCATGAGCAGATTTCATCTTCTTCATCGGTTTCGTAACGAACCGTCACGAGGTCACCTTCGATGTCAAGAATCGTAGCGCGTTCGAGCCAACGCTGCTGATCCCGTAAGAAAATCCAGACTTCCTTTCCCTCACAGCAAAGTTGATAAATCTTGCGGTGAAGCATGTACCAGTACTCCTTAATCGTGACATTCAAACGGGTTTTGTCGGTAGATGCTCAGGTGTTTAACTGTCGCCAGGGTGGCAGCGATCGCCAAATTACTGAGTCAGCTACCAGAGAGTTTTTAACAAGGGATGGGAACTGACCTCTTGGTAGCTATAGACAACTTCTTACAGTCTAAAGGGCGTCGTCCAATTGCGTGGCATAAACTGGGCAAATCCGCTATTTCTTCACGGTAATTTAGGCCCCAACATCCTCTGGGTGGCGATCGCCACCCTAATTTCCTTCAGTGACCCGCCCGTTAACTGGCAAAGACGTAACAGTTGAGATGACGTATCCTCGCTTTCAATGGTGTCTGTTAGAGCGCGAAAAGCCGCCTGCTGAATGGCAACAGCAGCTAGCTCACTGGGCAGCTAGTGTCGGTTGGCAAACTCCGTTTATTGAACTGGTTGGGCAGTTACTCTGGCAGCGTGGCTGGCGAAACCTAGCAGATATTCGCGGTTATTTGCAGACAGAGGCCTATCAGCCGACCTCTCCATTGGCGTTTGGGGAAGAGATGGAATGGGCGATCGCGCGGCTCATCCAAGCGTGTGAGCAGGCTGAAAAAGTTGCCATTTGGGGGGACTTTGACGCGGATGGGCTGACGGCAACAGCGGTTCTTTGGGAAGGGCTAGGGCAGTTTTTTTCGCAGTCTGCTCATCTGCGTTACTACATTCCCAATCGGTTTACTGAGTCCCACGGGCTCTCTATTAGCGGGCTAGATCAGCTAGCAAACTGGGGCTGCACACTGATCGTTACCTGTGATACCGGCAGCACAGCGGCTACTGAGTTGGCCCATGCCAAGACTTTGGGCATCGACGTGATTGTGACCGATCATCACACCCTGGCGGAGACGCGCCCGCCAGTGGTGGCACTGATTAATCCGCGACAGTTGTCGCCAGGTCACCCCTTGAGAGATTTATCTGGGGTGGCAGTAGCGTACAAACTTGTAGAAGCGCTCTATGAGCACTCGCCCAAGGTGCCGCAGCAGTCATTGGAAACCTTGCTAGATTTGGTGGCGATCGGCCTGATTGCTGATCTAGTGGCGCTGCGAGGCGACTGTCGTTACCTTACTCAACGGGGTTTGCAAGTGCTAGAAGCGCAAGCCAAAACGGGGGTTCGTCCTGGGGTGACAAAATTACTGGACTTGTGTAAGCGCACGGGCGATCGGCCCTCGGACGTGGCTTTTGGCATCGGCCCTCGGATCAACGCTGTAAGCCGCATTCACGGCGATGCCAGCTTTGGCGTCGAGCTATTAACCAGCCGCGATCGCGATCGCGCCGCCGCCTTAGCCCTCGAAGCTGAACTGGCCAACACCCGTCGCAAAGACCTCCAAGCCAACGTCTTACGTCAGGCCACTGCTCAATTAGCCACGCTAGACCTCGCAACAACTCAGGTAATTTTGCTGAGCGATCCCCAGTGGTCACCCGGTGTGTTGGGGTTGGTGGCTAGTCAAATTGCTCAGGAATACAATCGCCCCACTATTCTCTTTCAAACTGAGACCACCGCGACTCCCGGCACCCCCTTGATGGCCAGAGGGTCAGCCCGATCCGTCCATCAAATTGACCTGTATGAATTGGTGCAAGCGCAATCCCATTTACTCACCAGTTTTGGGGGACATCCCTTTGCGGCTGGTATGACCCTGCCCGTCGAAAATTTGCCGTTGTTAGCTGCTGGGTTAAACCGGGCCGTGCGCGCGTATTTACCCACCGCTGACCTAACTCAACTGCCCCCTCTAGAGGTAGACTGCATCGTCACCGTTGCCGACTTGGGCCGAGCGTTATTTCGAGCCCTTAAACGGCTGGAACCCTACGGCATGGGTAACCCGGTGCCCCGTTTGTGGTTGCGTGATGTGCAGATTACGAATCTCTGGGAAGAAACCCTGAAAGATCGTCGCGGCGGCAAGCAGCGCTATCATAAACTCAGTTTTGATATCGTTGATCCGGCTACGGAGCAGGGGTTTCCCGGCCATTGGTGGGGCCATCGTCGCACTGATTTGCCTGCAGGGCGCTATGACCTAGTGATTGAGTTAGATGTCAACACTTACAAAAAGCGCTATGAAGCCCGCTTGGTTGATGTGTGTCCCACAACGGTGCCCACAGCCACCGACGTGGCTGCCAAAACCCGGTGGCTGATCGACCAGCGTGAGCCCGCTATCGATGCTGTGCCCCCACCCGCCATGGTCGACTGCCCGACGGATTGGGCTGATTTTTCACCCTATCGCGCTTCTAGTGATTCGCTGACGCTGGCCTATCCACCCCCGTCACCGCTCTCGCTCGAGCCGCAGTGGCAACAACTGCTGGGCATCGCCAAGTATCTAGCTCGCACGGGCGAAAGTCGACCAGTCTCAGTACTACAGGAAAAGCTCGGCCTGAGCGATCGCACCCTCCATTTTGCCTACACCGCGTTGAAAAGCCTCGGCTACACGGTTCAACATCAACAGGGCCAGGTGACTCTAAGCCCGCCCTCCACACCGCCAACCATGGCTCAATATGAGCAAACGGCCCATCGGTTTTTAACCGCACTGCAAGAAGAACACTTTCGCCAGCAATATTTCTATGAAGTGCCGGTGGAAATCTTAGAGCAGGTGCTGGGGGCCATGCCGACGAATTCAGCACCGGCAGCTCATGATTAGTGCGGTGTCATTGTCACTGTTGCGCGTAGCGATTGTCTAGCCAGTCACGGACTTCGTTCTCAGACAGAAAGGTAAAACGCTGACCAGAATACGGATCATAAATATGCCAGCGCGCTTGCCCCTCAACGTCGTAATACTTAGAAATGCGGGGCGCGTTGCGATCGCGTGTGAGTTCCTGCACCACCGCTTCACCGATTTGTTGTAAAAAGCGCCATAGCTGCTGTCTGAAGGGGACGTTGGGCGATCGCTGATACGCTCCTTCTAACTGCTGACGAACCTGCACATCATGGGGACAAACCATCGCTTTACTCCTAAAGAGGTAACTGTGTTTGCGTTGGCTACACCATAGGCCGTCCTGCCATGGCGCTTCAAAGCACAGCACAGATGACATGCATGCACAAAATCGATTTATCAATGAATCGGCTGCTTGCCAGATTCACGACCTCACGCGACCGCCTGATTGGGTGCATGGCGAGTTATCAAATTCTTCACGATAAACTAAAGCTATCCGTATTCAGGTAGCTGAATGACAGCTTTGCTCATCAAGGTTCCGCCCTCGACAGTACTGACGGATGATCAGTTTTACGATCTCTGTCGGGCGAATCCCGACATTAAAATCGAGCGGACTGCCCACGGAGAATTGCTGTTCATGCCACCAACAGGCGGAGAAACAGGCAAGCGTAATGCCAAGCTAACAAGCCGGTTTGTGGTGTGGAACGAGGCCACTAATGCCGGTGAGGTATTTGACTCATCGACCTGCTTCAAGCTGCCCAATGGTGCAGAACGATCTCCCGATGTGGCTTGGATTGCTCGCGATCGCTGGGCAGCGCTACCCTTGACGTCTCGTGAAAAGTTCCCACCCATTGCGCCCGATTTTGTATTGGAGCTGATGTCACCTTCAGATAGTTTGTCGGCCGCTCAAGCCAAAATGCAGGAATATCTGGAAAACGGTGTCCGTTTAGGCTGGCTAATGAATCGACAAAGGCGAGAAGTGGAAGTCTATCAAATAGGTCAGGCCAAGGAGACCCTGATAAACCCTACGCAACTGCTCGGCGGCGATATATTGCCAGATTTTGTACTCAATATGGTTAGCCTTTGGTAGCGCTAGGACTGAGCAAGGATGTCTTGATAAATGTTGCTCGCTCTCTCAGCAATGGCATCCCAACTGTAGTGGTCTTTGGCACAGCGTTGAGCGTTAAGGCCGCGTTGAGTACGTTCATCCGGCAACTTTAGGGCATCGCGGAGTTGCTGAGTCAGGGAATCAACGGTGCATTCACAAATCCAGCCAGACTCAGTTTGCTGAATGGTGTCCCAAATATGGACTTGGTCGGAGATGACGACGGGTGAACCGGCTAACATCGCCTCGGCGACCGAGATGCCAAAGTTCTCGTAGTAAGAAGGCAACACAAATAGGTCGGCAGCTTGTAGCAAGGCCGCTTTGCGATCGCCCGCGACGTAACCAGTGAGGGTAACGTGCGATCGCAGTTCTGACTCCTGGACCTGTTGATAAACGGATTGCTCGTACGCTCGATCTTGCGGGTTGGCCCCACACATGACGAGGTGAAAGTTAAGCCCTTCTTGCTGCAGGGTTTCTAGTGCCGGTATGAGCAGGTCAATCCCTTTTTTGGGATCAAGGCGCGACATGAACAAGAGCAAAGGGCGATTGCGAGGCATCTCAAACTCCTTGTATACGTCAACTTCACTAGTGACTGGCGGTAAGGGGTTAACCCCCAGTGGCAGCACAATGCCGGGGGTATCGGTGCCGAAACGCTCGGAGACCCTGGCTTCCTGTTCACTGGTGAAGTGAATAGCCGCCGCTCCGGCCAGATTTGGGCGCTCTAAAACGGCCGCGTAGAGTTGTTTGAACTGCTTTTTCTTGCTGAGATCGGCGGGGTCCAAGGTGCCCAGAGGACGCATCAAATACGGCAGACCGCGCTGACGCAAAACGGTGGCGCTAAAGGAACTCACTGGTGAAAACAGGGCATGAACATGGGCCAGGTCATAATCTTGAGCGTGCTCCCAGAGCCAGCTCAGTAGATCGAGGGAAAACTTGTAACGCCGGAAGGGAGAACAACGAAAGTAATAGACGGTGTAGTTCTCTTCTTTGACCGGTACGCCGAGGGGCACGTCGAGAGGCGCTTCGTCGACGTCGCCATTAGAGTCGGTAGTGAGAATGGTAACCTCGGCCCCAGCCGCTGACAACGCCTGAGAAAAACCGCGCACCATCTGGCTAGGGCCACCATATACCAAGGAAATGGAGGGGACAATTTGCAAGATTTTGAGGGCCTGACTCATGCGACCAGTTCCTGGTAGAAAGCGAGTATTTCTTGGGCCAAAGCACGATTGGTATAGCGCTGCATGGCAAGTTCGTAGCCACGTTTACTGAGGTCGGTTTGGGTTTCGGGTGATTCCATCAACGTGCGGATGCGAGCGGCCAGTGCGTCGGCGTTGCCTTCGGGGAAGACGAGACCCGCGTCGCCAATCACGTGGGGAATTTCACCGGAGTCGGAGCCGATAACAGGCACCTGGCAAGCCATGGCTTCAATCAACACATGACCAAATTGTTCTACCCAGCCGACAGCGGTCATGGTTTTGAATTTGTAGGTCGTTTCAGACGGCAAAATCAGGGTGGACATGAGGTTAATGTAGCGGGGCACATCGTCGTGGGGCACGCTCTCGACCCAGCGGATGCGATCGCTCAGGCCCAACGCTTCAGCTTGTTGCTGGAGGTCATTTTTCAACGGGCCACGGCCTAACAGCAGACATTTCCAACCACGACCATGAGTCTTGAGTTGTCCTAAGGCTTTCATCAGGGTCAGCAACCCTTTTTCTTCGACGAAGCGGCCGACAAAGCCGATAACAAAATCATCTGCTCCAATGCCAAGCTTTTCGGCAAGTTCGGGTTGAGGCTGAGGCCGAAAGAGGGTTTCGTCAACACCTAATTGGGGCATCACACGAATGGGGCCAGGGTAGCCGCGATCGCGCAAAATATCGGCCCCGTCTTGGTTGCCAGAAACAATTCCATCAGTGCCGCCAAGATTATATTTTTCTAGCAAAGAAACGGGGAACTTCAGCTCGTAGGGCAAATTCCACCAGGTGAAAAAGAGCATTTTGGCATTGAGACCAAGCAGCCGATTGAGGGTAATCATTTCGGCATAGGCTAAGCCCTTAGAACCTTGCTCAACCTGAATGACATGGGGACGAAACTCTCGCAGCAGCTTCACCAAATCAAGGCCAAAGGTCAACAGGCCCTGGTTGTTTTGGCTGAAGTTAGAAATCGGCACCACTCGAAAGCGACCATCTTGCCAGGCGGCTTTTTCCACGATGCGATTTTGTACGCCGCCGGGTCGCCACCGTTGGGGAATCACCACAGTGACTTCGACATCGGGCTCTTGAGCCAGGGTGCGAAACTTTTCGCAGTTGAGGTCAACGATATAAGTATGACTGGCAACCAAAACTCTCATGGGCACATTTCCTTATGGCGCGTGGGGCGAATTCGTTCCCGGTGGGAGGTTAATACTGAGCTGAGAGAGGCATCGGCGTGTCGGCGGGGGTGGTATACACCCGATGTTGTTTGCCAGTTTTGATGAGCGTGGCGATCGCATCTAACAAGCCCAGCCAGTAAAAGATAAAACGCGTGGCGACTTTAATGGGTGAGCCACTCTTGTAACAGGGGGGATGCCCCAAGACATGACAGTCAAAGAGCTTGGCATACAGCCGCAGTGACTGACCAGGGGACAGGTTCTTCAACCCCATCAAGAAATGGTTGTGATAAAAGGTGATTTGATAGGCCAGCGATCGCGTACTGATGTCGTGACAGCCACCGCTTTCTTCGCCCAAGTGAATCAAGTTGGCCTCGGGAGAGTACCAGACAATGTAGCCGGTCTCCCGGAGCCGTAAACAAAAGTCTGACTCTTCACGCACGGCATTCCCGCGAAAGCGTTCGTCAAAACGCAAGCCGTACTTGCCAAAAATCTCGCGCCGGAAGGACATATTGCAGCCCCGCGCACTGATCACCTGCTGAGGCTGAGTGGTATGGACCAAATCAATGTGATACCAGGCAATGCCGGGGTCCATGGCTTCGGGCGGCAACTGGTCAATTAGGAGGTCCGGATCATCGCCAAGCTTCATGCGGTCAAAGACGCGCCCGGCGACAGCACCCACTTCAGATTTTTCCATCAGGACTTTGGCATGGGCCTGCAGGTAACCTTTGGGTAACTCCACATCATCATCAATAAAGAGAATGATGTCGCCACGCGATCGCTCCACCCCATAATTGCGGGCACCCGGCAAACTCGCCCAAGCCAGTTGGTGATATTGAATCTGCTGACTGGCGGTCAGGGCTTCAATATAGGCTTGGGTCTCGGGCTGGTGGTCTTGGGTTTGGTCGACCACGATGACTTCATAGTCGGGATAATCTTGCTTAAGAACATCAGCGAGGGTACTGCACAGCACCGCTTCACGCTGGTACGTCGGTACGATAATACTAATTGAGGGCCACTGCATCATAAAAATAACGGGAAGTTGCTCCCGGATAATTCCTTATGCTTTGACCTATTGTTCTCAAATTTCTGCGTATCTCAACATTCGTCAGATAAATTTTTCCCAAAGGTGATCAGGGCAGCTATTCATCCACCAATCATGTCGCGAGGACTCGCTGGCAGAAGTCGCCCGACCGTTTTAGTGTCTAGCTCCCCTGGCTCTGCTGCGCCTCTGCTTTCAAGAACGATCAGCAACTTCACGCTGCCCGATAAGTTTTAGCGCTGAGAAAGAGGCTGCCATCTGACACGAGCTTGGTGCTGGTCTGGCATCCACATGCTGATTTGGCAAGAAAAGGAGCTGCTTCACTCTCGTTTTACGGGGATCATAACTTTGAAAATGATGTTTTACAAAAAGCAAGCAACCTTTACGCTTTTTGATGATCCCTGACAGGAAAACTCTCAAGGGCTTTTGTAGCCTGAATTACAGGAAACAATCGTGAGCAGGATAAACGCCAGTATCTCAAGCATTTTGAGGAGCGAATGAGGGCTCCAGGTTGGTGCCGTTGATCACCCCAGGCAGGATCAGGCATGCTTTTAGCAGTCAGTGAGCTACGCCCCACATTTCCGCAACTGCGGAACGCGCTCAGCCAAAATTTGCCTCCAACTTTAACCATCGACAGCTTTAAGCCTTAGCTTGGTTGGCAGATTTCTAGCGATGCCGCTGCTGTCGCTGAGGCCCCTCAAAACCGCATGCCTCTGCCCCTACACATCAGCTTAATTAAGACGATTTACCACGTTTTTGATCCCTTTTGATCCCTATGAGTGAAACCAGCATCACATTTCAGCCGTCGACCCCAGTGACGGCGCCGGCTGATCCCCAGATCGCGACAGGCATCTGTGTCTGTATCCACGGGCATTTTTATCAACCCCCTCGGGAAAATCCTTACCTGGGGGCCATTGAGAGCCAGCCCAGTGCGGCACCTTTTCATGATTGGAATGAACGCATCCATCACGAGTGCTATCGCCCCAACGCCTATGCGCGCATTTTGAACGAGCAGGGCGAAGTGATCGACATTGTGAATAACTTTGCTCATATCAGCTTTAATATCGGCCCTACCTTGATGAGCTGGTTAGAGCGCCATGATCCCGAGACCTATCGCCGCATTTTAGAAGCCGATCGCGAAAGTTGCGATCGCTTCGCCGGGCACGGTAACGCGATCGCCCAAGTTTACAACCACATCATTATGCCCTTGGCCAACGACCAAGATAAGCGTACCCAAATCCGTTGGGGGAAGGCCGACTTCCTCGCTCGGTTTGGGCGCGAGCCCGAGGGCATCTGGCTGGCTGAGACCGCAGTCGACTATCCCACATTGGAAGCTTTAGTGGATGAAGGCTTTCGATTCACGATTCTCGCGCCCTCTCAAGTGCAGCGGTGTCGAATGATCCCCACGGCAGACACCCCCGACCCAGAGTGGAATGAAGTAGGGGGTGGGCAAATTGATCCCAATCGTCCCTATCGCTGTTATTTGCCTAGCCGCCATGCGGATGGCTCTCATCGCTATATTGATATCTTTTTCTACGACGGTCCGATCTCTCGTGATATGGGCTTTAACGATGTGCTCAGCTCCTCCCAGCATTTTGCTGGGAGGGTGGGGCAGGCGGTCCGCGGCGATCACCGACCGTCTCAAATCGTGAGCGTGGCCACCGATGGTGAAACCTTTGGCCACCATCGGGGCGGAGCCGAGAAGACGCTAGCCTATGCCGTGACCAAGGAGTTTCCTCATCATGGTTGGACGGTTACGAACTTTGCCTACTACTTACATTGCTGTCCCCCCACCTGGGAGGCGGTGCTGAAACCAGTGACGGCGTGGAGTTGTTCCCACGGGGTCGATCGCTGGCAAGACGATTGCGGCTGCGGTGGCGGGGGTCTGTGGCATCAAAAATGGCGACGTCCCCTCCGGGATGCTTTAGATTGGCTGCGGGATGAACTGGCCGACCTCTTTGAGCAGTACGGAACGGCATTGTTTCAAGATGTGTGGGCAGCGCGGGATGCTTATGTCAAGGTCATTCGCCAGCGGACCACCCAAAGCCGCCAGCAGTTTTTTGCGGCACATCAAAAACATGTGCTCGCTGCCGCAGAGCAGCTTGAAGCCCTGCGGTTACTGGAAATGCAGCACCATGCTCTGCTGATGTATACGAGCTGCGGCTGGTTTTTTGATGAGGTGTCGCGGCCAGAGGGCACCCAGATTCTGCGCTACGCGGCGCGGGCCATTGAGCTAGCGGGAGAAATTAGCGGCGTTGAGCTAGAGACCGAATTCATCAATCGTCTGGAACCGGGATTGAGCAACGTGCCTCAATTTCACAATGCGGCTGGGGTATACCGCCAGTTAGCGATCCCCTCCCAAGTGAGCCTAGAGCAAGTGGTCGCGCACTACGCGATGAGTTCTCTATTTACGCCTTACCAAACCGAACAGCGGCTTTATTGCTACACCATTGAGCAGCATGATTATCAAATCCAGCGCATGGGGTCGTTGTCTTTAGCGGTCGGTCGATTGAATGTGATGTCAGATGTGACTGGCGATCGCTCTGACTTAAGTTTTGCCGTACTGCATCTAGGCGGCTGGGATTTTCACTGCACGGTCAACGGCTTTCGACGGCGGCTTGATTATCAGCGTGCTAAGGATGCATTGCTGACCGCATTTGCCAGTGGCAGTGCGGCGCAGGTGATTCTGGCGATGAATGCGAGCTTTGGGGATCATGCCTACAACTTGCAAACTCTGTTCACTGAAGAACGTCACCGCATCATGCAGCTGCTCAGTCGAGATACGCTGCAGCGACTTGATCAACTCTATGATCAGGTCTATCGCAACAATTACAGCTTGATCAAAGCCTTTCATCGAGACGGCTTGTCAGTTCCTCAAGAGCTGCAGGTGGCGGCAGAAGTCGCCATTCGCCACCGCGCGTTAGAAAGCTTGCGGCTACTGGACCAAGAAACCCTTGACCTGAGCAATGAACCGTTGAATCGCGGCACCGTTCACTTGATGCAATTAGAAACCATTGCCCAGGAGGCAAAACAGTTTCAATGTGATTGCGCGATCGCGGAAGGCCAGCGCATCTTAGAGGGAGTGATCTGGCGAACACTGCGTCATTTTCTGGATAATCCTCAGCCTGAACATCTGGTCGAAGATGTCGACTGGCTACGTCGATTAATTCAGTTAGGGCATGATCTGGGCGGCATTTCGCTCGTGCGATCGCAAGAGTTGTATTGGCAGCACATCATCTATTGGCTCAGCTTCCTCAGACATCAAGAACCAGCTCAAGCCATGGCGCTATTGAAGCCTCTGCTCAAACTCTCGCAGCATTTAGCCATTGATCCCAATGCCTTGCTGTCTCATGGAGAAGACTTACGCCATCTAGCCGAGTGAGCAGTCTGGGTTTGCGGCCCCGAATACAGCAGAGTTCGGAGTTCGGAGTGCAGAAATGAGACCCTGCTTTGATGAGGGCTGCAGCCATAGCATTCCGCAATCAGGTCAGGACAATGGTAATTTCTGAAAGCACCACCCAGCCAGTATTCTTATAGCCAGTCGCAGTTAAGTTGGAACAGGGTAGATCGCTGGAGACTTGATTTGGCAAGACTTCCAGTTCTACCTTTTGCCTTCTGCCTTCTGCCTTCTGCCTTTTGCTATATTCCGAACTCCGTAGGGCTCTGCCCTGCCCGAAGGGGATTCAGAGTTCCGCATTCTGCTATATCTGAAATCGGCTGAACTCAAGGCGGCTGGCGATCGCGCCAAGCGATCGCGGTAGAGAAGCAGAACCGTTTTCTGCTCAACCGACGACTTCGGCGTCGTGAGCGGTCTCAGGTGGGCAGGCCGCGGCCAACGGCAAGGTTTCTGCCAGATCAATCAAGGGAAGTAGGGGCCCGGTCTGCTCTTGACCGTTGACCGCCAAGTCGCTGTGGCACAAAACAATCTGCTCTGTCGTGCGGCCCAGTAAATCGCGCAAGATTCTTTCTAGACGAGCCTCGTGACTCTGTTCGATAAAGTCAACCGTCCAGGGTTGGCCACTCCAATCCTGGAGAAAAATCGGATAACCGAACAGCTCATCGGTGCCCGTGAGCCAGCGGGGGGAACTAGCATCCAGCCAGAACTGCCAGCGATGAGTGAGGCGCTGCGATCGATACTGAAACACGGTTGATAGGGTCACGCCTTGCTGATTGGGCTCTAGGGGTTTCACCGGAAACGGGTTTGCCGTCACAATCCCCTGCTGCAACAGATGGAGAAAGCGACCCACCGGTGACAGCAGCGTCTCTGGTCCGGCATTCGTCAGTTGTTGACGCTGGCGGAGGCGGTCTTGCACGGCCCAAAAGTGCTGTGCGGTTTCCATCAGTTCTCGGAGGGCGGCAAGTTGGTCATAGGGCAGATAATTGCCTCGCCAGAGAAACGCTTGAATGGCACGGTCAATCAGATTTACCGGACTGGTGATCAGGCGTTGCTGGCGCGCTTGGCGCTGCTGGGCAATCCACTGACGGAGCGTATTGTAGGCTTCGGTAGCCTGGTACCCTAGGCGATCCCACCGGGGAAACTCGGTCACTTCGAGCAGGTCTGGTTGTTCGGGATCGGGTTGAAAGCAGTGATCAACTAGGAGTTCAGCTCGCACTGGGTCGATGTGCACGCGCTCAAACCAAGCCTGGCTGGGGTTCGCTGTTGGTGACTGACTGAGCACGACCAACATTTCGGCGACAGCATCAGCGTCTAACAAACGTCCCAAACCCGAATAAACAAAGGGAATAAGCGTCAAGACGGAGCGCACTAAGGGCGTACTGACGAGGGGGCGCTGGTGGTTCAATGACGCGACGGGAATCCCCTGCTTTTGCAAAATTTCGGCTAGGGAATAGCGGGCGATCGCGTCGAATCCGGGGCCGATGACTGCAATATCTCCTGGTTGCACCTGGGTATTTTGAATCGCGTGGGCGATCGCTTCGGCGGTCTGGCGCAACAATTCTCCCCGTGATGTGGTTTGAATCAACCGCATCGAGCCAATGGGCTGCGGCGTGGCGATCGGATTCAGCACCGTTTCTACCAGGCTGTCGGCCCAAGTCGCCGCCAGCGAGTCGCTGGCCGTTGCGGGTAAGGTTTCAACTACGGCCTGGGGACGCAGACTAACCGTCGCGTCAGGGTCAGCGCCGATGCCTACCCGGACTTTGCCGTCAGGGTTCCAGGTTACGGCGGTGGGCAATTTCCAGGTTTGCCCCCAGCGCAACAGGTCGGCAAAAATGGCTGGATATTCATCAACGTCATCAGCAAATAGACCGCAAAACCGCTGGGGAAATTTTTCTTGGTACAGCGGATGGGGCAATAAATGCTGCCAATACAATTCTGTCGCAATGCTGTAGGTCAAAAATCCCTGTTGCAGGCACCAATCGCGCCAGGTAATGGCAGCTTGGGCAGACGTTTCCCACACTTCTAGAGTAGCGATGCCGCCGGGGATACCGGCGGCCAGCAAAGTCGGCAATTTTTCTGCCGGAATGCCGCTCACTGCTGCTAATTGCAAAAAGTCGAGCGCTCGCCGCACGGTTTGGGTCTCAGTCCAACCAGGAACATCGAGCTGGCCAGCATCCAACTGCGGACGCCAGAGCTGGGTTGCTAGTTCTTGTTCATTTTCGGGGCGCAACTTCATCGGAAACTGGGGACTGAGCTCCAGCGTTTCCACCAAAACGGGCCAAAATAGCGTGACTTCATTTTGGATAAAGCCGGCAGGAGTCGCCGTGGTTATCGGTAAGGAAGCCGGCAATGACTCGGCTAAGCGATCGACCAGCCCCAAACGAGTATCGCCATTTGCCGCAAACAGTAAATAGACGGCCCCAGTTGGTCGGTCTGGCGGAGCCGCGATCGCAACTGCCGCCACATGCTCCAATAGGCGGGATGTTTTGCCGCTACGGGTGCCCCCCTCAATCCAAGTGAGATTCGTCATGCCCAAAGCTTATCGCGTTCTCACAGAATGCTTTGAACTCGGGAGCAACAGGGCCGAACTCACGGCGCTACGATGGCCGCCAACTGGGATATGGCAAGCCAATAGTGGTCGTGATCGCTTAGCCCCTATTTCACCGTCACGGTGACGGGCTCAGAAAGGACCGGTGGGTCATGGGGCACATGTACATAGTTCGCCAGCAGCAACTGGAGTGTATGCTCACCGGGGGGTAAAGCCAATGTCGTTTCAGTCTGGCCGCCGCCAAAATGTTTGATGTGCTCAGTCGCCGGTAACGACTCATCGAAGTCTGGCAGGTTGGCGAGGTCAACGAATAAGTGATGGTGTCCAGTCCCGCTCTTATCGATACCGGCGGGCGCGACACCCATCGCTTTGAGACCAAATTTGACCGCAAATGGACTTGTCAAAATGTCGCCGTCTTGTGGGGTGATGAGGTAAACCTCGGCATTGTCTGGTGCTGAAGAGCGATACTCGTTAGCTCGGGCTGGCTGACCGTAGCTAAACAGTGCGGTCATGACGATCAAAAGCCAACACCCCAGGGCGATCCCACGTCTCATAAACATTTTCCTAACAGAGATACATTACTTAATGCATCCTATCAGTCTTGTAGCAGCGTGCCGGTATGGAGTGAAACAGCACCCTCAAAAAGCATGGGAGCGCATCGCCGGTGCTTGTTGGTCAGCCTCATTTGACCGAACCTTGGGCGATCGGGCAATCGTAAAGGTCAACACCGAGAACCAAATCATCTTCAAATTCTTCAAAAGTCTGTGGTTCGGCATTGACCTTATGAACATCGTAGTTACGCTGGCCATCGTCACCATTAAAGCCAATTTGAACGTAGCATTTGCCGCCGCCAACGCCCCAATGGTCGTAGTCATAAACGCCATTTAAAGGCACATCGATGGGCCAATTAACCATCCACTCAGGCTTGTTACCAGGATTGGTATCTGCTGGATAGGTGCCTTTTTCCAACAGATAGATTTGGATCTCTTTGGACATCGCCCCCATTTGTTGCTTGACTTCTGCATAGCGCGAACGACGTACCATCGTCGAATAAGCTGGGTAGGCCAACGTTGCTAAGACCCCCAAGATAATGACGACAACAAGGAGTTCAATCAGGGTAAATCCGCTCTGTTGATTCTTGAGGTGTGTTTTCATGGAAATAAGGTTTCAGTGATGGGAATCCTTCTCTGAGCAACTCGGAAATAGGGGGGCAAGTTGAGGACAGGGCGATCGCTATAGTTTGCTCAACGACGACCTGGCAAAGAAACCGGTCGAAATTCAACCAAAGCTTAAGTCTCAACCCAAAATCCTGATGAATGGTTAGGTCTACTGAATACCTGGGGACAAACAGCATCTCTGCAGGTCAGTTAGTCATTTCTACATAGTTGGGGCCGCTAGCTTCACGTCATCTTTAACGTCCCAACCAGTAGCATTGCCATCATTGCCAAATATGTGGAGTGGCGGTCTTGGACCACAGCCGGGCGTGGCAGAGGTATCGCAAGGGGCAAAATTCAAAATTTAAAGGTCACCAGTTAAGCCGTTGCGGCACCAAGCCTCTGGCTTTTCCCGATATTTGCCCCTAACAGCAGATGCCGATGGCATCCCCTCTAATCAGCCGCTGGTTTGAGCTACACGGTTTAAGCTGTCGCGATCGCCGACCGTAATTCCCCATACACGGCAGCTAAATCATCCAGTTGGTAATGGGCATTGAGCCCGCTAGGGTTGGGCAGCACCCAGATTTGGGTATCCCCGATTTGGGTGGCTTGTCGACCGATCTGGGCTCGTCGTTGGGCAAAGGCAACTCGGTAAGCCGTAACGCCGAGGATGGCTAACCATTCAGGCCGATACTGAGTGATTTTTTCCACGAGGTCGATGTAGCCCTGTTGTAGTTCCGCATTATCTAGCTCATCGGCCCGAGCCGTTGCCCTGGCCACAATATTGGTCATGCCATAGCCATAATCCAAGAGCGTATGGTCTTCGGCAGGGCTGAGGCGGCGATCGGTAAATCCTGACCGATGCAATGTCTTCCACAGGCGATTGCCGGGCCGGGCAAAATGATGTCCCACTGCCGCGCTGTAGATGCTGGCATTGATGCCACAAAACAAAACTTTGAGATGTGGGCCAATAATATCGGGCACGGTCTGGTTATAAGCCGCCTGTAAGTCTGCTTTGCTGGGTTTACGAAGACCGCTCATCACTCAATTCAGCCTCACATCAGCAACTATAGTATTCAGCAACTAAATATATCTGAGGTGTTGCTAATGCACTCGATTACCCAAAGCAATATTCCTGAAGATATCTGAGTTTTTTGGTGTGGCGATCGCCTTCTCATAAAAGCCATGCTAGACGTATCCTATGGAACCAATTGGTTCGGGTGAGATGCCCTCTTACCCTCTCAAGCCCGTCTTTTTTGATGAACGTGGATCGATAGGTGTTGGTTATCTATCCCCGCATCGCCATGCATCCTCCCGCACTTACCCCTTGGCAATCGCTCCGCCGTAGCCTGCGCCTGGTCGCCCAGGCGGCCCCTCAAGAACTGCGGCGGCTCGCCTATATCAACCTGATTACCGGCATTGGCCCGTCGATTTCTCTGCTGTTGAGCAAAATTGTGATCGATGAAGTGACGGCTCTACTCCAGCAAGAGCGCGTGGTGCCGTCGCTGCAGTTGCTGCTGGGCCATTCTTTACTGTTGTGGAGTGTGGCGATCGCCCTGATTGTGAACCTGATTGTGGATTCTGTCGATGCGATCGGCACCAATCTATTTGCCACGTTGCGCGATCGCGTCGAAGGCTTTGTGCGAGGCAAAGTGCTGGATAAAGTGTCCTATTTTGAGGACATTGCCCTATTTGAAACCCCCGAGCTGTTGAACTTACTAGAACTGACCGAAAAGGGCCTAGGGCGAGTGCAGCGGCTGTCGTTCATCGTGGCGGTAACGTTTGTGGGGGTGTTCACCTTTGTGCCGTCGGTGTTGGTATCGGCTTCCATCGGTTGGTGGGTGCCGCTGACCTTGATTGCCTCTGCTGCCCCCTCCATCTTTGTAGAGATTCGCCATCATCGTAAAAGCTGGCGGGTCGAAGAAACGCAATCGGGCATTAGTCGCAAGATGGGCATCTACAGCAAGGCGATTACCAGCCCCGATTTTGCGAAGGAAATTCGACTATTTTCGCTGCAGGGCGTGCTGCTCGATCGCTGGCAAGGACTCTTTCACACCCTATTTGGCAACATGGAGCGAGTCCGTCGCGAAGGCACCGTTACCGTCATGGCCTGGTCGCTGTTAGGGGGATTAGGCGTCGCCGCCCCCTATGTCTTTGTCGTGCTGGGCGTTCTCAATCGCACTTTTACCATTGGTGATTTGGCGCTGTATACCGGCATCATTTTGCAATTACGGCGCAGTCTGTTCATCTTGATTGCCCACACGGGAGACTTGTACGACGTATCGCTGGCCACCGCGCCAATCTTTCAACTGCTCGATTTAGAACCGCAGTTGGTCTCGGGCACGCAGCGTCTATTGCCCACGGTGAAGGGCGCTTGCCAGCAGGGCATGCATTTTGAGCAGGTGGGCTTCCACTATCCGGGGGATGATCAGCCAACCGTATTGAAAAATCTGACGTTTCACATTCACCCAGAGGAGATGGTCGCGCTGGTGGGTGAAAACGGGGCAGGTAAAACAACGCTGGCAAAGCTGCTCGTACGGCTTTATGACCCCACGGCGGGGCGCATTTTATGGAATGGACAAGATTTAAAGACGGTCGATTTGGCGGCGTTGCGATCGCGCATTGCCGTGGTGATGCAAGACTATGCCCGCTTTCCCGCAACGCTGCGAGAAAATGTGGGCTGGGGCCACATGGCTGACTTGCTAGACGATGACGCCATTTTGACCGTGCTCCAAGAGGCCGGTATCGACTACCTCTCCAACACTCTGAAGCACGGGTTAGAAACGCCGCTGGGTCGCCAACTCGAAGACGGCATTGACCTCTCCGGTGGGCAATGGCAGCGGGTGGCGATCGCCCGCGCCTTGATGCGCCTCAACCAGGCAGAACTCTTGGTCTTTGACGAACCGACAGCCGCCCTTGACCCGAAAAACGAGCACGAAATCTATCGGATTTTTCGCACCATTGCCCAGGGACGCATGGCCGTGGTGGTCAGCCATCGTTTGGCACTCGCCAAACTGTGCGATCGCATTATCGTGCTAGAGCATGGGCAAATTCTTGAATCGGGCACTCATGAAGCGTTGATGGCCCTGGAAGGACGCTACTGCAGTATGTTTACGCGTCAGGCCAGCAGCTACCAAGATGAACCGCTTTATTCCCCTGTCGCATAAGGTGCCCTGGGAATTGGGGCCAGCCAATTCCCAAACCCCGATGTCGTAGCAAAATACGGCATCGGGGTTGGCATGCAGAGAGGTGCTGATTCGGTCATAGCAGCGATTATCTTGAAAGTCAAGGAAACTGCTCAGAATATGACGGTCGCAGACTTCAAAAGGGGGTCTCAGGCTGGGGTATAGCGAGCCGTGACGAGTGTGTCTTGCCACGGGGTGCGAGACTTCAGCATGGCATTC
>JBCDAJ010000030.1:0-49851 GCA_039185935.1 Cyanobacteria bacterium P01_F01_bin.56 | reverse complement strand
GTCACCGCTGTGTTTCAGCCGTCGTGTTCCTGATTCTCAACGATTGCACTTGAGGCAATGATTTCTCAGGGGTTGACTATGAACATTTCCCCTCCTGGGAGGGGCAGCGGGGTGGGTTGCCCCTGAGTGCAAGGGGTCGAAGCCACCCCGCCGACGGCACCCCTCCCGAGAAGGGAAAACCGGCACATGATTAAATTCCCGATCCTTAGCGGTCACCGGGCAGCAGTAGGCGCATGATGACCAAGCGGGGCGTCCAGCCCAAGGTCAAGCGGCCTCACACTAAAGCTTTCATCTCCAGGCCAAGGGGCTCCCCTCGCCCCCGGCGAGCACCCTCGCTCAGCGACGAGCCGGGCGATTTATCCTAGCCCCCAATGTGCTGACAGTAAACGATTTCACAGCCTCTCAGGTGCTTACCACCGACAAAGACCAGCAGGCACCACAGCGGGGCTTCCGCTGTTTTCAGGCAGGGCATTTAATCCAATTAGACCGGCTCCCTCAGATTTCTAACTTGACTGACATCCGGGTCAAGATTCTCAGATTCTTCGGCGCACTTTGTCAGAAATACGATCTCCTTTGCTGATGACCTGCGAAATGTAGGTTTCATGTGCTGAATGAGGCGCATGCTTATAGCGGTGCCCACTTAGGTTAAGTACAGATTCGTAATCAAGACAGCTCTGCAACGGATACCTGGTGTACTTAATTGATCTAGGCACCGCTATAGGAACAAGCCGACGGCTTAACGTTGACACTTGGAACTCTGTGCCCTAGCCAACTTAGTCACTGTGACCTTAATACACTAAGCCCGCACAGCGGGACGAGCCACTTTTGCCTTGCTCAGCATCGGGCGACGTCCCCAAAACCCGGTCATAAATCTCAGTGCCAAGATTTTGAACAGAGGGACATGGCGCAAAAGCCACAGCCCGAGTCGCCGCACCTTGACCATTGGCCACCACTGGTTTGAGAACATCCGGTCTAAAAAGTCGGTGAACCCAAGGATGGCCAGATTTTCGATTTTGCGCCAGCGTTCATAGCGCTTAAGCACCTTCAGCTCACCAATATCTTCGCCGCGTAAATGGGCTTCAGAGAGCACCTGAGCCAGTGCTGCAGCATCGCGAATACCCAGGTTGAGTCCTTGGCCAGCAACGGGATGGCACCGATGGGCGGCATCGCCAACTAAGGCAACGCGATCGCGAACATAATTGCGGCTCTGGAAAAGTTGCACGGGAAATACCCGGCGATCGCTTGTCAACTGCAGCTTGCCTAAAAAGCCGCCGGTAAAATATTCCAGCTCTGACAAAAATTGTGATTCGTCCAAGGTTTGCAACGCCTTAGCTTCGGCATGGGGAGCCGTCCAGACAATATGGTAACGATTACCCGCTAGCGGCAACACACCCATCGGGCCATCGGGCCAAAACCGCTCAAAGGCAATGTCGTTGCGGGGCACTTCGTGGGTGATCATAAAGGTTAGGCAAGACTGCCAATACTTCCACCCCCAAGTCGTGATGCCAGCACTTTCGCGAATGCCGGAGCGCGGCCCGTCGGCTCCGACCACTAAGCGCGATCTCACTCGTTGGGGTTCCCCTGCCACATCGAGATCAAGCACAACACCATTGGCTTGGTAGGTCACCTGGGTGGGGCTGGCTGGGCATAACCAGCGCACATCATCGCATTGAGTATTGATGAAATTTTGCAGCGCCCGTAGCAAAATACGATGTTCACCCACGTAGCCTAAAAATTCAGTCCCGAGGTCTGCGGGCTTAAATTTGACCAAACGCGGACAATCAGCGTCTGAGAGATAAATGTGATGATATTTGCCGATATAGGGAAAAATCTGCTCCCAAACGCCAATGCCCTCAAAAATCTGTCCCGATAAAGGTGACAGCGCATAGCCCCGCTCTCGCGCTGCTGCCGCCTCTAATGTGTTGGTTTCAATGATGGTAATCGATAGTCCAGAATCAGCGAGGGCGGCGGCGAGGGTTGCCCCAACAACCCCGCCGCCCACAATTGCGACATCACAGTCGTAAGCCTCTACTGACTGCTGGTATGCGGTGTACTGCAGCTCTTGCATTACTAAGAATTAGGTGTCTTAAATCGGATCGTTTAACTTGAATGTAGCGATATCTGCCCAATCGTGCCGTGAAACAGCTGAGCTTTTAGGACTGACGCAAAGGTCTCCGCGATCTCCCCAATCTGGAGGAGATTGAATTCCCTATCCCCAACTTTTGGGGAGACAGGGACCAAAGTTGAATTTACTGCGTAATTCCTAGTTTTAAAGTGAAGAAAGCTCTCGCAAAACCAAATTTCGGCAGTGAAAGAGCTTTCGTAACGAACGAATGATTTCGCAAACGTTGGAAAGTTTAAGCCTGTAAAGCCTCGTCACGAGCAGTTGCCCGAGCTGGTGCAGCGGCGGTTCCCTTACGAGCCTTAAACATGCCAAAGCGGCAAAGGCCGGCCCCAAAAGCCAGTCGCATCAACAGCATGGTGGGCACTTCGCGCAGAGACTTAATAAAACCACCAAAACCAAACTTCACCAAGCCCTGGGGACGAACCACCCCTTGCCAAATGGAGTCTAGCCAAGAGGGTAGAGTCTCTTTAGTCCAATCAGCCGTCGTGACTTGACCATCAACCAAACCAGTCGCTTCTAACTGCTCAGAGAACCCTTCGATACTCGAAAAAGAAGGATGCGACCACTGATCTAGCAACTGACGCATCACCGGCTTTTCCCAGAAGTTCAACGGCTTGCGGCGATCGTCGCGCTGGTTCCAATCAGCAACCACCAAGATGCCGCCTGGCTTGAGTACTCTCAGCATCTCAGCCCCATATCTGACTTTGTCAGGCATGTGCGGCCCCGCCTCAATGGACCAAACCACATCAAAGCTGTTGTCAGGAAAAGACAAATCGAGAGCGTCATCTACCTGAAATTGAGCCGTTAAGCCCTCAGGCGTTAGCTCACGGGCTCGCCGCACCTGCTGTGGACTGAGCGTCACGCCAGTAGTTGAGAAGCCGTAATCACGAGCCAAAATTCGGCTGCTACCACCGATGCCACAGCCCACATCTAAAACGGTTGTGCCGCGCGGCAGGGTATCTAAGCCAGACCAACGAACCATTTCATGGACAAAGTCGGCTTTGGCTTTCAAAAAATCTTTGCGCCGTGGAGGTGAGCCATAGTGCCCGAGATGAATGTGCTCTCCCCAGTAAAACTCCAGAATGCCATCCTGTGTCCACTGATCATAGGAGTTAGCCACTGTGTTGGAAGACTCATAGCTACGGGGCGTGGCTAAGTAGACAATAATGCCAACCAGCAGTAGCACTACGATTAGCCCCAGCGCAAAATTCACAACCATTGAAAGGAACCCTTAACAATAATTAATCTGTTCTCTAATGATTGTAGATCGACTTCGTATCGACTGAAAGTATCCCTATGTGGTTCCGCAGTTCTTAGGGATGAGGATTAAATAAATTACTGAGGCCAACCCTCCCCGCCTACGGCACCCCTCCCGAGAGGGAAAAACCGGCACATGATTAAATTCCCAATTCTTAGCGTGAGAAAGGAGCATGATGTGCGGTTGAGAACTCGCCGAGCCGCAACCTTAGCTGTCTGTAGCTGAAGCCTCTCCTCCATGAATTTAGTCGCGATCGAGCCCAACTTACCGAGTCGAGAGCGGAATGGAGGCAAGGCGGCATACTAGCGCTTGGCAGCACTTGTGTGGCTTAGGATAAGCCAGCTCGATTAGGGTAGCGACGTAGCAGTGTGAAGAAGCGATTGTAATCAAATGAGCGAGGATCTTGGCGACTTCCAGATCGATCAACAGCTTTATGAGTGGTGATGCGGCTGTCTGGAATGCTGCTTTGAGCCAACAACCAGGCTAGTGATTCGTATTGAGCCTGAGTATAACCGCTGTGACTGGGACCATTACCACGGCCATCACCAGGCGTTTCGAGTGAAACGTGGTAAGCAAAGTTGTTAACTGATGAAGGAAACGCCGGATTCGTCGTCACCGTTTCTGGACCGTTGGGACCATTGAACACAGAATTACCCGCGCCATAAGCCCGTTTTTCCGGCGGCACGATGTAATAAATTGTGCCATCCCGCCCAATTAGAGTGTGGTAGCTCACCTGATCGTTGTCATTAGGGTGGTAAGTCTGGAACAGGTTCAGCGCACTTTGGGCAGACCCCACGGTCTCGTGCATGACGGCAATAAATGGATTAACCGTAGGCTGACCATAGGCATCCGTGCTGTAGCGATCGCCATAATTAGACGGGTCTGCCAACTGCATGATCTGTCGGGGTTGGTAGTTAGGCGCGGTCTGCGCCACAAATGTCTCGGTCGGGGTGAAATCCAGTGGACTATTAGGGTTGGACAGCGTTGTGGGCACCATGGCAACCACTGCCGACTCAGCTAAGGTGGGCAACCCGGTGACCGTTTCAACCGCTTGTAAATGGGGCGATCGCGGGAAAACCAGCAGTAACGTCAAACCCACCAAAAGGACACCTAGCCCCTGCCACCCAAACTTTGTGCTGCGACTCAGCATGACGATTCACTCCTCAGTTGTATGGCTGTCAGTTAATTTTTGTAGTTGTGCACGAGCTTGCCGTTCATTTTGCCGAATACTCCGGCTGCGATCGCACTTTTTACAATAATTTTTCTGCTAAGTCTACCAAGAGGACCAGCGGTCGAGGGCCCGCTTGCCCCCCCACCGGGCGACGATTTCATCATCGTAATTATCAGCGAGTTTAACCACCGTCGTGACTGAATATTTGAGTTCGATTTGGTCGCAGGTAGACCCCACTAGACTGTGCTCAAACACAACATCGTTCTCGGAATCTAGTGCAAATCGTCCAAAGCGAATGCCGTTATTTTCTCTCAGCAAATAGTAGGAGAGTTCTTGAGTGACATTGATATCGGTGACAACATAAGAGCGCGTTGTAATCAAGGCGTCATTTTCTTCCCACGGGATGACCCGAGTTGAGGCCACTGCCGACCCAAAATTAATCACAAATAAGGGTTCATCATCAAACAGGACGACGCTGCCTCCAAATAAGTGGTGCATCCAAGGTTCAATGCGCTTGTAGCAGGCCTCTTGAGCTGTCGTCTGAAATTCCATAACTAAAAAAATCGAGCTTAAATAACTGAGGCCTGACGCAGTTGATTCTCACCGTGCCGCCAACCTCCCAGTGGGAAGTCGGTAGATTTAGCATCTGACACCCTGGAGAATACAAGAGGGCCAATGCGTCAGGCTTAATATCTATTTTTGCATCGATAGGGCGCCCTGGTAGCCGGTTAACCGTCGTCAAATGACCTCGGTATCACAGTATCTTGAAGAAAAATGCGGCCCCGTAGATATGGACTTGCCTGAAATGCCGAGTGACCAACTGTCACCGGATTTAGTCGATGAGCTCGACAAGGTCATTTTAGAATTTGAAGATCTGCAGTCAGAACTCACTTATGACCAAGCCAAAGGTGCCCTGCAGAGCATCTTAGAGCGTCTGCAACTGACTCCCCGTGAGGCTGCTGGGTTAGAGCAAGAAGTCCACAGCCTCACCCAGTTAATGCAGAAGCTCGAGCAGGCGGTGGTGCAAATCGCGGTCTTTGGCCTAGTGGGTCGCGGTAAGTCCTCTTTGCTCAATGCGTTAGCCGGTGAAGCCGTGTTTGCCACCGGGCCGACCCATGGGGTGACGCAGGCCATCCAGTCTACTGAATGGCAAGTCAATCAAGAGTCTTTGAGCGATCGCACCACGATTCAGCGAGCGACGCTGCAGGGCGTTGACCAATCACGCATTGAGTTGATTGATACCCCCGGATTGGATGAGGTCGCCGGAGCTGAGCGCGAACGGTTAGCCCGAGAGGTGGCCGCGACGGCGGATCTGATTCTCTTTGTCATTGCCGGCGACATTACGCGGGTCGAGTTTGAGGCTTTATCGCAACTGCGAATCGCCAGCAAGCCGATATTGCTGGTTTTCAACAAGATTGATCAGTATCCCACTGTCGATCAGCAGGTTATCTATCGCGCTTTGGTCGATGAGCGGCTGCGGGAGCTGATTTCGCCGGCTGAAATTGTCATGGCATCGGCGGCCCCCTTAGTCGCAGTGGCTCAACCTCAAGCAGATGGCCGCCTGCGACCCAGTCTGCAGCGGGGCGCACCGGATGTGGCGGCACTCAAACTGAAAATTTTAGACATTTTGCAACAAGAGGGGCTAGCGCTAATTGCGCTCAATACCTTGCTCTATGCGGATGACCTGAATGAAGCCATCGTGCAGAAAAAATTGGCCATTCGAGAGCAGACAGCGAATGAAATTATTTGGCGCAGTGTCATGACTAAGGCGATCGCCGTAGCGTTGAATCCAGTCACAGTGTTGGATGTGCTGACAGGGGCGATCGTTGACATCGCGATGATTATCAGCCTCTCTCGCCTCTATGGCTTGCCCATGACGCAAGCTGGAGCGGTCAAGCTATTGCGGAACATTGCCTTAGAACTGGGTGGTCTCTCCGCGAGTGAGTTACTCGTGACGCTGGGGCTCAGTTCCCTGAAGGGCCTGCTGGGGCTCGGTGCACCGGCGACCGGCGGCCTGTCACTCGCCCCCTACACTTCCGTCGCGATTACCCAAGCTGCAGTTGTCGGAGTCGCGACCTACGGCATTGGTTTAGTCACGAAACAATATCTCGCGAATGGAGCAACTTGGGGACCAGAAGGGCCCAAACCAGTCGTTACTCGCATTCTCGAAAATTTGGATGAGACCTCAATTTTGAACCGTATCAAATCTGAGCTGGCGCAAAAATTAGAGTCAGTGCCCAAAGAGTGAAGCGATCGCCCACAGCAGAATGCGGAATGCGGAGGTCGGAATGCGGAGGTCGGAATGCGGAGGTCGGAATGCGGAGGTCGGAATGCGGAGGTCGGAATGCGGAATTGAAATGCTTACCAGAAAGTGGTTTCAATAATTCAGGGTTGCCTGATCAAACTGCGGCTTGCAATCGCCTTAAGCAGGCTTCATGACTCTAATCACTGCACTCAGCGATCGCGACAAGTGAGTTATCCCTGAGCAAAGCTAGCGTAAGCTAACGTACTCTCGGCGTTCGTTTAGAGAGTTGCGCGAAAAAATATCCCAGCTACCCTCTCACCCAGCAACCCTCGTACAGCCTAAACGGATGCGTTATTTCCTTGCCGATTTATTACTCCGGTGGGGCTGTATCTCGCAGGCGCCGCATCAACCAGTCAAAACGGATGCCGCCAAGGGTCATATTGTCAGACATATCAGCAGCCAGCAGCGATTCGTTGAGTTCAGTCGGCTCCCAAAACTGGGCTTCTAAATGGTTGACTGTGCCTCTCAAACGTATTGACAGCAGGGTAGCTAAGGCTTGATACCAGCGTTGGGCAAACCCAATGTTTTGCTCTAGCTTTGCTGTCAAAACTGAACGGTCGATCACCAACACTACAGCTGGTGCGCTTGCCGTCACCGTTGCCGAGGGTGGCAAGGAATCTACAAATGACATTTCGCCGACGACTTCGCCACTGCCTAACCGAGCAATCTGGGTATCTGGCGATCGCTCAACCGTCACCACAAATTGCCCCGACAGAATTAGATAGATCGCCGTAATTGCCTCTCCTTCCCGAATTAAAACTTCATCAGTGGCAAGCTCTCGGCGAGTCCCGGTGCTGACCAGCCAATCAACATCCTCATCTTCCAAGATGCCTAATATAAAGAGAATGCGTTCCATACTTTCAAGCCGTTCTAGATGGATGATAGTCGCTGAGTTGCGAGGGCTTTGCCGCAGCAGGTTAAAAAATGCTTGGATGAGATATTTACGACTAACGACGAGTAGCAGTGTTGTTTACAGATATCGATACGATTAAGGTTAGAGCCTATTTTCTCGGGCAAAAGATTGATTTACAACCATTTACTCAAACCGAGCCCCTCGCAGTTGAACCTTTGCTTATTCGCAGTGACGACGACAACTGCGTTGTTTTGTTTGATTATGGGGTAGCGGTACTCTTTGGCTTCTCAAGCATTGGAGAAGCGAAATTTCTGAGCGATATTCAAGGTTTGATTGTAAAACCGTTTGCTGAACCTGAAACAGAAGACGTGCTAATTCGCCTGAAACCGCTAAATGAGGGCAAGGTCGAAGCCGGGGCCATCTTGGTCACACAGTTCGACATGCCAGTGTTGCAGTTAGTGGCTGATGTCTTGGCTAAAAGCGTTGTGCTGGCCGAATACGAAGCTGAAACGGCTCAGGTGTTTGATTTGATTGAACCCTTTGCCGCTAGTCTGCAAACTCAAACATTTCATCGTCAAAGTGCCCAAGTGTTGCTTAAGCAAATTGGGAACTCGTTGCTCATTCATCACAAAATTGTGGGACGGGTCGAGATTGTGGATAAGCCAGAATTGCTGTGGGAGTATCCTGAACTCGATCGCTTTTATGCGCGTATTGAAGACGAATATGAAATTCGCGAACGGCATTTATCGCTCGATCGCAAGCTTGATCTGGTCTCTCGCACGGCTGAGACGGCACTCGATTTGCAGCAGCAAAATACGGGCCTGCGGCTGGAATGGTATGTGGTGATCTTAATTGTGATTGAAGTTCTGCTATCGGTATATGAGCTGATCATGATGAATCGATCGTTGCTCGGAGGATAAGCACGGGCGCGATCGTCGACGTTACCAGTCCGACCTTTGAGGTACGTAGGCAGGCGTTATTAAATTGCATAATGATGTAGGTTGCGGTTAAGGAACGAAACCCAGCGCTTGTGAGGGTTTTGTCGTCATCGACTCGTTCTACAAAAGATTCAACCCACCTACTTATTCGTTTTAGAGCAGTCTTACTCAATCACGGTGGGCCACAGCAACTTTTCACTCAGCAGTGGGGCGAGGCCGTTTCACCGGCTATCTGACCTTTCCCAGCCTCTTCTTGAGAAAGTTACGACTTATACATATCTCTGAGAATGTTCAACCAGAGACCAATATATAGGCGGTAGCCTTGAGAAAGTGAAGAATCAGTGGCTCTTGGCTCAATTGAGAGTCATTGTTTCGCAGCCTGTGATCCTGGCGATAAGTAGCAACCGCTGTTAGGCTGGGCTCTGCAATCCAGCCTCTACTTGCGACATCATGATGCCAATCGAACGGGCAAGGACCAGACGATACGCCATTTTGGGTACGGGGGCGATTGGCGGGTACTACGGAGCGTGTCTACAGCACTCTGGTCAAGATGTACATTTTTTGCTGCATCGTGATATTGACCATGTGCAACGCGATGGCATTAAGGTTGACTCAGTGAATGGCGATTTTGTACTGCCGGAGGTACAGGCGTATGCGCGGGTCGATGAGATGCCGGCGATTGATGTCATTGTCATTAGCCTCAAGACGATTCATAACGCTCGGTTGCTGCCACAATTGCTGCCGCCACTGTTGAACGCTAATGCGGTGATTTTGACGCTGCAAAATGGGTTAGACATTGAGGCAGAGATTGCCGCGATCGCTCCGCAAACGCCGATTTTTGGCGGCCTATGCTTCATTTGCTCGAATAAAATCGGGCCGGGGCACATTCATCATTTGGACTATGGCAGCATCATTATGGGTGAATATGATGCGGCTCGCCGACCAGCCAACATCTCGCCAACTTTAGAGGCAATCACAGCAGATTTTACCCAGGCGGGTATTGACGTTGAGCTGACAATTGATCTATACCGGGCCCGCTGGCAAAAGTTAGTGTGGAATGTGCCGTTTAACAGCCTATCGGTCATTCTCAACGCCACGACGACGGCCATGATGGCTGACCCCGATGCGCGCCAACTTGCTGCAGACTTGATGGCAGAAGTGATTGCGGCAGCCCATGCCTGCACTCAGCAAGCCACTCCGGAACAGCCCCGCCAACTGCCGGCTGGCATCGCCGAGACCATGCTGACCCATACCGCCAAGATGAAACCCTATCGCACCAGCATGATGATTGATTTTGCAGAGAGGCGCCCGCTGGAGGTTGAGGCGATCGTGGGTAATCCGCTGCGCGCCGCTCAACAGGCCCAGGTTGAAACTCCCCGGCTTGAGATGCTATATCAACAACTCAAAGTCCTTGATCGGGCCAATACCGCAGAGCGCTAGAGAGCAACATCCAGATCATGCTTTCGGCGTGGGCGGGCCTCGGAGTTGCTGGACAGCCAACCGGGCTCAAGCTGCTTCCCGCCAGCCCTTGAGTTATAGGCGGGGCGAGATTTTAGACGAAAGCATCGGGGCTAGCGCAGGCGTTCACAAGGCGTCTAGATTCCAAGCTGCAAGCTTTGTGAACTCCCGCAACAGAATATCAGATTACTTGAGCATTGACCCAAGTCACCCGAGTACTGGGCGGCGTAAATTTGCCCCCCGTTCCCTGGGGCCCCAGCGCAGTGATGCAGGGGCGTTAGAAACAGCAAGGAGAGGGCGACTGCTGGCGTCGATTACTCGTCTAAAATTAGTTGACGAGCATAGCTCGGAAGCATGACCCAGAGATGATTCCAACTCCTGCCCAATCAAGTTGCCCCCGCAGATATTACCGATAAGATGGAAACCGCTTTGGATAATTCGCAAGATATGGCCCGCAGGCGGGCAAATGCTCGCGATACGATTTTGCCGCGCTAGGACTTGGCCATACTGCTACCCCAGCAGATGGCATGACGACTCGATGAAGCCCTCTCTGACGACACCACAGTCAGTGGCCCTGTAAGGGGTGAATCTTGAAGGCTATATCACGACATCTGTGGAAACAGTGCGATCGCCCATGATTAAAAGCTGGTGACAGGACTCGTAGCTTGCTTCTCGCAGAGTACCCGCGACCGGCTGATTACAAATCAACAGAGCGGATTTTGAAAAGCTCTCTGAGAGCGGTTTAGAAGCTCTCTAAATAATGATGAACTAAATTCTGTACTAAATCATTGCGTGGTTGTGCTTGGGTTTGCGCAGCAATGAGAGCGGATGAGTAGTACTCAGCCAGTCGGCTCCAGTTTTCATATTTCTGTTGCCCGTGAGGAGGCAAGTACTCCTGCAAGCTAAATGCTGTACTGAGGCAATCCAAGTTAAGCGACAGCGATCGCTCAAATCATCGAAGAGGCCTTTCGATAGTTCACCTTAATCTAAGGCTATCGATAATTTGCTAGTGATCGGAATCAGATCATTGACCAAATTTTGATGTTAAGGTCATCGACAAGTTTGATGACCACATCGTGATATCGACTCTAGTGCAATATGTCTGGACAGCCGGACGCTTCTACCTCTAACCAAATCAGTCAAACAACTCAAGGCGATCGCAACCAGACCATTGGCCAGGTGTATGGCGGCATTGTGGTCTACGTTAGCGGTGGGCAAGCCATTATCAACTCGGCTGATGGCTCTGTCACCACCCCCACCACGTCACAGTCCTCTCGGAAACTGGGACCGAACCCTTATAAGGGGCTACTCGCGTTCGATGAAACCGACGGCGATCGCTACTTTGGCCGAGCGGACGAAATCCAGACCTTGTGGAACACGTTTCGCGATCTGCACAACGCTGACAATAAACCCCGACTCTTGCCCATCTATGGCCCCTCGGGTTCGGGCAAGTCATCCCTAGCTCGGGCGGGACTGCTGCCAGAATTAGGACGTCGTCCGCTGCCGGGACGAGGACAGGCTCGTGTGGCGGTGTTGGTGCCAGGGAGTGATCCACTTTATTCTCTAGCGGTGGCTCTTGCTAAAGTCGCGACTGAAGCCCCGAATCCTGTTGATGAGGCGCGTGCATTTGAGAAATATCTTACGGACACCAATGACTCCGGAGACTTCACCGGCCTCAATCGGATTGCCTTTGGCCTCCCCAACATCGCGACATTTCCTTTGATCATCCTCGTAGATCAGTTTGAGGAAATTTACGCCTATGAACCGAAAGGCAACAGTGCTGACGATCAGCAAAAACGGGAGAAGTTTATTGAGCGACGGGATGCCTTTATCAAAAATCTGCTGTTTGCGGCGTCAGATAGCTCGCAATATGTGTCGGTGATTATTACCTGCCGCAGTGATTTCCTCGGGGACACGCAACGATATCCCGAGTTTAACAAGCTCTTCTCGACCCAAGGGTTTCTGGTGCCCATCATGCAGCCCGATGATTTGGCTACCGCCATTGCCGAGCCCGCAAAACGGGCTGGCTATGACTTTGACCCCGCCACCGTGCAACTCTTGGTCGAGCAAACTCGGGGGTATCAAGGCGCTCTGCCCCTATTGCAGTTTGCCCTACAGCGCATTTGGGAAGGACTGGAACAGGGTTATGAGCCTTTAGACACGTTGAACAAGATTGGTGGCGTCGGAGGTGCGCTGGCAGAAGAAGCCCAAAAGCTCTATCACTCCCTCAGCAAAGACGAGAAAGCAATTGCTCCCAGAATTTTTGTGGCTTTAGTGCAAATTGGCGAAACCAATGAATTGGCACGCCGCCGCGCCCGCACTGCCGAACTAATCACTAGCGACACCGATGTCCCTCAAGTAGAAGCGATTATTAAACGCTTTGCTGCTCCTGGAGTCCGCTTTTTAGTTACTTCTTTTACCAAAGAAGATGGAGAAGTTATTGAAGTCGCCCATGAAGCCTTAATTCATAATTGGATGCAACTTCAAGAATGGGTTGAAGATTGCCGAGATGCCTTACGAAAAAAGCATAAAATTGAGCAGGCTGCACAGGATTGGGAAAAACAAGGCTATAGCCCGGGGTATCTATTAGAAGGAAAACCTCTAAGAGATGCTTACGAATTCATAAAATCTCAAGAGAAAGGTTCAGAGGTAAAAATTTCAAGAACAGCCAGTTATTTTCTTCGAAAAAGTTCGATTAAAAGGCGCAGAAAAAACATAAAATATGGCGTTATTTTTTCTATTTTTCCTTTGATTGGAACATTGATAGCACTCCATTTCTACATCTTGGGAAGAGCCAACTTGGTACTCTGGAATAAAGACTGTGTAGCCAATCCTGATGTCAGCTTACTACTTCGCTATATGAGTTGGTCGGGACAAAAAGACAACCTGGAAGAAATTCATTTATGTAGTGAAGAAATATCAAATATTGACTTATCGAAAGCTGAGCTATTAAATGCCAACTTTGAAGAAGCAGTTCTACAAAAAGTGAATTTCAAAGATTCATTTCTACGAGGAGCCAACTTCGAGAAATCGATATTGTCAAGCGTTGATTTTGATGGTGCCAGTTTAGAAGAAGCAGTTTTCAAAAAAGCTCTCCTCTATGAAGTAAGTTTCATAGGTGCACGCAACCTTAGTGAAGAGCAAATTGCAGAAGCAAATCTCTGTAGAACAATGCTGCCTGAAACCTTTCAGCTGCCACCAAATCGTGATTGCGAAAAGCTCGGTCTTCCTGGCTCGTGAAATCAACTGAATAAGCTATCCAAGAAAACCGGCTTATCATTCAAGTGGCTTGTAAGCTTTCAATCAAGCTCCAAACACTTTGCATTCCCATAGATCAATTTCCTGGCAAGGAGAACTCATCCCAATCTTATTTATCAGAATCAGATTTATTAAAAAGAGAGAACTAGGGCTGATTTATAGATCTTGAGTGCAGACTCTAGTGTTGCCAACTGTGAAACAATTATCAAGCAAGTCTTCAGGATTTCCAGTACTTAGAGTTATGTTCTTGGTTCTAATCTCACTTAAGGCTTTTACTGCCAGTTCTACGATTTCATCTCCATCAATGATATCAATCATGATCACTCCACCTATACATTCTTTAACATGTACAGATGTGCTATCGATCATAACTAATGTTTCATGATTATAACTATAGCCTGGGCCTGTCACTCTTTCATAATCACTTGAAATTTGTGTCGAAAGCTTCTTGAGTTCTGTTCCTAATATTTCTTGGAAGCCATTTTCAATGTCAATTTTCCGTACTACAACTTTTCTCCCTTTCAATACTCTAATCGCTTCAATAAGGAATTCCCTACAGGTTTCTTGACACTTGCCGATTTTCAGAAGGCTTTCTGCGGCAGAAATATGTCTTTTTCGAATATCATTTCCATTTTCTTGTTTGAGTGAATTGGTTGCCACACTAAAGACTTCTTCAAGCCTTTCTATCAGCTCAGAAACTGCTTTAGATTCAGCTGTTGTTTCCACAAAGTTATCTTCACGAATTACAAGTTCAATATTCTGTTCTCCTAATCCCTTATAGATGTCTTGAAAATGTTTATTTAGTTGAATTTGAATTTCATCTAATTTTAGTCTTAATTTTCGCAATGTTGATTCATCTAGTGAAGACATATTCTTTAGCTCCTGATAATTAAGCTGACTCAAAGTTGTGGGATTTCTAGGAAAGCTAGGATTACTACTGCTTCTTTCCAATAAAGGTGTGTTTAAAGGAGTAGCTGTCTCTTGACTCTGTCGAGCTTTCTGGACTTTAGCGGCCTGAATTGCTTTAGATGCGACTGCCAAACCATAGCCGGTGGCTAGATCTGGCCCAGCTCGGGCTTGTCCCGAGCCAGCGGCTGGGTTGCTGCTGCCTTCGATAATGTCGAGAGCCGTTTCTTGCAAAATTTGTTTGGTCTTAAGGGGACCTAACCCAGGCACAAATTGTTCGAGCAAGGCACAGGCCCCTGCCAGTTGAGGGGCGGCGGAAGAGGTGCCGCTAAAGGCCGCCCAGCCGTCAGCGGTGGCCGTTTCGTCCTCCATCGCAGCATATCCCCGATCTATGCTGCTGCCGGGGGATACGGGCAATAGAATATAAGCGGCGTTGGGCAGGCGACCCACGAGGCCACAGACATCGGGCACCCGGCGACCGGGATAAATGGCGCTAATAAAGCTACTGGCATAGTTGCTGGCTTCTACCCGACCCTTGAGAGACCCTTCTAGGTGTTTAAAGACGCCACCCACCGCAATCACATCTGGATGCTGAGACGGAAAGCCCCATTGCCCATTGCCAGCCGCAAAGAAAACGGCAATGCCTTGACGCACGGCATCGGCGATCGCGGTGGCCAACACTTTATGGAAGGACGATAGTTCGTAGGGGTTACGCAAATCAGAGCCCCAACTACAAGAAATGATGTCCGGCTTGAGCGCTACGGCAGCCCTAAAGGCAGCAGCAGAGTTGACGTTTCGAGACTTATTTCGCAAGGCTATATCAGATTTGAGCACCGTCAGGTCGGCATTGGGAGCGATCGCAAGCAAATTTGCCGCCACTCCCGTACCGTGGCCACTTACATCCACCTTGGGGCTTACTGAGCCTGGCCCCAGTACGACATCAATGTCGTAGTTGTTCTGTTTAAAGAAGGGGTGCTCTGTAAAACAACCTGAATCAACAATGACGACTTTGACACCTTTTCCAGTAATTCCCTGCGCGTGCGCTTCTGTAGCCCCTAACTCAATCGCTAACTCATCAGGAACGTTTAAATATCGAGTATTGGTTTGTGGCGGTGTGGCACTGAGTTGAGCCCGCTGCAAAAAATATGCCGGTTCACTGATGGCGACTCCATCAAGAATGTCATTCCAAGGAGTCTGGGAAATATCAATCTCCCCCAATGGAGCGGAATCCGCCGAATTAATAAAGTCGGTTATCTCACGACGGCCCAGATCTTTGGTCGCAGGGCGCTCGATGACTTCGAGATTCGCGCCCAAGCCCCGTTCGTAAACTTCGGGGGCAGCAGCAATATTAATCGATGACGAGCCGATATCCAGCACCTCAAACCCTGCTGCTCTCAGCCGCTCTGCCGCAATAGACAGTTGATCTGGGGTAGCGTGGAATGACGTCACGTTCTCACTGGTAATGAGTTTGGATGAACGCAATAAAGATTCGCCACTCTGCGATCGTACGACTGCTTCAGCAAAGATTTTTGGTGGCAGTAGCGATCTTGAACGAAGATCCATATAGCAGAGCCTATATCAGAATCGGTGATGTCAAAAATGCTCGATACGCTAATTAAATTCATTTGATTGATTACGCTTCCAGGTAAATTACTTTGATGGTTATATAACTTAATTTTTCTCTTTCTCAAGGCTGACGATGCCTGCAGTGGCAGCCTGCAGAACTCATCACAACTCTCCAATCTGGGTCTAGACACCTCGAATTCCCTGTTGTGAATCTCACTATGCTTGGCTGAGGTATCAAGGCCCCTTAATCAAAGCGTGTTTGGTCTGGCCAAAGATGTGGTGAGGCAAACGCTAAAGTAAAGGCGATGATGATAGTGCACCATCTGCCAATTTTCTGGAGGAATTATGGATATCGCTTTAGTGACAGCGTTTTTGACTCCATTTCTGCCTCATCTATTGAAGCTCGGGGGACAAGCTGCCAGTAACGTCACCGACGTCGTGTCAGAAAAATTTGGTGAAGCTGCCTGGGCAAAAGCCCAAAAGCTTTGGGGATGTCTCCGGCCCAAAGTGGAAGAAAAGGAAGATCTCAAGGTGGCAGCCACTCAGGTTGCTACTAAACCGGATAGCCCTGCCCGGCAAGCCGTCTTTCAAGAAGAGCTAGAAGTACTCTTAGGCGAATATCCAGATCTAGCGACGGCGATCACTCGAATCATGGAAGAAGAGGGACCGGACGGGGCCGCGGGAAACCAGATCATCCAAAACGTCGTCGGTGATAAGAACCAGGTTATTGGACAAATTTTTGGCGGTAAGGTGGTGGGTAATGTGGACGGCGACGTCACAATGTAGGTAGTCACAGACCATGCCTGACAAGCCTGAATCCTCTACAGGTTCCAACCAAATCAACCAAGATATTCAGGGCCATAGCAATCAGTCCATCGGGCAAGTCTATGGAGGTAGTCTGGTGGTGTATGTTAGCGGTGGCCAGGCAATCTTTAATGCGCCTGCAACACCGGCGCAACCGCAGCCTGAGTCATCGCCATCCGAGGGCGACAATCCTTACAAAGGTTTAGCGGCTTTTCATGAATCCGATAGCAAGCGTTTTTTTGGTCGTTCGCAGGAAATCAATCAGCTTTGGCATGATTTCCGAGCGTTACATGAAACCCCCAGTGCGACCCGCCTTTTGCCCATTTACGGACCTTCTGGCTCTGGTAAGTCATCCCTAGCCCGCGCGGGGTTTATCTCAAAATTAGCCCACCAACCGTTGCCCGGGAGAGAGCAAGCACGGGTGGCCGTCATTGAGCCGGGGCTCCATCCCCTTCAAGCCTTAGCAACGGTGCTGGCTCGGATTGCTGAAAATGATCCGACCCCTGCTAGGAAGAGTCGTGAGTTTGCAGAAGAGTTAGCCATCCCCAATCGAAACCATGATTTTGATGGGTTACAACGCGTTGCTAGTGTCCTGCCAAATATTGAAACGTTCCCGTTGATTGTGCTGGTTGATCAGTTTGAGGAAGTCTATTCTCTGTGTGACGCTTCCCAAGAAAGTGCCCAAAGAGAGCGTGACCAGTTTATTGCTACCTTACTGAATGCCGCTAGCGATCGCTCCCAAGATGTGTCGGTCATCATTACCTTTCGCAGTGATTTTCTGGGTGAAACGCATCAACATCCGGTGCTCAATCGACTGTTTTCAACGCAAGGGTTTTTGGTTCCCACGATGGATGAGATGTCTCTGGAAGCGGCGATCGCCCAACCAGCGAAGGCGGCAGGCTATGCACTAGACCCTGCCACGACTAATCTTTTGATCCAACAGACCGTGGGACGCGAAGGAACATTGCCGCTGCTACAGTTTGCCCTAACCCGCATTTGGGAGAATTTACCCCACGAGGAACCGGCCCAGACCTTACTAAAAATCGGAGGGGTGGGCGGTGCGCTCGCCGATGAGGCCGAGCGGATTTATGCCCGTTTATCGCCGACAGAGAGGGCTATCGCCCAGCGAATTTTCCTAGGACTGATACAGCTGGGAGAAGGGACTAGAGACACCCGTCGGCGGGTAGAATTCAATTCTCTGGTTGCTGTGGCCGAAAATCCTGAGCAAGTCCAGGCAGTGCTGCAACAATTTGCTGATCCAGGCGTGCGGCTATTGACGTTGTCAAGTGTCAAGGCTGCGGCCCAGAGTACTCCAACAACCACCGTAGAAGTGACCCATGAAGCGTTGTTGGAACACTGGCAACGGCTCAAAACCTGGTTGAATACCGGCAGAGACGATCTCAGGTTTCAACAGCGTTTAGCATCTGCGGCCAAATATTGGCATGAGCAACGAAAAGATAGCGGTTTAGTCTGGCGATCGCCCAATCTGGAACTATTGGAAGACTTTTACCAGCGTACGGATAGTCACAGCAGCCCTTTAAAGCTCACGCCACTACAGCTTGAGTTTTAAAGGTCATCAAAGCTGCAAATGCGCAAGCAAAGGCTCCTGGAACGTGGGTTCCTGACGGTATCGTTTTTGTTCGCTGGCGCCATGGGGTTAGTGGCCTTGGTTTCGTGGCGATCGCTCACTACCATTGCCTATCAACGGGATGTCACTGAGGCAGTTTTCTTAGGGGCCAGCACACCGGAAATCATCGCCGCATTGCCAGAACTGGAAGCCTCTGCCGAAATTCTGAGAACGAAGATTGATACCTTACCGGAATCAGCTGACCTGGAAGCCGCGATCGCTCACTACGAAGCCAATCAAGACGACTTCATCAAGCTCTTTGCCTACTATCGCAACATTCTCACTACTGCAGGCAAGCTTAGTCGAGAAACGGGACGAGACGAAACCGAGAGAACCGAGCGTACAGCAGCGATACTAGGCAGTTTACTGAATAAGTATCGAGTTCCACAACTTGAGCTAGAGCTCACCACTGATTCTCACAGCCAGTTTCTTGATGAGCCCGTCACTGCATTTGAAGAGCAATATTCAGCCGGAGCTGCCAGAACCACCTATGAGATATTGATGACGCCTACAGGCGCGGGTGCCGATCTAAACAAAGATGGTTTTATTGCCGATATCCAAGAAGCTCAGCAATTACCCTGCATCACCCTTCAAAGAATCGAAGATTTATGGCGCTCCACTACAAAACGTGCTTGCGGTTGGTATTCCCCTGACGGGCCATATGTGTATGACAGTGACTGTACGAAACTCGATGAGGATAAAAGTACGCTATATGTGGCGATCTTTAACCGGAATACCCAAGATGCTCTAAATCGAATTAGAGCCTGTGGAATTTTGCCGGAGTAAAATCCTATGAGTTGGATATGGGCAAAGACTCTACAAGCAAATTGTGATTACTGTTAAGGGTGTGATTTAGTGATGTCGAAGAAGACAAGAAATTGGGTAGGGCTGCTATCACTGCTAGCCTTATGCTTTTTGATGACTGTGGGCTTAGCTTCAGCCCAGATAACGAATGAAACCCGAGCAAAATTTGAAGCCTATCGCACTGACAGCACTGTTAGGGTTCGTCCTGGTGGGACAACGCCAGATATGAGTCCTGCTGATCATGGAGATATGGTTAGCAGTGGATGGGAGAGTGACCTGCTGTGGATTGCCGGAAATTCTCAAGCTTGGGCACATTTGAGTTTTTGGAACAGCAATAATAATGTCATTAGTCCCCTGGTCAAAGTAGAAGGCACGAATCGTGATGCTTTATATGGGTTTCCCTGTCGGGCTGAGCAAGCAGGAGCCGTTATTTGGGGGTTTGCTGACATAGAGGCTGCATGCGACACGGTGATTGCAAAGAATGCCGTCAGCGAGAGAGCGGTGACTTCACTTAAGGTTGATGTTCAAAAGCTCTCAAATGGTAGCCCTGCGGCAGATCAACTGGAAATTGCACCTCTAGAAAAACCGACGATTATTCGCGTTCATAACATTGACGAGAATCTAGCAGTTGAGATCTTAGCGGGAACTGCTCAGGTTGCTGCTCCACTGAGTTCGGCGCGGGAGTTAAGTGCAGGGAGTCGATATATTCAATCTTCTGAAGGGACACAAGTAGAATCATTTGACCTCAATGAAGCATGGGACTCTCCTTCCATGGAGTCTTATTTGGATGATGCTAATTGGTCGTCAGATGTCAACTCACTGTTAGAAGCCCTGAATTCGGCTGCTCCGATTTCCTCGCAGCCCCTTTCAGATGCAGCACGGCAAATTCTAAATACTCACAATCAACTCCGAGTCGAAGTTGGTGTACCGCCGATGTCTTGGTCTTCCGAACTGGCTAGCATTGCTCAGAGTTGGGCAAACGAATTATCGCGCACTAACAGCTTCGAGCATAGTCCTATTAGCGGTGGTATAAGCGGAGCAGGAGAAAATATCGCTGCGGGCAGTAACGTTGATTTAATGCTGAGTTTGTGGGCCAATGAAAAAGATAACTATGACCCCTCAACGGGCTCTTGTCGACCTGGGACAGTGTGTGGCCATTACACTCAAATGGTTTGGCGTGGCACTACGGAAGTTGGTTGTGGAGTTGCACCACACGGAACCTATGGACAGGTGATGGTCTGTAACTATCGACCGCCAGGTAACTACAGAGGTCGACCTGCTTACTAATGTTGTGAAACGACTGACAGCAAAGCTGTTCCTGAACTCAGAAACTTAAGTTGAGCACAGTTTGAGCACTGTGCTCTTTGTTTATATATTCTGGAGCGCTGTGTCTCCTCCTTTTCCCGGAGGTCAGTCACGGTATTTGGATGGCCAGTCTCGTTCTGCTGGTGCAGAGTGCCAGAATCGGCTTTATCGGTCGTGAAATCGGTGTCCATTTTGCCTTGGGAGCAGCGTTCCCATTTGTAGGCTTTCGGGGGAGATTACCAACCACCACTATCGGCAACGGAGGGAATTTTTGTTGGGTGGTGTAAGAGATTTTGCGTATTCGCTTCAGCCTCTCAGCTGCCATACACCAAGCCAATGCAATCAATGATCCCCTTAAAATTAGAATATATTCTTCTGGGTCTTTGCCCATGACCGCCTTTACCATCACTCTCGACCCCATTTGCACCCTCACAGACGAAGCCTTCTACCAACTTTGTCAGGCGAATCCCGACGTCAAATTTGAACGCTCAGCCCAGGGAGAACTCATCATCATGTCACCCACCGGCGGCGAAAGCGGTCGCCGCAACGCAGATATTGCCATCGACCTGGGCATTTGGAACCGCCAAACCCAACTGGGCTATACCTTCGACTCTTCCACCTGCTTCAAATTGCCAAGCGGAGCTGAACGTTCTCCCGATGCCGCTTGGATTGAAGCGAGCCGCTGGGAAGCTCTGAGTTCAGCAGAGCGAGAAAAGTTTCCCCCTATTGCGCCAGATTTTGTCATTGAGTTGCGCTCAGCGAGCGACAGCCTACCCGCCCTGCAGATCAAAATGCAGGAATATCGAGACAATGGTGTGCGCTTGGGCTGGTTACTCAATCCCCAAGATCAGCAAGTCGAAATTTATCGCCCTGGTCAGGAATTTGAGATCCAGCAATCGCCTTCCCAAATCATCGGAGACCCCGTTCTACCTGGTTTTATTCTTCCCCTCAACAAAATTTTTTAGTCCCTAATGACCTTGGCCGATGCACACGGCCGCTAGCATCATCTCGAAAGTTTAGCGCTTTTGCGATATCCTCCAGGATGATGGCGTAAGCTATGGCAGCATTGCATAAGGGTGATGCCGATGTGAATGAACTGTGCTCGGCGGATCGCCTCCTCCCTACAGTACAGCAATCCACAGTATGGTCCCGACAGCCTAGATCTATGAAAGCCTTGTAAATCAAGTCTTTTAATTCCGAATTCCGAATTCTGCCGTACCCCTTGGCTTGCCGAACAAAAGGGTTGGCGTTTAAGGCACAGTGAATGATTCATCCCAGCGGGCAATGGACAGGAGCGATCGCCGTCTCAAGCAACACCGTCATTAAGCAGCCGTATGCTTTCGCTGAGATAGTTTTACTGCTTGTCCAGCCAGTGCAGTCTCACCATCAACCGTGCTCACTTCACCCTGGCGGTAAGCTTGCAGCCGGTCTCTGGATTCCTCAAGCCAGGTCTGACCAATTTCATCTTGACCTATCAACTTCAGGCTTTCCCAGAGGGCATTAATGAGCTGGGTCTTCTTGTCGGGAGAGAGTTTGAGAGCGGCTCCCTTGAGAAGAAAGATATTTGAATGCTCCGTCAGCCTTTCAAGGCGGGGCTACTGTTTTTACGCGCACTGTGACTACGCCCATAATGCAAATGAGCTCGCCTACATTTGAGCTGCTGACTATGAATCAGCCGGTCCAATTGAATGTAAGCCTTGCCAAAAGCAAATTAGAGATGTATCTGAAATTTTCTTTGTACTAAAATCTGTGCTAATTCTGCCACAAACCCTATGAAATCTAGGGTTTCAGCGCTTAATTTTGCAAAAATAATCTCTAAACACCGCTTGCCTGTGGCAGAATAGAAACACCCAAAAGCATTGCCCTATAAAGGGTTCAAGAAAAGCTGGTGACAGGACTCGAACCCGCGACCGGCTGATTACAAATCAGCAGCTCTACCAACTGAGCTACACCAGCACATTGGACAACTAGCATACCAAACTAGCTGCCTAATATTTGAGAAACAGGCCGGAAAATTGGCAATTTAAGCTTTGCTATTTTCGATCGCCCAGCGAGCCAATTCAGTACGGTTATGTAGCCCCGTTTTGCCCAACATATTGCTGACGTGACTTTCAATCGTCCGCTGGCTGACCTGCAGTTCTTCCGCAATTTCTCGGTTAGCCATACCGCGGGCAACAAACTGGACAACCTTAAGCTCGGTGGGGGTCAACTCCACATCAAAGGGCACGCTGATGGTTGGTGTTGAGGTGCTGCCCCGTGACTGTTGCCGAATTAGGCGAGAGGCTTGCTTTAGGGATGACTCCACTTGAGCGACTAGTTCTTCTGGCTCAAAGGGTTTAACCATATAGACATCAGCCCCGGTGTTTAGCCCTTTAACGCGATCTTGGCTTTGCCCTTTAGCCGAGAGAAAGAGTACCGGAATCCACTCGGTGTCTGGGTTACCCCGCACGTGCTCGACAAAGGCGTAGCCGTCCATCTCGGGCATCATAACGTCGCAGATAACCATGTCAGGGCTGCTGACATTGAGCACATCCAGAGCCTCACGACCATTCTCAGCAGTGATGACACTGTAGCCCCGAAACTCTAGATAGTCTTTGACTAGCAAGATCAAGTTGGGGTCATCATCAATGAGCAGTAATGTCTTCTGATCCCCCGCATTTCCGTCTTTCATGCTGACCTGCTTACGCTAAAAATTGATATCCATTAATCCTCTTACAGGTTACCCATTCTTTTGAAATCCGCTACGGACAAGGCGAAAAAATACTGAATTAACGGAATTTGTATCTTTAAGTTACGCCTGTATTTGCCCAGGGGGGTGTCTTAAAGAGCGGATGAATTAGGTGATTTCACCGCAGTCAACTAGGGGATGACGAAATCGCTCGTCAGTGGCTGCGTCACCAGCAAGTAGTCTTCAACCACTTGGCCGCCGATGAGATGCTCTTGAATGATGCGTTCAATCACGTCGGGGGTAGCGCTGTGGTACCACACACCGTCGGGATACACCAGTAAGATTGGGCCTTGTCGACATACCCGTAGACAATTGGCTTTGGTGCGAAAGATGCAGGTGGGTCGCTCGTCGGTTGGGGCATCTAGCCTCAATTCTTTAAGGCGCTGTTTGAGATAATTCCATGCTTCAATGCTGGCGGCTTTATCACAGCACTTAGGCTTAGTCTGGTCGGCGCAGATCAAGACATGACGTGCGATCGCCTTAAGATGCAGCGCCTCCACCGTTTTGGCTAACGGAGTCGCACCCGGTGTCTTCGCTTTAGCAGGAGACGACATCGACTATGACTCCACTGGGGTCTCGACAGTGGCGGCAGCGTCTGGCTCAGGAGTGGTCTCGGCATTTTGCGCGGCGTCGGCATCAGAGGCCGACGGGGCGGCCGGCTCAGCCTCTTGCGGTCGAATCCGTCGAATGGGTAGATTGGCGATCAAAGCGGTCATGCGATCGTCATTTTCTAACGCAAATTCCAACCCTTCGGTGTCGATTTCCACATAGCGCGACACCACTTCCAGAATTTCTTGGCGCATCTTTTCCACCATCTCAGGGGAAAGATCAGCGCGATCGTGGGCCAATACAAATTGCAATCGACGCTTTACCGCTGATCGACTAGTTTCAGTGCGACTACGGTTAAAGAGTCGATCTAACAGTTCACTCAACATGGGAAATTCGCAAAGACAGTTTGGTCATGCAGCGCCACAAGTTTAACCCCGAAATAACCGACGAAATCGGGAAAATAAATCGTCATGGGGAGCGGCGAGATCAAGAAAGGAGACTTTTTCACCTAATAGACGCCGCGCAATGTTAGAGAAGGCCACTCCCGCGAGGGACAATTTCTTCTCTAAGACGAGCGGTTCTCCTTTGTTAGTGGAGACAATAACGCGTTCGTCGTCAGGAATGACCCCCAACAGAGGAATCGCCAAAATGTCTTGGACGTCTTGCACCGACATCATTTGATCTTCTTGCACCATGGCGGGCTTCAGGCGATTGATGACTAGGCGCTTGGTTTTAATATCATTCGCTTCGAGCAGGCCAATCACACGGTCGGCGTCGCGCACGGCGGAGATTTCTGGGGTGGTGACGACGATCGCTTCTTTAGCGGCGGCGATCGCATTACGAAAGCCTCCTTCAATACCTGCCGGGCAATCAATAAACACAAAGTCGAACTTTGCGGCCGACAGCTTTGACACGAGTTCTGCCATCTGCTCTGGTGTAATCGCCTCTTTTGACCGGCTTTGGGCAGCGGGCAGTAACGCCAAATTGGGCTGGCGCTTGTCTTTGACGAGAGCTTGCTCAAGCCGACAGTCGCCAGCCAAAACGTCTAGAGCGGTATATACGATCCGATTTTCTAGCCCCAACAGCAAATCTAGATTGCGCAGCCCAAAGTCCGCATCAATGACAGCAATGCGCTGTCCCTGCTCGGCTAGAGCCATCCCTAAGTTGGCCGTGCAGGTGGTTTTGCCAACGCCACCTTTACCAGAGGTCAGTACAACAACGCGGGTCATAAAAGGTCGAATGGATGTCTGCGAAAAGTCTACTACGGGCGAGGTCAGTCCAGCGATCGCCAAACGAGACCAAGTTCTGCTTGATTATGACTTACTGTGTTGCGATTACAGCACCAAGCCATAATTTTGTTGCCGCTACGAGAATGGACTCATGGCTTCCCCAGTCTCCGCCAGACATCTGCAGCTTTCACACGGACCGCCCCCTTAACAATTCTGGAAATCCGTCTGTCTATCTGCAGCTTACTCGCCCTCAGGAGCGGCTAAATCGCGAGTTGTCCCGATGGCTGATTGAGCAAACACCGGGGAGGTGATCGCCAAATATTTTGAGAGTCCATAAACACAAAGGTAAAACGGCCCCGTATCGAGCAACGCTGCGACCAGCTTAAAGCTGTAGCCATAGGCCACAAATAGTGCGAGTTGAGGCCATAACGGTTGTCCTAGCTCAATGGGGAGCACCCCCGCAAAAAAGTGCGTAATCAACACCACAGCCGTCGTATCGACCAGTTGACTCAGTAAGGTTGACCCATTGTTTCTCAGCCACAAATATTTACCTCGGGTCAGATTTTTCCAAAAATGGAAGAGTTGGACATCGACAAACTGAGCGGTTAGGTAAGCACTCATCGACGCCAAGACGGTGCCAAACGTGAGATAGCGAATCTCAAAAAAGAGCGGTAAGCGGCCCGCCGCATCGCGAGCGATCGCCCCCGTCACGGGGTCAGTCGCCTCAAAACCCGGCAAGATCGCCCCCAGCCAGACAATAAAAAAGACCCAAAGATTGAGCAAGAGTCCGACCCAGACGACTTGATTAGCCCGCTGCCGACCATACAGCTCCGAAATTAAATCGGTACATAAAAAGGTAAGCGGGTAAGGCAATGCCCCCACAGCGATGGTGATATCAAGGTCGTGATAGCTAAAGATTTTGACGAAGCGGGTAATGCCTAAAATATTCAACATGCCTAGGGTGCCAAGAAACAGCCCTGACAAGAGCAGAAACACCAGTACCCGCCGTTCCTGAATATGGGCTGGGACCGGAGCTTTATCAGGCGCGGCATCAAACGTGGCTAGATTGTCAGAAACTTGAGCACTCGGAGACATCAGTCAGTACCTGTCGAGTAGCGGGCAACGATGGGCCACACGCGCGCCGTTGTCCTCAACCATCGCCCACGTTAGCGCAAAGTCCTGGTCAGTTAAGCCCGGTAGGCTTATTGATTATCTATCCATCGCATTGGTGCTGCCGTGGCTGACCGACTCTCAGCCGCGTCTAGCCTTAGTAGGGCTTACGCAAAAGCTCCCTTAATCTCCCAAATCTGCTATCCATTAGGCATAAGTCTGGTAAAGCTACATGTAGCAAAGCTTCTGGCGATCGTTTGTAAGGGGTCGTAAGACAGATATGTCGGCTTCGTCGAGTCGTTGTGACTGGGGGAAATTTCGCTTTGCCCCCAGACCCCCATCGACCAGGACGAACTGCCGTCCTGGACCTCGCAGATCAGGTTGTCTGTGGGAGCTTGGGCAAGCTTTTGAGACGGATTGAGCAAGTTAATGCCGTTGTCTAGCGCTCCAAACAGGTCGTAAAACTGTTGCTGCACGAGCAACAGAGCAACTTTTGTGTAAAGGATAGAAATCTGGGGGATGTTGCATCCAATTTCCCCAGTATTGGGAATGTCAGGGGCCAAAATCGGCTGCCACTGCGTAAGTCCTAAATAGTTTGAAAGAGCCTAGCAGCCGATACATCACCTTTTCTCAACATCGAATACCTATGCCTGAAGCGGTTCACGGGCATCGCAATCAGCCCAGTTAAGCCTTGTAACCGACTACTTGATAGCAAAGGCACCCAACCCCTCTCAGTTTCTAGCTCTTCTGACCCGTTGCTTCCTTGCCCCAGGGAACGGTGAGCAAATTTATGTCGCACGGTACTAGCTAAGCGGGGCAGAGGTGAACCGACCAACAGCAGGTGGAATCAGGTCAAAACAGCCTTCCGTCTGATTCCACACCAACATTTCGGCATCGTTAGTTGAGCGCCAGTGTCTGTCTTCTGGCGGGTGACCAAACCGAAAATGAAGCGTGACCAAGGGCTGGTCTGAGCAGTTCGCAATTTGGTGTCCATGACGGCGGTCAATGGCGACGACATCACCGGCTTGGAAGACTTCCGAAGGCCCTTCATGGTGGCGAGAAGGCTCAAAGCCTTCAAAGGGGATACTTTCTTCCCAATGTTCCGGCGGGACAAGCCAATGGGTCATCGCTCCCCGAATTACTCGAATCGCGTCTAGAGCATAGCCGTGATGATGTACGCCCACCTCTTGCCCTGGCAGCCAACTAATGACGTACACCACCAATGACCAAGTGCGGCAGACCAGTTGTCGCTTGTAAAGCTCATCATCAAAGGAAACGTAGCGGTTAAGAAAAGACTCATCCAGCTCGACCTGCTCAACCCAACGGTGAAATGTATGGACATCAACGCTGTAGGGGGGCACCGACTCAACCTGACGAATGAGGCTACTCAGCAAAAAGCTATTGGCGATCGCCTCCGCATCGATGACTTTTTCCCCCTGAGCTAGGCACTTATCAATGACGCGCTCAGCCTGGCGAATCCAGTAGGACGAGAGCTCTTGAGGTAGTCCCAAGAGTTTACGACTCAGTCCCAAACCGTACAGTCGTCGAGTCGCGCAATACTGCTTGACCTGTCGAAATTCCTCAGCTGTTAGCGTACTGCCCTTGTAAGTTGCGATCTCTAAGGTTTGAGAGTTGCCTGCAGGAGAGTCCTTAGCATCTGCTTCCTGAGTCCAATACTCTTCCATCCACAAAATGATGGAGGCTTTGACCAGAGAGCAAAAGTATTGAAGAGATCGAGCTAGCCGCCAAACCCTAGACTTGCCAGCCTGTTTTAGTTGATTATCAATTTCCCATAAATCACCTAAAGCCTCATCACGAATTGATTCGAGCACAAGTACTTTGGCCGCATTCTCGACAATCTCGACAAACATAATACGCCTACTTGAAACGAACGTTTTTTTATACAACTCAGAAATAACAGCAGATACAACATACCCATCATTCACCAGAATGGATTCAGGCCATATCTCAAACTCAGCATCGATTAAGTAAGTGCCTCATGAATCTGACTCTGACTTTTAATCTGATCTCTGATGGTTTCAATTCTGACCAGCGTGTCATGCCCCGTTGCCGTTACCTGGTAATAGCAACGACTATGACCATTACGGACATCTAAATTTTCTTGTAGCTTCTGTTCCTGAATAAACCCTCGCCTAGATAGACGTTTTAGTGCTGGATATAAAGTTCCACATCCAATTTGGTATTCACCCTGGCTAGCTGCACTCACTACTTCGACAATGTCTTGTCCATAGCGAGGATGATGCAGAATTGCCAGCATGATTGCTTCCTCCAAAGATGTCAGCTTTAGATTCTCCATGCACTGAAAACCTCCACGGCTGAGAGTTATCGATGATCCTAGCCAGCGACTTAGCCCAACGCTATCTAGTTTTCGATATCGATCGCGGCTATCGACTATTGACATCGATCTACAAATTGGCTGATTCAAACCTTACACACATAGTAGAAATCAAGAGAATTTAGATTCCTTAACTATATTGACTGCTGTTTTATCTCCAGCCAGTCTTCGCAAAGGATGCTCAACCATGCGTCATCATAGTCGTCTATTTCGTTGGCTTTGTCAGTTTATTAAATACTTTTTTCTGTTCAGCTTTGGGCTAGCGGTGTTTTGTGTGATGGCTAGCCTCTTGGGCGCGGCTGGTCTGGCGACACTTGTTTTGAACCTCCTCAAAGACTTCTGGTTCAGAGTCGCTTTGAGCTCACTAATCTCTTTCGGACTAGCTGCCGTGATTGAATCGATTGGATAAGGCGATCGCGTTGAGAAACCGGTCGTACAGTCAACGTTTTCCTGCAATCTCATTAAAGTTCAATCAGCAATAGCTTCGATGAAAATATGGCAAGACTGTAGCACTAAAAACAGAGTCCCAAAGTCGATGTTTGCCCCTGCTAAAACTCGGAGTCAGAGCTAGAAAACCCCCTTGACGCTTACTCATCAAGGGGGTGAACAGTGGTTATACAAGGAATTATCCATGTATCAAAGAGAAGCGCATCATTGCTTAAGCAACGGCATCTTTTTCCAAGTTTTCGCGACGCAAATCATCAAAGTTGACGGCATCTTTATCGAGGTTACGACGACGCAGTTCATCCAGGTCTTCACCTCGCAAAGACACCTCAATGACAGCGTCTTTCTCTAGATTTTCGCGACGCAGTTCATTGAAATCAACGGCATCTTTTTCCAAGTTTTCGCGGCGCAACTCATCAAAGTTTATAGCCTTGGCATGAACCTCAAGCACAGCATCTTTCTCTAGATTCTCGCGACGCAGTTCATCAAAATCAACGGCATCTTTGTCGAGGTTTTCTTGACGCAGTTCATCAAAATCAGGTGCCGCGTAGGTAGCGGGAGCCAACGCAATCGCAACCGCAGTCAGAGCAGTCAGGGCGAAGGCAATGCGTTTCATGATGTGAACTCCTTATCGTAAAAACGACTGAATCGGTGGACTTGATTTGAAGAGTAAATAGTAAAGGAGAAGAAACCGAGAATCAGCATCGTGACAATCGTCACGGCAAAGAGATGTCTAGACTCCAGCGATACTCCGCTGGAGTGGCTACGCCAACGCATCTTTCTCTAGATTCTCGCGACGCAGCTCATCAAAGTTGGTGGCATCTTTATCCAAGTTGCGGCGACGCAATTCGTCTAAGTCTTTGCCTCTTAAAGACACTTCCACCACGGCATCTTTGTCTAAGTTTTCGCGACGCAATTCATCGAAATTAACGGCATCTTTATCGAGATTTTCTTGACGCAGTTCGGCGAAATCAGGCGCCGCATACGTAGCGGGAGCGAGCGCGATAGAGACAACCGTAAGCGCAGTTAGAACCAAAGTAAAACGTTTCATAGTTTAAGGTCCTTGTCGCCTGAGCGACTTAATCATCTTGAATTTTATAGTCGGCCTCACGGCTGAGGGCTCCCTGACGGCAAAATAAGAGCACCTTAATGGCTTCCTGAGAAACCTGAGTGTTGGCGGAGCCGCTCTTAAGGCGTATCGCCACCGCCAAGCTGAGCATTACTAGAGCAGCGTGTTCGCTGCATCGCCGACATCAAAGCTGGGCTCGCGTGCTTGATTTTTGTAGAGCGCAGTATTCTCTCACCTGCGAGATCCAAGTGCATATCGAGTATTCGATGGCAGCAGTCTTCATCCTTCTGGTTTCTAGCGCCCTTGCTCCTTTAGCCCTAGCGCTAGAAAACAGCGTGCAAATTTACGCCGCAAGATCCTAAGAGCTATCATCATTTAGCTGTCAAATCCTCTCAGTGATTGAGATACAGCCCCTAATTTTTATTTATTTGAGTGCGGGCGCGGTGATGCTGATTGTTAAAGGCTTCTGGATTTAATTGATGATGCGCCCTAGGTAGAGAGATTGTTGAGGGATTTGACAAGCCGAAAGCCGATGTGGGTGGTCCCAGTGTCTACTGCTTGCGATTCGCGGGCTGCAGGACGATAGCGGCTACAGTAGTTTTTGGCACACAGGTACGAGCCCCCTTTGATGACGTGCATTGCCCCATCCATCGGTTTCTTGGGGTCATAGCTCGCGCTTTGAGGCGGTCCCAAAGGGTCTGCTTGGTGAGCCATATCGTCATGTAAGACGGTGTACCAGCTCGCGGTCAATTCCCAGACGTTGCCCGTCATGTCATAAAGGCCGTAGCCGTTAGGCGAAAAAGACATTACGGGAGCAGTGCCCAGGTAACCATCTTGTTTGGTATTAAAAAAGGGAAACATCCCTTGCCACGTATTGGCTCGCTTGGCGGCATATTGTTCGCCCCAAGTGTAGGTCCAGCCAGCATTGCCCCCGCGAGCCGCATATTCCCACTGAGCTTCCGTCGGGAGCTGACGCCCAGCCCAGTCAGCGTAGGCAACTGCATCTTCGTAGGCGATGTGAACCACGGGATGCTTGGCTTTGCCCTGGAGGTCACTATCGGGACCCAAAGGGTGCCGCCAATCGGCACCAGGGGTCCATTGCCACCTGCTGAGATAGGCCACCTGCTGCAGACCCTCCTCTGGAGGTTGAAACACCAAAGATCCGGGGGATCGATCATCGTCAGCTAAGTCGGGGAACTGCTCCTTGGATAAAGGTCGTTCAGCAACGGTAATATAGCCCGTGGCTTCCACAAATTGAGCAAATTGAGCATTCGTCACTTCTTGGGGCTCGATACAAAAGCTGCTGACAGTGACTGCTTCAGCCGTTTTCTCTTCCACAAAGTCAGGGTTATCTGACCCCATTGTGAAGGTGCCGCCAGGAACGTACACCATGTCGCTCGGACAGGTGGCGGCAGTGGGGGCCGCGATCGCATTCCCGATGCTTAACAACCCACTGCTGAGGATGAGTAAGCAGCAACTCGCAACTGTGAATAGAGAACCAAGCACTTTCATTTTGCAAAGTATCAGTAACAGTGAGTAAGGTATCGAGCCAGTTTAATGCGGTTCCGGCAAGGCCCATCAATACGATAAGAACCGCCCTGCCAGATGAGCCCAATAGGTGATTCAAGCAGGAGTACCGGGTCAAATTTGCCTCAGCATCGTTAGAGTTCTAAAGACTTTACTTTTCGCTGAGCCGCGGTTGGGACTGGGAAAGGCGGCAATGTATTCAGCTCTAAGGACACATAGCGGCCTCTCTTGACTCATGTCCTAGAAGGGATCGTGCGAGTTTAATCGAAGCTGAGCTGGCGTTAAGTTGCGATCGCTGCGGCCTCCACTCCTTGCTGTTGCTTAATCCAAGCGTTGTAAGGCAGGGCCGTGAGTGACCCCACCACCAGGTAAGCAATGACAGTCGGGATGGCTTGGGGGGCACTATTTGCAGCCACTAAGAACAAGGCTAAACCCGCATTACGGGCAATGGTGCCCGTCGCAATCGAAGAGCGATTGGCCAATTCGGGGCCACCCAAAAGATGGCCACAAATCAATCCCACCAGAACTACCGGGGGAATAACCGCTAGCCCCCGCCACGGTACCGTTGGCAACAGCACCCAACTGAGACCGAGCAAATATACTAGCAACACAATGAATAGCGTGTTCGCGATGGTGGTGAACAGTTCACTAATTTTGGCGGTTCCGGCTCCGCCTAGACGACGAATGAACAGCCCCAGCCCCAAGGGTAAAAACTGCACCGTGAGCACTTGTTTGCCAATAATCAGCAAGTCACCGCTGGCTTCAACATCAGCAAAAATGGCGGTAAAAATGAGGAGCGTTAGCGGCGTGGTAACAACAGCCAGAGCGGCTAAGGTCACCTGCAAGCTTGTGGCGATCGCAATATTGCCGCCCGCCATCGAGGCTCGCTGAGTTAATAGGGGTGCTCCGGGGGCTGAGGCCAGCACCACTAAGCCTAGCCCGATCGAAAGAGCAGAAGGGGTGCCGCGCAAAAATAAATAGCCAATCAGTCCCGTACTGGCGGGAAACAGGATCAAAGCAGCCAGCATCGCGCGCCCCAGCAACCCTGGTTGTCGCCAAAGTACGACTAAATCAGCCAGGTCTGTATTGACGCCCAAAGTCAGCATGAGTAGGAAGATCGCCATGGCGGCTAAGGCTTGAATGACTTGGCTATCAAGGGTAAACACATCGGCCAGAGCCACCCCATTTAAAACCAGTGGAATGAATGCGGCTAGCCCTAAAAACAGCAGGACGATTGCCACCGTGAGCCCCTGTGACCAGCCGGGCGTATATTCGTACTCCTCAGTCTCAATATTTTTGAGAATGCGCCAGTGATTGATGATGGCCGCCACCAGGGTAAACAAGCCGAGAGACATCAGGCTGAGTCCCAAAATGCGTTCTTCAGTCAGGACATTAATGCCAGTGCTGGTTTCAGTCTTATCTAAGTACTTGAACAGGCGATCGATGCCAAAACCAAAGCTGATCATCGACAGCGCCGTGCGAATCCACGCCATCAGCGTCCGCTCTTCGGCAGCACGGGTGCGCTCCCGAGCTAATGCCGTACGAATCATCGCTAAATCAGTCCGTTCTCCAGCTAGATCAGTACGCTGAACGGACAGGCCCGTGCGCTTTTCCGCCAGCTCGGTACGCTGCTCTGCTAAGCCGGTGCGCTTACCAGCTAACTCAGTGCGCTGTTCTGCCATTTCAGTGCGCTGCATCGCCAGCTCATTATTGCTCGGCAGTTGAGTCGACGGTTGCTCTTGAGCGTTGGGTGGCTGGCTGGAATCAGTCATAACGATCGCAGGAGAAGAGTCGAAAATTGATACGCGGATGAATGAAAGCACCAGGCAAATCATGCCTGAAATCATGCCTGAACTGAATAAATAGAAGATTAAAACCCGGTCTGTTCGCCTTGCTAAAGCTGTGCCTTGCGGTCAAAGACTTAGGGATCGGCTTGAAAATAAAGTACCCGGACAAGACTGTGGCAGGGTGGATGGGTAGCAGGGTCGGTGGGATATTATTTAAGCGCAACTCCCTTAACTTAGCAGCGGACTCAACAAGACACTGAGAAAAGCCAGCCCGCCAATCAAGGCGAGAGCATAGGCAACGACTAAGGCCGGCGATCGCCGCGACACATAAACTAAATCATTGCGCTGAATGCGTTGCAGTTGGTAGCGATGATCAACGGCGGCATACAGCATGGCAAACGTTCCCAGAGCCACAAAGGCCAATCCTAAGAAGCGAGTTAGCCGCACTGGATTAACCACATCGCCCAAGGCCTGCTGAATCGCCGCGACGATGCTGTCGATACCAAAGCCAAAGCCGATTAAAGCCAGAGCTGTTCGGATCCAGGCCATCAGCGTCCGCTCTTCGGCGGCCCGATTACGCTCTTTGGCTAACTCGGTGCCGGGATTAGGCACGGGAGGAGTTAAATTTGCATCACTCATGGCAAAAATATTTTGTAAAACAACAAACCATCACGAAACGGACGACGGAGAATATAGACATGCCCCCTTTACCAATTGACCGGAGAGACTAGCTGCGTGAGCCCCTCGAAATCGCCAAAGCTGTTTGGCACCAATAACGAACTCGCTAAGGAACGCAACCGCGCCGCCGCCGAACGCACGATGAATGCCTGGATTAGCCAATCGCTGACGTTGATTGGGTTTGGTGTGGCGATTGATCGGGTGTATCACGGGGTGCGTCAACAGCTCCCAGACACCGATCCTTTGTTGAGAGAGGCCGTGACCCACATCATCAGCATTGCCTTTGTTGGCATCGGCGTCTTGCTGCTGGCTTTGGCCCTGGTGCAACATCGTCTGGAAATCAAGTCGCTTGAGGACGAAGACTACGTCTTGCAGTCGGTGTCGCGGCTGAATCGCTTTGTCGTCTCTAGCGTAGCGTTGAGTGGTGTATTGGGATTGGTCGTGATTGTCCTGTTTTCGTAACAGAGGAAATTTTCCCCTTGCGGGCCGTCGCCCCCGAAAGCAGTTAAGGGATAGTTGCACTTAACAAAACCTCCACAACAGTTAACGATAGACAGGGGTAAGACCTAACTGTATGAGCGTCAGTAGCCCGGCGATCACAATAATCCAGCCGGTGACGCCCCCCAGCGACCAACGCGGGGTGAAGTAGTATTCCGGCTGTTGGAGACGCTTCATCTCACCTTGATAATCCAGGGTGGCAAACACGAGGCTAATCATCCCCAAACCCACCATCAGCACACTCAAAAGGTAAGTCCAATAGCCGAGATAGGAGACGAGGGGTAAATAGGTGCTAGAAATTTGGCTAATCCCGACGCCAATGCCGATCAGTGAGACGCTGCTGCGAATAAAGGACAGTAAGGAGCGATCGGCCGAGATGCGATTACGCTGCCGGGCTAACTCTGGCTGGGGATTCGGCGGGTATGGATTTTGCATGGGTTGATTCATCGGTGGTTAGTCTCACTCGTTCACGGTCACCTGATGGTGTTGTCTGCAAAAGTCTTATGGAGACGCTTCGGGACTGGCCGCGATCGCTCCCTCAGGGATAAGTTCCAGCGCTTGCCCAGTCGTATCAATGCGATAGAGGAAGGTGAGTCCAGCGGCCAAGACACAACAGCCAGCCAACCCTAACAGCATCGTCGGCACTCCAAGCGATCGTTGCAAAATGGGCAGCACAAATGTGCCTAACACGGCTCCAGCTTTAGCAAATGCTGCCGCAAACCCTGCCCCAGTCGCCCGAATGGCCGTCGGAAAGACCTCGCCAGATAGCAAAAATGTCGTGGCGTTGGGGCCAGCATTCATCAGGAGATTAAATACCAAAAACCCCGTAATCACTAGCCCCATTTCTCCCTGACTGCCAGAGGGTAACCAACTCGCAGCCGCCAATAGGCCCAGACCAACGGCCATGCCCAGAAAGCCCGCAATTTGCAAGCGAATGCGCCCGAGTTTTTCAACCAATAAGATGGCACAGATAAAGCCCAAAATGAGGAATAAATCGACGACCGCCGAGCCTTGGGCAGCCCCCATTTCCCGCGTCATAAAGTCTGTTTGGCCCGCCAAGGCTAACATTCCAATAATGGTCGGGGTAAAGATGCCCACGCCATAGGTGGCAATATCCTGCAAAAACCAGGGCCCAGCCGCCAGCATAGTGCTCCGGCGATGTGCCTGATTGAATAGCACACCGTAGGTTGGACGCTCTGCTGACTGAGGTGGCTCCCTCTCTGGGGTAATGGTGCAAGGGGTTTCCAGCAGTTGGGTGGCGGCTGCCGAAGCGGCTTGATATTCACCGCGATTAATGTGATAACGAGGACTCTCTAGGCTAAAGCTGAGGCGAATGATCGCGACCACTCCCGCCAACACCACCCCGACCCCGAGCATCCAGCGCCACGCATACTGAATGGCGATCGCGCTAGTGTCTGGATACAGTTCCCTGAAGATATCAATGGTGACTAAGCCTGTGACCGCCCCCAACAGTGCTCCCACGGCTTGAAACGTAAACGCCCCAATCACCATGCGCCCCCGCAACCGAGCCGGGACATTCTCCGTAATGTAAGACACGCTGATAGGGTAATCGGCCCCGATGCCGACCCCCACTAAAAAGCGAAAGGCAATTAAAGAGGCGGCATTCCAAGCGAGGGCTGTGCCCGCCGTGGCAATGACAAAGATGGCCACATCCACAATCAACATGAGCTGGCGACCGACGCGATCAGTAATGGGGCCGAGGGTCAACGACCCGACCAACGACCCGGCGACTGCCGCTGTCGCCACTGCGCCAATAGCCACCGCACCCAGGCCAAAGTCACGCTGCAAAAAGGGAAGCGCTACCCCAATGATGAAAAAGTCAAACCCATCCAGAGCAATCAACCCCGCTGACAGCAGCCAGAGCAGCCACATGGTGCGGGTGATCGGCGAGGCATCGAGGCAGTCTTCAAATGAGCTGGCAGAGGCGGTGCTAAAAGACATGAGCTGAGTTCCTCTACTGGCTACGGATCATAAGGTGAATCACTAACGCCTGGATTCCCAGCCCCACCAACACAAACTGAATGCCCAGCGCAAACTGCATCACCCCGAGGGTAAAGCTCAAAATCTTTAAGGTGACCGGGCGGATGAATTTAAGGATGGGGCCTGCCGCTAACATCGAGATAAAATTGATCACCATGACCAACAGCAGTAGGGCAATGATCGAAGCAGCATTGCTGTTTAATTGGGTCGCCATAATCATTAGCGTCAGGGCGATCGCAATGCCAAACGGCGGCAAGATGGTGGGAAAGGCTAACGGTGTAACCGCTAGGTGCAGGCCAGGTGCCTCGGGGGCCGTTTCTGATGACGGATTGGGACTGTACTGGGTCAAGATCAGCCTTAGCGCTACTAGGGATAGCAAAATCCCCCCGGCAATCATCATCGCTGGCAACTGAATTTGCCAGACCTTGAGAATCTGTTGACCAATGAGCACGACTAGCAAAATCACAACCGTCGAAATTGCGGTGCTGCGAAAGGCCAACTGTCGCTTGAGAGCAGTGCTGGCATTATGAGCCACCTGCATAAATACGGGAATGATCTTTAACGGACCTAGGGTGACGAAAAAGATGATGAAGATGTTGAAGTTATTAATTTCATCTTCGAAATTGCTCTCAGCCATCGCCTGGGCAATGTCCATCAAGTTAAGGCGATTGGCAGCGGTCTCTGTTTGTGCCAGTACTGACTCATGGGGGAAGACAGCCACATCACCGATGGCGAAGTGCCCGCCCAACCCCAATATCAACAACACCATCAACATAATTGTGATGAGTCGGTGCCTGAGGATTTGTTTCCCTCGCCTGCGGCAGTCGTTGATGAAGGTGATATTTCGTGGCAGGCTGTGATCCCGCTGCCCCATTACCTTCGTTTTTTTGCCCATACTTTGCTTCTCACTCCTCAAGATCAGGGTTCTTGGCTCAGCCGAGCGACTACGGCCATCAAATCTTTAAACCACAACCATGGCGGGTGTCTCACTTAGGTGGTCGAGGAGGCGATCGCCGATTCATCGGCTAGCGATTCGGCTTGCTGGGCGATCCGTTTTTTCATCCACACCGAGTAGGGAATAGCCAGGATGCTGCCAATGATCATGTAGCCAACAATGGTTGGCAATACCACCAGTAGTTTCGTATTGAGGGTAGCAATGAATAGGGCGAGACCTACGTTGCGAGCGACACAAGCGACAGCGGTGGCCGATTGCCGAGAGAGATCGGGGCCGCCGAGGAGATGCCCCACGAGTAAAGCGATCGCCGCTACCGCTGCAATGGCCGCGATAGCTAACGGGCCAGTTGCCAGAATAACGGGCAGACCGACAATCACGGCAATTAGCACCAAGACCAGAAACGCCACATCCGCCATTTGTTGAACGCGGGGGGCAATTTCATCCGCCAGGTCTGACCATACTAAGCGAACGGCCAACCCCAGCCCTAAGGGTAAAAACTGTACAATCGCCACTTGCTTCGCAATGGCGAGAAACTCTACCGCTTCCCGGGTATTTGGGAAAAACTGAGCATACATCCAGATGATGCCAGGGGTGACCAAAATAGCACTGGTTCCACAAAGCAATTGCAGCGCCGCTGAAAATTCAAAATCGCCGCTGGCCATGCCAGTTCGTTTAGTCGTTAAAGGTGCGCCCGGACTCGCCACTAACAAGACCAGGCCCGTCCCCACGGCGATGGAGAGTCCTAAGGCTTTGAACAGAGGCGCCACAGCAAACACCGTCGCGGGCACTAAGATAACAACCCCAATAAGCGATCGCAGTAATGCACCTGGATAGGTCCGAATCTCTACCAGAGCCGCTGTCGTCAGGCGTACCCCCATCGCAAACATGATGAGGAAAACAACAATTTGGACAAAGATATTGAAGTCTTTGTTTTGCAACAGGGTAACGAGAAGACTGTCATTCATCATGAACTGATTCCTCAAGCGAGTTGGATTCAAGCGGTTCTCAAGATGCGGGAATGATCGGATTACTCAATACAACGCCTTTGAGGGCAACATCGCCTGTTAGAGAGGCGATCGCCCCATAAGACGTATCGTTGCCATGGCTGGTGAGTCAGTGCGGCCTCCTGATTAGTCTGGTTTGATCGGTTTTAAGCCTGATTCTTCGGCTGGCTGAGCTTGGCGGCCCGCTTGCCCAACTCGCCTGCAGCAGGCATCAGAATCACCAGCATCAGCAATGCCCCGACCAAAATCATGGTCAGGACATTGGGGTCGTCGCTAAAGTTGCCAGTCGCAACCACCATAGCCGCAGCAATGTTGCGCTGCGCGGTGCCTAACCCCATAACCGGACGAGTTGCCGGAGTCGGGCCCAAGTAGTAGCCCAGTACCAGCGCTACCAGAATGAAGATAATGGCGGTAATAATCGCTCCACTGCCGATCGCCGCGATCATCGTGCGAAAGTTCAATACCAGCATGAGCACAAAGACTGCGAGCAGGCTCACAGTTGAGGCTTGAGCCATCTGCGGCTGTAGCGATGTCGCAATATCGGGGTAACGAGCTTTCGTCACCAGACCGATCGCTAACGGAATGAGCATCAAGATGATCAGCGATCGCGCAATATCGAGGGGATTCACCGCCACCCCTGGTAACAACAGCGGCAGCACGAGGGGCACATACACCACCGTAACCACCATCAGTAGCACCATCAGCCCGACACTAAAAGCAATATCGGCCTTGGCTGCTTGGGCCAGTTTGGGCAAGAAGGGGGCTCCGGCAGCCGTGGCCAGTAACATCAGCCCCACCCCCAAAGAGGGATCTAAAGGCATGACCGTTTTCAGGAGATAAGCCACTAGCGGTACCAGCACAAAATTGACGGCTAGCGCTCGTATCACCAAGTTCACATTCGTGAGGGGCTGGATAATCTGCTGCACTGTAAGGCTTAAGCCCAACGCCAACATACTGCTGATCACAAAGATCAGCGTGGCGAGATTCGCTAAGACACTTATCGTTTCGGCCATTTGTAATCTCCTCCCAGTGTCAGAAAATACGCTAGCTCAGCAATCAACACCCAAGCATTTTTTCAAAACAGATTGCTAGCCCATAGACTGTTATGGCAATTGAGGGACAGCCGCCAATGATATTGCTGTATGAGGGGCCTGCCTTTGAATATTTGCAAGTGCGATGACTCCAATCATCAAAGGCTTCTTACCGTCAGCGGTTAACTGCTGTTAATTGCCATAAGAAGCCTTTAACCACTCGTATCGTGTCTGACGGCTCTAACATCATTAAATTTCAAATGATGTAGGTTGTGGTTGAGGAACGAAACCCAACACTCGCAAGGGTTTTGTCACCATAAGCTCGTTCTACAAAAGATTTAACCCACCTACTTACCTCCTTTTATGTGCTAAGTCAGGTCAATCGTGACCTTGTTCAAGGCTCCAGTGAAGTCAAACGGGGTTTCGTAGTCCTCAGTCACTGGGGTACCCGTATCGAAGCCCACATCCAGGGTTTCGTCGATGGAGATGCGATTGGGAATCGTCTTCTCTATCCGGCCTTCACCGATCTTTTTGTTATTGGCGTACAGGGTGACCTTGCCCCCAGCAAAAGGTTGATCCGCATCGGTTTTATAAACCGCTTTCAGCTCCACTTTACCGGTGGGTAGAGGTTTGTTGGAGGTCACTTCATAGCGGTTCACACCCACCAAATTGTGGTGATAGGTAAGCTTGCCATCTTTGACAAACAGGCCATAGCCGCCAAAGCGCCCACCGTGGGTCAGCAGCACCCCTTCGGCTCCATCCTCAGGAATCACCACGCTAGCCGTGATGGTGTGGTTCTTATGCTTCACGTCAGGGGCGGCCCCTTCTGTCACCCTGAGGTGGTCAGGATAGACAAACTGAGTTTGCCCTTGGGTCAAACTAGGGCGCAAGGCCACATTCAATCGTTCCGCCCGGCGACCATCCAAAGGCAACACATTGTATTTAGCGGCTTCCGCGTAGAATAATTCCCGCATTTCCTGCAGCTTTTCCGGCATCTGGTCGGCCAGGTCTTCAGCTTGCGAGAAGTCTTTATCGACGTGGTACAGCTCCCAATCCAGACCGTTTAAGGGGTCAGTCGTTGGCGTATTGGGCTCCCAGGGAATCGCATACAGAGCACTGGCCATCCAGCCGTCGTGGTAAATGCCCTGGTTCGACAGAATTTCAAAATACTGAGTGGTGTGACGGGTCGGCGCATTAGCAGCGTCAAAGGTATAGACCATACTGGTGCCTTCCACCGGCTTTTGGGCGACTCCGTTCACCTCCACCGGGATATCGATGCCTAAGGCTTCCAGAATAGTGGGATAGATATCAATGATGTGGCTGAACTGGTAGCGCTTACCGCCTTTGTCTTTAATGCGATCAGGCCAGGAGATCGACAGACCATTGCGGGTACCGCCAAAGTGAGAGGCAATTTGCTTGGTCCACTGGAACGGGGTATCCATGGCCCAGGCCCACCCAGCGGGAAAATGGTTGAAGTATTTAGGACCGCCGAGATCATCGACGGCGGCGAGCTTGGCTTCGAGGGGTTCAGTGATCGCGTTAAACACTGCATTTTCATTGAGCAAGCCCTCCAGACCGCCTTCAGCGCTAGAGCCATTGTCTCCAGCGATATAGACGATCAGGGTGTTGTTCAGTTCACCGAGTTCATCGATAGCATCTACGACCCGGCCGACTTCATAGTCCACCTGCGCGGTAAACCCAGCAAACAGCTCCATCATGCGAGCATAGACCTTTTGCTCTTTCGGCGATAGGGAGTCCCAGGCGGGTAGGGCGGCGGGGCGGGGAGTTAGCTGGGTGTCAGCAGGAATGACGCCGAGCTTTTTTTGCCTGGCAAACGTCATTTCTCGCAGGTTGTCCCAGCCCAGGTCAAACTGACCTTTGAACTTTTCCGACCATACCTTCGGCACCTGGTGAGGGGCATGGGTGGCACCGGGAGCCAGATAAGTAAAAAAGGGCTTGTCAGGTGCGATCGCCTTCACCTGCCGAATGTAGCTGATGGCATGATCTGCCAGGTCGGTGCTGAGGTGGTAGGGAGAACCATCTGCATTAGTTTTGGGCGGTTCCAGGCGGGTGGTGTTTTCCACCAGGGCGGGGCTGTACTGGTCGGTGTCGCCACCCACAAAACCGTAGAAATAATCAAACCCTTGGGCGTTAGGCCAGTGGTCAAAGGGGCCAGCCAGACTGGTTTCCCAGTCGGGGACGTTATGGTTTTTGCCAAACCAGGCCGTGGCATAGCCGTACTCTTGCAAAATCTTGGCAAAAGTAGCTGCCGAATTTGGCAGCTCACCGGAGTAGCCAGGAAAGCCCGTGCCCAGTTCACCAATCACGCCCGTGCCCACAGAGTGATGATTGCGTCCGGTGAGCAAAGCTGCCCGCGTTGGAGAACACAGCGCCGTGGTGTGGAATTGAGTGTATTGCAATCCGGTTTTAGCAACCCGATCCATGGTTGGCGTCGGAATCGCCCCGCCAAAAGTGCTGTATTGGCCATAGCCCACATCGTCGATCAAGACGAGGAAGATGTTGGGGGCGTTTTCCAGACCAAAGGTTTCTGGCAGCTTGAGTTCAGACTTCACCGGCTCAGAGCCTTTAAAGGTGAGGTTGATCTTGCCGGCGAAGGGCTTGGGCGCACGGGGCAGCATTTCTTCGGCCAGAGCGGGGGCCACTGTCGATTGCAACACTAAGGCCGCGATCGCTACCCAGGCTAGGGTGAATTTCCAAACGCGAGAAAACATTTCAAGCCTCCTGAAAACGTGAGTCGTGGGTTTTAATTACCGTTCGCTGTTGGTGTAAAGGGCGTCGAGCATCGAATCGACATCAAGGTCGAAACTCTTCTGACGAGGTGGATAGTCAACTAACGACTGGATAAAGCCCTGCACCTCTTGAGCCACGGGTCCTAACGTCCAGGAGCGATTTTCTTGCCATTCATCAAAGCCTCGCGCTTCGTAAAAGCGCTCAAAGGGGTCGAGCTTAAGGTTGGTAATCAGTGGTGTGGTCAAATCTTCCTGGTGCCCGTTGAACCACTTGTCCTGGTCTTTGAACAAAAATTTCCAGTCGCCATAGCGCAGGCCGTGCAGCGTGGTTTCGGTGAAGTAGAAGAACTCCTGATGCTGACTTTTGCCCTGCTGAGTAATCAAATCTGTCTGATCAGCACCATCGAGGTGAACTTTGTATTTCGTCTTGCCGACCCGCAGACCTTTGAGCAGATCCGCTTTCAGGTCGGGTTGACCAAGCTGCGCCATAATTGTGGGCACCCAGTCTTCCATGGTCATAAATTCTCCGGTGGTTGTCCCGGCAGGAATCACCCCAGGCCACTTCACCAACATCGGCACCCGAAAGCCCCCTTCGTAGCCGCCCACACCTTTCTCCCCGTGAAAGGGTTGGTTGCCCCCATCCGGCCAGCTATTCGAGGCAGCGCCGTTGTCCGTGGAGAACATCACTAAGGTATTGTCAGCGACGCCCAGTTCATCTAGCTCATCGAGGAGTGCGCCCACTGTGTCATCCAGCTCCATCATGCCGTCAGCATAGAGACCGTACCCGCTGCGCCCCTCATACGTGGGCGACAGGTTGGTGCGGTAGTGCATGCGGGTGGTGTTATGCCAGACAAAAAATGGTTTATCGTCGGCTGCCGCCTCGCGAATAAACCGCATGGATTCATCCAGAATTTCGGTATCTAGGGTGCGCTGACGCTCTTGCCCAAACGGCCCGGTATCTTCAATTTGTTGTGAGCCATCTGGTGGCGCGTAAGAATGAATGACGCCCCGCTGCTGGAACCGTTTGGCAAGTTCAGGATTTTTGGGAAAGTCGTACTGCTCAGGATATTCCCCTGCATTCAGATGATAGAGAATGCCAAAAAACTCATCAAAGCCGTGGGCCGTGGGCAGATGCTCGTCTAAATCGCCCAGGTGATTTTTGCCAAACTGCCCAGTGGCGTAACCCAGAGGTTTGAGCAATTCTGCCAGGGTGGGGTCGGCTTTTTGTAGCCCGATGGGGGAGCCAGGCAGGCCAACGGTGCTCAGCCCAGTCCGGATCGGGTATTGCCCGGTGATGAAGGCGGCCCGGCCAGCGGTGCAAGATGCCTGTCCGTAATGATCCATAAAGATCATCCCGTCTTGAGCGATGCGATCGATGTTGGGGGTAGAACCACCCATCATGCCGCGATGATAAGCGCTGATGTTCCACATCCCCACATCATCACCCCAAATAATCAGGATGTTGGGCAGCTTGGGTTTGTCGGTTGGGGTGGCGGCGGCGATCGCGGGCAGGTTCCCGGTGAAGAGAACCAGCGTGATCAAGGCCATTGCCATCCAGACTAGAGTGAATTTCCAGAGACGGGAGAGCATATTAAACCTCAAAAAATACAACTACAAGACCTTGATCGCTCCGACTATTCTTGACCCGGAGCCGCCAACCTCTATAACTTTTTTCAAGCGGACTCCGATAGCAGTACCTCATAGAGATGAAATTCATTTTCGGCTAAGCCGGTCCAATAGCCGTCTTCTTTGCCAAAGCCTGGGCGTTGAGTGAGCTTGTAAATCGCCTCTTTATCTTCCCACTGGCCGTAGTTGATTACCCGCTCGCCATCGAGGGAACGGTGGAAGTTCGCAGATACCAAGCCCAGTAAGGACATCGCTGGACCAACATGCTCCTTGACAAGTGCAACCATGCGCGGTTAATTTTCTGACGGCATCCGAAACTCGGCAAAATGAACGTAGTACTCGCCCGTAGTAATCTGTGGATGACCCACCTTGGATGCTGAGGCCACAATCTCATAGACGTGTGAGTCGGCTTCATCCACTAAGTTCTGCAACTGTTGCCACAAGGCCTGGGTCTCTGGGCGCTGACGAAATTGCTCCAGCGCGGCTTCGTTTTCCCATTGGGCGTAGTTGGCCACTTTGACCTCGTCTAAGCTGCGATGTAGGTTGGCGGATACAAAGCCAGGTTGTTGCTTCGCTATGTCAAACAATTGCTTCACTTGATCAATCAAGGCCATCTGCTGTCGCAATTTGACTTTAAACAGAACGATCACCGTGATGAGTTGATTTTCCAAGTCGAGTTGCGTCATGGTAGTTGAGAACCTTTGATCGGTTGATACTGCCAGAGTGGCGAATTGTCCTAGCCCATCAGGGTCTTAAGCCTCATAGACTAGTGGTTCATCCTTGCTCAACTTTTACTTGATGTCGAGCACGACCTTTTCAACGGTGCCGGTGAAGGTGAATGGAGGCTTATAGGCCGTACTCACGGGAGCCTGCAGGTCTTTGCCGAAGTCGAGCGACTCAAGCCCAAAGCGACCCGCCACGGTTTTAGGGATGGTACCCTGACCGACCTTGCGGTTATTGACGTACAGGGTAACGGTGCCCCCTTTACCGGGGCCACCGCCGTCGTATTTAAAATTAAAGCGGACGTTGACTTTGCCTGTGGGCATTGGTTTGGACGCAGTGATGGAAGTGCGCTCCAGATCAAACCAGTTGTAGTCATAGGCCAGCTTGTTGTCTTTAACGTAAAGGGTAAAGCCACCTGTTAAGCCACCTTCTGACAGAATCACTCCTTCGGCACCGTCTTGAGGCACCGTCAGATCAGCCGTTATGGTGTGTGAGACATTTTTGGTGGCCGGAGCGCTGCCTTCGGGAATAGACGGCATGTCACCCGCAAACTCGATGTGCTTGCGACCAGTGAAGAAACCGGGTCTTAGATTGACATCTGCTCGTTCACTAAAGCGATCGTCCAAGGGGAAGACGTTATACTTTTTCCCTTCTTCAACAAACAGCGCTTGTAGGTCCTCCAGCTTGTCAGGATCTTGCGCCGACAGATCTTTTGCCTGAGTAAAGTCCTGAGTAAGGTCAAACAGTTCCCATTGGTCATCTTCAAAAGGTACGGTGCCAGTCGAAATCCAAGGAACTCGATTGTGAAAGGCAGCAGCCATCATGCCGTCTTTATAGATGGCTCGGTGGCCAAACATCTCGAAGTACTGCGTTTCGTGTCGACCGGGAGCTGATTCGGCACCGCGATCGAAGGTATAGACCAGGCTAGTGCCTTCCATCGGCTTCTGTTCGAAGCCGTTGTAGATTTCGGGTTCAGAAATACCCGTGGCTTCCAGAATGGTGGGAGCAATGTCGATGACATGGCTAAACTGAGGCCGCAAACCATTCTTTTCTTTGATCTTTGCCGGCCAGGAAATGACCATGCCATTTCGCGTGCCGCCAAAGTGAGAGGCGACCTGCTTGGTCCAACGAAAGGGACTATCCATGGCCCAGGCCCAACTCACCGCATAGTGGGGAGAGGTTTCAGGACCGCCCCACTTGTCGTAGCAGCGGCGATTGTCCTCCATCGTGAGTTGAAAGCCATTAAGATTCAACATCTCGTTACAGGACCCAATCAAGCTACCTTCGGCACTGGAGCCGTTGTCGCCATTGATGTAAATAACCATAGTGTTGTTGAGTTCACCGAGGTCGTCAATAGCGTCTACGACCCGACCAATTTCGTAGTCCGTGTAGTCCAGGAATCCGGCATAGGTCTCCATTTGCCGGGTTAGGATTTTTTGGTCTTCAGGACTGAAGCTGTCCCAGGCTGGCATCTGTTCTGGACGGGGCGTCAGCTTGGCGCTGACAGGAATTACCCCCAGCTTTTTCTGCCGCTCGTAGGTTGCTTCCCGGAGCTTGTCCCAACCCTGGTCAAATTGGCCCTTGTACTTGGCGACATATGCTGCCGGGGGTTGATGAGGCGCATGTACGGCTCCTGGTGCCAGGTAAGCAAAGAAGGGGCGATCAGGGGCGGTGGTTTTTTCTTGCTGGATCCAGGCAATGGTTTGATCAGCCAGATCATGGGTGAGGTTATAGCCGTCTTCTGGCAGGGGCAGCTCTTCTACGAGGTTCTGGTTTTCATACAGGGTGGGGTACCACTGGTCGGTTTCGCCACCGATGAAACCATAGAAGTAGTCGAAGCCAAGACCGTTAGGCCAGCGATCGAAGGGGCCGACGCTGGTGGTCTGGTTATCAGGAACATTGTGATTTTTGCCAAACCAGGCCGTGCTATAGCCATTGCGCTGCAGAATCTGCCCGATGGTCGCGGTGCTTTGGGGGATTAGGCCGGTGTAGCCAGGATAGGCCGTGGCCAATTCTTGAATGGTGCCAGACCCGACGGAGTGGTGGTTGCGGCCGGTCAGCAATGCGGCCCGCGTGGGGGAACACAGTGCCGTGGTGTGGAAGGTGTTGTAGCGTAAGCCGTTATTCGCCAGGCGATCGAAGGTCGGCGTTGGAATGGGGCCACCAAAGGTACTAGCAGAGCCAAACCCAGCATCATCAATCAGCACGAGAAAGATATTGGGTGCACCGGCTGGGGCGGCATTGGCCTTGAACAAGTTAGTGTCGGCCTCAGACTCCTGGTAGGTAATGCCGATTTTGCCATTGAAGGTGGGCTGTGGACGAGGGAGCTTTTCTTGGGCTAAGGCAGGGGGCAGGGCAGCCTGCCAGATTAGCGCGACAGCGACGACCCAGGCCAGCGTAAACTTTCGAAGCCGAGAGAGCATCACGAACCTCATCAAAACAGCAGGCAGAGCAATTGCCCAACAGTCATGACTAAATACCAGTGACGAAAATTCTAAGAATATTCAGCGCGTCAGAAATCGCCAATGGACAGCAACCCAGCTTAATATAACTAGGTAAAGGCAGGGTACAAAATTAAGTTAAAAGTTTTTTAAAAGAGCGCGGAATTTGGCTTAAGCCACGAAGAATTCAACAGGTGAAGTCAAGTTTTTTTTATTAATAGCGTAATTTTTATCTCGCGACTGGAGCGAGTGCTTTGCGTTCGCTGATGATAAATTTAAGCATCAATCTCCGGTGTCGGCTCAGCATTGAATAGGCAGCACGGAATAATAGACCCAATAATCAAAACCGCAAAATAGCCCACTCCCGGAATGCTCTGAAACCAGTTGACTGCTAGCAGGCCAGCAACCATCACGACGTGAGCCAGCACAGACCAGGCAATACTGGCAGTGATTGGGCTTTTGATGGCAGGTGTAGTGGTAAGGATAGCTCAGTAAAAGGCGATCGCGAGCGGCAGAAAACTTACTATCGCTGTCAGCAAAACCGGATTGTCAGCCTGTGTAGCAGTTCCCATAACAATATGGCTTATGCCATTGACCAGAGTAATTCCAGCCACCGCCAGAGAGGGAAATACACGTTTAGGGCTACGCCAAATTGCTAGAGCGCCCACTAGCCTCACCAGGGAAGTATTGATGATGTAAATAGCTTCCGGCCTCAAAGGCACGAGCACAGAATCAGGAGCATTGAGCACTCTTAAAATCAACTGATTAACATCGCTATAAAAGGCATCTTGCTTATCGAAAAAATCAATCCAAGGCTCTTCAAACTAATGAATCATGTAGGCCACCAGAAATAGTAGAGACATCAGCTTAATGTCAGACAAAACTAATTTTATTGGTTCAGTTCTAGCAACAAGAAATATAAAGATTAGCAATGGAGTTGCCTAGGGGCCTAGTTTCATCCAGTTCTGCACCAAAAAGTCGTATTACCCCAAGGGAGCCCAAAGCATCACAAACAAAAGAATAATCGTTGCTAAGGCAATCTTAGTATTATGCATCTGGTCATTTGCCTCCCACTCAAAAATGAGCGTTGCTGAGCCAGGGTATGAACTGAAACCGGCAACATTTAACGGCTTAGGCAAAGTTTCTCAAATTCATACCGCCATTCAGCAGGGCCAAAAATTGAAGGACTTTAACTTGAACGGCCTACTTATTAGACCGCTTGCCCGAATAAAATAAGGCCCCTGTCGTCCCCCAATTTTTTGGGAAACTGCTCTTGCAGGTTCTGTATATCCCTACCATAGGCTTTAAGCCCCCAGCATTGGGTGCTTAAAGCCCTCCGAGCAGACAAGAAAAGGGGGCGCTCAGCATTGACGCAAGAGATTTATTAAGTACTTGCAGGCAGCCACTCTGCGACCCACTCAGAGGGAGGATAGCCTCCTGGCCAATGCCGAACCGCATATTTCATGGAATCTAGAGCGTATCCGGCCTCAGCATAGCGACTAATATGAGCCAGCTCAGGCTTATTTTGCCAGAGCCAGCCGTAACCCAGGAATTCCAGCCGAAACAAACTCACAATCCAGAAAATGTCGGCCAGGGTAAAGCGATCGCCAAGGCACCAAGCTCCACCACTTGCCGTCAGGGTTGTGCCAAACTCAGCAATTAACCGTTCTGTCTCAGCGATGGTTGCCCGCATCCGCTCGGGAGTACCGACAAAGGTTTCCCCAGCCTTTTCTCTAGCAATCTTGGCCTCATAGGCAGCGTCTAGCTGGGGATCCTCTCCCCGCACTTTATCCCAAGCCGCATTTAAGGCGGCAATTTTCAGGTCATGAACAGAACTCATGGCCTGCCGCAGCAGGGCGGGGCGGCGATCGCCATCGGGGTTCGCTCCGTACAACAGCGCGACATGGGGGAAGAGATCGACCGTATCCAATTGGGCCAATATGGGCTCCTTGATATCTGTAGGTAGCAGTTCATCGCCCTCTAACTGCTCACACAAATAGAGACAAATCAGGCGAGAGTCAGCAATAATAGCCGGTTTCTCAACATCGACTAGCGTTGGGACAACCAGTGCATCAAATCCCACTTCTTGCACTCCACTGCCGCCGGAATACCCCGTTGCTAAGTGGGTTGTTTGAGCAATGTCGGACGCCAACCGCAGGCGGACATAAGCCGGATTGTAGTTTTCCTGCGCAGGATACTTAATATCAACTTCGTGGGAGATACAGAGTAACCTTTTTTGAGCCATGGTCATCCGTACTTTATTAGAACAGATAGACATTCCCGCGTTGTACAGCTCAAACCGAGGCTGATCATCAGAGGTTGCAGGTTGTGTCGGTAACGGATTCTCCGCTGTAATGTAGGTACGTCTTTCAGCCGGGACGACGGATTCCCGAGCCTGGCGAATAACTACCGATAGATCAGGTTTGGATGCTGACATGAAGTAGGCCCTTTGTAAGCTGCCGGTCGAGACGAATTAATGCCAACGATGTTTGAAAAACCGCACTAATTGGAACCATTATGACAATTCGTGCTTAGGCGTTGTTTTAGGTGTGAGCACTTCTTGACACGGCGCATGGTGTCATCCACATCATCGACAAAGTCTTCAATCGCGTCATCAACGTCGGTAAAGGGCTCCCAAATCTTGAAATTGGTCACATCTCTGATAGGTATAGCGAGCCGCAATCAGGTCAGGACAATTTTAATTTCTAGAAGCACCACACAGCCAGTATTCTTGTCGCCAGTCGCAGTTAGTTTTGAACCGGGTAGATCGCTGGAGACTCTATTTGGCAAGGCTTCCAGTTCTGCCTTTGCCTCTTGCCTTTTGCCTTCTGCCTTGTATGTTGAGTGTTGGGAGCAGGAGACCGATTCTGCCTAGGGTCTTTGAGCTCGTGCGAAAGCCAGCGTCCCTGCTTCTATTCATTCTCCCGAAATCTCGAACATAAGCCTGCGGCAGAGCGAAGCTCAACG
>JBCDAJ010000029.1:0-50170 GCA_039185935.1 Cyanobacteria bacterium P01_F01_bin.56 | reverse complement strand
GGCAGTAAATCCTGCATGCGGTCCCATTGATCGTCTCGAAGGGCATAGCGGCGCGACATTCTAGCACTCCTAACTGATAACTCAATTGCCTGGAAGGCTAGATTGTAAGCTGCCGAGAGTCCTATTTGATGACAGGCCCTACGGTGACAAATAGTTTTAGATCGGTGTCAATATCCTGTCGTTAAGGCAAATAGGTCTTACGCAAAAGCCCCCCAGCCTGCCAAATCTCTATCTACTTGGACATGAGTCTGGTAAAACCACATATAGCAAAGCTTCTGGCAATGACTTGCAAGGGATTGTAAGGCGGGGATGTTGGCTTCGTTGAGTTGCTGCGACTGGGGGAAATTTCGCTTTGCCCCCAGCCCCCCGTCGACCAGGACGAACTGCCGTCCTGGACCTCGCAGATCAAGTTATCTATGGGAGCTTAGACAAGCTTTTGCTACTAATCGAGTCAGTTAACGCAGTTGTCTAGCGTTCCAAACTGGTGGTGAAGCTATTGTTATACGAGCAATAGGATCGATCTTTGGTGTGACCGAACCTAAACACAGCTTGCGGTCGCTGTCGTCTCGGCCCTCAAGGGTTGTTCTCGACACGGGGCTGTTTGAGCTGGCTAATCAAGTCAGCTCTTCGGGTATTGAGTTCTCGCTCGACCAATAGCATCGTGCGCTGTAACTCTCGGAAACCCGAGCCACTGGTTTCCGTTTCCATTAATTTGTTGAGTGCCATCAAATGGGCCATCAGTAAAGTCAACTCCGACGGTACCTTCACATCAGGTACAATCCCCGTTTTGCCCCAGTTTGTGCCCGTGGTGGGATTAATCGACTGCCCCACCGGCACAAACATCCAAAAATGATCGCTCAGGCGATAGCCCCGTCCAGGATGAGCCCCCCCTACCGTATGTTCACCAATAACCGTTATCCGCTTTAACGCCTGCAAGTTGTAGGCAAACTCCTCCGCTGCGGAAAACGTCTCCTGGCTGGTGAGCACATACACGGGTTTATCCAAGTACCGGGGAGCCTCCAGGTAGGGTACTGTCCACCACTGCCGGGTTGAATCGTCCGGTTGCCAGTACAGGTCGTTTAGGTGCACTGCAGGATAGGCCGGCAACAAGTAACTACACAGCAGGGCCACCATGGCTGGCGACCCGCCTCGATTGCGGCGGAGGTCAATGATTAGTGCTTGAGTGTGAGTGATAAAAGTCATTGCGGCCGCGATCGCCGCCCCTGCAAATTCTGGCGGTTCAAAGCCATAAAGCTCTAGATAACCCACATTGCCCCGGAGGCGCTCTACCCGATTGATATCGAAATTTCGCAAACTGCTCTGGTGTTGTTCTGAGGCTAAATCAGCAGCTGTTGGCTGAGCTTCTGGGTTGATGTGGGGCAGCGGTTCGGGACTAAAGGCAACTTTGAGTTGGCGATCGCCCGATAGCTCCTGTAACTGCAGCGTTAAAATTTCTGCCCACTGCTGGCCTCCAGTCACCGCTGCATAACCTTGATCTTGACGACGCTGTCGAATATCTGCCTGCAGTTTTTGCGCCATGTCAGGAAACACATACTGGTCTAGCGTTGTCACCACAGCATCCAGTAAGGTCTCTCGCTGCAGATCGTCAAACTCAAAACCAGACGGATCAGAAAAATCAGAAGTCATAAGTTACTCAGTCGCTTTACCCGCACAACGTCAGGACTTTCCCAGGAATTATTGGGTACGAATCCGCTCGGGGGGCGGCGCGTTCACGGTGCCAAGGCGAGACTTTAGCTGCTGGGCACGCAGTAATTCCGTATAGTTCATACCGCCACGCCCCTCAATCAGGGGGACGGTTTCAATGGCTTCTAACAAATGTCGCACCGCATCCCGTTCCGAGTAACCTCGCCGCTGGGCCACGCGAATCGCCGTGTCGTCAGCGGCTAATTTAGCCTGATTACCGGTGTTTGAGCGCCAGACTTGGCTTGCGGCGATCGCGGTCAACCCTCCTGCCGCCAAAATCCCGACCGCATCCGTTTGAAACAGCTCAAAAACTGTACCGACCAAACCCACTGCGGCAATCCCTTGATACAGCTCTGGCTTGAGCAGTCGTACCGATGACAGCCAGCAGACATTGTGGAGAAAGAGTAGATCGCGTTGAGAGGCTGACAACTCTTGCCAGAGTCGCCAATTGATCTTAATCGAGTGGCTTTGTTGCCAGGGGCGAGGAAACGGCGTGGCGATTACAGTAGATTGACGCTCTTCAATAATGATGCGCGTTTTCATCCGGCTGGAAGCGGGCATCAGATCTTTGAGGCGAGTCACTTCAGCATTGGTATTGACCACAGATTAAGCCCTCAAACCCTAAGCTCTTCAATACATTAAAAGCAATGTCTGTAGGAGAGGATCTTAGCGCAAAGCCGGTTACAGAAACTCAAGACTAGCGGCCAAGGCGACTAGCGTTGGCGAAACCTGAGCCGCAGCCTCTTCTAAAGCGGCTACCACAAGTAAATAAACCCTGGCCCCCTGCTGATTGGCTAAAACACTGCCCGATATCGGTTGAGGGGGACTATTGCCTTGGCTCAAACGCCCGGTCCAATCAATTTGTAATCCCTGCGGTACCGAGGTAAAGGTTTGAGTTTGAAAGCCCTCTCCATTATTCAGAGCCTGATTAGTCAAGGCCACCAGAGTGACCTCAGGCAGCAGATTTTCACTATCGAGGGGCAATTGCACAACGCTGTAAGAGAGGCTGCCATCAGGCAGCGTAAATAGCGGTGAGCCCCCGGCTGTGGTGGTGATGACTCCATCCAAGAGGCCAATTTGAAAAGTGCCTTGCGGATCTTCATACCGGCCGCTGAGCGCCGGGGCAGCCTCAACGGTTGTCGGCACGGCATCGCTAGGCGCTTGGGCCAACATAGAGGCTTGTAATGAGATCGCTGGGGCCATAGCGCCGCGGCTGGCTCCGATCAATAGCGAAACGATGAGGGCGATCGCGGCAATTCCCATCCATCCTATCGACCGTCGATTCATGACTCTAGCCTCTTAGCAAAAAGCTCCGCCCCTAGCTTACCGAGAAATTTCGCCACCAGTGGCTCTGTTGCCAGAAATTAATTCCGAATTATTGCCGACAAAAAGCTTCCACGCATCGGACAAACATTTCTACGCCAGTAGACAGCGCCGACTCATCAAAATCAAATCGCGGATGATGGTGGGGATAAGTTAGGCTTTTAGCCTGATTAGCGGAGCCGAGGAAGAAATAACAGCCTGGTACCGCCCGCAAGAAAAAGGACATGTCTTCGCCCCCCATGGTTTGACATTCAGGCACGACACCAGCCGGGGTTTCAACCACAGATAGGGCTACCGAGCGCACCAACTCTGTGATGCCCGCGTCATTAATCACGGGTGGATACAGCGGATTGTAGTCCAGCTCGTAGTGCGCCCCATGACATTGGCAAACCCCCCCCACGATTTCGTCTAACCGTTGGGCAAAATAGTTTTCATAAATTTCGTCAAAATACCGGACTGTACCGCTCAACCGGGCCTGGTCGGCAATCACATTCACCGCCGACCCAGCATGCAGTTCGCCCAGGGTGACCACTGCTGACTTGAGGGGGTCAATATTGCGCGCCACAATGGTTTGGATGGCATTAACGATCTGGGCCGCCACCACAATGGAATCTACCGTCTGATGGGGAATCGCCCCATGCCCACCTCGACCTTTAATGGTGCAGTGAAAGAATTCGGTAGCGGCCATCATCGGCCCTGTACGCACACCAACCGTCCCAACGGGCAAGTTATTCCACAAATGCAGGCCAATGATGGCATCTACATCGGGGTTTTCCAGGGCGCCTTCTTCAATCATGGGTTTGGCGCCCCCGGGCCCTTCCTCAGCGGGTTGAAAGATGAATTTCACGGTGCCGCAAAAACTATCACGGTGCTGTGAGAGGTAATAGGCGGTGCCTAGCGCGATCGCCACGTGACCGTCATGTCCGCAAGCATGCATGACGCCATCTTGCTGCGATCGATAGTCCACCTGGTTCAGCTCGTGAATCGGCAGAGCATCCATATCAGCACGAATCGCCAGTACTGGCCCCGGTTGCTGGCCCTGAATGGTGGCCACAATACCGGTTTTGGCAATTCCTTTTTGGTGCTTGACGCCCCACTCAGTCAGCTTTTGGCTGATAAATGCGGCTGTTTTTGCTTCTCGAAAGGCCAACTCTGGCTGCTGATGAATCTGTCGCCGCCAGAGCGTAATTTGCGGTTGCAACTGACGGATGGTTAAGCGCACCCCTGACAGGGTCGATGTGGAAGTTGGAAAAACCGTTGAAATCATAGTTGCTTATTAAAAATGACCTTTGTGGGTAGAGCGTTTAGGTCTAGCAATAGGTTTCACTCTATACTCTGCACCTAGTATCTCTATCCCGAACGCGCGATCGCTCAAAACTCAAGACGCCAAAGACAAGCACTTTAGTCGGGTCTAAAATTCTGATTGAGTATTTCAAACCGAACCAATCTGCGGTCTAGATAATGTTCTAATTGGCCTGAAACTGGACATGTCATGACTTATTTAACCTAAAACCTGATTGAGTGGCTCCCAAGACTCTCAGCAACCTAACCAGTCAAGTCTTTTACTTAGCTAACCCCATAAATCATTATGAAAGACTCTGTGAGAGAAGGGTGTGATCCTACCCGATTCACTCAGTAAATTTTTTGTGAAATAACCCGTAGAATCTCCGATGACACTCCTCTATTTCATCGTTACTTCATAAAGTAATCCTGGGAAATCTCAGGCATCCGGAAAGATATCGATAAAAATGTTGAGGCTCATTAACCGTATCTTGCGGTGCCAGAGCGTCGAGCCGTGGGTCAAATCGACAGCCTTCGAGCCGGCGGTCCGCGTCGGGAGCCACGGCCAGACCGGCGGGGTCAACATATCGCACCACCCTATAAAGCCCGCGAGCAGATGGCAAGGGCGTTGAGCAAACCAGTGGATAAATCCGATTTGCCACCGGCTCTGGCTCTACCACAATGGGGTTCCCGGCGCTGTCGATCGCCAAGCCGGGCGGCACTTCTACCCAATAAGCTTGCTTAAACTGACTGTGGCCACATCGGGCGGCTCGCTCAGCTTGACGCCCAAGCCCGGCACGCTGCCCGGCAACCACAAAGACTGGTAATGCCGGTTTTGGTGTTAGCAATGATAGTCATGCGCTGCCAACCACTGTTCGGCCAATTTGGTCTCCTAGATAGCCTCGGCTTCACCCGAGCCGATTGCGCAATTAAGCGATCGCTCAGCCCATAGCAACTGCACAGAAAAATAAACAGCATTTGTCTTTGTCACAGACACTTAGTACTCTGTAAATTAAATTCCTTGATGGATCACAGCGGTCGAAGTTCGCTTCCCCGCTGCCGCCGCCCCCTTTAAAGAAGGGGCTACTCAATTCCTGGATGGGGATGCCCCCTTGTCAAGGCAGTTGGGGATCAAACCTCCGTCAATAAAGGTGAAAAACTTAATTTACGCTGTACTTAGGGAGTTGCGCTTAAATAACACCCCACTGACCCTGCTACCCATCCCCCCTGCCACAGTCTTGTCCGGGTACTTTATTTTCAAGCCGATCCCTTATCGGGCAATGTCGTAGTCATGGCGCTGCCTTTGCCTCTTGCCACGGTGAAACCATACTGCTTTCGCCCCCGAAAATATTAATATCTGTGAACTTGACCCTTGTCTCCGTCTGAGGCCGACCGTTTAGAGAGTCCGGAATAAGCTCCTGAATGCCTGGTAGAAGTGATATTGGTTAAGCCATTCGGCGTTGTGCGCTCTCTCGTTTTACTTCCTCAACCTGATAGCAGAACTTCTATGGGTGTCATGTGGAAGCGGCTATCAAAGCTTGATTTCGAGGTGTTGTAGACATAACCAATAGTCACGTGTAGCTAAATTTTTCAGCGCTTCAAATAGCCTTACGCTTCACCGGCAAAGGAAAGCAGGCACGGCAAATTTTGCGTAGGCTTCATTCCTGGTTATTTAAACCGGCTCCCGATTTCATCTCTGGCCATCTGTCCTCTGTCGAGATGGAGCGCTCTAAATAGGGAGAGTTGATGTGAAAAATCATCGCTGACAACTCAGAAATTCTGGTTTTTGACAGGACCTAAAATTTCAGCGATCGCCCGGGCTCATCTGACCAGATTCCAGGGCTAGACGATTGTTCTTGTCAGGTCCTCCACGTCGTACCCACAAACAGTGTTAAGTTGCCCTATGATTGAATTCAATTGCCTAAACCGTTCAGTTTAGTTTGGGGTCTTGGCGATGGCTGCGCCTAATGTTTCTCCGTCAGAACCGATGTTAACCACCACTGTTAGTAGTCGCCCCTCGGGCGCTGGGCGCTGGCTATGGGCTGGCGGTATCGGCATTTTGCTATTGGCTGGGGGCTTTTTTGCCTGGCGTTGGCTGGGGGCCCGGAGTCGGGGGCCGATGGGCATGCCCCCCGGAGTCACTGTACAGTTGGAGCCGGTGCAAGCAGGCACGGTGCAAGACTCATCCGAGTTTTTGGGGAGTTTAGAAGCCCAAACTGGGGTGGTGCTGCAGCCCGAAGTTTCGGGTCGGGTCACTCAGGTCTTTGTGAGTGCGGGCGATCGCGTCAGCCCTGGTCAGCCCATTGCGCTGATTAGCCCTGATCGCACTCAGGCAGAAGTCGACGCGGCTGCCGCTAGCGTTGTCGCCGCCGAGTCAGCTCAGCGATCGGCTTCGGCTTCTTTGCAGTCGTTATTGGCTCGGCAAGTCGAACTCGAAGCCGAACTGGCCTTAGAAGAAGCAGAATTCAATCGCACACAGCAGTTGGTGTCTCAAGGGGCGCAGTCCCAGCAGGAGCTTGACTTAGCCCAGCGTGATTTAGATGTGGCCCAGGCAACGCTGGACTCGGCTCGCAATGAAATTGCCGCAGCCCAAGCAAATTTGAGTCAGGCAGAAGCCAGTTTTACCCAAGCTCAAGCTAACCAGTCTGCAGCCCAGCAAAACTTGCAAGATCGCACCGTGACAGCGCCGATTACCGGCACCGTTGGTGATCTTGATGTCAAGCTTGGGGATTACGTGACGCCCAGCAGTGTCATTACCAACATTACTGAAAATGCTTCCCTAGAGTTGGACTTGCCGGTTTCGATCGAGCAGCGCGATCGCCTGCAGTTGGGCTTGCCGGTCGAGCTGTTGTCTTCAGACGGAGAAACCGTGACCACCACCGGCAGCATCAGTTTTATCTCACCCCAAGCTGACTCAAATACCCAAACTGTGCTGGTTAAAGCCCGCTTTGAAAACCTGCAGGGGCAATTGCAAGATGCCCAAAAGGTGGAGGCTCGGCTCATCTGGTCAGAGTCAACCGGCGTGCTGGTGCCCACGACCGCGATTACTCGATTAGGGGGACAAACGTTTGTCTATGTTGCAGATGCCGGTACGGCAGAAGAATTGCCCCCGCCAGCGGCGCTCCCACCGGGAATGCCAGCACCGGAACAAGTCGCCCGCCTGCGCCCTGTGCAATTAGGCGAACTGCAGGGCAACAACTATGAAGTGCTGAGCGGTTTGGCTCAGGGAGAAACTATTGTGGTATCTGGCATTTTGAACCTGCAAGACGGGACGCCAATTTTTCCGCAGTCAGCAACTGAGGGGCCGCCCGCTGGGGACGAGTCGGGTCAGTTGCCGCCGTCGTAATCCCCGGTATCGATGATTTGTATTTGCGCGATCGCCTACCGTTGTTGAGGCTTAGCTATGTTTGTCAATTTCTTCATCAAACGTCCGGTCTTTGCTGCCGTGTGTGCGATCATTCTGCTGCTGGTTGGGGCCATTAGCATTCCGACCCTGCCCATTGCTCAGTTTCCAGACATTGCGCCGACTCAGATTAACGTTCTGGCCAACTATATTGGGGCCGATGCCGAAACCGTTGAAAAAACCGTCACTAATCTCCTAGAGCGGGAGATCAACGGGGTCGAGGGCCTGCGCTACATGACCTCCAGCAGCAGCAACAGTGGCACCAGTTCCATTACCGCCACCTTTGATTCGACGCGTGACAAAGATATCGCTGCGGTGGACGTGCAAAACCGGGTTTCGCTAGCAGAGCCGCAACTGCCGGACACCGTCCTGCAAACTGGGGTCACCGTCAGCAAAGAAAGCAGCAACATTTTGCTGGCGATGAGTGTTTACACCCCAGATGACACCTATGACGATGTCTTTTTGAGTAACTACGCTGATCTTTACATTGTGGATGCCTTGCGCCGCATCGACGGCGTCGGCAATGTGGTGATCTTTGGCGAACGCACCTATGCCGTCCGGCTCTGGCTCAATCCCCAACAGTTGGCCAGCCGCGAACTCACCGCTCAAGATGTGGTCGATGCGCTACGTGAGCAAAATGTGCAGGTGGGGGCGGGTCAACTGGGCCAGCCCCCGACCGATACGGCTCAGCAGTACCAGATTGATCTTCGCGCGGTCAGTCGCTTGCAGAATATTGATGAATTTGAAGACCTCATTATCAAGACCGGCGACAATGACGAACTGGTGAGATTCAGCGATGTTGGGCGGGTAGAACTAGGGGCGGAAAACTACGGCACGTTTCTGCGGTTTCGCGGTCAAGAAGCCATTGGCTTGGGGATCTACCAGCTCCCTGGCAGTAACGCCTTGGAAGTGGCTCAGGATGTGAAAGCAGAGATGGTTCGACTGGCCGAACGGTTTCCATCGGGGATGGAGTATGGCATCGGTTTTGACACCACTGACTATGTTGAGCAGTCCATGCTGGAGGTGGTGTGGACATTGATTCAAGCGGTACTGCTAGTGGTCTTCGTCATCTTTGTCTTCCTACAGGATTGGCGGACAACGATTATTCCTGCCGTCACGATTCCCGTGGCGCTGATCGGCACCTTCGCGATTGTGAAAATCTTTGGTTTTTCTATCAACAGTCTGACCTTATTTGGCCTGACGCTGGCGACGGGGATGGTGGTCGATGATGCGATCGTGGTCGTTGAAGATATTTCTCGCAAAATTCAAGATCTGGGGATGGCCCCTGCTCGGGCTGCGATTGAGGCGATGCGCGAACTCACAGGGGCGGTCATTGCGACGTCGCTGGTCTTAATGGCCGTCTTTATTCCCGTGGCTTTTTTCCCCGGTACGACCGGAGCACTGTATCGCCAATTTGCCTTGACGATCGCCTTTGCAATTGCGCTCTCCACCTTTAACGCCCTGACGCTAACACCGACCCTATCGGGTCTACTGCTGCGACAAAAACCGCCCATGGGGGGCTGGTTAGGCGCTATCTTCGATCGCTTTAATCGCTTTTTAGATGGGTTGCGGCGCGCCTATCGTGGCACTTTGGAACTCCTAAATTCTGTCAAGCCTCTGGTCCTAGGGGCGTTTGTGGCTTTGCTCGTCATTACGGGCTGGCTCTATCAGTCGGTGCCATCGGCGTTCTTGCCCGATGAAGATCAGGGCTACTTTATTACCATCGTTCAAGGCCCCGAGGGGGTTTCTCTCAGCTACACCAGTGACGTCATCCGCCAGGTGGAAGAAACGATCCTGCCGCTGCCGGGAGTCCGGGCGACGTTTGCTGTGGGTGGATTTAGCTTTTCGGGCAGTACCTCTAACACCGGGGTCGTGTTTACAACGCTAGAGCCCTGGTCAGAACGCGGCCCTGGGGAATCAGCCCAAGCGTTAATTGGGCAACTGTTTGGCCAGTTTTCGCAAATTACGGAGGCCCGGGTTTTTCCGGTAAATCCCCCTGCTATTCAGGGCTTGGGACAGTTCGGTGGGTTCCAGTATCAGCTACAAGATCGCCAGGGCAATTTAAGCTTGAATGAGCTGGTGGGCAATATGGGCGCCATGCTCGGAGCCGCCAATCAAAATCCCAACTTGCAAAACGTCTTTAGCACCTATTCTGCCGCGACGCCTCAGTTACTGGTTGAGGTCAATCGCGATCGCGCCAAGGCGTTAGATGTCGATATTGACGATATTTTCAGCACCTTGCAGACCTATATTGGTTCTCGCTACGTCAACGATTTCACGCAAGGACAACGCACCTATCGGGTGTACGTCCAGGCCGATCAACAGTTCCGTTCTGATCCGGACGATATTCCTAAGCTCTATGTGCGTTCCGGCCGAGACGAGATGATTCCCCTGGGAAACCTCATCACGCTGACGCCCAATACCGGGGCGCAGACGATCAACCATTACAACTTATATCGAGCGATCGAGATTAACGGTGCTCCCGCTCCAGGTGTAAGTTCTGGTGTGGCTCTCAACACCATGGGGGAATTGTCGGCTCAGGTACTGCCACCCAGCATGGGTTATGAGTGGTCGGGCAGCTCTTTAGAAGAAATTGAATCGGGCAACCAAGCACCGATCATTTTTGGCTTAGGACTCGTGTTTGTGTTCCTGGTGCTGGCGGCTCAATATGAGAGCTTTATCGATCCGGTTGTGATTCTTTTTGCCGTGCCGCTGGCGGTGCTCGGGGCGTTGCTGGCCCAGACGGTACGGGGGCTACCCAACGATGTTTACTGCCAGATTGGCCTCGTGATGCTGATTGGTCTCGCGAGCAAAAACTCCATCCTGATTGTGGAATTTGCCAATCAACTGCGCGGCGAGGGGTTACCGATTGTGAAATCCGCCTTCGAAGCGGCAGAGCAGCGAATGCGCCCTATTTTGATGACCGCAATTTCGACCCTGAGCAGTATTTTTCCTCTGGTGATTGCGACTGGGGCCGGGGCCGGTAGCCGTCAGTCCTTGGGGACGGCGGTGTTTGGGGGCATGTTTGTAGCAACCTTTTTGAGTTTGTTTGTCGTGCCCATCTTGTACGTTGTGGTGAAGCAACTCAGCGATCGCTTTTTGGGTGGTCCCCCCCATAACGACTATGTCTCAGGTCAAGAGCCTGAACATCAGCTCGTTTTACCCACTCAACCACGGTGATCTTACGGTCAAGACGACCAAGATGCCGGGCCAGTACTCGCCGACAGCAGTCACCCTAGCATTGCCGTGTCTAGCTCCTCTGCATGGCTGCTCCCCCGCCCTGATAAACCGCAGGCAAATCTACGCCGCATGGGACTAGCTGCCGCCTCAGACAGATTTGGCCAGTCGACAAATTTCCCGCTACTGAGCATTAGCGGGCATTTGATTAGGGCAACCCTTTCCTAGTAGGATGCAGTGATGTGAAATGCTGTGAAGAACTTTGGCTGGACGACCCGTGCGTAAGATTGTCATCGCTGGAAATTGGAAAATGCACAAAACTCGGGGAGATGCGTTGGCATTTCTGCAAGAGTTTTTGAGTCACCTGACAGAGACGCCGGACGATCGCGAAGCCGTGCTCTGTGTCCCATTTACGGCCCTTGGTACGCTCTCTAAAAGCCTGCACGGTAGCCGAGTCAAATTAGGCGCGCAAAATATTCACTGGGAAGAGGAAGGCGCCTACACTGGCGAAATTTCTGGCGCGATGTTGGATGAACTCAGTGTCCGCTATGTCATTGTGGGTCACAGCGAACGGCGTCAATATTTTGGCGACACTGACGAAACCGTCAACCAGCGCCTACTGGCGGCGCAACGTCATGGTTTGACCCCGATCTTGTGTGTCGGCGAGACCAAACAACAGCGCGATGCTGGCGAAACTGATAGCTGGATTGCGGGGCAAATCAGCAAAGGGTTAGTCGATGTTGACCAAAGTAACCTCGTAATCGCTTACGAACCGATTTGGGCAATTGGGACCGGGGATACTTGCGAAGCAACGGATGCCAACAAGGTGATTGGTAACATTCGCCAACAGTTGAAAAATCCAGAGATGCCGATTCAATATGGGGGTTCGGTGAAACCGGGCAATATTGATGAGATTATGGCCCAGCCTGAGATTGACGGCGTGCTTGTCGGTGGCGCTAGCCTACAACCAGCAGGGTTCGGCCGCATCGTCAACTTTCAATAGGGCGATCGCTGAGTGCAAACCCTGATAAATCTGGGAAGCCTCCCACAGCAGAATTCTGAATGCGGAGTTCGGCATAAGACCGCTGTCTGTGTGCTCATTTCAAAAATTATGGCCAGTCGCAGTTAGGCTTGCACGGGTTAGATCGCTGGAGCCTTGATTTGGCAAGACTTCCAGTTTTGCCTTCTGCCTTCGCCTTCTGCCTTCGCCTTCTGCCTTCGCCTTTTGCCTTCTGCCTTCTGCCTTTCGCGATACAACTGTCCAGACCTGATTGCGGATTGCCAGAGCATCATCTAATCGCGCCCTTTGAGCTTCACAACATCTCCGCTTCTGAGCGCGGTTCTGTCCGCCGGTGATGCATCTCGACATGGGGCACTAGGGAATGCGGTTTTTCGAGGCCATGTTTCTCCATCAGGGCTTGATTATCCATCACTTCAAACGGATGCCCGTCGGCAATGATGCGTCCTTCGTCAATCAGCAGAACGCGATCGCACACTTCGAGCAAAAACTCTAGATCGTGCGAGGCGAGCAGCAGCGTTTCGTCCGATTTTTGCAAAAACTGAATCAGGCGACGGCGGGTGCGAAGGTCTAAACTCGCCGTCGGTTCGTCATACAGCAAGATGCGGGGGCACATAGCCATCAACCCCGCAATCGCCACCATTTGCTTTTCGCCGCCGGAGAGATGGTGTGGCGGACGACCCGCCAGAGCTTGAATTCCCGTTAATTCCAGCGCGGCCTCTACCCGTTCGGCCACTTCTGCGTCGGATAATCCTAAGTTGAGCGGTCCGAAGGCAATATCGTCGCGGACCGCTGGCGAAAATAGCTGGTCTTCGGGATCTTGAAACAAGAACCCCAACTCGGGGCGAAATTGATGAGGTTCAACCAATCGGTCAAATAGATGAATGGTGCCACTTTGCGGGGTCAACAGGCCACACAGCAGCATAAACAAGGTCGTCTTGCCGCACCCATTGTGGCCGATCAGCCCCACCCGCTGACCTTCGCAAATGGTCGTGCTAATGCCCTGCAAAATACCGGGATTATCGGGATAAGAAAACGTCAGGTCTTGAAGGGCGATCGCGACCTGGCGGACCCGTCCCTGGGCCGGAGTGGGCAACGATACGGCCGATAGGGGACTAGAAGAGAGCGAATTTAAGGATTGATTCATAACGATGGCAAAGAAAGTTCCCAAATCACAACACTGGCCGCCGCCACTAACGTCAAAATTGTTGGCCAAGCCAAGCTGTCGCGCTCAGCCCCAGCATCCGTAGTCATTGCCCGAGGCGGATGCTGACCATACCCACGCAATCGCATCGCACTGTACACGCGTTGCGACTGTTCATAGCTCCGCAATAGCAAACTGCCAAAGAGGGCTGCGAGCCAACCCCAATGGCGCTGCAGAGTCTGACGCGAGTGACCGTACCCCCTCAACTGCATCGCTTGACGCATCGTCGCCAGTTGATTTGCCAGATCAAACAGATAGCGATAAGTCAGCAACGTCATATCCGTCAACAAAGTCGGAATGCCCAGCGATCGCATAGCCTCTAACAAGCTCAGAAAGGGCGTCGTGCCCAACAGCACAAACCCGGTGGTCAAAATCGCCACAAACCGCCCCGCAATTAGCGCTGCTGCCTGTAAACCTTCTAACCGCAGCGCCAAAATCGACCACTGCCAGAGAATCGTCTCCCCCGAAATCCACGGCAGCAAGCCCACCATCGCGACGATAAATAGCCCCGGATAGGGTAACCGCCGCCACACATAGGTCAGCGGCAGTTGTGACCACAAATAGAGACTGCCCACCACCCCAAAGACCCAAGGCAGCAACCCCAAATGGCGTACCGTGGCAATCGCAAACATCAGGGCTAGCAGGCTCAGCAACTTTGGTCGCGCGGCCCAGCGATGAACGGCAGACTGCCCAGGAATATAGACATCGGCATGGAGACTCACAGCCATTACCTTAACGCTCCAACAATTCAGGTTTAACGCGCAGCAAGAAAAAGCAAAGCAACACAGCAAAAATGCCTTCTAAAAAAATTAGGGGGATGTGACCCACCATCAATGCCGTGAGGAAGCCCCGCTCGGCGCTTTGATCAAGCGTAGAGGGCATCGCAAAGACGACCAATGCCAAAAAGATTAAGACGGAAATTCCCACGCCCAAAGCTCCCGCCACAAAACTAAACAGCCCCAGGGCCACCTTTGGTGGCAGCGATTTGCCCAGGCGCTGCCGCTGCTGAAACAATTGCCCCGCTAATAAAGCGGGGATGCCCATCATGACCGCATGCACACCGAGGGTCGTTACCCCCCCATGGCCCAGCAAAATTGCCTGCAGCAGTAGCCCAATTAAAATGGCTGGCCAGGCATACCAGCCTAAGACAATCCCCAGTAAGCTATTGAGAACCAAATGCACGGACACGGGGGGCACGGGCAAACTCAGAGATGACCCAACGAAAAAAGCGGCGGCTAGCAAGGCGGCTTTGGGGACTTCTACTTGAGGATTAGAGGTTTTGTTGATTTGTTTCAGGGCGACCCAGGTGACCCCCCCGGTGATCGCATAGCCCGCCACACAGACTGACGCTGGTAGAAGACCGTCAGGAATATGCACTATTGCTTACCTCGTCGCCCAAAATACAATGCGGTACCCACGCAGCCCCAGATCACCGCACCGACCACAACGCCCCGCTGTAGCCAACTGAGTCCGGCGTCATTGGTAAATTCACTCGCGACTAGGCCCCCCGCCTCAACCGGAATCGCCGCAATATCCCCATGACCGGCCTGCCGCACTGAGACTTCCCAGGTGCCAGCCGTAGTGGGCACAAAAACAAAGCGCCCTGACGCATCTGTCAAGCCAGACTGTACAGGCGTTTGGGGATCGTCCGGCGCAAAGACTTGTACAGTCGCTGCGGCCATGGGTTCGCCCGTATCGTAACTCGCCTGAATTTCGACAGCGGCAGTGTTGCGCGCTTGCACATGAGCCCCGTGAGCAGTCGCCGCCAGCGGCAGGCTGGCGATCGCGACGACCGCCCACCCCAGACATTGCATGCCCTGACGCCGGGCCGAGCAAAATGACTTCATTAACTCTTAACCAGTTGGGTTTCTTCGCAATGACCTTCACCCACATGCCCGAGACTGGGTAGAATCTCCATCAGTAGCTGATAATCAGCCGCCGATAGCTGAGATTCCAGCGCGGCCATATCGACATCTAGAGTATTACCATCGGCGATCGCCGCCAGCGGCTCAAAACCCAGCGCTCCGGTATTGATATCCTCCTCGGGCGGGGCCTCGCCATCGCCGAACAGATGGTCAAAGTGAAAAGTTGCTTCCAGATCAGCGGCTTCAGCCGTTGCCAGGATACCTTTGCGCTCATCGCCAACAAAATCACCGCAAACAAACGCTAAGTCGAGGTTAAGCTTCATCACAAAGTTGACGGTCTCCTCGGCTTTGGCCGCAGTGCCCTCAATCCAAATCGTTTGCCCGGCGGCAGGTCCGGCGGCAGCGGGCACCATCTTCCAGGCAAAGGCATTATAGCGACCCGCTGGCGCCTCAATGGTTTTCACCGCAATGGGCTCAGCCGCCTCGTCCCCGGCGGCCAAGTCGACGGTCATCGTCTCTGCAATAACGACCGTCTCAATGGCTTCAGGCTCGCCCCCAGCCTCAGCATCAAAGGGGGGATCCGTTTGATAGGCCGTGATCTCGGTCAGCGTCACATAGACATGAGCAAAATCAACCTGCCAACCATCTTTGGTCACAAAGCCCTGGCGGACAAAGTCTTCACCATTCGCCCGAATCGTGAGTGCACCGGTGCCCTCAGCAGCGGCATTAGCCGTTTCTTCAGGGGTATCTTCTGAGGCGGGATCAGGGGTTTCGGTCGGGGTGGTTGGGGGGCCGCAAGCGAACAGAAATATTGGCAGTGTGCTCGCGATCGCCGCTCGGGTAATTAGCTGTAATTTGAGCATCGTGGGGGGGTATGGATACCGGCTGTAGCGTTCAGTGGGTTAAACACTCCACTCACCACCCCTCAGTTAAGCCACTGCCAGCGAGAAAGACAATACCCCCAGGGGGCATAGATCTAGGGATCGTTATCAATTAAGCGCAATAAAGTTTCAGGCTGACTTCCATCATCCTTACTTAAACGTCAACACCCGTGCTGCCAACCCAAGGTCGGCAGTGCACTCTCATGCCTTGTGGACGAACTACAGCAGAATGCGGAATTGAGAGTGCGGAATGCGGAATTAAAAAGCCTATGAAATGGGCATTTCAGAGATTTGAGCTATTCTGACCTGATGGCGGATTGCTATAGCGGAAGGCAGAAGGCAAAGGCAGAAGACAAAGGCAGAAGACAGAACTAGCAGTGTTACCAAATCAAAGCTCCACCGCTCTACCCTGTGCAAACCTAACTGCGACTGGCTACATACCACCCGGCATCCATTAACGAACGGTCGAGTCAGGGCAACGGCAACGGCTAACCGATTGGCCAGCCAGCCATCGGCCCCAGAGGCTAAACCATCGGCAGGGGCTGCGATCGCGGTTGCTGGTAAAAGTCTGCAATGGACACAAGTTGATTGCTGTGGGCATCCCACAAGATCAACTTAGAACAGGCCAGCATGTCTTTGACTCGAACCGTTGTTACTTGCTGCAGCAGATGACGGTTACGTTCGTGGCAAGCCCGCAGATAGTAGTTCGGAACTCGCTCTGATAAGTGATGGATACTGTGATAGCTGATATCGGCAGTGAACCACTTCATGACTTCGGGCATGGCAAGATAGCTGCTGCCCGCGATCGCCCCTTGCAGATAATCCCACCCCTCGGTTTGATGAGCATACGCGCCTTCAAAGTTGTGCTGCACAAAAAAGATGCAGATAAAGATCGCCGCTGACAGCATCAGCACCACGGCATAAGTGCCGAGAAAGAACCTCGCCCCAAGCCAGTGACAGAGAATAACCCAGCCGCTCAACACCACCACATTGTTAAGTAAAACATCCCAAAACTCACCAGTGGTCTTCCACTGAGTCGGTCGGTATGCCTTCAGGATATTGGTCAATGGCAGGCGGGGATGCTGGCGCCACGTTTGCCAGGTGTGGCGCATTAGCCCCAATAGCTCGGCCAATAGAATGAGCCGGGGCTTAAAAGCCAAATAAAAGAAGCCACCCGGAAAAATCATGAGGGGATGTCGGATGATGCCATACAGCTTCTGATCAGTCGGACTCAGCTGGGCAAACTCATCCGTCGACAAAAAATCGCCAATACTTCGATATCGCTCCCAATCCCCATTCGTTTTGTGGTGGTATGCGTGGTCTCTCGACCACCAGTGCTGCGGAATAGCATTAACCAAACCCAAGATGAACCCAACGATGCGATTGGCCCGCTTACTCCTAAACAAAGAGTAGTGACCACAGTCGTGCATCAAAGAGAAGCACCGCAACGAGAAGAGCACAAGCAACCCAATAATGGGGAGCAATAAAAGCGCTGAAATCTTGACAACTTTAGCAGCCAAAATCCACAGGAGGATATAAGGAATCAGAGTGTTCAGAACCTGAAAAGTTGCGCGGAGATTATCGCTTTTAATGTAGGGACGCAGCACAAAATCAGATTTTTTAAGAGTATTCTCCATGAAAGAAGACGTTTCCTCGGTACAGGGATTCACAGTTTGCTAGCAGCAATTTTTGCCCGCGAGATTAAGTATTCGGGTTGCGAGCAGACGGTTCAGCAAAATTTTGCCGCGATTAAGACCGTTGTCAGCACCCCCATGAGCCCAACAGTTTGTTGTCCTAATTTCTTATTCAGAAAGAATCCATCTCGGCAGACAAGGCCACACCGTCGTAGAAAAGGTTGACAAATCAAGATTTGGCGCATATCTATAAAAATTTACAATATCATCCTTTCTTTGACATGGACAGACCGGACAGCCGCCAGCCGCATCAAACAAGCGCTCTCCTTGGCGCAAACACACATTCCAAAATGGGTGAGAAACCCAGGCAATTTGCCAGTTACTAGGGCAAATCACCCATTAAAACCAGAATGCTGGCGGTATCAGCATAATCACGCCCGCTCCGAAAATCCTGCTTGGGACAGAACCCCTGGCCGAATCAAGACTTAACTGCTACATGATGACCATCCTTAACAAAGGCATTGGGGGCAGCATCGTAAGTTGGTTGCTGCTTCGAAGCGTCTCAAAATCACTGCGGCGTCAACTCCTCAAAACAGCTATTGAGCCTGCGTTAAGCCACCCAACTAAATTTAAGCCAACAATCGCAGCAACCCTTGTTGGCCCAGCAGCACCTCACGCAACAAGGTCGTGATGCCCACCCAAATGATGGGTGAAATATCCACTCCGCCAAAGGGGGGGACAGCCTTGCGTACCGGCTTGAGTAAAAACTCAGTTGGCCAAACAACCAGGTTGAAGGGCAGGCGATCGCCGTCTGCTTGAGGGTACCAAGTCAGCACAATGCGGATAATAAACAGTAGGGTATAAATCGACAACAGTGGACTCAAAATCCAATAGGCGAAGTGATTCACAGTTAACAGATCAGACATTAGAGTTTTGCCAACAGCATGAAGCAACACAACTTTTAATTTCTATCCTAAACACAATTGGATACGGCTTGCTGAAATTCGTGGTTGCTAGCAGCGCCTACAGGATGTACATCAAATCTCCAAGATAGGGCCACAGATGGGAATCGAGGGCTGTAGCGATCCGCAATCAGGTCAGGACAGTTGTATCGCGAAAGGCAGAAGGCAGAAGGCAAAAGGCAAAAGGCGAAGGCAGAAGGCAGAAGGCAAAAGGCGGAAGTGTTACCAAATTAAGGCTCCAGCGATCTACCTTGTTCAAATCTAACGGCGACTGGCCACAATACCCGCGCAAAATACAGGCAAGCCAAATGTGTCGTGGAACGGGGAGCCAGAGATCGCACAGACAGCCGCCAACATGCCTGCATCTGCACCAGGTTCGACGCTTCCCATCATGGCCAGGGCGAGTGCCCAGCCTAAGGGCAACAGCGAAACACAACTGCCTCACTCGCTCAACATGGCTGCTGGCTGGCCAACCTAAAAAATCGCGTTGACTTTGTCAAGCCAGCGAGCCACATCCTTGGCGTGGTAAGTGAGGATCAGGTCAGCGCCGGAGCGCTTAAAGCTGGTCATGGTTTCGAGCACCACTTTTTGCTCATCGATCCAGCCATTGAGGGCGGCGGCTTTCACCATCGAATATTCACCAGAGACGTTGTAGGCAGCAACTGGCAGATCGGTCGCATCTTTGACCTGGCAAATGATGTCCATATAGGCTAGAGCGGGCTTCACCATCAGCATGTCCGCGCCTTCATCAATGTCGAGGGCAATCTCTTTTAACGCTTCACGGCTGTTGGAGGGATCCATCTGATAAGTGCGGCGATCGCCAAATTGAGGCGCAGAGTCCGCCGCATCGCGGAAGGGGCCATAGTAGGCTGATGCATACTTCGCCGCATAAGACATGATGGGGATGTGGGTAAACCCAGCCTCGTCTAAGCCTTGACGAATTGCCGCCACAAAACCATCCATCATGCCAGAGGGCGCGATGATATCTGCGCCCGCCTGAGCTTGAGACACTGCCGTTTTCTTCAACAGTTCCAAAGTGGGGTCATTCAAGACGCGTCCCGTTAAGTCACCGACCTCCAAATATCCACAATGGCCGTGGTCCGTGTATTCGCACAGGCAGGTGTCGACGGTAACGATGAGGTCAGGCACCGCTTCTTTGACGGCGGTGGTGGCTTCTTGCACGATACCGCAGTCATGCCAAGCCCCTGTGGCATCCGTATCTTTGGTATCGGGAATGCCAAACAGAATGATGGAGGGAATGCCCAGGTCATAAACTTCTTTGGCTTCTTCGACAATTTTGTCGATCGAAAGCTGATAGACCCCTGGCATTGACTTGACCTCGGTAGCCACGCCTGCACCTGGCACGGCAAATAGGGGATAAATCAAGTCATTGGTGGCAACAACCGTTTCCCGTACCATGCGGCGCAATTGAGGATGGCTACGGAGACGACGAGGACGATGAATCGGAAACATAAATCGACAAATGCACTCAGCAGGCCAATGGAGCAACGCCGCGATCGCCCATCTATCGGCTAACGAAGCGATCGCAGAATGTGACAAGTTTACGCTATGTGGGGAACCCCTCCTGACCTGCCCATTACATTCTGTAAGATCCTGCAACATTCCTGACAACGCCTCCTCCGGCCTGCACAACCGTGGCTGTTTTCGGTGCTCAATGACAGCTATTTGCCTGCCAGCTAAAGTGCAAAAGACCAGGATGCCGCGATCGCCGCTAAGGGATCGGCTTGAAAATAAAGTACCCGGACAAGACTGTGGCAGGGTGGATGAGTAGCAGAGTCGGTGGGATGTTATTTAAGCGCAACTCCCTAACCATCGTGGCAATAATTCTGGAATGAATGACGTTCACAAAATTTATCAGTTATAGCAATCCGCGATCAGGTCAGGATAGCTCAAATCTCTGAAACGCCCATGTCGTAAGCTTCTCAATTCCGCATTTCGCACTCTCAATGCCGCATTCTGCCATACCGCTGAGGGGCAATTATTCAACAACGGCAGTGTTGGCTAGGAAGAGCATAGCGGCGCTCAATAAATGTGCATCAGGCGCTTGAGGACTGCGCGATCGCGCGATTCCTGTCCATGCTGGCAATCGGTTTTGGTTTGAAACCTAAAATTGACGACGGGCAAAGACCAAGACGGTGAGCGTCAGCAACAGTGCCGTGTAGAGCAAGCCGTAGAGCAAATCGCTAATGAGTTCAAGCGCGGGGGGAAAAAGCGTCATGCCATAGACCGCTTCATTGCGAAAGTTGAGGCGCTCTAAATCCGGCAGTATGAGGTACATGCCGTTCGTCACTCGCTGAAACCAGACACTTTCAGTCAGTTGGCCTAGAGCGACGATATCCTGGCTCAGGTGTCCCATCAGATAGATGCCGATGGTTAATAAGGTGGCAAGTAGCGAACTGGTAAAGACGCCAAATAGCAGGGCGGCGGCGGTCAACAACAGCAACTCAACAAAAGTGTAGAAGATGGCTAGCAGCAGACTGCCTCCAGTGAATTCGATTTGATAAAACGCTAAAACGACGAAATAAATTGCGGTCAACGCACCTAGTAAAACGGCCAAGACTGTAGAGAGACCGAGATGCTTACCGAGAACGAATTCCAGCCGACTAACGGGCTTGGCAATCAGAACCAAGATGGTACGTTTTTCAATTTCTTTGTTGATGAGGCCAGTCCCCACGAACACCGTGACCATGAGGCCGAGCAAGTGAATTCCGGCTAATCCGATATCGAGGATGATTTTGTCTTGGGCGTTGGCCGCGACACTGGGGAGCAGGGCGGCTGCCGCAAACATCAGAATGGCGTACAGGCCCACCAGGTACAAGATGCGATCGCGGATGACCTCTTTAAAGGCGTTAGTAGCGACAACCCAAATACGCGACAGACTCATAATTTCCAACCATTTGCCTCACCCCAGAATGATACGTCTCTTTGTTTTCGGTGCAAGGGTGGGGAGGTGAGCTGGCAGCTGGCAGTAACTTTCAGAAAGTCGGCTGAAAAGCGGCGGCTGGGAAGACAGAGAACTTAACTGAATAACTGGCATTGGGCATGGTGGCGGAGTAAATGGTCACACAGTACTAAAGCCACCATCGACTCGACCATAGGGACGGCACGGGGCAAGACACAGGGGTCATGGCGACCGCGAGCGGCAAGGACGGTTTCATCGCCAGCATTGGTGACGGTTTTTTGGGCTTTGCGAATAGTGGCCGTGGGTTTGAAAGCCGCGCGAATGATAATGTTCTCGCCGTTGCTGATGCCCCCTTGAGTGCCACCAGAGCGGTTAGTGCGGGTGCGCCAGTTGCCAGACTCATCCGTGTAGTACTCGTCATTATGCTGGCTGCCGGTGAGCAGCGTGCCCGCAAAGCCAGACCCAAGTTCAAAGCCTTTGCTGGCAGGAAGAGACATGACCCCTTTGGCCAGATCAGCCTCTAACTTATCGAACACCGGCGAGCCGAGCCCTTTGGGCACATTGCGGGCGACACATTCCACCACACCGCCGATGGAATCGCCCTGATCGCGAATGTGCTCAATCCGCTCAATCATATGCTCAGCGGCCTCGGCATCGGGGCAACGCACAATGTTGCTCTCAACCTGTTCCAGAGTCACGGCAGCGGGGTCAATGACACTCTCGATATCTTGGATGCGCTTGACGTAACCAATGACCTCTACGCCGGCATATTGTTTGAGAATTTTTTTGGCGATCGCCCCAGCGGCCACGCGACCAATGGTTTCTCGTGCAGAAGACCGGCCACCGCCTTGGTAATTACGAAAGCCGTACTTGCTGTCATACGTCGCATCGGCATGAGAGGGACGATAGGTGGTGGCCATCTCACTGTAATCTTGGGGGCGGGTATCTTTGTTCCGCACCATGATCGAAATGGGGGTGCCCAACGTTTTGCCCTGAAACACTCCCGACAAAATCTCGCAGCGATCAGCTTCTTTCCGGGGGGTGGTGATTTTGCTCTGGCCAGGACGGCGACGATCCAGTTCTAATTGAATCTCTTCCAGTGTGATGTCAATCTGGGGCGGACAACCGTCAATGACGACGCCAACGGCACCGCCGTGCGATTCGCCAAACGTGGTAATGCGAAAGAGATGTCCAAATGTGTTGCCCATAAAACCCGAATTGCCCAAGCAAAAGCGTTGTGTTGATCGACTTGAACGCTCCTGCCGCCCAGCGCTCAGTCCCAAAACTTCATCCTAGTACAGTCTGTGAGTCCTTGGGGGCAGGGCAATTGCAGAAAGCGTCAGCGCCGATCGCGCCGGGCTTGTCGCCACTGCTTCAACGCGAGATAGCAATGCAGCACCCACTGTTCCCAAGCTGGACGATGTTTGGCGTAGTAATAGCGCTGGCTGTGACGGTACTCGGCGGCCATTTTACCGGCGACCTGAGCCACTGAATACCCGCCAATGTGAATCAGGGAAACGTCTGGAGTATAGAGCACTCGATAGCCCGCATCGCGAAATCGCTGACACAAATCAGATTCTTCGAAGTACATGAAAAAGGTCTCATCGAAGCCGCCAATTTGCCGGAAGTGAGATCGCCGCATCAACATGGCCGCCCCCACGACAATATCGACGCTCTGATCGGTGTCATATTGCCGGGCTAACGCGGGTCGATTGGCTGGCTGACGATACTTTCTCACCACTTGTAATGTGCGCCACTCTCCCCATAGCCCAATCTCATAGGCCGTTGACAGTTGAAAGCTGCCGTCTGGATTTAACAATTGCGGCCCGACGATACCGATGTCGACGGCAGACTCCAGTTTATTGAGCAGAACTGGCATGATATTTTGCTGAATTAGCGTGTCAGAATTCAGCAAAAATAAATATCTCCCCAGAGCCTGCTTGACGCCCATATTGTTGGCAGCACCAAACCCTAAATTTTCGGACTGACGCAATAGCTGCACTTGAGGAAATTTGCGCTCAATCCCATCAGGACTGCCATCTTGAGAAGCATTGTCAACCACAATGACGTCGGTCTTTACAGAATCAAGATGCTGAAAAATAGACGCCAGACAATCTAAAATCACCGTGCCGCCGTTGTAATTGACGATAACAACAGAAACCTGTACCTGACTCATTTCGCGTCCTGCCTACGAAATCGAGCTTGTAGAGGAGCGACAAGGCGGCGGCTATCGAAAATAAATTTGTTCAGCCACAGCCGCAGCGTGATGCCCTGAGAACCGTAACCTTGGCATAAACTTCGCCAGCCTAATCGCAAAATTGCCCAACCAAAATCAACCTTTTTTTCAGAAAATGGATTGCGTCGATCAATCGCTTCAACCGGATAAAATCGCTGAAAAAATGCCTGACTCAACTCTCGATGAATCCGGTAGCTTTGCTGAGTGAGACGGCCTTTTTTGGCGAGCCACTGAGCGATTTCAGTCCGAATGCTACCGGCTCGTTGGGCTGCACCCACGACGTTGTGATCATGTTGACGATATTGCACCAGTGGTTCCCGAATGTGGGCAATGCGCCCTGTGTGGGCAGCCACGATCGCCAGCCAATGGTCGTGATACCAGTCTCCTGATTTTTGTTGCGGTGGAAAGGGTAAGGCGTCAGTTAATAGGTCACGAGCAATCATCGTCGAACAGCCCGTGACCGTATTTCTTAACAACAGCAATTGGGTATCCAGTTTTTCCGGTTGTCGCTGTTCGTATTGCCAAACCGAGGGATGCAAGGTGTTGCCTTGATGATCGATTAAGGACAAATCAGAATGCGCCAATAACGCCCCGCTAAAAGTCATTTCACTGAGTAGGCGGGTCAGTTTTTGGGGTTCCCAAATATCGTCTTGATCGGCAAAAGCAATATGCGTGATAGTGTCGTCTTGACGAAAAAAATCGATGCCGTATTCAAAGTTGTGATAGGAGCCAAGATTCTGCGGTTGAACTTGCAGCCTAAAGCGCGCATCGTTTTCAATCAAATCAGCCATGTAATGCTGAATTTCGGGCGTTGAACCATCGTCAGTAATCAGGCAGCACCAGCGATGAAAATCTTGAGCTTGAATCGAACGAATTTGCGTGACAAAATGGGCGCGATCGCAATTGTAGGTCGCTAAAACAATGCCCACCTTCACCCTGTCGGGAATGGCACTTGTCGAGGACTGAACCCCAGCCATCTCCATCGTTAACTCCTGAGCCAAAGGACGCTCTGCTGACTCAGTTTAATAGTGCGTGCCAGTTTTGCGAAAATGCACGGCGGTTTTGGCATTAGACTTGAGGAGTTCGCCATTATTGGTGGTGGCGTAGATGACCCAGTGATCGCCACATTCCATGCGATTAGCCACTTCACACTCTAGATAGGCGATCGCATCTTTGAGTACCGGACAGCCATTCTCCGCGTCTTGAGTGTCAATGCCAGCAAAGCGATCCTCCCCGGGGCCAAACGGTTTCAAAAAATGCCTCATCGGCCCTAGATGCTCACCTTCCGCCAGAATATTCAGCACAAAGGGATTGCCAGGATACAGGAGGGATTCGATGGCCCGGTCTTTGGCTACGGCCACAGTGAAACCGGGGGGATTGAACGTTGCTTGCGAGACCCATGACGCCAACATGGCGCTACTCGCATCCCCCTTGCGGGTAGTGACCACACACAGGGAACCGACCAATCGTCCCATCGCTTGCTCAACGGAACTGGCAGGAACCCGAGGGGCCTTGGCTCGCTTCACCTTTTTAAGGGCCTGCGCAAAGTCAGTGCCGACCTCTTCACAATATTGCAGCGTTGACTCTGTCGGTTTGAATTTGACTCGAATGGGGTCAAATGCCAGGCTGTAGCCACCATCTTTGAGTTTGCCTTCCAACAGGTCGATCGCTTCACCACTCCAGCCAAAAGAGCCAAACACTCCAGCTAACTGGGTCTTCGAAGCCGTTGACAGGATAATGCCCAGGGCCGTTTGAATTTGTGTGGGGGCATGTCCCCCCAAAGTTGGTGAGCCAATCAAAAAACCGGCAGATTTTTCTAGCGCCGTCTTGATATCTTCGGGGTCGGCTTGCTCAGCGTTAATTGACTCTACCGCTACGCCCGCTTTGGTAATGCCATGGGCTAGGGTCTGAGCAATGGTCGCCGTGTTGCCATAGGCCGAGGCATATACAAGAGTTACCAAAAGTTCCTTACCTTTTTGTTGCTGGCTCCACTCTCGATAGGTGTTCAGCAAATCGCGCGTGTGATGGCGGACGATCGGGCCGTGCACTGGGGCAAACATCTGCACGGTGAGGGGGACAAGCTTGTCTAACGCCACACTAACCTGGCGAGCATTGGGGGCCATCAGACAGTCGTAATAGTAGCGGCGATCGCTCAATAACCCCTGCCAATCTGAGTCATAGACGGCATCATCGCAGAGGTGCATGCCAAAGAACTTATTGCTAAACAGCACCTGAGTGGCTTCGTCGTAGGTCCACAAGCCTTCTGGCCAGCGGGGAGTGGGCACTGGCAAAAACCGGAGACGATGCCCTTTGCCGAGGTCAATTTCTGCGGCTCCGCCTTTGACGACCTGAATCTTCGGAACTTGGTTGGGCAGCAAGTTTGCTAGCGCTTTAGCCGCTGGGTTAGAACACACCACGATCGCGTTTGGGGCTTTCTCTAGCAGGCGCTTGAGCGTGGCCACCCGGTTCGGGTTGATGTGTCCCAAGATGAGGTAATCCAACTGGGCCGGATTGACCCGCTGCTCTAACGCGGCGCAAAAGCTGTCGGTAAATGACTCCCCAGGAAGGTCAATCAGCGCTAAGCGATCGCCGCAAATCAGATAGCTATTAGAAGTCGTCCCCCGCTCTAGGGCGTACTCAATCTCAAAGCGCAGCCGCTGCCAACTGCGCGATCGCATTGCTTCGGTGTTAGCCGCGATCGTGAGGGTTTGCACATCGCGCGATTGAGTCGTCGTCATAACCTATGTCTCCCTCATCCAGGGAATTAGTGATATCTGCTAATAACCATCATAAAGACCGTCGGGCGGCCAATGGCATCACTGATGTCTCTATTTCAACATCAACAATTCTTGTAAGGGAGTTGCGCTTAAATAACATCCCACCGACCCTGCTACCCATCCACCCTGCCACAGTCTTGTCCGGGTACTTTATTTTCAAGCCGATCCCTAGGTGCCTCTGAGCGAGGAAACAAGCCGCGAGCTGCCCTTAATACACAACGGCATAAATTTGCCTACTATTCGGGCTCAGCAAAGGAGCCGGAGAGCCAGGGTGAGCAGATTTTGCCGGGGTCGGGACTGCTGCCATTGAGGACTGGATTTAAATTGCAACCTTCGCTGCCGCAGTTAATTGATCCCCTGTATTAGGCGTCCCTTTGGGTTCGATAAGCAATAAATGAGTCTCAACGTCAGCTATGGGGCAATGCTCAACGCCCTTAGGAACTACATACAGTTCGCCTGGGTCGAGCGTGATATCGCCGTCACGGCATTGAATGGTTAGCTTTCCAGTCAATACCAAGAAAAAGTCGTCAGTATCAGCATGGGCATGCCAGTTGAACTCACCTAGCACTTTGACGACCATCACGTCATGACCATTAAATTCCGCCACGATCTTAGGAGACCAGTAGTCATCAAAGGCTTTTAGCTTCTCGCCTAAATTAACGCCATTCATAAATGATTCCTGCATTCAGGCTCGAGATTGAAGGAATGACCAGCGCATCATTGGGCCGTGCTAATCAATCACAGTCGCGATTAGCCATTGAACCATCGGGCATCACAGTGTTGCAAAACAGTACCATGCTTCGGTTAACGCCGCGGAGGTTGGCATCTTTCATATTTGCGCCCTTGAGGTTGGCCTGTCCTAATTTAACCGCGAGCATCACGGTGCCTTCCAAATTGGCGTTTGACAGGTCAGCGTCCAATAAGTTGGATTGAGACAGGTCGGCGCCTCGCAAGTCGGCCCCAGAAAAGTTGGCATTTGCCAACTGGGTCCCCGTCATCTGAACCCCTTGCAGGTTGGCCTCACTCAAGTTGACATTGTCCATAAATGCCAGAATGAGATTGGCGTCCGCCAAGTTAGCACCGCTCAGGTTGGCATCGGTCAGGGTGGCAATTTTGAGGTTGGCGCCGCTTAAATCCAGACCACTCAAATCGGCTTCATCCAAGATACAGACGGGACACTCATTGGTTTCCTTCAACAAGTCAATGTCATCTTGAATGGCAGCCCAACTAGGCTGAGATAGACCCAGCCAAAACCAAGCAGCTAGACAGAATGCGAATAAAATACGCTTCATTCTGAAATCCTGGATTGCAACGGTTACATTGTCTCACTCAGGTGAACAATCTCAAGAGATGATCGGTTGAATTTCGACGGCCTTGGGGCAGGGGCGCGAGGATGACAGAGTATGGGGGGCCAGAGTAGCAGGGATGTGGGTGGCAGGGTATGGGGTAGGGAGAGTCAAGTTGGTTGCCTTTCCCAAAAGCCTGGGAATGCCCCCAAAATCACGTCCTGCTCCCTGACTCGTAGCTACCCAGCTACCCAGCTACTCATCCACTGCGATCACCTGGACATTCTTTTCACACCATTCCTCACCCCAAAAGAGCCTTAGCCCGAGCGACAAAGTTGTCGGCGGTGATGCCATTTAGCCCCATGATTTGCGCCGCGCTACTGGCCGTTTCGCCGCGCTGCCAGGCAAAGATATCGCGGGGAGCGTTGCTACGCAGCATGACCGGCTCCAGCATGGCCGATGAACCGCCCGTCACACCAATCAGCGCATCGCCCCCAAAGAGTTGCTCAAACTCATCATCACTGAGGAAGTCGCCATCGGCTTCAGAGGCGCTTTCCCAAGCGACGTCGGTAGGACGATAGAGTCGTCGAGGGCTCACGACCGACACAACTCGGACACCGATACCGGCGGCAGTGAGCTGTTCAGCCGCTGCCAAGACCGGCATTAGAGTCATGTCGCCAATGACCGCCAAGACGACGGTTTGGCGGCCACTGGTCGCGCTCAGTTCAATCGCTCCTTTGGCTAAGGCCGTCCGTGTTTGCTCAAACGTGGTGCGAATGGGCAGCGGTGATTTGCTAGCGGTAATGGTTATGCCCTTATTAAAGGTGCTTAAAGCCCATTCGTAGCAGGCTTGAATGCTATTGGCATCCGTTGGAAAGAGCGGGAAGATATTGCCGTTACGCATCATGCCCGCAAAGTAGTTCTCGATTTCGGGACGTTGGTGAGTCCAACCGTTGCGGCCCTGCTCCAGTGCGCCTGCGGTAAACAGCGTGATGGTGGACGGGGTCGGACGGCGCAGTTCGGCCATGGCCTGAGTCACTGTTTGCCAAATCGGCAGGCCATTAATTGCGAAGGACTCATAGGAACACCAGAGCGATCGCGCCCCAAACAAGGCTTGGGCGGCGGCCAGACCAGAACAGGCATCTTCACTCAGCGGTTCATAGACCTGGCCCTGAGGCTGTTGGAAATAGGTTTCATCCAGAGTGGGGTGAATGATTTTAAGGGCTTGGTTGATGTTGTTGATGCCCGAGGCCGCATTGCCATCAGCATTCGTCACAATGAACTGAGGATCTTGCTGCCCTACATAGGCAACCAATGCGCCCATGGCGGTCGTGGCGACTTTTTTATCCCCGCCGACGGCAAATTCTTCCAGCGGTAGGGTGCCCAAGTCGGGCAATGGCAAGACGGATTCCGTAACGGCTGTCGATGAATTTGGCCCCCCATTGGAGCGCACCCAGTTAGAGCGCACCAGTGCCCAGGCGGCGGGGGGCAGCGCGCGAGCTTTAAGAGCATCAACAATGTAGTCTTTGTCAAGGTTATCGCCGGGGTACAAGTTATGGGATTTTGCCCCCCGCTTATGGACCCCAGCCCCCTTGAGCTGCTTAATGATTAGTACAGTCAAGGTACCGCCCAGAGCAGACTTTGCGGCTTTGTCGGCGGCCTCTAAAACGGCTTGCATAAAGACCAAGCGCTGACTTGCTGAAAACTCAGTGCTATCGACGTATGCGCTGGGCTGATGGGCGTCATCAAAGTCCTTGGCGTCAACCAAAATGACTTCCTCAAAACCATTGGCTCGCCAATAAGCCGTCATGGTTTCGTTTGACTGAGTAGACACCATGCTGTGGTGCTCTTGAGAGTAGCCATTCCACACTAGAACGGGTAAGAAGTTCGTGACTTGAGGGTACGCCGTATGAAAGTGGCCAAAGCTGCTCATAATGTAGGGCTCACCCAGACCACCATCGCCAATGGTGACCGGGAATAACACGCCCGGGTGAAGCTTGGCGCCAGCCATCGCAAAGTGCTGTCCCTGACCCAGCGGGCCTGCAGGGCTCAACAACCCTGGAATCTGCCCCGAGAGGTGGCCCAACAAACCGTGGGTTTCACGGAAGCGATCGCACATTTGTTGCACAGTCTCAATGCCCATGGCTTCGAGAGAGCGATCCAGAAAGACCGTGCTGTAAAAGCCAGGCGCATGGTGACCCACCTCAGTCACGATATTTTTGTGGCCCAGCATCGTCAGCGCCGCGATGCCGTCGGCGATGCTGGCAAATCCACCTGGGTGCCCGGACTGTTTGCTAGCAGTGACTTGTAGCGTGAGATACCGCAGCGCATCAGCTGCTAACAGAGTTTGATAAACGGCAGCCTGATCGGTGGTTGACGCGATCGCCGTCTGCCCCTCGCCAATGGCGGGCGTTTTTCCGTAGGTGTCGAAATCGGGTAAAGACTCAGCAAAATGCTGGATGCCTTCACAAAATGCAGGAGCCGTTGGCTTAGAAGTGACTGCGGTCATATCCAGATACCTGTGTGCGTCAACAGAGCAGTGCTCAAAAACAGTGTCTATCTCATCGATCGTTGCACGAATACAGCACATTAAACCGTCGCATTCGTGTGTAGACTCAGACGTTCAAGGAGTGTCCCAAATCTTGCCGATCATGGGTAGATTATAAATCGAAAATGCTCTTTGGATTGACCTTAATCAATCGAGCAAGCAGCTAGATGACCTTGTCTAAATCCTTGGAGACTGCTGTTCAAGGCGCTAAAAAGCAGCTTTAACCGGCAACCGGATGCATGCAGTTCTCTACGGCGACTGGAAACCAGTCATCGCAAAAGCCCAGCAAACTGCTTGACCGCAACCGTCGCCACTTTTTTATGGCCCCTATCGATCGCTTCTGCCGAGCTTATATGCGTTCACCGGTGACCACGTAGGCAATTCGTCTTCCGACATTCGTTGCATGGTCAGCAACCCGTTCTAGATAGCGGATAACCAGTACCAAAAGGACGACGACTTCCACATTGGCAAGGTTGGCATCAGTATGAACCAGGCGATTGTACAGATAGTCGTAATCTTCATCGACGGCATCATCTTTAACCTTAATGTCGAGGCCAACATCGGCATTAAGGTCAGACACGGCCGCCAAACTCAGCGCCACCATCGAACGACAGCGATCGATCATGACCTGGATTCTTTCTAAACAGGGGTGAGTGGGATACGGAAATAGCTTAATCGCCACTTCTCCAATATCTTTGGCGTAGTCACCAATGCGCTCTAGATCCCGGATTAATTGCATGAAAGCACTGACATGACGAAGGTCTTGCATGCCTTGAGGAGGATGGGTCAGTAACTCGACACAATCAACCTCAATTTGTCGATAAAACTGATCAACTTGTTTATCGTGCGCTTTGAGTTGGTGGGCGGCTGCTAAATCACGATCGCACAGCGCTGATCTTGCCAGCAAACAAGACCGCTCTACCAGCGCCCCCATTCTCAAGACATCACGCTGAATCCGCCGCAGTTGATAGCTAAAGGGAGGCGGCGATGATTTGTCAGAGGAAATAAAGGAGTCAGAATTGGTCACTGAATTCGGGGGCGAGCGCACTTCAGTATGGTGCTTACAACTGAAAAAAGCAGTGTTTCAGGTCACTCAAGGAGCTTAGCCTGACTGCTCCAGACGAAGGAGAGGGGTTTCGTAACCTAAATAAACCCACGGCCTAATCGGGGATGCCTTCTTTTCTCTGCAGGTTTATGAAGTGCCACAACACAAAGGCTTATACCTTCTTAACATTCTCATCATGCCTTACAAAGGTTAATAAACCAACCCACTCAATTGTCCTATTAAGGTAACACTGTGTAACATTTGCCCTCTAAACATTGAGTAAGTATGAGATCTTGGTCAAAAATTAGGTCAGGCTTATTGTGTAAGACTAGGCCGTCGTTGATAGAAGGACTCATAGCAATGACCGATACTCAAGTTTTTGTCGCATTAGCGATCGCCCTGGTACCAGGTTTTTTGGCTTTGCGTCTGGCCACTGAGCTTTATAAATAAACCGACGAACTTAATTACATCACTCTCACGAGTGGTTATGAGCGATCGCTGCTATGAAAATTTTCGTGCCAGCGATTTTTATCTTGAATAGGACTTACGCCGTTGCCGCCAATGTTAGTCCCTACCTCCTCAATGCTGGGGAAATCGGCTGCAACATCGCCAAAATTTGAGAGATAAATTGGGCTTTTGCGTAAGTCCTATCTAAATAGAAAGAACTATGGCCGAGCGCAGAAACGAGCCCCGCGCTGAATAAGCGTTTCAGTGATTTGAAATGGCCTGAACTAAATGCAGCGTGCTATAGCTCGCACATCAGCTCTCCACCGCTTACCTCTTCTACAAACTCCCAGAATTTCTATTTTTCTGCCGGGCGGCAGTCTCCACGTCACTGCCCGCAATCGCAACCGCAATCACCCTAGGGTGTCGATCTCATTGCCGCTATGAAATTGGCGGTAGACGGTTGTCAGCATCGACTAGGGGAGGGGCTGAAATCAGCTCTAGACCAAGCGTCTAAGTAGGCAAGCGTTATTAAATTGCCAATGATGTCGGTTGCGGTTGAGGAACGAAACCCAACACTCGAAAGGGGTTCGTCATCATCGACTCGTTCTGTAAAAGATTCAACCCACCTACTTAGCTTTGATCGATGAGAACCCTCAGTACTGGGCAACAGAACTCTCTCTATCTTTTTAATCTCTGGCTTTCTAATTTCTGGCGCCCCTGCCCCTCTGCGTTAGAAAACGAGATGCAAATTTACGCCGCCCGGTATTAGAGATCTGCTCGAATGTTTTCTCCAACCTTCTCGATTGCGCCAGGCAGTCATGACCATGCATCCCGAGAACTTCACAGTCTTGCGGCAGATTGATCCTATCTCATCGCACAGACGCCGGTTGCGGAACATGAATTGAATCCGTCACCCGCTCACTGCTTGAGATTTGCGCAACGGGGTTGAAACTATCGACCCCTTCCCTAAAGGAAATCTGCTGATGCTTTACGCCCTTTCGAGAGCGCCGCCCTAAACAGCGGGCTGCCTCTAAGCAGCTTGTTTTGCCCATCAACGGGCTAAATGCCCATTTCTGTCCACTCAATTTCGTAACCATAACGGAGACAAAGAATGACCTTACAACTTGGCGATATTGTTCCTAACTTCACTCAACAGACCACCGAGGGTGAAATCAACTTCTACGACTGGGCCGGTAAAAACTGGGTGGTGCTATTTTCTCACCCAGCGGATTACACCCCCGTCTGCACTACTGAGCTGGGGAATGTAGCCAAACTCAAACCGGAGTTCGCTAAACGCGGGGCCAAAGTTATTGCCCTCAGTGTGGATGGCGTTAAGTCTCACCAGGGCTGGATTACGGACATCAACGAAACCCAGCACACCAACGTGAACTATCCCATCATTGCGGATGAAGACAAGTCAGTGTCGAACCAGTACGGCATGATTCACCCGAATGCCAACGCCAAGGTAACTGTGCGGACAGTGTTCATTATCGACCCCAGCAAAAAGCTGCGGCTCACGGTGACGTATCCGCCCACTACGGGGCGCAACTTTACCGAAATCCTGCGGGTTTTGGACTCGTTGCAGTTGACCGACAAGTACAGCGTCGCCACCCCGGTAGATTGGCAAGATGGAGGCGAGGTCGTGGTGGCGCCTTCGATTTCTACCGCAGACGCCCGCGTCAAGTTTCCCAAGGGAGTTAATGAGATCAAGCCCTATCTCCGCCTGACACCGCAGCCTAACCGCTAGCGCATCGATACCAAATCGCCATAACCCGGTTTCGATGTCGGCAAAGCTCTAATCTCCTGGGCTAGCCCGTTCAGAAACCGGGGGGCTATACCAACGTTTTCGGCCATGGCGATCGCCGTCGGAACACAAAAGCCTGCCCCAATCATCCTTTCTGACCGGAGATGATGTGAGTCCTGGAGTAAACAACGAGAGATTTGCAAATGAGATAGCAGGTAGCAGGTGAGTTAAGGCTGGCTATGCTTGAGAAGCATCATCCAACAGAATCAGGAACTTCTAGGAACGTATCAATGCTAGGACTGCCTTTCGTTCACTGGCTTGTGATTTTGAGTTCCCTAATTAGCATTGCCGGGGCCTCAACTTATATTCGAGAGACTTTGCAGGGCAAGACCCAGCCCAATCGCGTAACCTGGTCGATGTGGACCCTAGGGCCATTGCTCAGCGCTACCATCGCAGTTGCCACAGGGGCCGATATGTGGGCAACGGTCCGGGTTTTCCTGGCTGGTCTGCTGCCTCTCTTAGTCGTCCTAGCGTCCTTTGCCAACCCCAGAAGCTACTGGCAATTGAGAAAATTTGATGCCATTTGCGGCGGATTCTCACTGTTGGCTCTGGTTCTTTGGCTAATGATCGAGGCTCCCCGTACGGCGATTCTGTGTGCGATCGCAGGGGAATGGTGTGCCTTTTTGCCCACGTTGATCAAAGCCTGGCGATATCCAGAAACAGAAACTGGAACATTTTATCTAGCGACGTTTATGAGTCTGGTGATGGTGCTCCCGGCCATTCCCCAGTGGAGCATCGAGAATGCGGCCTTTCAGCTTCACCTCCTCATCGTTAGTGGGTTACTGCTATTTGCCGTCTATCGAAAACGCTTTCGCTGGCACGGCCTGTAATCTCTGGCGGGAGAACTGCTGAGGTTGAGATCTGGGTGAGCGACTAGGGCAATTTAAGATTTCGGGCCCCAAGATTGCCTAACTAGAACTTGATTCAAGCCTCAAGCAGTCAACGTCTTCCCGAGACCTTCTCTTTTAGCAGAGATGATTTGAAGCGAAGAGTCCTATCCCTGAGATTTGGTTGGCTGGTTTTCTGGGATTTTCCCTGGTCCAGCTCCTATTTCCACCAACACTTAGAGTGTTTACTATGACTACCCAATCGAAAATCTACGAACAACTAGAGCTATTGCCTGCCGGTAGCCTCTCTGGCCTCTCATGCTACTCACCGTCTAAAGTCGCTCAAGGACTGAAAACAGTAATGGGGCAACTGCTACGATTCTTTGCTCCATCAGCCGATCAACCGATAACCAATATCCGCTACTCGCTAAATGGTGAGGTCCCCTTTGATGCTTATGATTCCTTGACTCAGCAGCGACAGCGCGATAGCTCCGAAGAGGCCCTGTGGCTCTCGTTGGAGCAGCGCCGTCACCCTAAATGAAACCTGTTTACAAACTCCAAAGGGCTGAACCTAAAGACGCGAATGAATTGAGTGCCGTTCAAAAGCTGATGGGAGATGAGTCATGGATTACCCGATTCGTCCATTAAGTCCTGAAGATAAGCCAATAGTGTGGGAAATGCTGCGGTACGCGGCTCACGAATCCTCTTGGGAGGCTTTACAGCATCCCTTGATTGCTCGCTATGCCACGGACTGGGGGCGTCCAGGAGATCTGGGCTATGGAGCCTGGCACGCAGCCACTCCGATTGGGGCGGCCTGGTTAAGACTGTGGCCAGAGGCGGACAAAGGGTTTGGTTATGTCAGCGATGATATCCCCGAGTTAGCGATCGGGGTTGCCCCCGACTATCGTGGACAGGGTGTTGGCACACGTCTGTTGACCCCACTCTTAGCCGCCGCCAAGGAACAATTTTCTGCCGTGAGTTTGAGTGTACGTGGGGATAATCCTGCCGTGCATCTCTATTCGCGAGTCGGCTTTGTTCCTGTGTCTGACAGCAAAAGTCTTAACCGTACCGGCAGCGAATCTTTCAATATGATTTTTGCCTGCAGGCTTGAGCACCAAGCCGTGTGGTAGCAAACCCGATCCCCCCAAGACACTCTTTCAGATGGGAGAGAACTCATGTTGATTCGAGTTGCTCAAGCAGCCGATATTGAGGCTATGTTTAATATCCGCACTAGCGTGATCGAAAACTACCAATCGCGCGAAGAGATTGCTGAGCTAGGCATTACACCCGAGTCCGTTGCCGCGATGTTGGCTACTGACTGTTGTGCTTGGATTGCCGAACTAGAAAGGCGGCCGGTAGGGTTTGCGATCGCCAACGCTACTGCAGCAACGATTTTCGGAGTGTTTGTGCTTCCTCAGTTCGAAGGCCAAGGTGCGGGACGAGCCCTTATGCAAGCTGCAGAAACCTGGCTTTGGTCTCAGGGACTGCAGGCAATTTGGTTGCTCACGGGTAATGATCCGTCGCTGCGAGCCTATGGCTTTTATCAGCACCTGGATTGGATTTTGACTGAGGTAGTCACCGCCGGAGACTTTGCTGGAGAGGCCAAATTCACCAAACATCGCCAGTCGTCTACACTCGTGCGTGAGTGCAACATCCAACACTGATAGAACTGACGCAGTTGCAGCCGATTTGGGCTCCTCAATTCTCCAGATTTTGGTTTCCAGATTTTGGGGATGTTAAATCCGATTTCCCCCGATTGGAGGAATTGAGGGGGCTTTTGCGTAAGTCCCAAGTTTAGTTATGTCAGTTCAGAGTGGTTTCGAAGCCGCCATTGAGCCATTGATGATGGAATATACCCAGCCATTTTCAGAACCCGTGACGCTGGTCATCTCAGAAGTGGTGAAGCCCCGAGCGATCGCGGCTTATGAAGAATGGTGCCGTGGTATCAGCCTCGCGACACAACAATGTAATGGCTTCTTAGGGGTGGAAATTATTCGGCCTCGCGATGCCCACCACCCTGAGTATGTGGTGATCGTCAGATTTAAAACCTATGAGCATTTGCGTTGCTGGCTAATATCGCCCAGTTATCGCGCCTGGATCAAACAGGGCTCACACTTCTTTATTGCTAAGCGACAAGGCATCAATCTTTGGTTTCAATTATCCCCGCTTGAGTCGGAAGGCGTTTCAGCGCTGCCTGATCCGCCGTATTACAAAAAAGTAGTGTTGGGGGTATTGGCAGTTTATCCACTGATTCTGCTGGCCAATGTTCTCCTGGACCCTTTACTTACAGAGCTGCCGCCACTGCTGGGGTTGTTCTTCTCGGTAATATTGGTGTCAGCGTTGCTAACCTATCCGGTCATGCCTTATCTCAGCAAAGTCATGAACTTTTGGCTGTATCCAAAGCGTTGATTAACCAGCTCATCATTCAAATGCCGTTCTACAGCCGCGTAATTGCCCGCTTCTTGAATACCGTTTCTGCGGAATTTTAGCCCCCATATTCTGTTTGAATTTCTCATGCCTCTTGTTTTGGGAGGTTACAGCAGAAGGCGGAATTCTGAATGCGGAGTTCGGAATGAAAACGCTGACGATGTGGTCATTCCAGAAAATATAACTGTCCTAACCTCATTGCGGATCGCCATAACAACATGTGCATTGAGCCTTGTAAACCACTTCTTCCCGCACTTTGAAGTGTCACAGTGATAATAAGGAGATTTACAGGAAAGAATTTACCGCTTGTAGGGTGTCATTAGCGAAGCGTAATGCACCGCCGAATGGGTATGTTCATTGACAGAAATCTCATAAGAGCCGTTTTCAACACATCCCGCCATCAGTCAATAGGACTTATGAAGTTGCAGCGGATTTTGGCCACGACATCCCCAAGACTCGGTAAATCAGCTGCAACATCTCCTAGAGTTGGGGGACGAAGGGGGCTCGTGCGTAGAACTGGAGACGCCCAGAGGCGGCTATTCAAAGTCTCAAGACTAAATTCCGGACGGACCTAACCAGTGTTTCGATTGTCCGTTCAGCAAACGGACTCTTGGCCAGCGGGCATCGTCCCTTTGGGTTTACGAAAATGTGGTCAAAGCCTGGCCCTGTAACGTCTATAGGTATCAACGGGGGAAAGTGAAACGAGGGATCGGCTCGGAAAAAATGTCCATCCAACTGGCACAAACTCAAAGAGTGCCACAATTCGATGCCACCAATTTGGGCACTCTGGATAAAGTAGGGTTACTTCGAGGGTTGATGATTGTTCTGCTTTAGGCGATCGCCCAACCTTGTCCTGTGCGCTACCACCATTATGATTCGCTCAATATCTTCTACTTCTAACGCGCCCCTGTGCGCCCAACAATCCCAACCGCCTGCCGATCAACAGGTGCCCAGCAACTTAGCCGTGGGTCATGCCGACGGGCTCACGCCAGCGGGCCAAACAGCATCACCAGCGCCGGCACCCGCCGCGCCGCCGCCCCCCGATCCAAGCTTTGTCGACTGGGTCATGACTGAGCTCAAGCGCGAGTTGCCCGAACGCGTTAGCAGCTTAAAACAAGTCGCAACCCGTATCGCCTGCGAAGTCGATCGCATTTGCCGCATGAGTCGCCGCATTCAATCGTCTGGGGAAGTGATTCACTGGCAGCGATCGCTGGCGCGGCACCGGATTACCAAATGCGTCAAATATTTCAACCTAGGCTCGCAGCGGGGGCGGGTCGAGCTGCACAGCACCCTGAGCGCGATCGCTTATCGCTATATTGCGCCGCGCAAGGCCCAACTTGGGTTTGAGGGGCGTTACACCCTGCTCGAAGACTTTTTACAAGGATTTTATATCGAAGCCATTAAGGCCTTTCGCCGCGAAAACGATGTGGCTGCTGACTATTCACCCAAGACCCGGCTGCAACTGTCGGAATACATGACCTTTTGTGAACAGTACGCCAAACGGCGCATCACGATTCCGGGTGCGGTGAATCAGCAGATTATTGTGTTGCGGGCTCAGACCTTTGCCCGGCGACAACCGGATGAAACCTCAGTCGATATTGAGCGGGCGATGGAATCGGCTCGCTCAGACGAAATGGAAGGTCAAAATCGCTCTCCAGCGCTGCAGCAAGTGCGGGAGCAAATGGTAACCGAGGCGGATGACCCGGCAGATCAAGTACTGCGTGATCGCATCATTCAAGAACTGATTGAATATTTGGAAGCGCAAGATCAGCACGACTGCATCGACTATTTTGTGCTGCGCCTACAAGATATGCCAGCCGGTGAAATTGACGAAATCCTCGACTTGACGGCGCGTCAGCGTGATTATTTGCAGCAGCGCTTTAAGTATCATGTCGAAAAGTTTGCCCAAGTCCACAACTGGCAAATGGTGCATCAGTGGTTAGGCATTGATCTAGAGCATAATCTCGGGCTCTCGTCTGAAGAGTGGGATGGCTTTGTCGCCACGCTACAACCTTTACAACAGCAGCTCTTGCAACTCCGTCGCACGCAAGTCCGCGCGGGACAACAAGAGATGGATGCGGGCGAACTCGCAGAACTCCTGCAATGCACCCCCAAACGGGTAAATCGCACCTGGGGTCAAATTCTCAACCTGGCCTGGAAGTATCGCAACCAGCGCAATGCCTAGGGCGCGTCATCAATTAAATCTAGAAGCCTTACGGAACAAGCATTATCGCGCCCGCATCTCGCCAACCAACTAGGGCCTGCATTCTTCTCACTATCAGGGTTTGACAGCTAAATGATGACAGGCCCTAGGGCTCAGCGCTTAAATAACCGCCCTAGGACAGAAACGTTTCTGTCAGGGTTGGGCAGTGCCAAACCCCAAACATTAGGGACGCTATTTTCAAGTAGCTCCCTTAGGATTTAGCGCATCGCTATGCAGACAATACCGGACGGTTCGTGACGGCAAAGGGGGTTGCGGTTAGAAATCTCAATCTCACAGCGACCCAGTCTCTATAAAATCCGACCCCATTAGGTATCGTTTTTGCTGAACATTTCTCAAGACACCAAACCACTAGGAAAAACTTTACCCATCAGGGCTTCACGGTATGCTAGGCGTATCCTAGAGCGGTACTTTGAGTATCCTTAGACGAAGGGCTGATTTAGTCCTTTCCTGCAGTGTGATCGCGAGACCGATGCGGCATCGTTTTTCTTTTGCTTTAACTAAGTGGTTGCGTGACAGCGTGTTGGTCGCGCTGTGCCTATTAGGCAGCGGCGTCACCGCAATGCCGGTCATACTATTGCCCCCTGCCCCCGCGATCGCTCAGACCCTTACCGACGACGAACAGGCCGATCTGGAGCGACTACAGCAAGAGGCCAACCTGGCTTTTACTCGGGCGACGACCCTGGTGGCCATTTTGCTGACAGCCTTGGCCCTGTTGCTGGTTTTGGGCGTCATTATGTTGTGGTTTTTGCGCCGCTCGGTGGTGCAGGAAGTGGCCACAGCAGTACGCACCCAGCTCAATCAAATGTCCGATTTGGAGCATAAGATTCGCACGGCTACCCGCGAACTCAGCAATGTGCTGAAAGATGCTGAAGACATCAGCGGCGATATTGAGCAAGAGGCAGAAGGCTTCAAAGACCTGCTTACGGAAAAGCGCCGGGTGCTTAATCAGGCCCTAACCGCAATCAACGACTCTAAGGCGAGTACTTTAGAAGACTGGGAACAGCAGGTTGCAACACTTTCCCAAACCCTGGCCGATTTAGAAGCCAATGTCGAAGACCAAGCCACCCTGATCAAAAAGCGCATGCAAGCGCGGGCCGAGACGGTGGATACGGATGCAGCGACTCAGACGGCTGAGGTGCTGGCTTCAGTACAGGCGACAGCACGGGATTTTCAGCAGCAGCTGACGACGATGACGGAGCAGGTGGCATCGACTCAGGGAGAAACCCTCTCAAATATGGCGACGTCTGCCACCGACTTTGCGACGCAGATGCAAGACCTGACGACAGCCGTGGCAGGGACGCGCGATCGCACCCTGGCCGATTTGGCCAAACTGCAAGAAGACTTTGCCCCCTACTTTGACACTCTGCGAGATAACCTCGAAGCGCAGCTAGAGCAGTATCAGCAGCGTGTCATGGATGCTATGAGCGATCGCCAGCAATCCGTCGATCAGCAACTCGACGAAATGCAGGCCAGCACGCTCGGACATCGTGACTTGGCGTTGCAAACCATGGAGCGATCGATCAAAGACTTTGAAGAACAATTTCGCCAGATTAAAGATGAAGTGTTAGCGCAACGAGCGGGCATTCTGGCTGATTTGCGCCGCTCTCTAGACGATTTCTTAGCCCAATTCAGCGGCTACCAGGGCGAGATTGATGAGGGCAAAGTCGAGATTTTGGCGGCTTTGCGGCAGTCTGCCGATGACTTTATGAACCGCTTTACGATTTTGCAGGATGAAGTGGAAGGGCAGCAGGCCAACACGCTGAACCAATTAACGGACAGTGCCGATGATTTTCGGCGTCAGCTCAGTGACTTAATGTCCAGTCTCGATGCTGACAAAACGGTCACTTGGGAGGCGGTTCAACAAAGCGCTACTGAACTGTCGGAAACTATTAAACAGTTGCAGGGCGACAGCCGCGATCGCGCCACCATGGCCTTAGAAAGTCTGGCCCGCATGGAAGATGAGGTCGGGCGGCAAATGAATGACGTGCGCGACGTCGTGTTTAGCCGACGCGATCGCATGCTCGAAAAACTCGACGGTTTTGACCAGCGCCTGACCGACCATGTCAGCACCTTAGAAAGCGAGTCCACCGCTCGCCAAGAGCAAGCCCGTCAGCGCTTAACCGCGATCGAGACCGACTTTGCGAACCAACTCGCCGAGTTGCAAAAAGACATTGCCTCGGGGCGCACCGACGTCATCGCTGATTTAGAAGAGGTGAAACGCACAGTACAAGAGCGACTGATTACTCTACAAGCGGAGGCGCAAGGAGAAAAAGAAGCCATTATGCGGCGGCTAGGCGAGGTGGCACCGGAGTACGTGGCAAATACTTTTATGGCCACGACTCAGCAGCAGTTGGAGACGGTATCTGGCCTGATCACGCGCCTGCGCGAAAATCGCCCCAACCTCTTTCTCTCTGCTGAGGAACGGATTGAAGCCGCCAATCAGTACCTTGCTGACGAAAATTACGCCGCTGCTCTAGAACAATACACCGAGGCTCTAGAGATTCAACCAGAGAACGTCGAAGTTTGGCTCAACCAAGCTTTAGCACTGATGGGGCTTGAACGCCAGGAAGAAGCGATCGCCGCCTTTGATCAGGTCTTGGCACTCGCTCCCGACCAGGTGGCGGCCCAATTCCAACGGGGGCAAGCTTTAAAAGATCTCAAGCGCTATGAAGAAGCCCTCACCGCCTTTGACAAAGTTCTCATGCTGAATCCGGAAGATGCCAAAGCCTGGGTCAATCGAGGCATGGTGTTGGGACGCTTGCGCCGACGAGAAGAAGCGATCGCCGCCTTTGACAAAGCCCTCACCATCAAGCCTGATTACCAAGAAGCCTGGGTCAATCGAGGGGTCTCTTTTGGGGTGTTACAGCAACATAGCGAAGCTTTTCAGTCGTTTGAAAAAGCCACGGAAATTCAGGCCAACGATGCGGTCGCCTGGCTCAATCGGGGTCTTGCTGCCCTCGAGTTAGAACGGTTTGAAGAAGCGCTAGCATCTTTTGACAAGGCCACGCGATTTAACCCAAAGGCTCCCAAAGCTTGGGATAACCAAGGCCTGGCGCTAATGAAGCTCGGACGAGACGACGAAGCGCTCACCAGCTTTGACCGCGCCCTCGAAATCGACCCCGACTACTCTAAAGCGCTTTACCATAAGGCGCTCTGCTACACGCTACAGCGCGAATACGATATCGCCTTGGAAAATCTGCAGCTTGCTGTCCGGCTAGATCCCAACCTGCGAGCCGATGCTCAGATGGAAGACACCTTCGCTGATTTGCGCAACGATGACTGGTTCCGCGAACTCGTCGGCCTTTAATCGCGATAGGCACTCACGTCACTGGGTCGCGTGAACTCAGATTGGTTCGCATATACTCAATAACACGATGGCGTCGCTCAAGCATGAAGGGTTGAGTCGCGATACCGGCTTAGCGCTGATATCGATTCTCTAAAGTCCAGCTATCACAATCCGCCGTTTGATAAGAACCATCTAGATCGCTAGAACTCTTGTATGAAAGGCTTTTTGTCTGAACTCCGAATTCTGCATTCCGCACTCTGCTGTACACATCTGTCCTCTTGTCTCCCCTGTCTCCATTGCCCTTTATCCAATCTGTAGGTCCATTCTGAAGAACTGGTGTAACCGTATCGTCCCTGAACAGTTCCTAGCTTGCTATTGGTTATATTCACCCCTCAAGTTTGATGTCGCAACTTGCCCCTCGCCTTTCTGAAACTGAACTCAGCCAGCGCATTTTAGCCATGGCGAAGACTGGCGTTTACAGAGAATCGATCTTTGAGGCGTTTCGATCGCTGGCCACCAAGCGCCAAATTCGTCAGGCGATCGCCCATGCCAAACAATTTGGCCTTTACTCTGTGCGTGACCTGCGAGATCCTGAGTTGGGCACCTATTACCAGGTTGATTTACCGAAATACGAGTCCTTTCAAGCAGCGCTTAAGGCGGCGGTGCCCATGCCCCCAGGAGATGACCTGGCAGCACAACTGCTGGCAACAACGCAAGCCATTCGCGCCATGCTCGCGATCGCGGGCAGTTGCACCTTCATTTTGCTCATTGTCGGCGGGCTGTGTTTGTTGACAGGACACCTGCAGAGTGGTCGCCTAGCCTGGGCGAGTGCAGCAAGTGTTGGCAGTATCTGGCTATTGCAACAGCGTTGGGCACGAAGGCAGAGCTGATTTTGGGCTAAGAGAGCGTGTTGTTGTCCAAAAGATTCCCTTCATATCAAAAATTTCAAGCGTTATGACCGGATACCTTATAGCGGTGCCTAGATCAATTAAGTACACCAGGTATCCGTTGCAGAGCTGTCTTGATTACGAATCTGTACTTAACCTAAGTGGGCACCGCTATTAGCTCGCTCAGATGAGTAACAGAACTCTCCAAGAGGTGAAATCCTCGGAATGCCAGCCTGGTGAGCTTAACTATTCAATGAATCAACTCATCTGCTCAATTATTGGATTCCCTTTCAGGACTTATGCAATTGCTCCCCATCTTAAATTCATCGGCATATCTTTTGCTTCCCCTTCAAATATCCCTAGAGCCAGGAGAATAGAGAAAATTGCCTAAGTCCAATTCAAGGTTTAACAGCGATATTTGGGTCGCTTATTCCTGGGCTTATCGGCGTACTCTTGGCTAAGAAATTCCTCAATTTGGTCAATCTTTGACGCTGGTGCGCAGAATCGCACATGGGCATGACAAGTATGACCACCCCAGTGTGAAACGTTCTTAATTTGCCGATCTGAAAACCCAATTGCTTTCACTGGCAAAACAGAATTGCTTCGAACGATATCCACCAGCTCTTGCATCAAGGGACGCCATTCTGGATAACGGGGGTGCTTCATACAGACTTTGTTTTTACCCACCCAAAGTTGTAAGTCGCAATCGAGTCCACAACGATGGCTCGAGTGAGGCGGCTGCAGACTGCCGCCGTTCTGTTTACTAATGTCGCGAATCATCAGATCAACATCGGAATGGCGGCGATGCCAATCAGCGGCAATGGCGATAAGAGCATCAATGGTCTCTTGCAGACCATATTTCAGGTTATTTGCACTCAGCCGATGGGTAGTTCCCTTTGGCATACGCACTGAAACCAGATCCAGAGAGTCTGAATCAGCAGGCTTAGAGGCACTACCGGAGCCTGTATTTTTGATCAATGGCCTCACGATTTCGTTCCGCAAATAAAACCATTCGGCACTCTTGCGCGCATAGTCAGGATCTCCCGTCGAGATGGGGAAATCCTCCGTCGGATTGAGCGTACGCCAAGCCTTATCAGTTAGTTCATCGACATCTTTGACACCCTGAGCGATATTGAGACTAAGAATGGTGTAAACGAGAGCCTTTTCGGCAAGCGAAATCGAGACAGGAGCATTTTCTTGGGTCTCAATCAGATCAATATCTCGCTGGTAGGGATCAGACTCAAAATTTTCCTCAACGGGTTCTAGATCTGGTGGCCTGTCGTCTGCCTCGCCCACCTGTGATGAGCAGTTTATATTCGGTAGCTGCTCAGTGCTTAGACTGCTGACTACCTTCACGGTATCTATCGCTTCGGGGTGTGTTGCCTTGGTGAAATTGGGCACCTCGCTGATATGAGTCTGTTGTTTACTCGAACAGGTTGTCAGGACTTTAGCGTTGGTGTTTGCTTCAATCAAAAATTCACAGCCAACCTCCGCGTCATCGGAGTCAATTTCGACAATTGACTGTGTTGTTCCAGCCTGCAAGACATAAATGCCTGCTTGTAGGCCACTTAGCGTGTAGTAACCTGCTTCATTCGATTGCGCCGCCATATCGGGATGGGGCACAGTGCTGGTAGTGATAGTCACCAATATATTTGCCTGGGGAATTTCACTCTTAGAAGAAAGTATCTGACCTTTAATGGATGCCATGATGCTAGTTTCCTTAATGTTGATTAGATGGATGTGTCGAATGCAAGTTGCCGGTGCATGCCGGTCCTGGCAACAAGTCCACGACCGGCATACAGATCAGACAGTTAAGTCAAGGGATATCTCGGCTTACTGCCCGGCTTGCCGCCATTCTTCAAACAGGGCTGCCATTTCCGGGGTGATGCGAGTAGCAGAGTTGGCATAGGGGAACCCATTGGTATGGATACCGACAACTACACGCTCGCCAGTTTCTGCGTTGTAGTGCCAGCAGGGAGAACCACTCTGACCACCGCTAGTATCGGTGTCATACACAATTGTGTTAGGGGTAACACTGATGGGTGTTCGGGCGTGGAACCACTGCAGCGTAGAGTCCTTACCTTCTAGAGGATTACCCGCTGGATAGCCAGAGAGGTTTAAGACTTGCCCCAACAGTTCACCATCACCTTTTGCCGCAAAAGAAAATGTAAATGGCATTTCTCCTGCGAAAGGCGAGAAGGGTTTATCAAGGAAGATGACGGCATAGTCTTCTGAGCGATTGGCATCATTAATCCAACCAGATGGCGCAGAAAAATTACTGCTGACCTGTTGGCCAAAGGGACGTTCGTCGCCATTACGGCCAGCCGACAGAGTGATTTCTTGTGCAAAACCACCGGCGTCATGCATGTAAACGCAATGTCCTGCAGTGAGCACAGTACGAGGCGCAATTAGGCAGCCTGTACCGACATATTTGCCCCCGTTGACGCTCAAAATATTAAGCTGAACAATGCCATTCCAAGGGGCAGTAGTGGTGTCCTCTACTAACACCCGGTCATCAACATCATTAACAACTTCTAAGAGGCTCGAACCGCCATTACTAGAAAAATTGCTGCTCTCGAATTGACTACTTTCGAAAACCAGCGGCCGACCTCTCCACCAATTCCGCCATTTTCTGATGCGTCCTCCAATTCTTTTCCCAAATCTTTCCTGTCCCCCTGATTCTGGTGATTTGCGAGAAAAGAAATCCATCATTAAAGACGATGTCAGTTCTTGAGCTTCCCGTGTAGTCGTATAGGCATCTAACAAGCTAAAGGGAGCTTCGAAATCCCCCTCACTTTCCAAACCTTGGGCAGCTGTTTCGCCGACTGGTTCGTAGCCATCTAAGGGCTCAACTCCTGGGGCAGCTGATTTAGCAGGTGTGGTCTCCTCATTCGTCGGGGTATCCTTTGAGGAAACGACACTCGACGTTTTTTGAGAAACTTGCGACGATGGTGTCTGAGTTTTGCTAGCTAAAGGCAAGTTAGGGTTGACGACACTTTCGGCCGCAAAAGACTCTTGACCGTTTTGTTCGCACTGAACTTTCAAATACTGTGACATGACAGTTTTCCTTTGGTTGTTGTACTGTTTGCTGTTGTGAATAACGAAGAAAGGGAATTTGCAACCTCTCTTTGACTCACACCTGCATCAAACCAAGGGAATGACTGAGTTCAAGACCGAGAACAATCTGAGTTATGTCTGACAAATAACTGAATGAGACTGGGGTGACTGAATGATTCCTGGAAATTCGCTTTTGTCTGCTGATGTATTGACTTAGCCCCCTCATCAAAAGTGCATTCCTATGCCACGCTCTCTGAAAGTCAAAGCTGACTCAATTGACCGTGTAAAGCAAGTTGTCAAGCAAAGAGGCTACCTGACGCAGCGATCGCTCGCCGAGTCTGCCATGCTGTCTTTGTCAACAGTCAGCAATTTCTTAAACGGCAAAACCGTTGATTTTGCCACCTTCGTTGAACTCTGCAACTCTTTATCGTTAGATTGGAAAGACATTGCTGATCTAGGAGTTTCTGCGACGCTTACTTCATCACTAGCAGAGGCCTCATCACCGGTCGGGGAAGTTTCTACACGCATTGATTGGGGAGATGCCCCGGATGCCTCTAGGTTTTATGGCCGCAGTGAAACCCTAAGGCAATTAGAAAGTTGGGTTTGCTCAGAGCAATGCCGTTTAGTAGCTATTTCGGGGCAGGGCGGAATTGGCAAAACGTCACTCACCGTAAAATTCATCACTCAAATTCAAGATCAATTTGATTTCATTGTGTGGCGATCGCTGCGTAATCCTGTTGCGATAGACATCATGCTGGCTGACTTAATCGAGTGCGTGTCTGATCAACAAGAAACCAAGTCCTCGGAAATCATCGATAAGGCGATCATTACGCTGCTTGGATATCTAAAAAAACATCGCTGTCTGCTAGTGCTTGACAACGTTGAATCAATTCTTCAAGGTGGCGATCGCACCAGCAGTTATCTAACTAGTCATGAAGAGTATGGTCAACTATTAAGAACAATTGGCAATACCTCTCATCAAAGCTGTCTGATTCTTACCTCTAGGGAAATACCTAAAGGCTTAAGCATTCAGCAAGGTCAAAAATTACCCATTCGATGCCTTCAATTAGATGGTCTGGATTCTGATGAAGGACGTCATTTGCTTCTAGATAAAAGTAATTTTCAAGGGAGTGATCAAGAATGGAGTCAGATCATCGAGCACTATGGAGGAAATCCTCTCGCACTTAAAATTGTGGCATCTGTTGTTGAGGAATGCTTTGGTCAAAATCTGAGCAAGCTAATTAGTCTGTTGAACCAAGAATTATTAGTATTTGACGATGTTAAAGACCTCTTTAAAAGACAGTTTCAACGTCTAACTAAGGCTGAACAGCACGTCATGTATTGGTTAGCAGTCAATCGCAATCCTACTGCCATCAAACATTTAACCTCAGACATGACAAGGTCTGCTTCTACAAGTGACATTCTAGAAGCGTTAAAATCTCTCAAAAGAAGATCTCTGATTTTTCAAACAAGTAAAGGATATACTCAGCAACCAGCCGTTACAGAATATGTAATAAATCGATTAGTAGCTACTATTCTTGAAGAAATCAAGACCCTTAATATTCAGAAATTTAATACCTATCCAATTTGTAAGTCTCAATCAGAAGACTATGTGAGAGAGGCGCAATTACTATTTGTCGTCAAGCCTCTCGTTGAACAACTTACTCAGTATTTTGGATCGGAAGAAAAATTACACGATAGACTCATTAATATTCTGGATATGCTGAGGAAAGAACCTTCCGTCAGACCAGGATATTGTGCTGGAAATATTCTAACGATTCTTTGTCAGCTATCTGTTCCTTTTGAACAGTTAAATTTCTCACGACTGCCCGTTTGGCAAGCCGACTTACGGAATAGTCCTCTCTCTAAAATTGATTTTTCTAATGCCGATTTGAGCACATCTATATTTTCAGAGACTATAGGTGCTCTTTTCGGTGTAAGTTTTTGCCCTACTGGTAAATTGTTGGCTGCAAGTGGAGAAGATACGATCTGGATGTGGACATTCCCAGACTTATCTCCAATCGCCCAATTTAAAACTCACTCTCTGCTATCTTTTGGGCTTGCCTTTAATTCAGATGGAAGTCTATTGGCTTATTCCAATTGCGATGCCAAAACAATCAGAGTTTGGGGCACTCAGGACGGTCAGCTAAAGCATATATTTCAACAAACTGGGAGAGCTTATAAAATAGCTTTCAGTCCAGATGGAAGGCTGCTAGCTTGTGGTGGCGATGATGGAATAATTAGTATTTGGAATATTGAGACAGGGGAGCTTTTACATCAACTTACAGAAAATATGGGCTCCGTTTGGAGTGTGGACTTTAGTCCGGATGGCAGGAATATCGCTAGTGGTAGCGATGACAACATCATCAGACTTTGGAACATAGCAAATGGGGAAATTCTGCATCGCTGGCAAGATACGGATTCAATTCGAGCTGTAATTTTTCATCCTCATACCCCATTTTTGATTAGTGGCGGGTACGATCGCCAGATAAAGATTTGGCACACTGAGACTAAAGAATTGATGCAAATATTCAGTGGTCATGCAAGTCCTATTGGCTCACTTTCAGTTAGTCCAGATGGCCAATTAGTTGCCAGTGGCAGTCAAGATCAATCAATCCGTATTTGGCAATTAGAAACGGGACGTTGTATTAGAACCTTACTAGGACATTCCAGCTCTGTATGGGATGTTTCATTTAGTTCTGATGGAACTGTGCTTGCGAGTGTAAGTGATGATCATATGTTAAGGATCTGGGATTGCAACACTGGAAAATCTTTAACGAAGAAGCAAGGACATAGTTATCGAGTCTGGAGCATTCAGTTTAGTCCTGATAGTAAATGGTTAGCGAGTGCTCATAGTGATCACAACGTCAGAATATGGAATTTAGAAACAGGGCAATGCAAAAGCACTCTTAAAGGCCATAAGAGAGTAGTTTTATCTATAGCAATCAACCATACGGGAGAAGTGCTTGCAAGCAGTAGTAAAAATATCCGTCTTTGGGACACGAATAGTACCAACTGTTTGGCAATATTAGACGATCACATGAGTTGGGTTTGGTCAATTGCCTTTAGTTCCAGTGGTCACTACCTTGGGAGTGCCAGTAGCGATCAGACTGTGAAACTTTGGGATGTTAGTTCAGGCAATTGCATAAAAACTTTTCAAGGTCATTCCACTATTGTATGGTGTGTAGCTTTCACTAAAGATAATGAAATAATTGTGAGTGCCAGTGACGATGGGCAGGTAAAATTTTGGGATATTGCTACTGGGAAATGTCTAAATTCTCTTAATGCTCACAAAAGGGGAATTGGGACACTCTCATTAAGTCCTGATGGCACCCTCTTAGCGACTGGAAGCTATGATCACACCGTCAAAGTTTGGGATTTGTGTTCTTTGCGTTGTTTGTCTACATTCTCAGGTCATACGCATGCAATCAAATCTTTGAAATTCAGTCCTGACCAAACAATGCTTTTGACTGGTAGCTATGATCATACGCTAAAGCTATGGAGTATGGAGACCTTTCAGGAAATTACTACATTAAGAGGCCATACTCAACAAGTAATGGTCGTAGATTGGAGCAAAGATGGTAATTTTCTGGCAAGTGGGAGCTCAGACGAAAAAATCAAAATATGGGATGCTCCTACTAGAGAATGCTTGAGAATACTTGAACCCTCTCGTCTTTATGAAGGAATGAATATTAATAAGGTTAAGGGATTATCAACTGCTCAAATATCAGACTTGAAGAAATTAGGAGCTAGAGTTTAGGCCTTCAAGATCTAATGATAACTAGAGAATTCAGAAGTAACCATCCCAGAAAGAAAAAGAAATCTTAGGGAATGAAGCGGTCGAGCTTCGCTAAGTTGTGAGGATGAGCGAAGAAATTGAACTTGCTGGCATCAAGGTTCCAAAAGCCGATTGGGAGGCCACGCCTGCGAGTATCCAGGCTTTG
>JBCDAJ010000028.1:0-52781 GCA_039185935.1 Cyanobacteria bacterium P01_F01_bin.56 | reverse complement strand
TCCGTCGCCGAATATGATCAGGGTTGCGAGAATATCGATGACTCATTGGATCGGTTCGATGCCGTAAACGCTACCCCTTTCCTAGCTTGATTTGCGACCCCTTGACTACTGAAGCGATGGCTTAACCTGACACGCATCGACTCACCTATTCAGCCCTAGAGCCACGAAACAACCGACTCAGTGACGGCTGTCGTTAAAATTCATCGTCTGCGTAATTGGGATTCAGACCGGTCTCATTGTCCCGTTTTGAGCCCAGTAGTTCTAAACGATCAACACGAATGACGGGAGACGTCCGCAGGGCTCCGGAAGCGCGATCGTTCCACTGATCGAGTTTTAGGGCACCGCTCACGCCAATCAAGCTGCCTTTACGCACGTAATTCGCCGCGACTTCAGCAGTACGCCCCCACATCTCTAAATTGAACCAATCCGGTTGATCGGAGTTACGACTACGGCGATCAACCGCTAGAGAAAACTTGCACACTACGCTGCCCGACTCAAAATATTTCACATCAGGGTCGCGTCCGGCTCGGCCAACAAGGGTTACGGAATTGATGCTCATCTAGACTCTCTCCTGATTCTGTCGACAACAGCATTCGGGTGACGCCACGCTCAGCAGGCCACAACTGTACTCAAGTTTTATCCTACTGAGGGTCAGCTCACGCAAGCAATTTGCATCCCTCAAGTGTGCCTTAAATTTAACTGAACTGCTCTCAAGGTGATTAGAGATCCCTGGTTTGCTAAGTAAGCTCAAAAGCTCAACATGGGGGCGATCGCTGATACAATCTTCATTATTCTTTAGCCAAGAATAATAATCACTCTAGACGCATTGATACGAAACGTAATAGAATCCACCTCGTCTGCATTGCAATCAGCAACAGACGTTCCCTGAATTAGTGTTGCGGCAAAACATGGGTTCTCATACCAATCAGACATCTATGGCCTAGCATTAAGTTCGGCGATTTTACATGTAACCGTCCATTTCGTTTGTTTGGGGGCTAAGTCTCGTGGCTTTGCTAGACCGATTTTCTCTCTCCCGAGATATGGGTATTGACCTGGGTACTGCCAATACTCTGGTTTATGTCTCAGGTAAAGGAGTAGTTCTACAAGAGCCTTCTGTAGTGGCCATCGACCAGGTAGAAAAGAAACCGTTGGCGGTGGGGGAAGAAGCTAAGCGGATGCTGGGGCGGACTCCTGGCAACATCGCAGCATTACGCCCTCTGCGGGATGGGGTAATCGCTGATTTTGACACCGCCGAACTCATGCTGAAGCATTTCATTCGGCAAGTGCATGAAGGTCGAACGCTGGTTTCTCCGCGCATCGTGATTGGCATTCCTAGCGGAGTCACAGGCGTTGAGCGACGAGCAGTAATGGACGCCGCTCAGCAGGCCGGTGCTCGCACCGTTTATTTAATTGATGAGCCCGTTGCGGCGGCGATCGGCGCTGGCTTACCCGTAGCCGAACCCACCGGTAACTTGGTGATTGACATCGGAGGCGGCACCACTGAAGTCGCCGTGCTGAGCTTACAGGGCACAGTGCTGAGCGAGTCGGTCAGAGTCGCCGGCGATGAACTAAGTGAGTCGATCGCACAGTACCTGAAAAAAGTTCATAACTTGGTTGTGGGTGAGCGTACCGCCGAAGAAATCAAGATTAAAATCGGTTCTGCTTACCCTAGCCCCGATGATAATGAACTCATCATGGATGTGCGCGGCCTGCATTTGTTATCAGGTCTGCCGCGAACTGTCACTGTTAAGGCCGGCGAAATTCGTGAAAGCATGGCCGAACCCCTAGCTGTGATTGTTGAAGCCGTTAAGCGCACGCTAGAGCGCACCCCGCCGGAGCTAGCAGCCGATATTATTGACCGAGGCATTATGTTGGCAGGGGGTGGAGCGTTATTACAGGGTCTTGATACCCTGTTGAGCCATGAGACAGGCATCGTCGTGCATGTCGCCGCTGATCCTTTAAGCTGCGTTGTCCTGGGCACCGGGCGAGTCCTTGAAAACTTTAGTCAGATGGGCCGTGTCTTTAGTGGCAGTTCCGGTATTTAGGATGGTTTGAGTAGTCATGTTTGCCCTGCGGCGCTGGTGGAACCAATACGCGCTTAAGGCCGGTTTGGTGGCCTTATGTATCGTTGCTGCTTTCGGCATGCGACAAAATGATAGTGCCGTGCTTTATGAAGCTTACCGTTGGCTCACACGACCTTTTCACCCTGGCCCCTCGCGGGAAGCGATTCTGCAATCCGGCTACGCTCAAGAATTGCAGCAGCGGCTCATAGAGCTCGAAAGTCAAAACCGCTCGCTGCGGCAAGTTGTTGAAGGCGAGGGCCAGCTCTTAGCCCAAGGCAAGCCGGCAGCCGTTATTGGTCGCAGCGCCGGAGATTGGTGGCAGCAAATCGTTATTAGCCGTGGTCAACAAGATGGCATTAGCTTAAACGATGTTGTCACTGGCCCCGGCGGCTTGATTGGTCGCGTGATTGCAGTATCACCCAATAGCAGTCGAGTGTTGTTGGTCAGCGACCCCACTAGCCAGGTGGGGGCGCGAGTTAGCCGCAGCCGGGCTACCGGTTACATTCGCGGCACGATGGGGCAGCAAGTCGTGATGGAATTTTTTGACAAGATTCCTGATGTCAAGGTTGGTGATGTTGTTACCACGTCTGCCTACAGTAAGCTCTTTCCCCAAGACATTCCCATTGGTCGAGTGGTAGCGCTGGATCTAGCTAAGAGCCCAGCCCCCGAGGTGATGGTTGAATTAACCGCGCCGCTCAGCATCGTAGAGTGGGTCGAGGTCATACCATTTGAACCCAAGGCCATCACGATGCCCGAGGCACAAGCAACTCCACAAGAGCTGATCCCCAACCGTGAAGCGGCTAATGATAGCGAGGCCCCACTGGCGCCATGACCGCAACCAGAACCAGTAGCGTAGCCCAACGTCGCCGCTATCGATGGCTCAACATTGGTGTGGTGATTGGTTCGGCATTGGTCTGCACCTTGCTGCTGCCTATGCGATTGCCGGGCATGGTGTTATTGGGCGTTACTCCCAGTTGGCTCCTGATCTGGCTCGTAGCCTGGAGTGTTCAACGAAATGGCGTTGAAGGAGCGATCGCGGGCTTGATTTTAGGCCTCATTCACGATGGACTAACAGGCCACTTTCCCACCCATACAATTGGCTTAATGCTAATCGGCTTCCTGACTGCTCGCATCCAAAAGCAGCGGTTTATCCAAGAAGATTTTGTTTCGGTCGCAATCATCGTGTTTGGTATGACCGTTCTGGCACAAACAACCATGGCGCTGCAAATCACACTGCATCAGCTCGTCAGCGACTCCTCACCTTATCCGAGCTTGCCCGAAATTTGGCTGCAGCACCAACGCATTGCCCTGAGTTCCGCTATTTTAAGTAGCCTATGGGCGCCCGTCATTTACTATCCTCTGAGCCGCTGGTGGGCTCACTATGAGCAGATTATGCAACCCTCAGGTGGTTAGTAGCGGCATAACGATTCAACTCAGAACGCTGCAGGGCTCTGCCCTGTTCGAAGGGTATCGGATTCCGGCACTGTGCTAGAAACCTTTATCCGATACAACGCGATGACAGAGCACTGTATAGACCGGTGCTAAAGCAGTGATCGGGATGTGAGAACGTCACATCCCGCATCAGCAACGAAACCGTACTGGTTTAGGAAACCATCGCCGGGATCTGGATACCATTAAGAATGGCATCTTTCTGAGCCATATGCAGCATCAGATCGAGCACTCGGCAAGAGTAACCCCATTCATTGTCATACCAAGAAACCACCTTGAAGAATTGGCTATTGAGCTCCATTCCGGCACCGGCATCAAAGGTACTGGAATGAGGATCGGTGGTGAAATCAGTAGAGACCACAGGTTCCTCGGTATAGCCGAGAATGCCTTTCATAGGGCCTGCAGCAGCCACTTGCATCGCCGCACAAATGGCGTCATAGCTGGTGGCTTGCTCAGTCTTAAAGGTCAGGTCAACAACGGAGACATCTGGCGTCGGCACGCGCAACGCCATGCCGGTCAGCTTGCCTTTGAGTTCTGGCAGCACGAGCGCCACGGCTTTAGCGGCACCAGTAGACGCGGGAATGATATTTTGCCCCGCTCCCCGGCCACCCCGCAGGTCCTTCTTACTGGGACCATCGACAGTCGGTTGAGTTGCCGTGGAGGCGTGCACTGTCGTCATTAAGCCTTCTGCTAAACCAAAGTTGTCATTAATGACTTTCGCGATCGGAGCAAGACAATTGGTCGTACAGCTGGCGTTCGAAACGATCAAATCCTTGTCGGGATCAAACGTCTCATGATTGACACCGACTAACAGGGTCGCAATCAGGTCAGGGTCTTTAGTCGGGGCCGAGAGAATAACTCGCTTGGCACCGGCATCAAGATGCTGCTTAGCACCGTCATATTTAGTAAAGAGGCCCGTTGATTCGACCACGTAATCCGCACCGAGGTCTCCCCAAGGCAGCTCTGCTGGATTGCGAACTGACATCGTGGGAATAAACTTGCCATCGACTTCAATGCCGTTGTCCTTAGCTTCGACAGTGCCGTTGTACCGCCCATGAGTCGAGTCATATTTGAGGAGATACGCCAAATTCTTTGCCGGTACTAAATCGTTGATACCGACAAACTCAATATTGGGATTCTTGATGGCAGCTCGAAAAACCAAACGTCCGATCCGGCCAAAGCCGTTGATGCCTACTTTGAGAGTACTCATAAGCTTTAGGGTGTTCTTTGAGTAAGTGAGCAAAGGTCGAGTCAATCAGATTGCCGGGCTAAATCCATACATTTAATTGGAAGCCCGTCTATCTGATGCCTCCAAACTAAAGACTCCACAACTTAGCTAACCTCGCCCACACCTCAAGAAAGACAACCCCCCATTCGGGTTAGATGATTCTCTCAAGTTAAAGAGACATCTGGCAGAACAGGAAATTGTGACTTGTCTGAGGGTGAGCAAAAAAATGGTTAAAGCCGGTTAGAAATCATCCAATCTGAGGGCTAAGGAAGCTATTGTCCAAACTTGACTGCGACTAAGTTGGCCGACTGAGGTTGAGTGACCCCAATCGGACTCCGTTGCCCCTATAAAATCACGCCAATTTCAGACAGTCTGATCCCTTTGGTTTCCCTCAAGGTTATGACGGATTTTTGTCAAGAAATGTAAGCTCAGCCTTTGAACAGGAAGCTGGCGTGCGTTTGGTCTAGGTTGCGATTGTAATAGGGATCGCCTCCCAAGCTGTGCAAGTAGTCTTGCCAGCGATGTTGAAAAGTGGCCAGCTCTTCAGGCATCACGGCAGCATCACGGGAAGCCGAACCATGATGAATCAGTTGCGCAAATGGTGTACAAACATTGCGATAGCCAGCTTCGTGGAGCTTTAAGCAAAAATCGACATCGTTGTAGCTGAGAGGAAAAATGTCATCGAGACCGTTGACTTCATCGAAGGCCGATCGCCTCAGCATCAGACAGGCACCGGTCACACAGAGGTAGTTGCGGTTCACCACCGTAGCGCAGTAGTAGCCGCGATCGTCGCTCTCAAGTTCATAAAAGGCGTGACCGGGTCGCCCATCGAGAATGATGACACCAGCATGTTGAATGCGATTGTTAGGAAAATAGAGTTTAGCGCCTACTGCCCCAATCTCGGGTTGTTGGGCGAGTTCGAGCATGGCCTCAATCCAATCAGGAGTCATGACTTCGATGTCATCGTTGAGCAATAACACGATCTCACCCCGACTATGGGCCACTCCTGCATTGATGCGACGTGAGAAGTTGAACGGTTCATCACACCGGACGAGTTCAACACCAACGTCTTTAACTTTGTTGAGAGTGTCAGGGGGAATGTCATAGCCATCCACCACCACGAGTTCGATATGGGGATAGGTAGACTTTTTGACGATACTTGCCAAGCAATTTTCCAGGTGCGATCGCCTTCCGTCAGCCATCGGCGTCCCGGCGCTGGGAATGACGATGCTAACTAAGGGATGTTCTACCAACTGACGTCGCACCCGGTAGAAACCAATTTGTGAGGTTTCTTCGGCCTTGCCAGGATAAGGACTCCGCAAGGTCATATCGGTCAACGCGCGTTGGGCCGCTTCATAGGCCCAAGGTTTAACCTCGGCCCCAGAAGTGACAGACGTTGCGGTAATCCGCCAGTGATAGAGGATTTTAGGAATGTGGTGAATACGTTGCGTTTTTTCTGAGAGCCGCAGCATCAAATCCCAATCTTGGGCCCCATCATAGGCCGACCGAAATCCACCAATGTTGCACACTAAGGCGGTGCGATAGACGCCCAAATGACAGGTATACATACACCCATGAAAGTAATCGGGTGACCAATCCGGCTTAAAAAACGGAGCAGTATATTGACCTTTGGGAGTGATTTTGTCTTCGTCGCTGTAGAGAATGTCAACATCAGGCTGTTGGCAAATGACTTTGGCATTTTCGTAGAGTGCCCCCATTGTCATCTCATCATCGTGATCTAACAGGGCGATGTAGTCCCCTGTAGCCTGCTCTAAAGCGGCGTTAGTCGCGGCTGAAATCCCGCCATTCTGCGGCAAAAAGAGGACTTGAATGCGTTCATCAACGCCCACGTACTGTTCTAAAGCAGCACGAGTCTCGGGTGAAGGCGAGCAATCATCAGCCAAGATTAGTTGCCAATGGGGATAAGCCTGCGATCGCACCGATTCGATCGCCTGTATCAATAAGCTGGGCTGAATGTTGTAAACCGGTACTAACACTGAAAATGTGGGCGCTTGCTCCCAGGTGTTAACCTCCGCCCGTACTTGTTGTACCGCTTCTGCCGAGAGTTGCTGGGCGGCGAACCAATGCTCATATCGTCGTTGCGCTTGAATATGCCGGCCAGGCCAAAACACGTATCTCAGCGAGGCATAAACGGCCCGGCGAAATCCCCGTTCTTGCCAAACCTCAGCAAACGCCAGGGGCTTCTTTAGCCAAAACTTGAGGGACATAGCAAAGGTCAGAAATTTCTAGCAGATACTAGCATGGTACGGTCGTTTGCACGCCAATTAGTGATTGTGCACTCTGTTCAACAGTCTGCTCGAGTACCCACTAGAAATAACTGAGTTGAGTGCCAGTTGATGGTCTGGTTTTGTACTTGCCGCCGTAATGCCGTTTCAATAGTGGTCAAGTCTTGCGGTGCTAGAGCCTGGCTCAGACGAGAACAGTAACTATCAGGTTTTGTTGTGTCGAACCAGCGATCGCACAGCTTTGAACTGATCAACAGCTCCGTCTGCACGACTGCTTGTGACCAAGTCACGGCTAACCCGGCCGCTTCCAACCGTTGCGCGAGGTCTTGACCGGTCCAGGCAAAGCGCGGGTCGGCAGTGTTGGTATAGAGAGCCTCCTCGGCTTGTCGCCAGCGTTCTTGGAGGTCGTCAGGCAGCTTTTCGGCCGAGAGCAGTGGCCAGAGTCGTTGACTTTCACGGGGTACGGTTTCTGCCAGGACCAATTGTCCGGTTGCCTTGAGCCCCGCCACCATAGAGTTAACGACATTAGCCGTTGGCGCGATCGCCCCAAACACGCTGCGTCCAATAATGCGATCAAACTTGACACCGGGAGCGTTCTGACTCAGTCCTTGGGAGAGGTCAGACAGTGGGGTCTGAAAAATGACGGGGCGTGCTACTGCTGGCAATAGCAGCGCCTGCTCCTTCAGGGCTGCCAAATCTTGAGCGGTATCTACACGGCTATAGACGCCCCCTTCTGGAACTTGGCGCACCGCCTCCCAAGTGAGCAGGCCACTGCGGGCATTCAGGTCAAGGATCGTGTGATGGCGTTGGATGTCTAGACTAACGAAGAGGCGATCGCGAACCTGTCCCAGTCGTTCTCCTGTCTGGCTAACGGTGCGTTGCAGCCAGCGATCGCGCGCCGGGTCATCGGGACTGTAGGTCAGCGCTTCTGAAGTGGGAGTACTGGTACCTTCTACCATGGCAGCCAATTGTGCTTCGCGCCGTCGTACCACCTGTTGTTGAATCGATTGCTCATAGCCCTGATCCGATGGTTGATAAAATACTTGGCCTTGTAACCCCGACGGCAAATACTGCTGTGCTACCCAATGTTCCCGATAAGAGTGGGGATAGAGATATCCTTTACCGTGACCAAATCCTTCTTTATCGCGGTTGGGATCACGCAGAGGATTAGGTACTTCGCGCTGCTGCTCTGTTTCCACCGCTGATAGCGCATCAAAAAAGGCCATCGCGCTATTGGACTTCGGAGCCGTGGCCAAATACAGCGTTGCTTGCACCAACGGATAGCGACCCTCGGGCATGCCTACACGGTCAAAAGCCTCAGCACAACTCATCGCGATGGCAACCGCTTGGGGATCTGCCAACCCAATATCTTCACTGGCCAAAATCACGAGCCGCCGAAAAATATAGCGGGGATCTTCACCGGCGTAAATCATTCGGGCCAGCCAGTACAGGGCCGCATCGGGATCAGACCCCCGCAAACTTTTGATAAACGCACTGATGGTGTCGAAGTGCGCATCTCCTTCTTTGTCGTACAGCACAGCCCGCTGCTGAATCGATTCTTCTGCCACTGCCAACGTAATGTGAGTGACGCCCTCAGAGTCTGGGTCTGTGGTTTCAACCGCGAGTTCCAACGCATTCAACAGGGCGCGAGCATCTCCATTAGAGATATTGATCAAGTGACTCAACGCGTCTTCATCGATTTGTACAGTGCGATCGCCATAGCCCCGGCCGGCATCGGCTAATGCTTGCTCCACTACCCGATACAGGTCATCACGCTCCAACGACTTCAGCTGAAAGACCCGCGATCGGCTCACTAGGGCTTTATTCACCTCAAAAAACGGATTCTCCGTTGTCGCCCCAATGAGAATCACAGTGCCGTTTTCCACCCAAGGCAGCAAGGCATCCTGCTGGGCCTTATTAAAACGATGCACTTCATCCACAAACAAAATAGTGCGGCGACCAAACTGACCGCGCAGCTCTTGAGCCTGAGCGATCGCCTCCCGAATATCTTTCACTCCGGCTAAAACAGCATTGAGGGCAATGAACTGAGCACTCGTCGTATTGGCAATAATCCTGGCTAAGGTTGTTTTCCCCGTTCCCGGTGGGCCAAAGAAAATCAGCGACGATAACTGATCGGCCTGTATGGCCCGCCGCAACAACCGCCCTGGCCCCACGACGGCATCCTGACCCACGAACTCGTCCAAAGTCCGTGGCCGTAATCTAGCCGCGAGCGGAGCTTCAGCGTCGATCTGGGCGTCCCGATGGTGGTCAAATAAATCCATATCGCCATCCTAAACGGATGTTTCCTGCGATCAGCACGCTGGCTAAACATTCTCAAAAACTTGAATGTTCAACGGGACCAAGTCTATTTGCAGTCACTCGCTAGTGAACAGCAACGTTTCGGGAGCCAACAGTGTCCAAACAGTTAGCAAAATCAAGCATGGCATGGCACGAATAAATGCTGAACCTAGAAGGAGAACCTTAAAGCGTCGTCTTGGCTCTACAAAACCCAGAAACAAACTTGTACTTGCGAGCAACGTTTCCAACAAGAATAGCCAGAAAACGATCCAGCCATAGGCCGTTATCTCGCCATCATTCATGCTCAGTCGACGGATAAACAACTCCTGATTAATAAACGCATTCCAAAACACTAAGCTCCAAAAGACCAGAGCAGTAATCGGAACAAGAATCAGAATTTTTCCAACTGTCGATGCCATTCTGATGGGATGCTAGCCTCAGTAAGTAGGCAGGCGTTATTAAATTTCAAATTATGTAGGTTGCGGTTGAGGAACGAAACCCAACATTCGCAAGGGTTTTGTCACCATAAGCTCGTTCTACAAAAGATTCAACCCACCTACTTAGATACTCTTTGGGAGAGATTAGAGGGCGCGCCTCAACACAACTAGCCATCAAATTTTCTTTTCAAGAATAAATTTTGATATGTCAGCAGTGAAGAGCACGATGTGAAGTGCGCTCAAGAACATATGTTCTTAGACGAGGAACCTCTACTTCAGGCTCTAGAGATTTGCCCCCATTAAACGCAACCTGATCAACATCAAGCCGCAGCGACTGGTAGAAACAGCCTTTACGCCCGGTGGTTTTGGAGCAGCTCCCAAAAAGCATGAGTCGCCTCGCCAGCCGCTAGTTGCCCGCTAGGTCACTGCCGCAGATGGCAAGCGTATTTGCCAGTGGAGACAATAATAAAAGCTTGGGCTCAGCCTTCATCACATCAAATCTCTGTCAACTTTCACGGAATACGCCACTATGATTTTTTTGCGGTTTGGTCAGTCTTCTTAAACGTCTTTGCCGACTGGTGCAGAGGCTGACAAAATTCAGAAGCTGTCTGTCTTAAAGCAGTGGCGTTTGGCGCTACAAAAGAGTAGCCATCGACCTCAGCGATCGTCGGCAGCCGATAAACTAATCAGTTTTGGGGTGCTTGATATGAGATAGCAGCCGCTGCCAATAAGCGTCGTCACGTCTGCAATGAGCTCTTGTAGACGCTTAGATATCATTTTGTTGTCTGCTGTTAGAACTTCACGTTTTAAACCGCAACCTACCCTGGCAGGACAATGAGGGTGGGTTTATTGGCGTTAGGCGGCGGCAACTAATGTGAGGTCAAAGGTCAAATCTTGCCCTGCTAGAGGATGATTGCCATCAATCACAACACCATCATTTTTGATTTCAGTGACTCTGACCGGTAAGGTTCCCTCAGGTGACTTGAGTTGCAGCGTTTGACCGACCTCGGGATTGAGCCCCTCCGGAAACTGTTCATGAGGAACTAGCGCAATCATGTCTTGGCGCACCTCTCCATAAGCCTCGTTGCTGGGAATTTTGATGGTTTGAGAAGTACCGACATCCATCTGCTGAATGGCGGCATCAAAGCCAGGAATGACTTGCCCGCTACCAACCTGAAACTCTAAAGGCTCCCGTCCTTCTGACGAGTCAAAGACAGAGCCATCATTTAACTTACCGGTGTAGTGAACTTTAACTGTCTTGCCGCTTGCAACCATTAAGGGGGTCTCTTCATATAAATTGCACTAGCGGCTAGCCTAGCTCACATTCTTGCTGACGTAGCGGGATGGATTGCAAAAGATCAAGTGGTGAGCCAGCGAGCTGTGGCGAGCTGGCCTCAAGGTTGTCCCATCAGGGTAAAGGCAGCCCAATCTCTCGGGTTAGGATGCTGGCCCAACGTAGATAACATTGCCGATCGCATGGCTTGGGCCTGGTTTTGCCCCTGAGCCAATTCATCGTAAAAGTGCACCATCAATTCGGCAGTGGGGGCATCGGGGACCGCCCAAAGCGAGACCACGACATTTTGAGCTCCTGTGCCTAAAAAGGCCCTGGCCAAGCCATTAACGCCATCTCCGGTAATTTCACCGCGACCAGTATCACAAGCACTCAGCACCACTAACTCCGCATTAAGCGATAGCTCATTGAGAATTTCTGCTGAAGTCAGCAAGCCGTCTTGGTCATCGCTAGGGGCAAGGGCGATCGCCCCTGGCACATCGCGAATCCCAGACTCGGCAGGTTGGCCATATTCCAACAATCCATGGGTGGCAAAATGAATAATTGAAGCTGTTGCCATCCGACTTTTGACGATCACTTCAGAAGCCGTATCACCAGTGAGTGCCTGGGTATTAAGCTGGTTGGCAATCTGCAAAGCTTCAGTTTCGGCACCGGGTAAGGGAGCAAGCGCGGCCGTCGTTTCTATGATGGGATCCCAAACAACGGGCATCGTAGGGTTGCCAACAATGAGGGCGTTCTGGGTTGACGGTGCCGATTGCGCGGCCTCTAAAGAATCCTGTTGAATGAGCGCCAGGACCTGTAGTGAGGGGGCCGTCATTACGGTGTGATGTTGAATTAGATAATCGCCTTGGTTATCGATCAGAGCGGTGAAAGGGACTAGATACAGTGATTCTTGAGGCACAAAGACGACTTCTGCAGTGGGATCAGCAGGCAATAAATCTTCTATCGGGGCAACAAGTAGTTGGTAGATGTGCTCTAAAGCCTGTGCAGAGGTTTCCTCATTAGCACTGGCTACGACACCGATCCCGCGCCCGCCAATGCCCAAGGTCTGCCGCGATCGCTGCACCAGCTCATCCAATTGGTCGTCTTCTGGCGCAATATGACGTTGCCGAAAACTGACATGACCGTCAGGCTGAATCACCCAAATGTGAATATCTGACGTGCGCCCTCGCTGTCGCCCAATCACGCGAAAGTCTGCCTCCGGGACGAGGGCGTATTCGACGAGGGTGGTGTTGGTCTGTTGGGCCAGTTGCTGCATATCGGCAATCGCGAAAGTTCTGGGCTCAGGGTTTTCTAGCCCTTCAGTGCGACTCAGCCGACTGAGCAACAGCTGTGAAAATGCCTGCGCTCGTCCCGCTTCTGCAACTTCTAAAGCTGCTTCTGCTTTGTCTTGAGCGACCAAAATTTGAGTCAGCAGATTGTAGGTGTAAATCTGAGTATCAAAGATTGCAACACTCTCGCGATCGCCCAAATTATCCCGCAGACTTGCCATATAAGCGATCGCACTACGGAGTTGAGCTGCGGCCTCGTCCAGCCGGTTAGCTGCCAGTAGCGCATGCCCAAAATTGTTGAGAAGACGGGCCCGGAGTTCTGGGTTTGCTATCTGCTCACTGATTTGCAAACTTGCTTCGTAATAGGCGATCGCGCCATCAATATCACCCTGGTCAGCCTCAACCATGCCAAGGCTACTCAATGCTTTGGCCTGTAGTGTTAAATGGCCAATCTCTCTAGCAATGGTGAGCGATCGCTGATATGTCTCCCTCGCCAAAGGAAAATCGTTAACGGCATGGTAAGCAATGGCCAAGTTGAAATATCGATGTCCTGCCCCTTCGCGATCGCCAGTTTCCTCCGCAATCGCCAAGCTTTCTGCATACGCCGCTAACGCTTGCGATCGCTCCCCTTGTAAAAAATAGAGATAGCCCAAATTGCCCAGACTGATACCCTCTGAGACTCGATTGCCTGACTGCTGAGCAATTTCTAGCGCTGATTTGTACATTTCTATCGCCCGACCATAAGTACCCAGCGCTTCGTAGACGTTCCCCAGATTGCTTTGCACTTGTCCGACTGCTGCGGGCTGATTCAGACTCGTAAATTGTGCGATCGCCGTTTGGTTCGCTTCAATCGCCTGTTGATATTGGCCGGTTTCGTAATAGGCGATCGCCAGATTGCCTCGAATCGTGGCTTCCTGTTCGATGCCATCAGCGTTTGTCAGGGCAGTTTGCCAGTGCGCGATCGCCGATTGATACTGCCCTGCCTGGTACGCTGCCAACCCCTGCTCAAACGAAGTCTGTGCCCAGCCCCAGTCGGGGCAGAAGAAACCGCCCAGCGATAAATATAGACCTAGCAGCAGCCCTACTATCAGAAACAGCAAGCGTTTTGCGCTCCGACTCCCAGGCATCACTGTTCAGGAACCTCTGCTGTTATGGTGAGCCCATCAAAGACAGTTTCCATGGTCTGCAGATAGTAAGTAAACGACAATTCCATCGCCGCTAGGGATGGCAACAAGGGAGCAAATGACGCTCCAGTCTCCCCATTGAGGCTCTCAGTAAGAGTCATTATTGGCCACATCAAGGGCTGCATACGTTGACGGCGAGATATGGAGTCGTTGTCATCCACAGAACTCGATGGGGCACAGTTAGCCCCATTGGCGACCAGTTCTTCGAACAAACTGGCATCAACTGTCAGGACATCACTCTCCAAAGATGAACTGATTGCGTCAGCATCGCAGAGCGCATCGACTTCAGCACCAGTATTTTCCCCACTGTCCGAACTATCGGGAAGATTCCTATCTGCTCCAATACCAATTGTTTGCTGCTCAATTTGCACAACAGGTGTCTCTGGCGGCGGTGGCGGCGGTGGCGGTGGTGGCGGCGGTGGTGGTGGTGGCGGCGGTGGTGGCGGTGGTGGCGGTGGCGGTGGCGGTGGTGGCAAAGTACCGAAAGCACTATTTTGCAAAGACCTTAGGACAGTACCATTTTGTGCACTGGCAAAGATACTAGAAACAGCTCCACTGCCATTTGCCGGAAAATCATCAGGAAAGTTCGATGTAGTTTGGTCCTTAGAACCAACAAAAAAGTAATCTGTGGCGGAGTCTCCATAAATTTGTATGAGGGTATCGGTATCGCCGACCAGTAACGTATCATCCGCCTGTTCAACTTCAATAACGACACTTCCTTGCAAAGATTCTAGGCTGACAGAAAATCCATTTCCTCCAATATCATCGGTGCTGCCCGTAGCCTGAAAAGAACCACCAGAAGAGATGTCAATTCCACCGCCTCCAGCCTGGATATAACCAACTTGAATATCACCAAACGTAGTTTGTAGTTTGACAAATTCTTGCTCGTCGTCGTCTAAACCTGTTTCTGTTCCAGCGCCCACGATGTTACCAACTTGGATACTTGTTGAAGCAGAAATATCAATGAATGGCCCATTACCAGTATCATCGGCACTCGTAGCCGTGATATTGCCAGTAATAATCTCATTCCCTGAAATCTCCAGGCTCGCCCCACCAGTCACGATGGATTGGGTCTCATCCATTAGGAAATTGCCACCATCTTGATTGTCGCTATTTGCGGTAAAGGTGAGGGCAGTTGGAGCATTCTGAGCTTGCGTAAAATCTAGCGATAATCCGTCTTCAACCGTAATGTTATTGGTTGCCTCCAGAATAATCTCAGCACTGTCATCCTCTAATATCTTCAGCAAAGCATCCCAAGAAATTGTAAATATGCCATCAGCATCGGTCTCGTTTGCAAGGATTTGATTATCGGCCAGCAGTGCATCGTTATTAGCGCCGCCGGTCTCAACAATCTTTATATCTGTTGGGTCGAGCAGCAGAGTTCCAGCACTACCATTTTCAGCACTTACATCGACGGTGCCGTTGAAAACAAGATTGCCTTTGCCAGAAACTTCGACAAAGCCACCGTCACCGGATTCACTGCCACCCTGCGCCGAGATATCACCGAAGAACTGCGTGGTGTCATCTGCCCACACAATCACCGTGCCGCCATTGCCAGCTTCCAGCGCATCCGCATTAATCGTTGAAATACTGTCGACGTAAGTGAAATCGGCGTTGGGAACATCGCCCTCGCCCTGATAATCTCCGCCAATGAGAATCGTGCCGCCTCCTACTGTGCCAGAGGCATTCAGGTCAGCATCGATTAGAGCAACCCGATCACCGATGACATCAATCTCACCTCCCATGCCGTCCGGCAAGGTGTTAGACGTATCCAGAGAACCTGCGATGATGGTGGTACCCGCATCAGTCGGAATCTCGGTGTTGGTGGTCACTAGTCGCACGGTGTCGCCTTCAACCAAGACGCCCAATTCTTCTGTGGTAACCTCTCCCGACAGCAGTGCGGGAAGATCATTTGCCGTCAGCACGTCTAAATCTGGATTCGTTTCCGGTACATCCAACGGTAGCTCTAGGCTCAGCAAGCTTCCCTCTGGAGTAATGCGCACCAGGTTTTCTCCAGGCACGGTGGCGATATTAATCGTGCCGCCGGGGGTGGCAATGCTACCCGTATTCAGTACAAAGCCGCCCAGCAAAGTGACAGCTGAGTTGGGAGCAGCCGTCAAGCTACCAGCATTGATCACCATGCCAGGGGTGTCAGTAGCGAACGCAAAACCCGTGGGTTCGCCAATTAGGGTGGCGTAGTCGGGCGTGCCCATCGCCTCAAACCAGTAGTCGCCAATCTGCACGGCATCGGCGGTAGTGGCGGTAAAGGCCGCTGGCATGAGCACTGTGGCATCGGGACCAAAGATAATGCCGGCAGGATTAATCAGAAACAGATTGGAGCTACCCCCGGTAACTTGCAGCAATCCGTTGATGAACGAGGCATCGCCACCAACTACCCGACCGAGAATATTTGCAATATCAGGACTGGAGAGGATAGTGGCAGCTTGGTCAGCGCTGAGGCCAAAGTGCTGAAAGCTGTGAAAGAGGTTATCTCCAGCTTGGGTGCCCCCGGTAATTTCAAAGGTGTTCCCTGCTTGGTTAACAACGGTGCCAGTACCTTCAGCAGCTGGGGTGATGGCTTGAGCTAGCAGATGCCTCGACTGGAGCGACTGACTGAATTGGGGTAAAACTTGAAAGTCAGAAAGGATGACTGTTGAGAGTGGTGTCGCTGTGGATAGGTCATCCGCGATCGCCAACTCTGACGATGAATTTGACTCCGGCGATAACAATGCTGCCACGGTAGCAGCCTCAGGCAAAGTACCGAGCAAAATCCACCCAACCAGTATCAAGGGCGATCGCCGCAAGCTCTTTATGACAGAAAACTTCCAGCCATCTGTTCGGGACTGAGGCATAACCACAACTCCTGAAACCAACCGTAAATTTACTCATACGATTGGTTCATTATCCCAGGAGCCTTGTAGTTATCCGTAACAATTCCATCAAGAAACTTTAGATTGACTAAAGTTTCTACCGAGGTTCATCTTATGAATCCTCTATCGGCTTGATAAGAGCGCCCTGCTGACTGCTCAGATCAAGCGGATTGTCTCATCGGAGCTGTTTCAGGCTGCGTCTCAGTATGCAAGTTAGCAATCATTGCGGTTGTCGCCATACCCGTTTGCACAATGCTGAGCGTTCTAAAGGGATTGATAATTGGGTCGATCGCCACAAAGAGCACCAGTACCGCATCCACCGGTAACTTCAACGGATCAAGCACAAGCCCTAGCATGGTCAAGGTCAAGATACCCGTGACCCCAGACGTCGCCATGCCCGCAAACACCGACCCGACAATCACGATGATGAGAGTGCCCAAGTCAAGAGGTTTTTGATAGAGCTGCATGACAAAGACCGTGGCGGCGGCGAAATAAATAATAGAGCCAAAGCGACAAAGGGTAATCGACAGCGGCGTTACTAAGTCAGTCGTTTGGCGATCAAAATTCAAATCTTCGTGCAGGCTGGCGATCGCAGCGGGTAGACAAGCCAGGCTGCTGGTAGTGGCCAAGGCCAGAATAGTGGGGTCTTTTTGAGCCCTGAGAACTGCTAAGAGCGATCGTTGAGCCCGCCAACTAATGATGACTGTGCCCAGCACATACACCGCCACAAATACCCCTAAAGTCACCACCACAAAGTTAACCATCGACAGTAGAACATCCAAGCCGATTTTGGAAAGCTGAACGGCCAGCAAACTGCAGAGGCCAAAGGGGAGCAAATACGTCAACCAAGCAATCACCTGGTTAAAGGCACTGTAAATACTGTCCAGAATGTTAAAGAGGGGCTCGGTGTTATTGCCTTTAATCAACCCCAAAGAAATGCCGAACACAATGGCAAAAATCAGCACCTTGAGCGTTTGGCCTTCGCTCAAAGCCAGGAAAATGTTTTCAGGCACCATATTGATAAAAAATGAGGCAATGTTGGTGCCCGACTCTTCGATCGGAATCGGCCCCGTCAGCGACATCTCTAAATCAATGCTGGACTGGTTAACCAATCCCCCCAAACTTTCCAGGGTGGCGGTAGAAAGGTTACGACCCGGCCCCGTGAGGATAGCAACGATGACTGCCAAGACACTCATGCCCAACATTGCCGTGGGAAACACAATGAGAATGCGCTGCACATACTGCTTAGCATCATGGCTCTGCATGAGCCGACCAATACTGTTAGAAATCGCCGACAACAAAATCGGCAGTACACACATTTTCAGCAGTCCCAAGTAGAGAGTGCCAATTGGAGCAATCGCCTCTGCAACGGGTGGAAGTGACGTGCCAATATACACCCCCAAAACGACGCTAACCAAAATGCTCCACGGACTCCGTAGCCATTCCAGCGAAATGTTTGGGAAAGATCTTTTTCTAAGGAATGTTGTCATGGCAATAAGATGTCCAACAATGGTTTGGGGGTACGGTCAAAGGAATCATGCCACCCGGCAGGGGGCTTTGCGAGCAACTCATATGAGGCCAATTACGGCTTAATCAGCCGAGAGGTAATCGGCAAATTGTTCCAGAATGCTGTCAACGGTATATTCAGCCGCTAAGTTATCGAGATACTGATTAGCAAAAGCCAGCAGATGTGTACTTTCCCAGGGCAGCACCATGGCTAGGGCATCTTGAGTATCCGTCAAGACCGCTGTTTGGAGCTGCAAAGCGGCATCGGGTTTCGTTTTGACCACTTTTTTAATTTCAAACTCATCGCGATAACCGGCTAAGAGATCACCAGCACTGACGGCGGTCACGATATCTTCCCAAGACGCCAACTCCACAATGGTGGCTTGGGGAAATTTTTGCTTCAAAAAACCAACATAAGAGGAACCTTCAATCACGCCGACATCACCAGTCAAGCCGCGAATGGTCTCAATCACGTTGTCGCTATTAGTCTGTTGTGCCAATAGCAAACGATTGATCAATAGTCCTTGACGCATCTGTAAATATGGGTGAGAAAACCGTACGCGCACGGCTCGCTTCATCGTGCGGCTGATTTTTGAAATGGCCATATCAGCCCCGCGATAGTAAACGGCGTCGACAACGCCGTTAAAGGTATCAGGAGTGCGGTTGAGTTCTAAATCAACCCCTAACTGGTCGGCCAGTGCCTGCGCCAGTTGAATATCGAGTCCATCAGCTTGACCGGTCTCGGTCTTGACAAAGAAAGGGGCGTTGTCATTGCCCAGCACAGCGACAATCAGCTTGCCGCGATCTAAAATCCGCTGAATATCAGGTGGCATGAGCGCTATAGTCGCTTCGCCATTGTCACTTTCAGACTTTGAGGGTGATTGCGTCGGGCTGCTGCTAGTGCGGTTGCTCTGGGCTAATAATGTTGGGCTGTTGGCAGCGATCGCTGCAGATGTATCCACCGCACCGAATCCGGCAAATAGTAACAGACAACAAGTGCTGACGATGAAGCACCGTCGCAGGGGCATCATCCGGGGCATAAACGGTTTGAGCGTGAAGAAGCGGCTAGACACGGTGAAATTCCTCGTTAAGCAGCTAGCAGAGAATGGACAGCACGATCGCCATATGCTAAGTCAAGTGTAATATCCGCAATCGCGGTTAAGGGATCAATCCATGGCAGGGGCAATGCCTCAATTTGGGCTAACCCCACTGAGAGTTCAGTACAGCCAGCAATCACAATTTCAGCACCTTGGTCTTTTAGCCATTGAGTGGCGTGAGCCAGGGCAGCTAATGCCTGATCCGTCACCTGCGCCCCTGTGGTTTTAATGCCCCACTGAGGGTGATAGATCGATTGCATCACTCGTCTCTGCATCGGCGAACCGACAGCAGGACAGAGCGGTGTGAGTCCGGCCCGGCATAAGCTCTGGTGATAAAGCTGAGTTTGCAGGGTGCCATCCGTGGCTAATATGCCCACATTTCGAACAGAAGGAAACTGCTCAAGAATGGCCTGAGTCGTGCCCTGCATGAGAGGAATCCAGGGAATGTCAAGCTGGGCCTGCACTTCCGGGTAAAAGGCATGAGCCGTATTACATGTAACGATTAAAAAATCTGCACCGGCACGCTGGAGTCGCTGGCCATATTTCACCAGATGAGGCGTACAGTCAGGTGCCATCCCTTTGATGCTTTTCGTGCGATCTGGCGTTTGGGTCGCATTCATCAAAATCCACTCGGGGTGGGCTTGGTCACAGGTCGCCCCGCGCTGGCAACTGCGATCTAGCAAGATTTGTTCAAACTGAATGTGCGCCAGCGGCCCCAATCCTCCAATGATGCCTGGGAGTGCGACCTGTTCATTAGTAACCGGAATAGATAAATTCATGAGGATTTCCAGAGCAGAGTACCAGCGGCGATCAACGGCATAGGGACCAACGAACAACTTAATTGCGTGGTACAAGCAATAAAAGTTACATACTAATAAGAACTACACTTAGCTTGCCCCGTGATCATGAAAAACTTGCGTGTTCTTCATCACACGCCAGCGTGATCTTATTAACCTTGTTGTGATGATTCCAGAGACGACAAGACATCACGAGGTGTTATAAAGAGCACCTCGCATCCCCGGTCTTATTCAGTGTTGATGGCAATAAGGAGGATTAGCGTCGGCGTTGCGATCGCATTGCCCCAACTGGGTCTAGCCACATCAAAATGACTTCCTCAAGCTGTCGCAGATCGCGGGTGAACTCTTGCTTCACAAATTGCCCGATCGCATCCAAGGCGCTGAACTGTCGCCCCGGCTGCCAGGGAATATCTTGCGCCATGGGCGTCGTGTGGGTGCCCGGCAAAATTTGCACGCTCGTTAGCTCCGCAAAGTGGTGATACAGCACTTCATGCAATGGCCGAGTCTGATCGATGTCGTCTTTGCGAAACTTGACCAGCAGATTGCGTTCTACGGGATAGTAGCAATCAATCAGATCAAGGGTCTCTTCGGGTGAAGGGGTGAACTCCATAGTGTTCATCATTTCTTTCGCAGGCGTAAAGGTCATCACCTGGTCTAAAAAAGGGATCGATCGCCGCGCTGAGTAATTGTTGAACGCCATAAAAATGTTGCCCGCCCGCTCGACCTTATACAAGCTATTAATCAGCAGATGCACTTTACAGCCCATACTGTGGCCTAAACCATAGATCGGCAGTCGCTTGAGGGTGATGCGATTTTCTAAGTAATACAGTGCCTGATCAAAGGTGACGAGCACTTCTTGGGCGATCGCTTTGTGGTCAAAGGTGTTGATAAACGGCGTCGCCACAATAAGATAGCCTCGCTGCCCCAGCGCTTCTAGCAGCAACTTATAGGTTACATTCGGTGCGGCAGCTACAAACGCCCCACCCAAAAAGTGAATGATGGCTCGGGGACGCTGCGGCACATACAGCCAATTGCCCGATACTTCCCGCCATGCCATTGCGATCGCTCCGCTCACTGTCCTGTTTTAGTGTGGCGCAAATCGCCCACGAGCGGGACGGGTCGTGAGCATAAGGACGACTCGCCAGCTTAGAAACCCGGTTGCTTGGTCTTACGTCGGCCTATTCCCTGAGCCTCAAGTAGCAACCAGATTTCTCAGTAGCTCACTGGCTACGGAATGGTGCGCTTGCGAGTCATCACGCTGATATACTCCCCATGGCGTCCAGTAGGAAGGGGTTCGCTCCAGGCCAGTCTTTCGCAGTAGCCGAGTACGGCCATGCGGTTAATGCTGTCGACAATGGCCCCATAGTCGCCGAGCAAAATATGGCGTACAGCCTCTTGATTGAAGGAGGGTAGGTTGAAGTGGGGTGCAGTCTGCGCTGCCCCAGCCGGTGGTTGAAACATACGGGTGTCTCCGTTTTCGCGTTAAGGAAAACGGGGAACTATCCAGATCCCTGATTAAGGCGTAAGGACAAGACAGCGGGAATACAATAGATTCCAGTCATCCCGACTTACTCGGACTAAGCGGGATGATTAGGGGATTTGAGAAGCGGCAACTTCTCTCTTCCCCACCTAGCATCATTCCCCGTGCGACACAGACTACACGATGTCCGGTGAAAGTGCAAGTGCTTCTTGTTTGGCAATGCTAAATGCGCTCTCTCTTCCAAGCGTAAATGCTGCGAGATTTGTAGTTAGAAGGCAATCACCAGCGATATACTCACTGCGATGAAGATTTGCAAGGAGAGATATTTTTATTGAAGAAGTTTTTTCGCAGAATGGACTCGGAAAGAGATTGTCACAAGAACGGTTTCACTTCCTATTTTAACGAGTTTCTATTCTAGGTTGAGGTATATTATCAAGAATGGATTTTAGCGTCATAGTTTCCATTGCTGCTTTGATCTTGTCTACTGCCAGTTTTGGTACACAAAAAGACAATTTGAATATAGTAATTACCCAACTCTAACGCTGGAACCAAAGTTTCATAGGATAAGCAGAAGAGTAGAAAACGCCTACGAGGAAGACTTCCATTTAGAAGAAGGCAGTTTCATTGACATTGAGATAACAAATCATAACGACAGCATATCTGCAATTGATTTTGATTTAAGGGTTAGTATCTCTAGACAAAGGGAGATGGATTTCTTCTTTAACTTTATATATCTATTTCTTCATCGAAGATACTATCAACTGAAATTCCATCAAATAAAACCCAAGGAAAGAGTCAGCCCTTTCAAGAGTAAGAGTGCTTTCAGTCCAGTTTTCTTGGAGAAAAATTTGAGATTCAAAAAATTCTTCAGATATAAATCGATAATTGAAAAAGAATCATATCTCGGGCAGAGTTTTTATGTCATAAGAGATAGGCGTCAGCAGCTAAGAATGCATGTATGCGTGACATACAAGGCAAACCGTTATAAATCTCAAACGCTTAGGTGTAAAACTAATTTTTTGATGGAAGCACGCTACCTTGACGAGGAAGACATACCACATTGTAATCATGTGATCTGGGATATTCAAAAAACATAGTGCAACCATGTTTCTTGTGAAAGACATTAGCTCTAATGAATACATCTCACATCGTGAAGCATCTGAGGTAATCGATATGAAAATAGAATTGAGCTTTATGCATTACTCATCATGACTCGCGAAGAACTCTTATCCCGCATTTCTATTGATTCTAATATCTGCTTTGGCAAGCCCTGCCTCCGAGGGCATCGGATTTGGGTATCGCTGATTTTGGACTTCCTCGCTAGCGGCACCAGCATCGCCGAAATCTTAGAAGACTATCCCGACCTCGAAGCTGCTGATATCTACGCCTGTCTTGCCTATGGCGCAGAAATGAGCCGGGAACGATACGTAGATATTCCTCTAGAGGCCAGCATGTGAGGCTTAAGCTCGATGAAAACATTGGTCAACGAGGTGTTACTCTGCTCCGGCAAGCAGGTCATGATGTGGCAACAGTTGTAGAACAAGGGCTAGCATCTACCCCTGACGACAATTTGATTGAAGTCTGCCGGCAAGAGCAGCGTTGTCTGGTATCGCTCGACCTTGATTTTAGTAACCCTCTACGATTTAAACCTTCCGACTATTACGGCATTGCGATTCTCCGATTACCCTCTCGTCCTGAGCCTCAAGATTTACTCGACACCTTGAAAACATTAACTGGTGGCCTGGAGCGAGAAGAGATTACAGGCAAACTCTGGACCATTCAGAAAGGGCGGATTCGGATTTATCAGGAAGAGTAGCGAGATCGCTCTGCGGACGGTTGACTCTAACGCAGTGGCAGTGAACGGTGATTCTTCGACGAGGCCGTGCCAACGCTGCCAGTCCAATTTTGATTCGGGAACTTGATCGAGCGATCGCGCAGTTAACTCAACATTGTCGGTGTGTTGGCGCAGCCTTGGTAAAAGAGAATGCTTGTGTTGCCTGACACTGGCTCCGCGATCGCTCACCTATAGGCTCTATCCAGTTTACGCCTACCCGCAACCAGCCAGCCTTTAGAACCACACCCTCCATCAAGAGGATCAGATGTAGATAAAGTGAGAAACCAAGTTCACCGTCATGGTGTCTTGAACCACACCAATCATGTGGTTTTGATAATAGATAAAGGTATCCGTGGCGGTGCTGCCAGCTAGGTTGCCATACCCTAGCGAATAAGTACTGATATCATCGTGGACTTGGATCTTGTCGCCTTCGGCCCCGTTAAAGTCAGTAATGATGGTCGAAAAGCCCGTACCGCCCCCGTACTTCACTAAGAAATCGCTCATCACAAACGTATCGGCCCCATCACCCAGCACATATTGTCCGGCCACAGAGTTCCAATCATCCCCCGTCAACACATTGAAGTAGCCACTGCCCTGATACTGGCCCAGGCCACCATGGCCCCTGAGCAAGTCATTGCCAGCGCCACCGACGAGCGTGTCTCGGTCAGCGCCCCCCTGCAGAGTATCGTTGCCGTAGCCGCCACTGAGGTAGTCGTTACCAGTGCCACCACTCAGATAATCGTTACCGTGCTCGCCAAACAGCCAATCATCGTCCCATTGCCCTCGCAATTCGTCATAACCATACCCCCCAAAGAGGACATCATTACCGGTGGAACCGCTCATATCATCGTTGCCGATGCCGCCCACCAGGGTGTCGTTGCCTGTATAGCCATACAGCAAATCATTGCCAGCACCGCCATCCAAATAGTCATTGCCTTCGTCACCCCAGAGCCAGTCTTGGTCGTCGCCCCCATAGATTTCATCATGGCCCTCTAAGCCTTCCAACTTGTCACTACCGTCGTACCCATAGATGACGTCATTGCAAAATGTGCCTGCTAAGGAGTCGTTCGCGTTCGTGCCATAAATGTATTTTTTGCAGGGCTTAAAGATGTCCGAGTAATCAATGTCGAACTTGAAAACATCATTTTGAATGCGCTCTTCAGCTTCAAACTTGGAATCAATCTTTTGGCCGCTCGCTTCAGCAGAGCTCTCTAATCGTTCTGCGATCAGAGGTTGGATGTGAACGTTGGGTGCAAATATCAAGTCGCTACTGTCGATAGTGTCATTGCTAGCGCTGTGCGGCAGTTCACTGATTAAGCCATCGGTGCCAAGTTCTGACTGGAGCACAAAGTTCATTGCTAAGACCGTTGAAGCCATGACTGGTTCCTTATAAGTTGATTGCGACGAGAGCACCGCTTGCGAGCGGCCCAGCCAGTTAGAAAAGGTGCGGAGTTGCGGCCTTGCCTGCTCATAGCTCTAGGCTAAGGTGCCGGTCTGAGATGCTCTTAGCGCCTTTCTGTAGAGGCGGTCGCCGATAAGGAGAACACCCTTGGCAGAAATCAGCCAACCTCACGCTCATGGTCACCCCTGATCGCAGCCGTTCAGCAATGGCCCCGACTGGGACAATCGCTGCAGACCGTGTGAGTTGCCCAGCGGTCAACGTCATCGCATTCAGCGAGGAGCCCTACAAAAACCATCGTCATGGCAGTGAGTTGGCGCTCATTGCGATCGCCAACGAGACACCCTCCAAGCAGTCAGCACCCGATAAGTGCAGGCCAGTCGGCGATCGCACTTCCAAATCCTTTTCTCAGATTAATTTCCTCCTGCTGGATTTTTTCAGAATTGCGATCGCTACTGGAATGGCGCTGAAAATGCTTCAGAGGTTTTGAAGACAAGGCTTCTAATGCCCAGAAGGGTGACCACTGAATCTGAGACTTTACCGGGCAAAAATAAAGCTATATAACAATTCACCTTTTTCTTTAAGTTATGTTGTCGATGGTTTGACCTCGGTGTTAGCGTCAGAGCCAGTTGAATGATTTTGCTATTCAATTGCACAGTCCCGTTTTTGCAAACGTTTTGAAATTTGCTTCCTTGGAGGACTCACCATGAGTTGCGTCACCGTTTCTCAAAGCCACAACTAAAGCCCGCCCAGCGTTAATGGCAGGCTGATATTTGAGAGCCGCTAGTCTACAGGCCGTCGAGGTCATCTGGCTCCGATAGTCCTCAACCACCAGCACCGACCTGCGTCATCGCGTTTATTAGGTTTATTAGCAAGATTTTCCCTTCCAGCATTTTCCCTTCTAACGTTGTCGAGCGAGTCCATTGCTATCCGTTCGTTGCCCCAGTTAAGTAGCCCCAAAAAAGGGCTTGGTGACAACGCGGATTTGTTTGTTCTTATTCATTTTCCATTGCCCTAATCGTGTGGCAGTGCAGCTGTATGGCGTTGCGATCGCCTCAGTTCCTGCCATCTATTTCACCGTGGAGGTTTCTATGAATCTGCAAGGCAAAACCGCCCTGATTACGGGCGCTTCCCGTGGCATTGGCCGCGCGATCGCCCTTGAACTTGCTCAGCAGCAATGTCGCTGCTTGATTTTGGTCGCACGAAATCGCGATCGCTTGACCGAAGTGGCTGCCATCATCGAGGCGTTGGGCACTCAGGCCGTCGTGCTACCGCTAGATCTGACCCAATCGATTGCGGTCAATGTGGCGATCGCCCATGCCTGGCGTCATCAGGGACCGATTGATCTGCTGATCAACTGTGCGGGGGTTTCTCACCAAGTGCCCTTTTTACAGTCTCATTTACCTCAGATCGAGACCGAAATCTCTACCAATCTAGTGGGTCTCTATGCCGTCACCCGATTGGTAGCCCGGCGGATGGCGGCCTATCGTCGCGGCCATATCGTCAATGTTTCGAGTCTTATGGGCAAGGTCGCTGCCCCCACGATGGCCACCTATTCCGCGACTAAATTTGCCATTCTCGGGTTTAGTCAAGCCCTGCGGGGAGAGCTCGCTCCTTACAACGTGAAGGTCACGTCCCTATTGCCCACCCTGACTGATACAGATATGGTGCGCCATTTTGACTGGTTTCGCTGGGTACAGCCGGTCACTGCCGAGCAGGTCGCCAAAGCTCTGGTTAAAGGCTTAAAGCAAGACTCAGTTGAAATTTTGGTGGGCTGGCAGTCGTACATAGCAGTGTTAGGCAATCGCCTAGCCCCCAGACTGGTAGAAAAGTCAGTGCGCTGGGCGGCCCCTCAGGCTCAACGTCAGCGACTCGTCAATTTCGGAAAATCATTTTGAGGGACACTCGGGCCGTGCTGTCATTGACTGAGACCGCACGGGCTTAGCAGAAGGCGGTCATCCCATAATGGGTTTGCCCGCCTCCTGCACTTTTATGCCTAACCTTTGGCTTCCAGTTCTTCTAGGCGGCTCTTGAGATCCTGATTGGACTTTTTGAGTTCCGCCAGATCCTGCTGGAGTCGATCAAGCGCTTGATCCTTCTCCACTTTCTTCTGCACTTTTTTGAGGGTTTCTTCAGCGCGGCGGCGCACGCGGCCATCATCAATATGGTCGGCAATACCTTGCAGCACAGTGATTGCGCCAATATCGGCCATCATGCCCAGGGCGGCGATTACAGTCATTTGCGTCGTGAATTGAGGCTCCCGTGAGATGGCTTCTAACCGTTCAAGAATGCGGTCAACGTTAGGCTGGCTTTGGCCCGTGGAAACCTTACCTAAAGCTCGAATAGCCCCCAGCCGCAGCATTGAGGAGACATCTGGTTCCGTGTATTGCAAAATCAGCTCTAGGGCTGCCTCCGAAGTTTTGAACTGGCTCACGCCGCTCAAGGCACCCGATCGCACCACTTCATTCCAGCCCGCGCGTTCTTGCAGTAAGGTTTGCAGCACTGCCAACGTCTCGGCCTCTGCCGGCATCCCAGAGAGCTTGGCAGCACCGACCTCTCCCAGGGCGCTAGCGGCTGTGGCTTCAACGTAATAGCTGGGGTCTCCAGCTATGGCTAACTGTTTGAGTGCCTGGTAACTAGCCACCGTTTTGACCTTGCCCAGGGCCGTCACCACGGCTCGCCGGACTTTGGGATGTTTATCCTGTAAACCGTTCAGCAGTGCGGTTACGGCCTGATCCAACTTCAGTTCAGCAAGATGCTCAGCGGCCTCCGCCCGAATTCCCCAAAAGGGCTCGTTCACCAAGGTATCCGTGAGAATTTTGACCGCCTCTAGTCCCCCTTTTTGCGCGATCGCTTCGGCAGCATACACCCGCGCGATCGGATCGGGATCGTACTTGAGTTGGGCCTTCAGTTCCGGTAAGGGATACTCCAGCTTTACTGTTTTGGTGTAGTGGTTGCCCACATCAAAGCTAATAAAATCTGGCTTCTTGACGAGCGGTAAGTACAGCGCCTGCTCCCGTTCGTGAATGCGGATAATCATCGACTGCACCCTGGCCTGACCATTCTCCACGTAGCCAATACCGATGGGCAGCCGCAAATCAAACAGACCGCTCTGACTGCTCTTGTCTCCAGTTTTGGCCTGAGTTTGGGTGACGGTGATTTTTGCCAGATTGCTATCGGCATCCCACTTGTAGGCCACCTTAAAATCAGGATGGCCACCCCGATAGACGTACTGGTCAAAGAGAAAACGCAGGTTAATGCCGGTGGTTGCTTCAATCGTGCGGATCAGATCTAGAGTCTCAACCGTCTTGTGAGCGTATTTGTTCACAAACCCGTGGATGGCCTGCCAGAACAATTCATCCCCCAGCTCAGTGCGGATCATGTGATACACGCAGGCACCCTTTTCATAAATGTGGCGATCGTAAAGTTCAATGGGCTCGCGATAAATATGCGTCACCATCGGACGACGGTAGCGACTTTTGTCTTCCGACAGGTAACTACGCATTTCATTGAGGCGATAGTAAGTAGCCTCGTCCGCTCCATATTGGTCATTGGTCCACAACACTTCGGAATAGGTCGCCATGCCTTCCTTAACCCAGGCGTGAGACCAGTGGTTGATCACCAACAAGTCACCAAACCACTGATGGGCCAGTTCGTGGGCGACAAGCATTTCCGAATTGGTATTGTCTAGTGCAGCGCGGGCGTCAATCAGGCAGCGATCGGTCAGCAAGGTGCAAGAAGTGTTCTCCATACCGCCAAAGGTGAAGTCTTTGATGCAGACCTGAGCGTATTTAGGAAAGGCGTAGCGGTAACCAAAGCAATCGCTGAAAAAAGCCAGCATCTGTGGCGTTTTACCCATCGTGCGCTGGGCGTCATCCTTGCGTCCCTTCTGAGCATAGTAGGTGACGGGAATACTCTCCCACTCGTCACGAATTTCGTCGAAATCACCAACAGCCAAGGTCATTAAATAAGAGGGATGCACCTCTTTTTGCTGCCAGTGAAAAATCTTGGTTTCGCCATCTTCCAACGTTTCCACGAGTTCCCCATTAGAAATGGCTTGGTAGGGCTTGGGCACCCGCACGCGAATTTCGCTGGTAGCCAACTGTCCAGGATAGTCAAAGCAGGGAAACCAGTAGCGGGAGTCTTCATCTTCCCCTTGAGTCCACACTTGCACCGGTTTATCAGGCTGATGTGCGGTCGGTGCGACGAAGTACAGGCCCCGTTGAGGATGATCGCTGCGATAGGCGATCGCCACTTCAATTGCCTGACCGAACGTGGTCGGATGACTGAGGTAGACAAACAATTGCTCACCATCGTGATCAAACTGCTGGGCCAGATTGCCCAGCATCACCGATTCAATCTGTAAATTGACGGCATCTAATATCAGTCGCTCAATGCCACTCCGTACAGGGGTGAGGCGAATCGTACAGGTGCCTGTGTACCGCTGGTGCGGCATATCTAGATCCAAGTCGAGGGCAATGTGGTTAACCTGGCCCGGACGATCTGGTGTGTAGTGAGGTCTTGCTCCTGGCAGTTCAAACGACTTGTGCTTGGGCGGTTCAGCAGTATCGAAGCCAGAATAATGGAGCATGATTTCCTCAACGCGGTGCATTCACTGTGAGCGATCGCTACTGAAACTAGTACCGTGCGGCGTAAATTTCCGTACCGTTTCTAGAACAGAGAGGCAACGGGGCAGGGAAGCCAAAAACTATAAGGATAGGGAGACTTCTGCTACCGAGTAGTAGTTTGAGCGAGAGCGATCGTTTTCTGTTTTACAGGTTAGCGCTTTTGTTGTGGATATACATGAGAAACCTCAGCGACAAGCTCATTGTGTTGTGAGAGGCAATTGCCCAGGCAACTCAAGAATCAAGCCACACATATCACCATCTTTCAAATATGTGTCTCAATAAATTTATGCCGTCCGAACATAAATTTTTAAGTCGTTTTGGTCAACATCATCAACTCATACACTGTTGACCCATATTGATATTGAAAAATCACTTATCTCAGATTCATTAATATTCTGGAGAGTCTACCGCGTAAGCCTGCACTGTGTAAGAACTTTGTAGCTTGAGATTGCGTAAATCTATCGTCCTCGTACCTAGCACCCCAAAGATAACGGTTACGTCTCATCGCTTTATCTTTATCCTGCGCAAATATTCGAGAAAATTGATTCAGAATAGCCTGATCAGATAAGCCCAACAAATCTTGGTTATTTGGGAAGAAAGGTTGCCTTAAAATCTTCTCTTTTTCTTGAGGATTTTTCTGAATCTCGATAACTCTTGCAACTACTGATTCAATAGAGTCATAGTCATGACAATTGATGAATCTTCCTGGATTAAACTCTCTGCTAATTTCAGGATTTCCCCAATAAATAGGGATCGTGTCTGCAGCGAAGGCATGAACGATCTTTTCTGTGGTGTACCCAGGAGAAGAGGAGTTTTCACATGCGATCGTAAAGTCATATCGTCTTTGAAATTCGACTTTCGGTTTTGTCCAATCTCCCATGTAGGCAGGGCCAATATCCGTATCTATATTCTTCAGGTGTAAACCAACTGAATCAACGAACTGATATTCATGCAGACATTAGAACAATTGGTCTCGAAAAGGGTGCCCATGCTTTTGTGTATAGATGAAATTGCAAAACCTTTTTCATCATTACTTAAAGATTGAGTGGGGCCAAGAGAGACTCTGCGCTCCAGTAGCTCATGATACTGATCATAAAATTGGTAATTAGGCCAGCGATAATAGCGATCGCCAAACTCAAGCCAGGCATATCCAAAAGCGTAATCACATAGGTTGAAATCAGGGATAATATTTTCGCCAGTAAAGAAGATACGGACTACATTTTTGCCAAAGTTGTAGAACTTACTTCCTGCAACCGAGTAGATTAAGTAATCTGGATCTTTTTGGTCGATAACAATATAAAATCGCTTCTTCAAAAGCTTAATAATTTTTTCTGGGTTGAACGGGCCAGGGAAATCACAAAAAGCAATTTTTATAGAATCCATTCTTAGTTTTCATGTTTAGAAGATCAGCTCTCTCCTGTATCAAACGATTGGACACCAGGCTCTCCATCTCTGTCTGGTAAAGTGCCTTCTGAATATTTGGAAACCTGAATTAGTCAAGCCAATCAGTGATAGATTTGATTGTCTCTAATTCACCCTCTGGCGTCACACTTATTTTGGCGGCTAAATGAGGGCGATATTTACCGGTTTTTACCACGACTCCCTTCATACCAGCGTCCTGGGCTCCTTTGACATCAGCTTCCAAGTCATCTCCAATCATTGCTACTTCCGCTGCTGGCATACCTAGCTGCTCCAGCGCCATTTGATAGAAAAACGGACTGGGTTTGCCCGCGACGATCGCCGTTTGATCCGTTGCATATTCCAGTCCGGCAACAAACGCACCAATATCTAACTGCAGTCCGGCCTCCCACTGCCAATATTTGCCTCGGTGCAGCGCAATGAGTTGGGCTCCCTTCATCATCAGGCGAAAGGCGCGATTCATCAGACGATAGTTCCAATCGTCACCAATGTCGCCCACCACAATGACATTGGCGTCGGTATCGGACCAAGTAAATTCAGCGAAATCTTGCTTGGCATCTTCGGCGACTAGGGGATAAATTTTGGGCTTGCCCATTTGCCGTAAGTACATCACCGCTGCCGAAGCCACCGTGATGATTTCTGAGGGAGCGATCGCCAAGCCCATGGCTGCCAGGCTTTGACTCATCGACTGCGTTGATTGCGTCGTGTTGTTGGTGACATAGCGATGGGGCAAACCGCTAGTTTGCAGCGCGGCGATCGCCGCCTGAGCCCCTGGCAAGATGCGATTGCCCACATAGAATACGCCGTTGAGGTCGAGTAGCAGACCGTTTACGGACTGGAGACTGTCCGGTAGCATAAAGACCCCCTGCTTAAAATATTGCTGTGTTAGCCGCAGATATCTCAGCGTAACCAGACTCATCAAAACAGAGTGGCGCCGCCTTGACCGTTTTGCCATCTTCATGGCCAAGTCTATCCACTGTGGAGGCTGAATATCTGAATTTGAGCATTAAATATTCAGATGCTCAGTGATCGGGTTGGAGACTCAAGGCCATCACAGGCCCATCCGTGCTGTAGGAATCCCACCGTGTCTTTACAAAGTCAGTATTGGTACAACGGACACCTGATGCTCAGCGACACCCTGGCGCTGCCTTATCAAGATCCAGGTTTGCTCTTTGGCGCGACGGTGTTCACAACGCTGCGGGTATATGAGCACCATCTCGGCCATCCGTGGACCGCCTGGGATGCCCATCAGCAGCGGCTAGCGCGATCGCTCCAGGCCTTTCAATGGCCGGAACCTGATTGGCAGCGGGTGCAGCAAGGCGCTGAGCAACTGATACAACACTATCCGGTATTACGGGTGACGATCTTTCCCGACGGGCGGGAGTTAATTGTGGGGCGATCGCTACCGGCCCATCTCAAAACCTGGCAAACGACCGGGATCACGGCCTGGGTTGCCGACAGTGCCGACTACCAGCGATCGCTACCGGGTCACAAAACAGGCAACTATTTAGGTTGCTGGTTAGCGTTGCAAGCAGCTCACCGGGCCAACGCCCAAGCCGCGATTTTGGTGAATCGGTACGGCCACTGGTTAGAGACCAGCACTGGCAACCTATGGGGGTGGGCCGATGGGCAATGGTACACGCCACCGCTAGCAGGCGGAATTTTACCCGGAACACTGCGATCGCGCCTCATTCAAGGCTTGCAAGGTCATCATCAAGCCCCTGATACCGGCGCTTGGGACGCTGACCGTATCGCCCAGTTTACGTATCTTGCCTACACAAACAGCGTGATAGAAGTGATCCCGATTCACACTGTCCTGCAGGGCACTGCGTCTGTGAACTACAATCCTGAGAAGGGCAAAACACAGCAATTAACTAAAGCTTGGCAGACTGTGACCGCCTGAAACCCTAAAGATGGGTTAACATAAGTTAATAATATATTCAATCAAGTTAGGACTACCTGTTTAGCTCAAGTCGACTGAGGGCTCTGGTGAAATGAGCTTCTCAGTAAAAAAGCCAATTTCTGAAGTGTTTGGAGGCATGACCCCGTGAACAAACGGTGGAGAAACGCAGGGCTATATGCGCTACTGGTCGTAGTCGTCATTGCTCTAGCAACAGCAATTTTTGATAATCCTGGCCAAGAGTCCCAGACTTGGCGCTATAGCCAGTTCTTGGATGCCGTTGAAAATAACCAGATCGAGCGCGTCAGCATCAGTGCTGATCGCAGCCAAGCCCGATTTACCGACCCTTCTGGCGGTGGCCAAGTCACGGTTAATCTGCCCAACGACCCTGAGTTGATTAGCACCCTCGAAACGAACGATGTCGATATCGCTGTCTTCCCACAAAATGACGACAGTGTTCTCGTACGTCTCTTTAGTACTTTGCTAATTCCAGTACTGCTGCTGGTTGTCCTATTCTTTGTATTACGACGAGCTCAGAGCGGTCCTGGCAACCAAGCTATGAACTTTGGTAAGTCCAAGGCGCGGGTACAGATGGAGCCGCAAACCCAAGTGACTTTTGGTGATGTTGCAGGCATTGAGCAAGCCAAGCTGGAGCTGACTGAAGTCGTCGACTTTCTAAAAAATGCTGATCGCTTTACGGCAGTCGGTGCCAAGATTCCTAAGGGCGTGCTGCTAGTCGGGCCACCTGGAACGGGTAAGACCCTGCTCGCCAAAGCCGTTGCCGGTGAAGCTGGCGTTCCCTTCTTCTCCATCTCCGGTTCTGAGTTTGTCGAAATGTTTGTGGGTGTTGGTGCTTCTCGCGTCCGTGACCTCTTTGAGCAGGCGAAGAACAATGCGCCTTGTATCGTCTTTATTGACGAGATTGACGCCGTTGGTCGTCAGCGGGGGGCCGGTCTCGGCGGCGGCAATGATGAGCGTGAGCAAACGTTAAACCAGTTGCTGACCGAAATGGATGGTTTCGAAGGGAATACTGGCATCATCATCATTGCGGCGACTAACCGTCCTGATGTTCTGGACTCTGCCTTGCTGCGTCCAGGCCGTTTTGACCGTCAGGTCGTGGTCGATCGCCCAGACTTTGCTGGTCGTTCCGAGATTCTGCAAGTGCATGCCCGTGGCAAGACCTTTGCTAAGGACGTTGATCTCGATAAGATTGCTCGTCGTACGCCTGGCTTTACCGGTGCCGATCTTTCTAACTTGTTGAACGAAGCCGCCATTCTCGCCGCTCGTCGCAATCTCACTGAGATTTCGATGGATGAGGTGAATGATGCGATTGATCGCGTACTTGCCGGGCCTGAAAAGAAAGACCGCGTCATGAGCGAACGCCGCAAGGAACTGGTTGCTTACCACGAAGCTGGCCATGCTCTTGTCGGTGCTTTGATGCCTGATTATGACCCTGTGCAGAAAATCAGCATCATTCCCCGAGGCCGCGCGGGTGGTTTGACTTGGTTCACTCCGAGTGAAGAGCGTTTAGAGTCTGGCTTATACTCACGCGCTTATTTGCAAAATCAAATGGCTGTTGCGCTCGGTGGCCGCATTGCTGAAGAAATTGTCTACGGCAATGAAGAAGTTACAACCGGTGCTTCTAACGACCTGCAGCAGGTGGCTCGCGTAGCTCGTCAGATGATCACTCGCTTTGGGATGAGTGGCGCACTCGGCCCCGTTGCTTTGGGTCGCCAGCAGGGCAACATGTTCCTCGGTCGTGATATCACCGCTGAACGTGACTTTTCTGAGGAAACCGCCGCCATCATTGACTCTGAGGTGCGTCAACTAGTTGACCAAGCCTATGAGCGTGCCAAGCAGGTGCTGGTGGAAAATCGTGCCATTCTCGACAAGCTTGCCGACATGCTTGTTGAAAAAGAAACGGTGGATTCGGAAGAGCTACAGGAAGTCCTGACTACCAATGCGGTCAGGATGGCGCCGCTAGCATAGCGAAAAGCGCCGTTATATGACTTAAAAAAGAGGCTCATCTGAGCCTCTTTTTTATTGTGGAATTCGGTCATGCGACGGTCGAATTCCCTGGCGGGAAAGTACAGTCCTCAGGAATTACAATACACACCAGATACAGCAGAATTTGGCATGCGGCGGTCAGAACGCGAAATGGCAATGCAGACCGGACACCAATTTCAAGCATTCAGAAGAGCACATCCGGGATTGATCAATCCATACAATGCCTTTAGGGCAAATATCCTACCCGCGAGTAGGACTAACAGGCCACAGTGGGATATGCCCCTTCAAGATCACTTGATACGGCTGGCTGTAAAAAGCTCGTCACACAAGAATTTTAGCAGTCTGGATCTTCTCACCCAACTGCATATTGATATAGCAGAATGCGGAATTCTGCATACCCTTCGGGCAGGCCAGAGCCCTACGGAGTTCGGAATCAGAACACTTGCTGTATATTGCTTTCAGAAATTACAACTGTCCTGACCTGATGGCGGATCGCTATATCCGCCAATCATGAGTACGATTCAATTTGAGCTTTTACCGCAGCCCTCTAAAGCGGCGAAAGCAGCAGCCAGTAAAACGGGGTTTATTCCCGTCAAGGCGCGGTGAGTAGGGGAGCGCTCGAAGGCTTGGATGGAACGGTGTAAGCGTTGAACGAAGAACTTTGAGGGCACCCTCGACCATGCCAAAGCTCAACTCGATCTGTACTTTATTAGACTCATGTTCAAGCGCCTAGGGATCGACTTGAAAATAAAAGACTGTGGCAGGGTGGATGGGTAGCAGGGTCGGTGGGATGTTATTTATAGCGGTGTTCACTTTGGTTAAGTACACTTTCAAGCTTCGATGCTTTTTTGTGTGGAATCCCTCTGTACTTGATTAGCCTGCATGCCGCTATAAACGCAACTCCCCTAGCAGCTCCTGCTTAGAGATCTCAAACAGGTTCCATACAACTGATTCACTAGTGCGCTATCGCCGATAAGGTTCAAGGTATTGCAGCAGGCCACGAGTGATCGCTTGGGCGATGTTCTCTTGCCAGGCCGGATCTTGCAGTCTGGGAGCATCGTTGGCCCCAGTCACAAAGCCGAGTTCCAGCAGCGCAGCAGGCATTGCTGTATTTCTGAGAACGTAGAAGCGGGCTTGCTTGACACCGCGATCGCCAAACCCCGAGGCGGGCAGTACATTCGCATGAATCACATTAGCCAACTGGCGGCCTGCTGCCGAGTAGTAATAAGTCTCCACACCATTGACATCAGGGCGACTCAAGCTGATGGCATTGGCATGAATGCTGAGAAAGACAGTAGCATTCGCGTTATTGGCGATGATGGTCCGAGGTTCGAGGTCTAAGGTCACGTCAGAATTGCGAGTCATGACGACATCGACACCGGCCTCGCGCAATAACTCAGCCACCCGCAGCGACACCGGGAAAACAACATTCTTTTCTTGGAGGCCACCGATGCCGACAGCACCTGGATCACGCCCACCATGCCCGGGATCAATAGCGACTCGGACACGACCATTGTTCAGCGGCGGCGGAAAGGTCGGTGTCGTCGATTGCGGCGGACGAGTCGGTTGTGGAATTTGAGTTGAAGGCTGAGAGTTCGGCGGTACTGCGATCTGCGGATTACCCTGAGAGGGATTATCAGGCACCGAGATGATAGAAACGCCACTGGGTGGTACCAGCACAATACCGGTCTGACTACCAATGTTGGTGGGCGTGACTTCCCAATCGGGGCTGCCCGGAGCCAGGGTCATGACAACGCGGGTGAGGTTGCGCTGGGGGTCTTGGGTAATGTCCCAACGGCTGACGCTATAACGATTGTTGGGCAACGCTTCGGCCCTTAAAAAAGGCGAAATAGAACTGTCAAAAAGGTCAATAATAATTTGCCGTTCGCCACCTGGCTCACCGACTCGATCTAAATCGATAGTAGGAATTTCGCCGCTGGTACGAATGAAAAAGCCGTCAGCAGTCGCCACTACACCCGACAAAAAGGTCCTTGCCCCATTAGTAGAGTATTCACCGGTGACAGAGTTACCGCTGAGACCAGGTGCAGCGACGCTGCTAGATTGCTCAGGCTGGGGCAGTTGCACGACCCATTCATTACTGCGCACGCCCCGGACCTCGACCTCACGGGGATTGATGGTGTAGCCCGGTGCAAACTCAATGACCAGGCGCGCTGTTTGCGAGTCAAACTGACCCGATCGCACTTCCCGAATGGCACCGCCAACAGCTTGACGCTGAGAAGGACGACCTAACGTAGTGCCTGGCAAGTCAATCACGACACGAGTAGGGTTAAATACCATTTGGGCACGAGGCTGCACCGGCGAGTCGGTCGTGAAAACCAACTGATTTCTTGGTGAATCAAACCGCCAGAACCGTAACTGTGTTGCCTCTGCTGGCAAGGTATACACCAGCGCACTGGTGACTGCCAGCCCCGTGGGAATTAGCCAATCAACTCTCAACCTCATGTCTCCTTATGGAGAAACTGCGTAGATACTCAGTGACGTTGCGATAGACGCATCGGTGCCAGCATTTCCTGACAATTCCGCAAGTGTCGCACCTCGCGGGTTCAAAGTCTAGCGCAGGAAATGGCAATCCTGAGGCTCTATGGCGGAAATTTCCGCAATCTTGCGGGGTTAGGGTCAGCTCTTGCTTGGGCGCACTAGATCCAATCGCTTCACCACAAGATCAGGCTATGCATCTCACTCATCAACACGGTCGCCTGGGCGCTTTGCTACTGGGCACAATCTTGTTCATACTGGCAGTTCATTATTGGTTGATGCCGGTGTTTAGTCGTCCGTCACTGGCGTCACCGTTACCGCAAGATCCTTACATTCAGGTCTATTTCAACCAGTCTCAGGCGAGTGCATACACCGAACCCTATCGCCGGATCCAGCGACATGGAGATGATTTAGAGCAGGTGATTTTGGCCGCTATCGCCACTGCCAACACGTCCATTAACGTCGCCGTACAGGAAATCAATCTGCCCAAGGTGGCACTGGCGCTGCGCGATCGCGCCCAGGCAGGCATCCAAGTGCGCATCATTTTAGAAAATCAATACAACCGGGTCTGGCAACCGCTGAACGAGTTTCAGTCTGGCCAAATGGACGAATACCAACAAGCTAAACAGTCAGAAAAGCAACTGCTCATTGACGCCAACGGTAACGGCAAGATTACGGCAGAAGAACTAGATCAGCGAGATGCCATCCGCATTCTGACGCGGGGTAACGTACCGCTGCTGGACGACACTGCCGACGGTTCCAAAGGGAGTGGTTTGATGCACCACAAGTTCATGGTGATCGATGGTCGCACCGTACTGCTCGGCTCCGCCAATTGGACGACCTCTGGAGTTCACGGTGACTTCGCCGCTGAGGAAAGTCGCGGCAACGCCAACGCTCTACTGCAAATCCAAAGCCCAGAACTGGCAGCAGTGATGGAAGAAGAATTCAATCTGATGTGGGGCGATGGCCCCAAGGGCAAACAAGATAGCCTGTTTGGTCTGCAAAAGCCGCTGCGATCGCCCAATGTTGTCAACATCCCCGGTTCCCAGATCACCGTGCAGTTCTCTCCCGTTTCTGAAACGCAACCCTGGAGCCAGAGCGTGAATGGATTGATCAGCCAAACATTGACCCAAGCCAGTAGCCGTATTGATTTGGCACTGTTTGTATTTTCGGATCAGGGGATTAGCGATCGCCTCGCCCAACAAGCGCAGTCCGGCGTTACGGTGCAAGCCCTAGTGGATAGCAACTTTATCTATCGCAGCTACAGCGAAGCGCTAGACATGCTCGGCACTGCCATCCCCGACCACCGCTGCAAATACGAAGCCTACAACCGCCCGTGGACACAACCCATCGCCACTGTTGGCACCCCCAACCTGCCAGAAGGCGACAAGCTGCATCACAAGTTTGCGCTCATCGATAATCACACCATCATTATCGGCTCCCATAACTGGAGCGCCGCCGCCAACCATACCAATGATGAAGACCTACTCGTCATCCGCAACTCCACCGTTGCGGCCCACTTCCGGCGCGAGTTCGATCGCCTCGCCGCCGATGCCGACATGGGCTTCACCAAGGACTTGCAGAACAAGATCCAACGACAACGCAAACAGTGTGGCGGTTGATATTACCGCTGTGGGGACTCTCGCAACATACGGGAAAATGATTCTGGCCAATCCTTCACTGGCCGCCTAAAAGCATACGTGACTCTTATGCTTCAGCGAATAGGTAAAATTCTGGCTCGTATTTTGTTTTCATCAATGGTGATCAAAGCACCTGATGCTAATTGAGTTGTGAACTGTTCAAGGGCGTTGAGCAAAACATTTGCAGCGGTATTGGACAAGATATTCTGACTCCGCAATTGGATCACGCTCGGGGTTTTGAGCTGACTGCTGGCAAGGATGGCCCCAAAGTCGAGGTCGTGAGTAAAAACGACAAAATTGTTCTCTACCGCCCAAGTCATGATGACTTTATCACTGGCACCTGGGTCACCAACCGTGGACCAATGAACAGCATCATGCCCAGTCTTTTTCAGAACTGGTTAAGTACCTGTGCAGAAATATTTACAGACTAAATGACTGTATTCAGTTGGCTTCAACTGCTTTTTCCTGTAATTAATTTTGCCTACCTACTTACCCAGTCTGGCGACAAGTTCATATCCACAACAATTTTCATGCAGAGGCGAAAGGCACTTCAACCTCTTCGGCTCGCCAAGCAGCGTAGGCCAGGGCTTCGTAAATGTCTTCAATTTCCAAATAAGGATAGGCGCTCAGTACATCGTCGATAGAACGCCCACTTGCTAAAAGCCCAACAATCATGCCAACGGTGACTCGCAGCCTGCGAATACAAGGCTTGCCGCCCATCACTTCAGGATTTAGGGTAATTCTTTCAAGGGGTTGCATAAGCAAACACTGACTACTGGTTGCTAGTTTCGAGTGTCACATGTTTAATTTTGCATGAGTAATTGCTCCAGTTCACTCATCGACCACTTCCAACGCAAATTCGATCGCCTCGCTGCCGATGCCGACATGGGTTTTATCAAAGACTTGCAAAACACAATTCAGCGGCAACGCAAGCAATGTGGCGCGTAAAAATGTTGCCGTCTCACATGGATATCAACTTTGCTACTCTAAATAAGAAACTTTTTCTTACCCAAGGTATGACAATGCGGTCGACAAAAGTTTCTGTTTCGCTGCCAACCTCCCTATTAGAGTTTGTCGAAAGCTATAGAACAGCCCACCAGTGTAAGTCTCGTTCTCAGGTGATTGAACAGGCATTAGAGTTATTGCGATCGCAAGAGCTAGAGGCGGCCTATCGCGAAGCCGCCCAAGAAGTTGATCCCGCTTGGGATGTCACAATCGCAGATGGCTTAAGCGATGAAGCGTGGTGAAATTTATTACGCCAATCTGAATCCCACTGTGGGGTCAGAAATCGCAAAACGCCGCCCGGTATTGATTGTCAGCAACAACGCTAATAATCGTGCTGCGAGTACCGTGACGATTCTACCGATCACCTCTAATGTAAGTCGGGTTTATCCTTTTGAGGTGTTGATTCAGCCTGAAGAGAGTGGTCTGCCCAAACCCTCTAAAGTGCAGGCGCAACAGATCCGCACAATTTCAGTGCAGCGGCTAGCCGAGGCGATCGCCGGTCATTTGGATTCTCCACTGATGGCACAAGTAGATACGGCGCTAAAACTACATCTGGCACTCACGTGATTTTTGTCATTTAGCAGTAGCAGCGCGATCGCCTCGCTGCCACTACCGATATGGGTTTCACCAAGGACTTGCAAAACAACATCCAACGCCAACGCAAGCAATGTGGTGACTAAAAAGCCAGCGATGTTCTAGAGGAAATATCAGACTGCTAAACCCCGAATGGCACCAAGTTTGAAAAATCCCCGTACAACATAGCTAGCTTGCAACTGGACTTATTTGGTACCGAACATGCGATCGCCCGCATCCCCTAACCCCGGCAAGATATAACCGTGTTCGTCAAGCTTCTCATCAATGGCAGTGGTAAAGATGGGCACGTCGGGATGTTCGGAGTGGAAGTGTTCGATGCCTTCAGGAGCAGCGAGGAGGCAGACAAATTTTATGGAGTGGGGTTGGGTTTCTTTGAGGCGATAGACGGCGGCGACGGCAGAGTTGCCGGTAGCGAGCATCGGGTCGACGACGAGCATGTCGCGCTCGTGCACATCCGTCGGCACCTTGAAGTAATACTCCACCGGAATGTGGGTGCGCGGGTCGCGATAGAGGCCGATATGGCCAACGCGGGCCGAGGGCATGAGTTGCAACATCCCATCGAGAATGCCTTGCCCCGCCCGCATAATCGAAATCAGCGTCAGCTTTTTACCCGCCAGCATGGGGGCATCCATTGTGGACAGGGGCGTTTCGATCGCCACCTTCTCTACCGGCATGTCGCGGGTGACCTCGTAGGCCAGCAACATACTGATTTCGCCGAGCAGCTGACGAAACTTCGCAGTACTGGTATCTTTTTGCCGCATCAGAGTCAGCTTGTGCTGAATGAGGGGATGCTGAATCAGGGTGACAGACGACATGGGCGTAGAGGGTTGCTATGTTGAGAATTATTCCTTCAGCGTATCAATAGCCGCCACAGGTAGTTCATCCCAGAATAGGCCTGCCTTCCCGTTTGCAGTCAATCGTGCCGTTCCAATACTGCCGTTGAATAGCACTACTAAGCTAATCACTCTTGAGCTTGATATGAAACCAGCAGACTTAGGTAAAACACTCACACAGTAGGCACTCTGACCGCGATCGCATCCGTACCACCTGCCATAAACTTTCACGCTCTAGATCCTTCACACTTTCGACCATCCTGACAGCGACGTTATGCCTAAAAAAGCTGACCGCTACACGGTCTCAAATTCGACTTTTGGGTGCTGCCATAGGCCATACTGCCAACCAGAAGAAGTGTTGGCTATGCTGCCTGAAAGATACCCACTTGACGCTCAAGACACCTTAATTCTGACAAAAGAGCGCCGTAGGTTAAAGCTCTACAAAAAACTTCAAAAAGATTGAAATATCAGAACTTTAAGCATTTCAACCATTGTTTGATTCAGAAACACTTCACATTAAGCGGTCAAAAGCGACAGCCACGCCTGCGGCAAAACCGGTGATTCCTATCGCTAGCCATGGATCTTGGCCTTGTGCAACTGCTAGTGAAGTGATGATGCCAGCGCCAAGAGCAGCCGTTACAAAGGAACCGAACCAGTCTTTCTCTTGCTTTTGATACATGTTTTTGAAACAAGCGGGATATTAACAGTTCTCAACCTACCACCTCTACTTTGGTGATCTAGTCAGCTACCTGAGAGCCGCAACCAAGATTAAATTTAAGAAATATTTCTTAACAGATGGGTGCTATAGAGGATCCATTTGCAGTGGTTAAAGGTTGATGTCAAGGGTTTTTAGGGCGCTTGAGCGTAACTGTAAACCTGTGGGCGATCGCGAGTGATCGCTGTCATGGGTATGAACTTTAATAACTTTGGGAAAGGCTGTGGGAAAAATATTCACCCCAGTGTGAGCGTAAACTGCTGAGCCAGCCTCCTAGAGCGTGTCATTAAATCAACTTTAGAAACCTTGTGGGATAGACGCTAACGCGCCCGCGTCAACTGTCTCGTCTCAGGGTTGAAACCAGCTCTAGACAGCAAGTCTGGTCTCATTCACAACCGCCGCTAACGATACCTACAGATGTTTGGAGTAACGACATCACCTCTGCCCCCGAGTTTGGCGACCTCGGCAGTAGCACATAGCTAGTTGAGTACTGCGTGCATTACGCTCTCTCGCAAATGTGGCGACTGAGTCAAGGCAACTGCATCGTCACCACTCAGCCTATACCGGTACTGCGGCCCTTAAAGATGGCCATGCTCTTCACCGCTGGGTTATCAACTCAGGGATGTGTAAGTCAGAATTATGAGGTTGCAGCAGGGGCTGATTGGGCATGCTTAGAAGCAAGACCGGTCATCGTGTGACCGTTTAGTCGAGGTGAGGCATCAGCACCGGGCCGTCAGCCATCAGAGCAATTGGGGATTATACCGGCTGCAATCGCATCACCGTGAAGAATGGTGAGGCTGGTCCTCGATATTTGTCCCTGGCTCGCCTTCCTAGACAATCCTTCTGGGTGGTCAATAGCGTCTACGATGGCTGCCCCTGTTGTTGAGACTAGATTTAGACAGCTTATGGCGCTCCCCCTTTCTAAGTCGACAACCCATGCTGCTCAAGTCTCGCCGGTGATGCAGGATGTGCTCTACCAGGCACTTGATGGCGCTCCCACAGCGATATATGTCAAAGACCGAGAGCAGCGATTGCGATTTGTTAATCAAGCATGCTATCGCCTCGTGGGTCAGACGCCCCCAGCATTGGCAGCCGCCACGGAAACCGATTTGTTATCGCCTGCGATCGCTCAACGCTTAGAAGCTTTAGACATGAATGCTTGGTACGGTCGTGAGGTGACTTCGCCGGTAACCGTTGTCATTCCTCAGAGTGTTGAGGTCAAACATAATGCCGTTCGTCGCACCCAACTGGCTGCCGATGGCCAATTGCTTATTTGTTATCTGGAACTGCTGCCCTCTGATGCTAATGCGGCCTTAACAGAGACGACAGAACCTTGGCAAAGACCCCAGTTGCAAGCATTGCTAGCGAATGTACCAGCGGTCATTTATCAACTTTGTCGCCCGACTCAAAGCGACGTTCAGTTTACCTTCGTGAGTTCCGGGGCACATGAAGTCTTTGGCTTAGCGTCGGATGTCATCTTGGCCGATGCTACCCAGGCACTGAGTCAAATTCATCCCCTTGATCGCGCTCATTTTGACCACACCTTACTAGAGTCGGCAGAAACCTTAGAGCCTTGGCGGTGGGAAGGTCGCTATTTCAGGCCCAGTGGTCAGGTCGGTTGGCTACAAACGATTGGTCGACCACAGATTTGCTCGACTGGCGAGGTGATTTGGGACGGCGTGATGATAGACGTCACGAGCCGCAAGCAGGTAGAAGCCGCCGCCATTGAACAAGCGGTGATGGAACAAGCGATCGCTGACAATGAAATGCGCTTTCGCACCATTACCGAAACCCTCCCTGGGGCCTTGATGCAATTGCGAGTTTTGGACGCTGGGTATGCGATTGATTTTGTCAGCGATCGCATCCAAGCGTTGACGGGCTTGACGCCGACTGCAGTAATGGCCGATGCTCAAACCTTCGTCGATCGGCTCCATCCGCGCGACAATCAGCGCTTTCAGGCCACCCTGCATGAAGCGGCTAAGACCTTAAAGGCTTGGCAGTTCGAAGGCCGGATGGTCACTCTAGAGGGCGAAACTCGCTGGTGGCGTTTGGATGCCATGCCGGTGCCTCAAGAGCTAGGCGACGTTGTTTTTTGCGGCGTTTTACTAGACGTCACAGAACGCAAAACGATTGAAGAGGCCTATCGTGAAAACGAGCGCCAGCTACGGATGGCCCTTCAGGTTTCAGGGATGGGAGTTTGGACTTGGGATTTAGCCACCGATCAGATGGCCTGGACAACCGAACCGGAAACCCTCTTTGAGTCCACTGCTGTCAGCTTTTGTGACACTTTTACCACTTATTTACAGAATGTCCATCCCAACGATCGCGAACAGCTCAAACAAGCTGCGAGTCAAGCCATTAGAACCGGTCGTGAATATCAGATTCACTATCGGCTCGTCCTCGGTGACAGCACGATCCGCTGGGTCGAAGAGCGCGTGGGTCTCTGGCGTGATCCCGATGACTTGATGTTGGGGTTAATGGGTACCGTCGTTGACATTACTGATCGCATGCAGGCGGAAGCCGCTCTAAAAGAGAGTGAAGAGCGCAACCGCACGCTGGTAAATAACATTCCCGGTGCGGTATATCGCTGTCGGGCTGACCAGAACTTCACGCTGCTATTCCAAAGTGAGGCGATCGCCGACATCACAGGCTACCCCCTTGATCATCCCATCCATCAAGAAGATTGGCGGCTCATTCATCCAGCTGATCGAGAGCGGGTAGACCATGAGGTCGCCACGGCGATCGCCCGTCGTCAACCCTTTGCATCTGAGTATCGGGTGATGCACGCCGATGGCCAGACTCGCTGGGTATTGGAAACGGGGCAACCCATTACTGACAACACTGGCACCGTGCAGTTCATTGACGGTGTACTTACCGACATTACTCGTCGCAAACAATCAGAGACGCAACGACAAGAGCTAGCCCGACGACAGGGCTTAATTAATCGCATTTCGATGCAAATCCGTGACTCGCTAGAGCTCATGCCCCTGCTGCAAACCACAGTAGAAACGGTACGCAGTCAACTCATCACTGACCGCGTCGTGGTCTATCGGTTCCAACCAGACTGGACGGGAGAAGTGATCGTTGAAGACTGCGAGCCGGGTTGGCCATCCATCTTGGGCGAAAGAGGTTTAGATCACTGCTTTCCGGAGACGCTAGCGAATTATCATGCCCAGGGAAACGTTTGCAAGGTTGCCGATATTTATCAAGCTGGGCTAGAGAACAGCTGTGTGCAATATCTCGAAAAACTGCAAGTGCGATCAAAGCTGATCGTGCCTATTTTGCTGCACAAACAGCTCTGGGGCTTACTCATTGCCCATGAGTGCCGCGCTCCTCGCCATTGGATAGCAGGGGAAATCGCCCTGCTGAAAGCCTTAGCTGATCAAGTCGGCATTGCGATCGGGCAGGCAGAGCTGTATCAACAAGCGACTGAAAATGCGGTGCGAGCGCGCCAACAAGCTGCTGACCTGAAGGCGACACTAGCCGAACTACAGCGGACTCAATCGCAACTGGTACAAACAGAAAAAATGTCGAGTCTGGGGCAATTAGTCGCTGGCGTGGCCCATGAAATCAATAATCCAGTGAGCTTTATCGACGGCAACATTCTGCACGCAGCGGAATACGCCGAAGATCTGCTGACTTTGATGGCCTGCTATCGACAAACCTTTCCGGAGCCGCCAGCCGCCTTGCAACGGGTCATGGAGGACATTGATCTAGATTTCTTGGTTGAAGACTTTCCCAAACTGCTGGAATCTATGCGAATTGGGGCTGAACGCATTAAAAGCATTGTTGCGTCACTGCGCACTTTCTCACGCATGGATGAAGCCGACCTCAAAGCAGTTGAACTGCATGATGGGCTGGATAGCACGCTGATGATATTGCAGCATCGGCTCAAATCCCACGGCGATCGTCCCGCGATTTTGCTAGAGCAGCGTTATGATAATTTGCCCCCAGTGGAGTGTTATGCGGGCAAACTCAACCAAGTCTTTATGAATTTGCTCAGCAACGCGATTGATGCGCTGGATGAGCAGATTGCTGTCGGCTTGCAGTCTGAGTTACCAAAGCTCGTCATCACGACCACTCTCTTACCCAATGATGAAGTGGGCATCACCATTGCTGATAATGGGTCTGGTATTCCTATGGAGCAGCAACAGCGCATTTTTGAACCGTTTTACACCACCAAGCCCATCGGCAAAGGAACGGGCATTGGCCTCTCCATCAGCTATCAAATCGTGACCGAACAGCACCGAGGTACCTTGACCTGTGAATCGCAACCAGGTCAGGGCACCGCGTTCCACATTACAATTCCCGTGCACCAGGGCGTTACGTGAGCATCACTGGGGAGTACAGCAATCCCAAGTTTAGCGAGATCAATCGATAACGCTGCACTCCTTTTTTGACAGGCATTTCATAGCCGGGCACTCAATTAAGAACAGACCCTTCAGAGTGCATTTATTCATCACGAAAATCAGTGCGATCGCGACCCGGTAAACTCTCCATTGCAGACAGCACAGCTTGCTGAGCGGCTAAAATATCACGCTCTTCGCCCCCTAAATATAGACGGCCAAAACTGCCGACCGAGTTAATCTGTAAAATATTGATGAGAGCGGCTTTCTCCGCTTCGTTGGCGGCTAGTGAAGCATAGGCCGCTGGTTCTACCTCAAAAACATACAAGGTTTGGCCTGCCACAATCATATTGCCGCGACGGGTGCGGTTAATTAACTGCACATGGTGAGAATCTAAGTTGCGAATAACCTGACTAGATTTGATGCGAGGACGCAGGCAATCGCGCCGATCAACCCCCAGCACGTCTAGCATGGCCTGACTAGCAGCCCGGATCTCGGCCTGACTGCTAGAGTGAATCTCTAACGTGCCGTATAGTCGCTCAACCATGAGTACGGCCGGACGCACCACAGCAGCTTTCAATGCGATATCCATCAAGCGATTAACTTCAATACCGGGTGAAATTTCAAGCCACAGAGAGGAATCACCCGGTAATGGCAGAAATCCCACGGAAACCGTTCCCATGTAAGCGGCGTGCTGCGGTTGCAGACTGTCAATGTATACGTAGCTGCGCAGATCAACGCCCAAAACCTTCGGTGCTCCTGTTACTCCCCCGTCAGTATAGCGGGCCCAGACTCCTCCAGTAGGCAACGGTACGGGTTTGCTGACCTCAACTAGAGCATGTCATCGCCCTTCATTCGGCTCTAGCTCGTAAGCAAATCCACGGGTCGTCAACGACAGCGATCGCCCCACCAGGTAAAGGGTCGGTTTGACTGCGATGGGGGGCTGCCAGCAGGATCAGCACTTTTTCGACCTGAGCGAACTGGGGCGCGGTGGGTAGTTGAGTCATCAACCATCGACGAATGACCCGGCGCTGTAGGGCCAGTGGTGAGGCCTGCAGCAATCGCCGTTGGATTTGTTGGTCCACCACACACTGGGCATAAATACGGTCAGCTTCCGCATTTAAATAGGCCACTTCGGCAGCCAGAATATCCGCCGTTTGGGCTAAGGTCGAGTCTACTCGGGGGTTGAAATGTGCTCGCAACATCGGCAATACATCTAACCGCAACCGATTACGACGATAGGTGCGATCGCCATTGGTCACATCCTCCCAAACAGGAATGCCAAAGTCTCGACAAAACTGGCCTGTTTGTTCACGCGTGACATCCAGCAGCGGCCGCACGAGGGCACGTTCAGGCAACTCAGGGTGGAGCGATCGCTGCCAATTCAAGGCCTGCAACCCCTCTAATCCGCTACCACGCACTAGGTTGAATAGCAGTGTCTCAGCGCGATCGCTAGCGGTATGACCAGTCACGACGTGGGTATAGCCGAGTGCCTGAGCCGTCTGGGCAAACATCTGGTAGCGCCATTCACGGGCCGCGGCTTCACTCGCTGGCGGAGTATTGGCAACTTTGATCAGGCAAGGCACGTTCAAGTTCGCGGCCCACTGCGCCACAAAGTCAGCATTGGCAGCGGCATCAGCCCGCCAGCGATGATTACAGTGGAGCGCCTGGAGCTGCCATTGCCATTTCGGCTGTAAATCGACCAGCAATTGCAATAGACATTGAGAATCTTGGCCGCCTGACACGCCAATTAACACCCGAGCCTGCTTTGGCAACAGTGTCAGACGGCTGACCGAACCGTGCGATCGCAGGGTCTGATGGAGATGAGCATGTAGAGAACTCCAGGGCTTCATGACTGTCTGCTCCTTGCCAGCAGCAACCGTCGCAATAACTTTTTAATCTCGCCACACAGTACAGACATCCTGCTCTAAGATGGCATGACAAACCGGTCTTTTCTTGATGCTGATGCCGACTATGAGTTTGGATTCTACCCCAGAGAATGTGGATCTACTGCCTGCCGAAGTGACTGCTGATGAACTGACCAGTGACGAGGTTGACCCGGCTCTGCAGGTGCGGTTTAAAACCCAAGGGGAGCAGATGCTATTGCTGCTCCCAGCAGAACCCGCACACACCATGACGTCACCGTGGGAAGAAGTCTGGGAACAACTGAAACATCGACTCGCTGCTGGAGAACGCTTTTGGCAGCCGCAGACTCCAGTGTATTTAGAGGCCCGCGATCGCCTGCTCGATGCGCGACAACTACAGTCCATAGCCGATGCTCTCACCGAAACTGATTTAAACCTCGAACGAGTCTATACCAGCCGCCGTCAGACAGCTGTGGCAGCGGCAACAGCGGGCTACTCGGTAGAACAACAGCCACTCGTCAACCATTTCACGCAGTCATCCCCACAGCTCGGCACCCCACTAGACGACCCTTTATATCTGCAAAGCACCATTCGTTCAGGCATGGAAATTCGCCATGCGGGGACGATCGTCATCTTGGGAGATGTCAATCCAGGCGGGAGCTTAGTTGCCGAAGGCGACATCGTGGTTTGGGGTCGTCTCAAGGGATTAGCTTATGCCGGTGCCAAAGGGAATCACCGCTGTCGCATCATGACCCTGCATATGGACCCGACTCAGCTCCGCATTGCTGATAAAGTCGCTCGTCCACCAGAGACCCCACCGGCTGAATATCTGCCTGAGGTCGCTTATATTGGCGAGAGTGGCATTCGTATTGCCCCCGCCCAAGAATTTGCTCGGTGGTTGACAGAGAACCAGTCCTGACTGTTACCAGGCGATTTGCTGTGCGGCGAGATTTCCATCACCAGCATGCAGGCACATTCAAGAATATACGGATTAATAAGGTGTGTATTTTTGCACACAGATTATCTGGTGGGCTAATTTAGAGTAAATGCATAAAAAACCTGGCTTTAATAGACAAACCATTAGAAACACTATGGGAGGCCCGACTAATGTTGGTTGTCATGATGAAAGATCAACTGCTCACTCCCCATGCTGTCTGCCAAACCTGTTTAATGGCTGACCAAGAAGGTCAGCCCCGCTTCCACCATGGACGTCTTACTTGTGGGCGCTCCTTAGCGGCTTTTCAGGAAGGACAACCCCAACAGTATGAATGCCAAATGGGCTTCAAAATTGCGGATGTCGGTTAGACAGCAGTGATTTGAACAAGGCGCAATTCATAAAACAACCAGGGCGTGTTTCTACTCTCACGCGATTTGTCAGTTAGCATATGTAATATCGTTAGCGGAGGCTAAGCACTCTCAATGACTTGGCGTGGCACCACAACAGCACAAGATCGATTTTTTGCCTGTCTGCCTTACTTACTTCCCTTGATTGAAGTGTCGCTATTAGGCATGTCTTTTGCAATCCGATTTGGCATTGGGTTGTTCGACCAGTTTCCTGCCTTGGGCTTGATCTTGGTGCCCCTGAGCCCACTGATTCGGATCTATACCGGATTTCCGTTTGCGGGGCTAATTGTCTTCATCCTGCTACTAACGTTGGTCGTACGCAACACTAACATTAGTCATTTCATTCGCTTCAACACGATGCAGGCCATTTTGTTAGATATTTTGTTGATTCTAGGGCAGATCATCCTGACCATGGTGTTGGTGCCCACGTTAGGCGCTGGGTTGTTTGTTGACACCATTCTGAATGTCGTTCTCCTCGGCATTTTGGGAGCAATTGTTTACTCCGTTGTGCAGACCATTCGGGGAGCGTATGCTGAAATTCCCACTTTGTCTGAGGCGGTTTACATGCAGGTACGATAAGGTTTTTGACTTTTCAGGCATAAACGCTGACATCATTGACGTTACAGACGGTTTCTTGATTCAAGAGGCCGTCTTTTTGTTTGACAATTGAATGAGCGCTGGAGGCCTGCTCTCAGAAGCTAGGAGTTACTCACCAGCTTTGAGACTCCATTGATTCCATTGATTCAGCTGAGTCCATCGAATCCATAGAGAGGAGTTGGGCCGGTACGGGCCGAGCCTGCACTGGATTCTCCAGGGAGCCAATGCCTTCAATCTCAATCCGCACGCGATCGCCAATCGCTAAGGGGCCAACTCCCGCCGGGGTGCCCGTCAACACGACGTCGCCAGGCAGTAAAGTCATGACTTGGCTAATGTACGCCACCAACGACTCGGGAGAAAAAACCATATCGTTGATTTCCCCTCTCTGCACCGGCTCAGGATTGTCATTTAGAAAAGTTTGAATTTTGGCTTCCGGATTTAATTCACGCACAATCCATGGCCCCAGCGGGCAAAAGGTGTCGAACCCCTTAGCCCGAATCCATTGGCGATCGCGGGCCTGCAAGTCCCGAGCTGTAACATCATTAGCGATGGTATAGCCCCAAATTCGATCTTGAGCCATGGTCTCATTGCAATCAATGCAGTGCTCTCCAATCACCAGTGCCAATTCGCCTTCATAATCCACCCGTTGTGACTGGGGCGGATACAGGATGGGTATCTCCGCTGCAATCACTGCCGTTGAAGGTTTCATAAACAGCAACGGCTCGGCTGGTAGATCGCCGCCCATTTCCGCCGCATGTTTGGCATAGTTTTTGCCGACGGCAATAATTTTTGACGGAGCACAGGGGGCCAACAGCTGATAGCTATCAGCCACCAACACCGTATCGGTGACTTCTCCTTGCAGCCAGGGTGGCGCATCCAGTACCTGTACACTGCGGTCAGACTGCAGCAGACCATAGTGGAGGGGGCCAGTTTGCGATTGCACTCGAACGTAGCGTTGCGCCATGGATTCCTTCAAATACTGGTATGATTGTAGATCCTTGCCTTTTGGTCGGTTACCCAGCGCGCTCTTGTCGAAAGGGTTGCCTGAGGCCATTTATACCGGGAAAGGCCATTTGTCCACAAGGAGCATGCCGATGAAAAACATGATGTACGAGACGATGTACATTCTGCGACCCGACATTCAAGAAGAGGTTGTAGACACTGAAATTGCACGCTATCAAGAAATCCTGCAAGAGCAGGGTGCCACCATTTTAGAAACGCAGCATCGCGGCAAACGTCGCTTAGCTTACGAGATTCAGAAGCATCGCGAAGGCATCTATATTCAGATGAATTATCAAGGTCCTGGCAATGCCGTATCTCCAATGGAGCGAGCCATGCGTCTAAGTGATCTTGTAATTCGCTATCTGACCCTCAAATTGCCCTTAACTGAAGACTTTTCTGAGGGCGGTAGTCTGCCCGACTCTGAAGTGGTCGGTGCATCACCTTCAGCACCGCCTCCTGGAGCGGCATAGATTAGCCCAACTAGACATCTTCTCAAAGTCACGCCCAAATCGCCGCTGCTGTTAATGCTTAGAGACAGCAGCGGCGATTTTGAAGCGGCAGTTGTGAGCCAAGCCAAAGGATGACATCAGGCTTGAGCGGACATTGAGTCGCTGGCGCGATCGCCATCAGCCTTTGAATAGATGTAGATATCGCTGTTGAGCTGGAAATTATGAAATGACTGCACAATATTTAGCAACTTATTGATATAAAGTCGTCGCATTTCTGAAATGTAGTGTTAAAGTGGCGGCAAAACAATCTGCAATGGCCGTTCACTAAGCGGTTTGGGGGCTCTGCCCTAGCCACATGCTTAGCACATCAACTTGTAGCGCCATTGAAGACATTGTGATACCAGGTGCGCAGATCGCGAGTTAGAGTGCTTTTAAAGATTTTTGGGAATAAGGGGTAGTGGTGTGACACAAGTAATGAACTCCAATTCTGCATATGCTGCACAGCAGGCTGAGGTAACTCGTCTCCGAGAAGAGTTGCAAATGCGTGATGAACTTGTGCAACAGTTATCGCGCGAGCTGTTTCGGCTGGTTAAGGGGAATGCCGGTGTTGTCACCACTACCACCGAAACCTCAGAGCAGCAGCAAGCTGAAGTGCGGGCCCTACGCGACCAACTGCAGAGCGTTGAGCAGCAAGTCACCTTTTATCAGGGCCAACTCGAAAACCGCAAGACCGAAACAGTGCAACTGCGACAAACGGTACAAGAACTGACCGATCGCACTCGCATGTTGGAGCAAGTGGTGCAAGAGCTGCCAAAAGTCTATCGTCAAAAATTTGATGAGCGGATGATTTCAGTGCGCGACAAGGTCAGACACCTACAAAGCGAAAATCGCCGACTACAGGCAGAATTGCAGAGTGTAAGCTATCGTTTGGCAGTGCGGACACGGCGATCGCAGCAACTTGACTTGCCTAGCTTTGCTGGTGGTGGGGTAAGCTTGCCCGGTTTTACTAGCTAAGCGGCAACACTTGATATTGGCTGCTTGCTGGTGAGTCCCTGTGCTAGTCATAGCACGGACCTTGTAAATGCTGTGACCCACAAGATGTTCTATCGGCTTGGGAACTCTGCACCGATGTTCTGGAAGGTTAGCCGAGCTTGGCGTTGCTTAGCGCTATTCTCTTGTAAAGGTTCTCCAGAATAGAGCTAGGTTTTCCCCTTCGCCCCCATGACCCTTTACTCCAATCTGTAGCTCTCTTATGGACATCTGGCATTCCACTTTGTAAATCAAGCGAATTCAGAAGATTTACAGCCATCCGGAGTATTGTGAGAACAATCCAGAGTACTGGAACTCCTGTAAGTAGAGGCTGCTGAAAAAGTCTAAAATCCCCAATACACAAGAGACATAGCCGTTCTGAGTGGCATTTATGTGCAAGGCAAATTCGCTGAAAGTCCCATTCTCTCGTCAACAAACCTTGCACTTCATCTGTCATTTGTT
>JBCDAJ010000027.1:0-52874 GCA_039185935.1 Cyanobacteria bacterium P01_F01_bin.56 | reverse complement strand
CAGTAAATCCTGCATGCGGTCCCATTGATCGTCTCGAAGGGCATAGCGGCGCGACATTCTAGCACTCCTAACTGATAACTCAATTGCCTGGAAGGCTAGATTGTAAGCTGCCGAGAGTCCTATTTGATGACAGGCCCTAGTACTGGTTCAAAAAATAATGGCGGGTAAATCCTTTATAGAACCCATTTGAGATCTCTAAGCCGGGACCGCCAGCCGCTTGAGCATGAGTCTGATCGAAGCAGCCTTTCTCGTCAACATGTCAGAGGCCCAGGCCACCAAAAACGGCAAAATCACTCGCTTTCCCTGCAATGTTGGTTTGCAAGGGCTCCTGCAGATGCAGCACCCGCGCGGCTGCGATCGCACTAATTTTGTCTTCCGTGGGCCTGAAGGAGGGCGCTTTGACTATCACAACTTTCAAACCCGGCATTGGAAACCCTTGGTCAAAAGCCTCAGAGACCGGGGGTATATCGCCTTCTACCTCTCCCAAAAACATGCTTGCCATATCTTCATCACTGAGGCGTTGCGAAGTGGGTTGAGCGTTGATGAGGTGGCGGCTCTCTGCCGAGTCTCACCCCGGATTATCTATGAGCACTACGTCCGGTCGCACTCGGTCGATCACCCTGCCTGAATTTTAAGAGGAGCCGATCATGCCTTGGAATCGAGCCCTCTATCCCGATAATTGGGACGCGATCGCTCGTCAGGTCAAAGAGTGCTGCAACTAAATAACCATCGTGTGATTTAGATTAACCACAGGGTTAGGAATACAGTCTCGATGAAAGCCTCCTCTTTTGTCCTCAGTGCATCTCTAAAACAGCTCTACCCAGAAACTGCTGAACACCTTAAAGGTAGTGCCCGTCGCCAATTTATGGCGACGGTGGTTCGAGAGCTGGGGGTCGGTGGTCAAACTCTTGCGGAGCAGGCGTTGGGCTGGCATCGAGGCACCCTTCGTAAAGGGCTGCAGGAACTTCGTAGTGGTCTATCCATGGTGGAGGCCTTTGCGCTTCGAGGTCGCAAACCCATCGCAACGCATCTTCCCCATCGGCGTTCAGAGATCCCAGCCCTGGTTGAGCCCTCTAGCCAAGCCGACCCAACGCTGAATAGCCTACGACTGGAGACCCGCCGCAGTGCCGCCGCAGTCCGCCGTCGACTGATTGCGCAAAAAGGCTATAGCGATACAGCCAATATAAGCCCGTGGCACGCACATTTGCTTGGCTGGAACCACCCTGGAGGGGAGCCTTGCTGGATCACCTCGATACGGTGATGCCGTTTGCTAAAACCCTGAATTTCCAGGGGCATCAACCCGTTGTTAAAGGGGTGAGACAGACCTATCACTGCGGGGTGAAGCTTTCTCAAAAAGCCATGAATGTGCTGGAGAAACAGTGTCAGCGCTTACCGGGGTTGGAAAAGTGGTTGGTCGAGAGTTCACCCCAACCCCATGAAAACGGATGATTTTATTCTTGCAGTACTCTAAGTCAAAAATTCTGGCTTATCTGGTGGCTGCCGGGCAGCTTATTGTATTTTCGAGACTTTTATATGGGCACTCTTGGGTGCGAACAATATTTTACGAGTCTCCTATTCATTTCAACCTTATGAAAGCCAACAAACTTTTTGTCTTACTACTAGGTGGCACCGCGTTACTCGCTGGGGGCTGCTCTGGTGCCAGTACAATCGTCGAGGAAGATACCACCACGACCACCAGCACCATTAGTGTGGGCGGGTCGGCAGAGGCCTACGATGCGATAGAACTGCTGGTGGATGGCTACAACGCTGAAGTTGGAGAGCTTGAGATTAGCTTTCTTCCGGCCAGCCAAACTAGCGGCGGCATCGAGGGGGTGAAGCAAGCGACCCTCGATATTGGTGGCGTGAGCCGCCAGCTCTCAGCGGATGAAACCACTGATGGGCTGACCTACGTGCTGATTGGAGAAACGCCCCTCGTCATCGCTGTACATGAATCGGTTACCGGCGTCACCAACATCACCCCTGACCAAATTCAAGGAATCTATCGAGGCGATATCACCAACTGGCAAGAACTAGGCGGTCCCGATGCCGAGATTATTCTTCTAGATTTGCCAGAAGATGAGAACGAAAAAAAGGTGCTCAGGGAAACCTACCTCGGGGATGATTTAGAAGTGACGTCTGACGCGGTCGTTTTTGCTGAAGATGATGAACTGTTTGAGACAATTGGCAACTCAAATTTCAGTGTGGCGGCAATTCCCTTAGAAGAGGAAATTGATGAATTATCCGTTACTGTTTTGAGTATTAACGGCGTGGTGCCATCGATTGAAACCATCCAATCTGGGGACTACAAGATGTCTCTACCCATTGGCTTCGTGATCTCTGAGTCGCCTGCGTCAGCAGTGCAAGCGTTGGTCGACTTCACAGCGACTCCCGAGGGGCAAGACATTTTGGTGGAAGCCGAGTTTATTGCTCCATAAGCTAATCAATCAGGATCTACTATTTATAGGCCGCCCTCGATCTAATGGGGGCACTGTTGGCTTGAGGGAGGCGGACTGTCTTTTGTTGAGATGGGATGTCGTCTTTCAAGTTTGATGGCTGGCGATGCTGTGATGGCTGACCTTAGGTCGCTTTGATGCCGTAATATCGTTCCCGTCATACCTGCTTCCTGAAAACCGCTGAGTGCATGGCTTTAATCAATCACATGTTTAATTATCGCCGCTCCCCCTTACCGGTAAAAATCGCCCTGCCGTTTATCTTCTTGTTTCTGGGACTGTGGACGACAGGAACGTTTGTTCTGGGGGAATATTTCGCTAATATCCTTGATCGCAAGCAAAGTGAAAAAGCCATCGATTTAGCCAACCTGGTCGAGCGGGACTTAGAACAGAAAATGCAGAGCCTACGGCGCGATGCCCGGCTGTTGGCAGTGGAACCCGTGATTGCCCGCCATACCGCCGAGGGCGATCGTCGAGCGCTACTGCAGAAACTCTTGCCCCTTAAGTCAATTTTGGATACTGATGCCATCCAGATTTTAGATACAGATCGTCAAGTCCTGCTAGATACGCGGACGAACGCTCTACAAGGAGTTGACCTTGAGAAGGATACTCTCCTCAGCCTCGTGTTGACGGGGGCTGACATTTCTACGGTCGTTGAGGGTGGCGATGCTAGCCCCCTTCTAATGGTGGGCACGTCTCCGGTCAAAACTCAGCAAGGCATTGTGGGGGGGGTGGTGTTAGGGATTGCCCTCAGCGATGAGTTTCTCACCCAACTTAATCGAAACGTTGTAGAGGAAATCTTACTCCTGTCTGACGGTCAGGTGGTCGCGTCAACCTCTACGCCCAGTCCTCAAACCCTGGAATGGATTGATTCTTTTTATCACGACGACCATGCTTCGACACAACTGCAACAAAACAACGACTATCTGACGAAGATTTTTTCTCTAGATGGTGCCACAGGCGAGCATTTCGACGTTGCGCTATTGATTTCTCGAAAACCGGTCCAGCGAGCTCAGCGAGCACTTTGGTTAGTGATTGTGGGGACATCTAGTTTGGGCTTAGGGCTAGCAGCGATCGCGGGTTACTGGATAGCGCGCAAGATTGCTGAACCGATCCAATCGATTACAGACACTGCTAAGCAAGTCGTCAAGGAAGAAAATTTCAATTTGCAGGCGTCCACTGATCGCGAAGATGAAATCGGCGCGTTAGCTGAGGCGTTGAATCAGCTGATTGACTGGGTGAGGCAATATACCCATGACCTGGAACTAGCAAGCCAGACCCTAGAAGCCAAAGTAGAGAGCCGCACCGCAGAACTCACCAGCACCCTCGCAGAGCTGAAGGAAGCCCAAGCGCAGCTGATTCAGACGGAGAAAATGTCGAGCCTAGGGCAAATGGTGGCCGGTATCGCCCATGAAATTAACAACCCCATCAGCTTTATTCAGGGGAATATTGCCCCTCTCAAGGATTATATTCAAGACTTACAGAAGCTCTTGGAAACCTACCAGAGTGAGTACCCAGAGCCAAACTCAACAGTACTAGCGAAGCAACAAGAGATTGACCTGGAATTTGTGCTGGAAGATGCGAGCAAAGTGTTGCGATCGATGAAACTCGGGACGCAGCGAGTGCGGGATATTGTGGTATCTCTGCGTAACTACTCCCGACTCGATGAAGCGGTGATCAAAGATGTGAATATTCACGAGGGGTTGGAAAGTACTCTGCTGATTCTGAATCATCGCATCAAACAAGAGGTTGACGTGATTAAGGACTATGGCTCGTTGCCCCCAGTGCGCTGCTCACCCGCCCAGCTCAATCAGGTCTTTACCAACATCGTTGCGAATGCGCTGGATGCCATGGTTGACCATGACAGCGACCCAAAGCAATTAACGATCACGACACGAGTCTGCGAGTCTGAAAAGGTTCAAGTCAGTATTCGAGATACGGGACCGGGCATGTCCCCTGAGGTTAAGGCCAAGATTTTCAATCCCTTCTTTACAACTAAGGCCGTGGGTAAAGGAACAGGCCTTGGGCTGGGCATTTGTTTCAAAATTATCGAACATCATCAGGGGCGTATTGAGGTGAATTCTCGCGTCGGACGGGGCACAGAATTTGTGATTACCCTGCCGATTGAAGGTTTGCCAGCCGATATAGTCGGCACCGCCAGGACGGATGATACCTCAGCCTTAGCTTCCTAAGCAGTTTTAGGAGTTTGCGCCAAGTTTTATCTGCTTACTCTTGGCCCTGCATCTTTGTCTACTGTTCTGACTAAAGTCTGTATTTGTTCCATCAGGGGTTTTCAGTTCTCCAGGAGTGTCGGACTGAAAATCCTCGTGTCGGCGGTTCAAGCCCGCCTCTTGGCATCCGTTATGGCAAGGCTCTCATCGATTGGCGGCCAACAATTAAATCTGTTACGGGGTTCTTTTGGACGGGAACTCTGTTTGCAGGGCTAGACATTGCTATTTTCCCTGTCATCTACCTTCAGATTTGTGGGGCCTTTACCGTGAACAGAAAGTCTTTCTTGCTGGGCATAGGGGTGCTGTTTTCCTTAGGGTGTCAATCAGCACCCGACCCCGATTTGAAACAAGCAAATGCCGCCATGGCCGCCATGGCCACTGATCGAACCCTGGCTCAGTCTTGCTATTCAGCTGTCTACCCTGATGGGGAAGCGTCTGACTTTGTGAACTATCTCTTTTCTGATTTAGGAGCCGCTGAATGGCCGATCGCGTTTGATGAAATGGAAGAAGAACAATTCGAAGCCATCGGTCAACCCTTTTTACCCAGTAACGTGACCGTTTCTCTCTCCCAACGCAAACAACCCAACAGCAAAGAGATCGTCCTGGTGGCAGATGATGAAAGTCGCTCTATTCTAGTCAGCGGTTATCTCGAAGCCAGTAATGACATCGTCTTTGAAGACCAATGGTCTTTAGGCACAGCCCAAGCCAGCGAAGCGACTCACCAACTTTGTCAATCTAACCTTGAGATGGGAATTAGTCCTTTATCGCCAGTAGAATAAAGGGCGATCGCTCATCGCTGTAGCCCGGATCGATACGAAGAAACTCAGATCTTTAGCTCTTCAAAAGTTGATGTCAATTGCTTCAACTTTCAACTCCACTGTTATCTTTCAAATCTAATTTTTACGGTGATTATTATGTATCGTGCCGATCTCGGCGCAGAAGTTTTTACTGCAAAGTCCCTAAGCTCTTCACAATTTATGTGCTGATATTGACTGCAGAGGCACCATAAAAGCGACAAAATCTTGGCATAGTTTATATTGACTCTTTAGATTCCCTATTTTTAGGCCATCTCAGTGGTGATATTGCCCTAAAAGTAACGTTGGCCCCACAGGCTCAGGAATGCGGGTCATTAGCGGCAACCAGACTGTTTTCTAGAACCAATCCAACATCAAGCTTGGAGGTCGCCGGCTGAACGTGCCGTAGTGAAATTGTAGTCAGCAACAAAATTTGACATTTCCCCTCCTCTCAAACCCTCACTGCATCCAGTAGATTAAGTTAACGCATTGCATGGGATGAGTGCTTTGCCCAGTTCGTTTCGTTGATTTCGATGCGCTACGGCTTATTCGCTATTTTTCAACAGGTCTTTAGAGCCCGGTACTGGTATTTCAGTTTGGGGTTGCTCAGTGGAGGGGCGATCGCCACCAGTACGCCTCCGAGTCTGGCAGTCAGCACCATCAATGTCGAATTTGGCCCCTTGCAGACACGGGTACAGGTCGATGACCTCGCCACCTTTGCGCAAACGGGACAAGTCTTGCCCCAACTAGAACCCTATCAGCCGTTCTTGACGCCAGCCGTACGCCAATCGCTGCAGCGCCATCTCAATGTCGAACCGACCGTGCGCGATCGCTTTCTCCAAGACTTAATTGGGACGGCTAAAGGGCGGCCTTTTGTTAACTTGCTCTCGCAGGTGGCACCCGAGCTCACGCCAGCAATGATTCAAACCGCCCTGCAAACTGCAGAGGCCAGTCCCCAAGGGGTAACTGCCATTACACTGCTACAGGCGTTGCCGGACGATACCTTAAATCTTGACGGGATGGCTCTGGTACAGTTGCTCTCTCAGCTAGGCTTATCTCGACTAGAGCAAATCGCCCTCAGCCGGGTGCTTGATCAAGAATTGACCGAGCAAGGGGGCCCTGCTCTAGCCAGCAGTTTTGAGCCGTCAGTTCCTGGGAAGCACGTGTCAGAGCATTGGTCGGTGTCCTTTCGGGATCACGAGCGTGATCGCGTGATTCCCATCGATTTGTATTGGTCAGACGCCAGCCGGGGGCCCATGGTGGTGCTGTCTCATGGCTTTGGGGCTGACCGATATTTTTTCAATTACCTGGCCCAGCATCTAGCCTCCCATGGCTTTACAGTCGTCGCTCTGGAGCACCCAGGGAGCAATGTTGATGCCCTCAGTCGTGAGGAAGGCGCAATTTTACCGGCAGAGGAATTTGTCGAACGCCCTCGTGATGTCAGCTTTATTCTGGATCGACTAGCCGATCTAAATCAGCACTCTTTTTTCCTCCGCGATCGCCTCCGCATGGATTCGATTACGTTTGTCGGCCATTCCTTAGGGGGCTATACCGGCTTGGTGCTGGCCGGGGGCAAAGTTGACCCGATTGCCCTCACTGACTTTTGTACCACGCTAGAGGTGGGGGCCTCGTCTCCGGCAGAGTGGTTCCAATGTGCCGCGACAGAGGCCCAGCTGCCGCCCGAAAGTTTGGCCGATGCGCGCATCACGCAACTTGTGTTGATGAACCCGGTGGCCGGTCAATTGTTTGGGAATGAAGGGTTGCGGCCAGTGAAGCTGCCGACGCTGGTGGTGACGAGTACCAGCGATGGCATTGCTTCGGTGTCGGATCAGCAACTCGGACCTTTCAATCAACTGGCGGGGCCCCGATCGCTCGTAGCGATCATCGGCGGCACTCATCTCAGCGTGGGCGATCCAGAAAATATCAATCCGGCTCTGACGCAAGTGCCCTTTATGCCTGAACACCCCGCCAGTGAGACAGCGCCTCTACGCACCTATCTAAATGGTCTGGTCCTCAGCTTTGCCATGCAGCAAACGCGCCAAGCAAATCGCTATCAGCCTTTCTTAAGTGCCGAATATGCGGCGCAATTTTCGACCCAAGAACTGCCTCTGCGCTTTAGCGATCGCCTCCCCACCAGCGTTAATCGTTGGCTAGCGACGCGCGATCGCTTAGCAAATCGGCTGACCCCAACGCTCAAGAGCCTGGCTTCTTTGATGCACTTGGAACTGATTGAAGCTCAGCATCGCCTTGCCAACCTACGTCAAGACACCATAGCTCAGCTCCCGATCCACCCGATTGACCTAGCGGCGCGCATCTCACCTCCGCCCCACGGTCCTTTTCAGACGGCAAATCAGCAACTTAATCGTGAGTTCGACCGTCCGGCAAAATCGCCCCAGTCAGCACCGCATTCCGCAGATTAACATAGTCCATGCTGGCACTAATCATCACCGCATCATTCAGAGAGGCACCGCTCAAATTAGACCAGCTCAGCTTAGCTCGATAAAAAGTTGCCCCTCGCAGTTCGGCGCCTCGTAGAGAGCTCCAACTTAAATTAGCGCCGCGCAAATTGGCCTGTACCAGATGGGCATTGACAAGCGTACTGCCTTGCAGTTTGCTGCGGCTCAGGTCGGCACCGCCCAGATCAGCATTGTCGAGGTTAGCGCCGCTAAGCGACGCCGCTGATAAGTTGGCACCGGTCAGCACCGCCCCCGTTAAAATTGCATTGGCAAAGCTTGCCCCTTCTAACTTGGCGCGGGTTAAATCGGCCTCTATCAGATGGCAGCGATTAAGGGCCGAGTGGGACAAATCGGCTTCGCGAAGTTGCGCACCATCTAAAACAGCCTCGTTCAAATTAGCGTCTCGAATGTCGGCTTTATTGAGCGCCGACTTGGTTAGATTAGTCCCACGGATGCCGGCTTCTTTAAGGTTGACCTCAGTCAGGTCGGCATGGCTCAAATCAGCCCCAATTAAGTTTGCCAGCTCTAGATGGGCGCCCTGCAAGTTAGCCTTTTCGAGCAGCGCTTCTCGCAGGTTGGCGCCTTTCAAGTCGCAGCCTGTTAAACTAGCTCCATGCAAAATTGCCTGGCGCAAATTGATATCCCGGAGATTCTCATTTGCTAGGTTGACGCCCTTTAAATTTGCTCCACGAAAGTCTCGTTCTCCTGAGGCATATCGCGCTATAACTTCATTCGCATCCATGTAATCGAAACCTTAACTCAGGGACCTGTAGCGACGTTCTCATTAGCGAAGTCTGTGAGCCACAACGCGCCTTGCAAACCGGGGGCCGTGAGTCTGTCAAAGGAGTCAAGCTCTCAACTAGAGGCGTCTCTAGACAGACGATACTGAAAACTTGCAATTGGCTCATCTTAACTCGATTTCATGGATTAGCTACATGCCACAAGCACTCAGTGGCAGAAGTCGCCCTCCCGTTTCAGTTTCTAGCTCCCCTGGCACCACTGCTCCCACACTCTAGAGAATGGGGTGAAAGTTTACGCCGCACGACACTAGAAACTACAATACGCTACATAAAAGTAGCTTTCACCATGAATCAACGGCAGCAAACATGGGCTGGTCAGAGTCGGAAAATTGACCACCCAGAATGAACAATCGCAAATTTTATCTCGTCTGCCGATCTATCCAAACTTCTAGACCATTAACGGCGTTGTGAATCGCGGGATGAATCGGGGAGCTCAGATCGCGGGCAAGCCGTCCGCTCTTCGCCACTGACGGCTCGTCATCTGTTTGGGTGAAGATTCAACCCATCTCCAAAATCAGCAACGCTCAATTAACGATACCAGCCGACAAAACGCGGTTGCTCGTCTAAGTCACCCGATTTATGGCCGGTCAATGATTGGGTCTATGCCGCGAGGAAAAGTGAATTCGGTAGGATTAGAGAGCATTTTTCAGAACAGGCGAATAAGGTAGTCATGTCAGATAACCGTAGAAGTCAGGTCGTGACCCAAGGGGTACAGCGCACGCCTAACCGAGCGATGTTGCGCGCAGTGGGGTTTGGCGACGGTGACTTTACTAAACCCATCGTGGGTCTTGCTAGCGGCTTTAGCACCATCACGCCTTGCAACATGGGCATTGGCGATCTGGCTAAGCGTGCAGAGTTGGGGATTCGAGCCGCCGGTGGCATGCCACAGTTGTTTGGCACCATCACCATTAGCGACGGCATTTCGATGGGCACTGAGGGGATGAAGTATTCGCTGGTGTCTCGTGAAGTGATTGCCGACGCTATTGAAACGGTATGCAACGGTCAGAGTATGGACGGGGTGCTGGCGATCGGGGGTTGCGATAAGAACATGCCAGGCGCCATGTTGGCCATGTGCCGACTCAACATTCCCGCAATTTTTGTGTACGGCGGCACGATCAAACCCGGTCACTACAAGGGCGAAGATCTCACCGTTGTGAGCGCTTTTGAAGCCGTTGGTGAATACAGCGCGGGCAAGATTGATGAGGAGCGGTTGTTCGGTGTGGAGCGCAACGCTTGTCCGGGGGCGGGCTCGTGCGGCGGCATGTACACTGCAAACACCATGTCATCAGCTTTTGAAGCTATTGGCATGAGCTTGATGTACTCTTCAACGATGGCGGCAGAAGATGCGGAAAAAGCTGATAGCGCGGCTAAGTCAGCGCAGGTATTAGTAGAAGCCATTCGCCAGCAAATTTTGCCGCGCCAAATCTTAACTCGCAAGGCGTTTGAAAATGCCTTGTCTGTGATTATGGCAGTAGGCGGTTCCACTAATTCGGTACTGCATATGTTGGCGATCGCCAACGCGATCGGCGTTGACCTCACCATTGACGACTTTGAAACCATTCGCCGTAAAGTCCCAGTACTCTGTGATTTAAAACCGTCTGGCCGCTATGTCGCGACAGACTTTCACAAAGCGGGTGGCGTGCCTCAAGTGATGAAAATGCTGCTGAGCCAGGGTCTGCTACATGGCGATGCCCTCACCATCACCGGGCAAACGGTCGAAGAACTGCTAATCGCGATTCCTGAAGCGCCCCGGCCCGATCAGGATGTCATTCGCCCCTTTGACAAACCTATGTATGCGCAAGGACATCTGGGCATTCTCAAGGGCAACCTGGCGACTGAAGGTGCAGTGGCTAAACTTACCGGCATCAAGAAGCGCCAGATTACTGGCCCCGCAAGGGTTTTTGAATCTGAAGAGGAATGTCTGAAAGCCATTCTCGACAAGCAAATCGTGGCTGGTGACATTGTCGTGGTGCGCTACGAAGGTCCCAAAGGGGGTCCCGGTATGCGAGAAATGCTGGCCCCGACCTCAGCCATCATTGGTGCCGGACTGGGTGACTCTGTGGGGTTGATTACGGATGGTCGATTTTCTGGTGGTACCTACGGTATGGTGGTGGGCCACGTTGCTCCAGAGGCCGCTGTCGGGGGTGCGATCGCCCTAGTGCACGAAGGCGACTCCATCACCATTGATGCCGATCAAAACCGACTGCAGCTCAACGTCTCTGATGCAGAATTGGAGCAGCGTCGAGCGACCTGGCAACCTCGCAAACCAAACTATACTCGCGGCATTTTGGGTAAGTATGCCAAGCTGGTGTCGACCAGCAGTCGTGGTGCCGTCACCGATCTCGACCTATTTGAATAGGCTTCGGTATGCAGTATCGCGACGCCTAGCCTAGGCACCCGAAATCACCTCTTGGGCACAGCTTATGGTGACCAACTGTGCCCAAGCTTACGACATTGCATAACGTGGCCTGACTTCCGCAGACCGCACTGCCAAATGTCGCTATGGAATGCTGTAAACTAGCGCAACATCCTTACTGCTCTAGGCACATTCCTCATGGAATCCAGCTTTTTGACCACGGTCTTTCTACCCTTAGCGCTGTTTGTCATCATGCTCGGCATGGGGTTGGGGCTCACGCCTAAAGACTTTCAGCGCCTCTTAACGGAACCGAAGGGAGTGCTGCTGGGCCTGGCTGCTCAGCTGATTGGACTGCCCATCATGGGGTGGCTACTGGCAACAGTCTTGCCTCTGACCCCAGAACTCGCGGTGGGAGTCATGATTTTAGCCGCCTGTCCCGGCGGGCCGACCTCTAATCTGATGACCTATCTGGCCCGAGGGCGGGTAGCCCTCTCGATTACGCTGACAGCGATCGGGAGCCTGATCACTGTATTTACGATTCCCCTGGTAGTGAATGCCTCCATGGGGTATTTCATGGGGCAAGCAACCGATTTACAACTGCCCTTTGTCCCCACCGTCGTACAAATTGCCGTAATTACCCTCGTCCCGATCGGATTGGGGATGCTGCTGCACCACTACACTCCACAGTTTGCAACCACAGTTGAAAAACAGGTCAAGTGGCTAGCCATGGTTTTCCTCGGACTGGTGATTGCGGGCTTGTTGCTTAAGGAGCGAGCTAACGTTCTCGGCTTCTTTTTGCAGGTGGGGTGGGTAACGCTGCCCTTAATCATGTTATCGATGTCGGCGGGCTACGGTTTGGCCACGTTGGCCAAGCTCGATCGCCCCAGCGCCACCGCCGTCACAATTGAAGTCGGCATTCAAAACGGCACGTTAGCGATCGCGATCGCCAGTGCCCCAAACTTTCTCAACAACTCGACGATGGCGATACCCGCCGCGATTTACAGCTTAATCATGTTTGTCGTTGGGGGCGCATTTGTGTGGTGGGCTCAGGGCCATCTGGTGACGTCATCTCAGCGTCCTGATTCAGAGATATCAGGGGTCAGGTGAACTGCTGGAGCGGCAAGTCAGGTACTGCGAGGTTGGTGAATTCTCCGTTGGGGTCGTAGGCATTACCAAAATGAGCTGCAATAATGCTCAGAAAGAGAATTAACGAAAGGCTTATGGCTGGTTTGAGAGCACGGTTAGCACAGGGCAAGAGAACGCTACGGCGAGCTGGTAGGCGAGGTGTGGTTTTGCTGCTGTTAGTCGTCGTGGGCGCGATCGCCTTTACGGGTTGCAATCCGTCCCAGTTCACCACCGCCGAAGCCACCTCATCACGCATCGTCTTCAGCTCCCTGGGCGACCCGAAAACCTTTAACCCGCCACTTAGTCAGGAATATCCCAACATTTTCACCTATACCTTTGAGGGCATGGTTGCTCGTGATGGCGAAACCGGCGAGATTGTCCCCAAAATGGCTGAATCTTGGGACATTTCCGAGGATGGCTTGACCTACACTTTCACCCTACGCGAAGGCCTGAAATGGTCTGACGGCGAACCCATCACCACCGACGACGTCCTCTTCACTTACAACGATGTCTTTTTTAATGAGGCCATTCCAACCTCAGCACGTGACATTATGCGGATCGGGACAGAAGGAAAATTGCCAGTCATCGAAAAAATTGATGACCGCCGATTTAAGTTCACCCTGCCGGAACCTTTTGCGCCTTTTCTTGAGACCAATGGCGCCTGGATTTTACCCGCTCATATTTTGCAGGAATCCGTTAATACCTTAGATGAAGAAGGTAATCCAGAATTTCTATCCATGTGGACAACGGGCACTCCGCCTGAAGAAATCGTTGGCAGTGGACGTTACCGACTTAAAGATTACTTACCCAGTCAACGGGTCATTTTTGAGAAAAATCCCTACTACTGGCAAGCCGACAAGCAGGGCAATCAGCAGCCCTATATCGAAGAACTCGTCTGGCAGGTTATTGAATCGACCGATAACCAGCTCTTGCAGTTTCGTTCGGGGGGGCTCGACACCATTGGCATCGGCCCCGATGAATTTGCCCTGATGAAGCGCGAAGAAGAACGCGGCAACTTCACTATCCATGAAGGGGGGCCAGCACTCAGCACCCTGTTCATCACCTTCAATCTGAATAAAGGAGTACGTAATGGTCAGCCGTTGGTCGACCCTGTGAAATCAAAATGGTTTAACTCCGTCGCCTTTCGCCAAGCGGTGTCGTACGCGATTGATCGCGAGACCATGATTAACAATATCTATCAAGGTCTCGGCGCTCCACAAACATCGCCACTACCAGTACAAAGCCCATTTTATGCCAGTCCTGAAGATGGCTTGCGCACGTACGATCATAGTCAGGAGACAGCACGAACCCTCTTAGAAGAGGATGGCTTTCAATATAATTCAGCAGGCGAACTCTTAGATGCTGAGGGTAATCGCGTGCGCTTTACACTGTTGACCAACTCTGGCAACAAGATTCGAGAGGCGGTCGGAGCGCAGATTAAACAAGACCTGAGCAAAATTGGCATTCAGATCGACTTTCAGCCCATCAGCTTTAACGCACTGGTGACCAAGCTCGGTGATAGCCTCGACTGGGAAGCCCACATCATCGGCTTTACGGCAGGTCTAGAGCCCAATGGCGGGGCCACTATTTGGCTGCTCGACGGTTCATTACATGCGTTTAATCAGCAAGCTTTAGCAGGGCAAGAGCCCTTAGAAGGTTGGGAAGCGGCCGACTGGGAAAAACGCATCGCCAACATCTACATCCAAGCTGCCCAAGAAGTCGATCCGGAAAAGCGCAAAGCACTGTACTTCGAGAGTCAGCGCTTGACCCAGGAATATCTACCTTTCATCTACCTGGTTAATCCCTTCAACCTCGGGGCAGTGCGTAACACCATTGAGAACGTGAATTACTCCGGCATTGTTCGTCCCTTCGCGCTGTGGAACATACAGGAACTGCAAGTAACGCAGTAGGCGGGCGGCACGATCGCGCTGACCCCAGGACAACCGGTGCCTCGATACCGAATCTTACCCTTTGTCACTGCAGCGAAGAGAAGTAACAGAGTCCTTATTCTTCCTATATGAAAAATAGACTTTTTTAATGACTCTACAAAACTTCAAACAAACTAATGGGAAGGTGCAAAAAACGTTGCGAGTTATTACGCATATGGTTGCATCCCTTATCTGGCAAGGTTTTTCTGATACAAGGTTGTTAGGCTTCTCAGCTTTTTTGGGCTAGTTTAAGCAGCTTTCTATACGGATTGTTGGGTTTTGTAAATAGCCTTTTGCTAGATAAAAACCGGCAATCTAGAGTTGTTAGCTGAGGCCTGGTTCTTAAGTTGTTCGTCAAGCGTCGCCTGGATGCGGTTCAACGGCTTAGGGATACTTTTCGGTTGACTAGCCAAGTCATTTGGGGATCTAGATACGTCATAAAGGAGTCATCACTGCATGTTCACCAACGTTAAGCCCACTGTGCGCCATATCGTGCCCGATGATTTAAAGGGGCGATCGCTGGTCAAAGTGGTCTACGTGGTGTTGGAGCCTCAGTACCAGAGCGCTCTTTCATCGGCAATTCGCGCCATCAATGCCCATAACTCTGAAGTCGCCTTTGAAGTGAGTGGGTATCTCATCGAAGAGTTGCGCAGCTCAGAGAACTATGCCGCCTTCCAGAAGGACATTGCCGAGGCCAATATCTTTATTGCGTCTCTCATCTTTATTGAGGACCTTGCTGACAAGGTCGTCGAAGCAGTGAAGCCCTGCCGCGACAACTTAGACGCGGCAGTCGTGTTTCCTTCGATGCCACAGGTAATGCGTCTAAACAAGATGGGAAGCTTCTCAATGGCGCAGTTGGGTCAGTCGAAGAGTGCCATTGGCGAGTTTATGAAGAAGCGTCGCCAGAAAAAAGGTGGCGGCTTTGAAGACGCCATGCTGAAGCTACTGCGAACGCTGCCCAGCGTACTGAAGTACCTGCCGGTAGAAAAAGCCCAAGATGCTCGCAACTTTATGCTCAGCTTCCAGTATTGGCTGGGCGGCTCACCCGAGAACTTAGAAAACTTCTTTCTGATGCTGGCCGATCGCTACGTGTTTACGGATAAAGCGATCGCCGGTGCCCCCCAGGCTGACAGCTTTGACTATGCTGAGCCCGTTACCTTTCCTGATGTGGGCATCTGGCACCCCATGGCCACCCAGATGTTCGAAGACATTAAGGAATATCTCAACTGGTACAACTCCCGTAAAGATCTACCGGCCGATTTGCGCGATCCTCTGGCACCTTGCGTCGGGCTGGTCCTACAGCGCACCCACTTGGTGACTGGGGACGAAGCGCACTACGCCGCCATGGTGCAAGAGTTAGAGTACCTTGGGGCGCGGGTGCTTCCCGTATTTTCGGGAGGGCTGGACTTTTCCAAGCCCGTCAACGAGTTTTTCTTTGACCCCATCGACACCGAGCGGCCGATTGTTGATTCAGTGGTTTCGCTGACGGGCTTTGCCCTAGTGGGTGGTCCCGCTCGCCAAGATCATCCCAAGGCGATCGAGACCTTAAAGCGATTAAACCGGCCTTACATGGTAGCGCTGCCCCTCGTGTTCCAAACAACTGAGGAATGGGAAGCAAGTGAGCTGGGGCTGCACCCGATTCAGGTGGCGCTGCAGATGGCGATTCCTGAGTTGGATGGGGCGATCGAGCCCATTGTGCTCTCCGGTCGTGACGGCATGACGGGGCGGGCCATTTCCCTACAGGATCGCATTAGCTCCATTGCCCAGCGGGCGATGAAATGGGGTAACCTACGCCGCAAGCCCAAGCTGGACAAGAAGCTAGCGATTACCGTCTTCAGCTTTCCTCCCGATAAGGGCAACGTCGGTACGGCCGCCTACCTGGATGTGTTTGGCTCCATTTATAAAGTACTGGAAGCCATGCAGCACAACGGCTACGACATTAAGGAGCTGCCTGAGTCACCTGAAGCCCTGATGCAAGAAGTGATTCACGATGCCCAGGCGCAGTACGCCAGCCCTGAATTGAATGTGGCTTACCGCATGTCGGTTCCCGAATATGAGGCACTCACCCCCTACTCTGTGCGCTTAGAAGAAAACTGGGGGCCCCCACCCGGTCATCTGAATACTGACGGCCAAAACTTGCTGGTGTACGGCAAGTCTTTTGGCAATGTCTTTATCGGCGTGCAGCCGACCTTTGGCTACGAAGGCGACCCTATGCGCCTACTGTTTTCTCGCTCTGCCAGCCCGCACCACGGCTTTGCCGCTTACTACACCTATTTGGAGCAAATCTGGGGCGCAGATGCGGTGCTGCACTTTGGGACCCATGGCTCTTTGGAGTTTATGCCGGGCAAGCAGATGGGCATGTCGGGCATGTGTTACCCCGATAGCCTGATTGGCACCACGCCGAACCTCTACTACTACGCCGCAAACAACCCCTCTGAAGCGACGATCGCGAAGCGACGCGGCTATGCCGAAACCATCAGCTACCTGACCCCTCCGGCAGAAAATGCTGGACTATACAAAGGTCTGAAGGAGCTGAGCGAACTAATCGGTTCTTATCAGTCCCAAAAAGACAGCGGTCGCGCTGTGCAGATTGTGAACGCGATCGTCGAAACGGCACGGGTTTGCAACCTTGATCGTGATGTCGTGCTGCCAGAAGTGGATGCCAGCGAACTGTCCACAGACGATCGCAGCAACCTGGTCGGCAAAATTTACATCAAGCTGATGGAAATCGAGTCGCGCCTGTTGCCCTGTGGTTTACACGTCATTGGTAAGCCACCAACCGCTGAAGAAGCGATCGCCACCCTCGTCAATATCGCTGGTCTTGATCGCGAAGAAGAAGGCATCATGAGCCTCCAGCGCGTCATCGCGGAAAGCATCGAGCGCGACATCGACGAAATCTACGCCAACAGTGACAAAGGCCTGCTGGATGATGTCCAGTTGCTGTACGACATCAACCAAGCAGTGCGCGATGCCGTCGGTGCTCTGGTCAACGAACAGGTCGACTCGGAAGGCCGCGTGTCCATGGTGTCGCGCCTGAATTTTCTTAACCTGGGCCGCAAAGAACCCTGGGTCACTGCCCTGCACGAAGCTGGTTACACCGGCGTGGAAAGCGACAGCATCAAGCCTTTGATAGAGTTTCTGGAGTTTTGTCTAGAGCAAGTCTGCGCTGACAACGAACTCGGGGCCCTACTCAAAGGTTTGGAAGGCGATTACGTACTGCCTGGCCCCGGCGGTGACCCAATTCGTAACCCGGATGTGTTGCCCACCGGCAAAAACCTCCACGCCTTAGATCCCCAGGCAATCCCCACGCTGGCGGCAGTGCAGTCTGCGAAGATTGTGGTCGATCGCCTGCTGGAGCGCCAAAAACAAGAAAACGGCGGTCGCTACCCCGAAACCATCGCCACTGTCCTCTGGGGCACCGACAATATCAAGACCTACGGCGAGTCTCTGGCCCAAATGCTCTGGTTCGTCGGCGTCAAGCCCGTACCCGATGCCCTGGGGCGGGTGAACAAGTTGGAGCTGCTCTCTCTGGAAGAGTTGGGACGGCCCCGCGTCGATATCGTGGTGAACTGCTCTGGCGTGTTCCGCGACTTGTTCATCAACCAAATGGCCCTATTGGATCGCGCTGTGAAAATGGCTGCGGAAGCCGACGAACCCCTGGAAATGAACTTCGTCCGCAAGCATGCGCTAGAGCAAGCGGCGGAAATGGGTTGCGACCTGCGGAGTGCCGCCACTCGGATCTTCTCCAATGCTTCTGGCTCCTATGCGTCCAACGTCAACCTGGCGGTGGAAAACAGCAGTTGGGAAGAGGAAAGCGAACTTCAGGAAATGTACCTGAAGCGCAAGTCCTTTGCCTTTAACTCGGATAATCCGGGCGTGATGGATGAGTCTCGCGGCATCTTCGAGTCCTCGTTGAAGAAGGCAGAAGTCACCTTCCAAAACCTCGACTCCTCGGAGATTTCTCTTACGGATGTTTCCCACTACTTTGACTCTGACCCCACCAAGGTGGTTGCTAGTCTGCGGGGCGACGGCACCAAACCCGCTTCCTACGTCGCGGATACCACAACGGCCAATGCTCAAGTGCGCACCCTGTCAGAAACCGTCCGCTTGGATGCTCGCACCAAGATGCTGAATCCCAAATGGTACGAGGGCATGCTCTCCCACGGTTACGAGGGCGTCCGGGAACTCTCGAAGCGCCTGGTCAATACCATGGGCTGGTCGGCAACTGCCGATGCTGTAGACAACTGGGTCTACGAAGACACCAACACCACCTTCATCAAAGATCCGGAGATGTGTAAGCGCCTTATGGATCTGAACCCCAACTCCTTCCGCCGCATGGTTTCGACTCTGCTGGAAGTGAATGGGCGCGGCTACTGGGAAACCAGTGACGAAAACCTGGAGCGCTTGCAAGAGCTATATCAGGAAGTCGAAGACCGCATCGAAGGCGTCGAGTAAACGGCATCCCTAGAAGCCTGACTTTTTTGAGAAGCCGGGCTTCTGAATCTCGAAAAGGGGCAGGCGATCGCCCACCCCTTTTCGCTATATTTGAGCCAACGTGATGTGACGTATCGCCATGACGTATGCCCCCTCTCAACTGCTGACCTTTGAGGATTTTCTAGCTCAGTACCGCGACGAGCCAACCTTTGAGTTGGCCGACGGAGAGCTGATTGAGATGGAACCAACCGGACCACACGAAGCAGTTGCGGGAAAAGTTGCTAGCAAGCTCAACTTGGCCATTGAGCAAATGGGCGCTACCTGGTTGATTCCACGAACTTGTATTTTGCGGCCCTTTACCGACCAAGCCACGGCAAGACGACCTGATGTCACCGTGTTGGATGAGTCGGCATTGAGCGACGAGCCATTATGGGAACGGGAACCTGTGATTACCCAAGGCACCTCAGTCAAGCTTGTGGTCGAGGTGGTCAGCACAAATTGGGAAACGGACTATGCCCGCAAGGTCGAAGAGTATGCGCTAATGGGCATTCCGGAATATTGGCTTGTCGATTTTCGCGGGTTGGGCGGCGTAGTGTTTATTGGCCGACCGAAGCAGCCCACGTTCACCGTATGTCAGCTCTTAGGCGAGGATTATGAGAAAAGCACCTTTCGGTTAGGTCAGGCCATCAATTCGCCGACATTTCCTGAACTGGCGCTGACGCTGAATGAGGTGATGCCCCGTTAAGCAAACGGTCGCCTCACAGCCTGACAGGCCAAATTGCAGCGAGTACAATGGCAGCAAACTTTGTGATCAGAGCGATTTGAGTTGATACAAGCTGCCCCCTTATTTGCCCCACTACTGCAAATCTCGCTCGCTGAACAGGTTCAGGAAACGCTGACTACGGTGCAAGAAGCGCCAATGGTGGCGAAGGTCATTACCGTCTGTGTGGTGATGATGATTGTTCTGGGATTTTTGGAGAAATACTTCAAGTCTCTATCTGCTTTATTGGAATATCTGCTGAAGATTCGGGAGCAACTCATTAATCTGGGCACCGCCCCCACCTCTGCAGAACTGAATACCCAAGCAGATCGGGCAAAGCTGTTGAAAGCCTTTACAATCAAGTTGAACAAGCGCTTGGCGGATGTGTTGAGCAGCGAGCAACTGATAGCGTTGAGCTGGGAAGACCGCCCGCAGGAAGTGGGACGAGTTCAGCGGGGGATGCCAGCGCCCGAATCAGTGCCAGAATCAGTGCCAAATTTTATGACGCGGCTACAAAGCCTAAGCCCAGTACGGCTGTTTAAGCGTCCTCAGCAGCAAGCGATCGAGCTGCCGCCCTCAGAGCGCCTGATGGATGTGTTTACGCAGGGGGATGTTGCGGGAAGGTTGCTGATTTTGGGGGCACCGGGTTCCGGAAAGACGACGACGCTGCTGGAGTTGGCGCGTGAGCTGGTGGCCACAGCCGAGGCGGATGAAACGGCTCCGGTGCCGATCATCTTTGAGCTGTCGAACTGGACTAACGCTCAGCAATCTATTGACCAGTGGCTGGTGGCGCAACTGAAAGCGGAATACAACGTATCGCCGAAAGTTGGGCAGCACTGGATCGCCACGCATCAGATTTTGCCGCTGCTGGATGGCCTGGATGAGTTAGGCGGGGTACGGCTGCCGAAGTGCGTCGAAAAGCTCAACGCTTTTTTGCCTGACACTGAACCGGATCGACAGGCGGTAGTGTGCTGCCGCACGAAGGAATTTCGGCGCGGGGACATTAAGCTGACGGGACTAAATGGCGCGGTGGAACTGCAACCGCTAAGCGACGAGCAAATTCAGGATTACTTGGCAGACATTGGGCAACCGAGTCTTTGGAAAAAAGTCATTGAGCCGTCAGAGAAGTTGAAATCACTGGCAGAGACGCCGCTGATGCTGACGGTGATGGCCGTGGCCCTGACCAGCCGCAGCGCCCAAACTGAGGCGGAACTCTTTGAGGCGTATATTGAGGAGCGCTTTGTCCGCTACGAAAGCCAGCACCGCACCTTGCCATACAGCCGCCGCGACACCCGCCACTATCTGGAGCGGTTGGCGACCCAGCTCAAAGCCCAAGACCAAACCGTCTTTTTGATTGAGGGCTTACAGCCCCGTGACTGGCTACAGACACCGATGCAAAAGTGGGCATATCGGCTGATTTTAGGGCTGATTGGAGGGCTGATTGGAGGGCTGATTTTCGGGCTGATTTTCGGGCTGATTGTCGGGCTGATTTTCGGGCTGATTGGAGGGCTGATTGTCGGGCTGATTTTCGGGCTGATTGTCGGGCTGATTGGAGGGCTGGATGATATTGAGCCCATCGAAATTTTGGATTTTTCCTTTTCGCGCGTTGCGCGAAAAGAATTTTTTCAAGAATTCTTCAAATGGCTGATTGTCGGGCTGATTGTCGGGCTGATTGTCGGGCTGATTGTCGGGCTGATTGTCGGGCTGATTGTCGGGCTGATTGTCGGGCTGATTTTCGGGCTGATTTTCGGGCTGATTGTCGGGCTGATTGTCGGGCTGAAAAGTGACATCCTTATTCGCACTAAACCCAATCAGGGCATTTTAGCTTCAGCTAAAAACGCCTCAGTTTTAACAGCGGCAGGGATGATTTTGGCAGTGTTGTTAAATGTGGGGCTGAATGCGGCCTTGCCCAGCGTATTGTCCGACCCCGACCAAATTGAGTCAATTGTGGGCGGTAGTATGGCAATAGCCGTTTTTGCTCCGCTTTTTGCTAGTGGTGGACTTGCATGCATGGATCACCTGGCGCTGAGGTTAGTGCTGTGGCGCTGCGGGGCAATTCCTCGCGACTATGCCGCCTTCCTCAAGTACACCTCAGAGCTGCGGCTGACCCGGCAAACCGGGGGTGAGTTTCGCTTTTTCCATGACCTACTGCGCGAGCATTTTGCCCAGTCACCGCCGCCTGCACCATAGCTTGTTCACGCATTCGCAATTCGCGTCCTTACCGACTGACGAAATGCTCTGACCCAAGCAGTTTCGGCGATACCTTCAAAGCTAGACATAAAATAAGCCCCCGACTGCCAAAAGAAGTCGGGGGCTTATGGACTTGAGCGCAAGTTGTGAGGAGACTACGCTGCTGTTTTGTTCGTGCGCTTACGCAGAGCACCCGTAGCACCAACACCCGCGATCGCCGCTAATCCGAGTACCGAAAAAGGCTCTGGTACGTCTACAGCTGTAGTTACTGAAACGTCATCGATATTGGCTCCTAGAGTATCTCTCTTACCCAGGGACCAGAATTTCAGGCGAGTCGTGGCTTCAGTCGCGGTAATGGTCCGGTTGAAGATTTTCCAGCCATCGCCGCTGTTACCAGCATCGATTTTCTCGTAAGTACCCTTACCAAATTCAACCCCTAGCAGGTTGTCGCCATAGATGCCGTTCCGGGGACCGTAGGCAAAAGAGAGCGTATATTGCTGACCAATTTTGGTCACAATATCTTGGAAAAAGCCGATTTCCTCAGGGGGAGCGCTTCTGTTGTAGTGGCTATCTAGCTCGGCAAAGTGGTCACCTTCATAGGCGGTGCCAACCACATTCTTCCGGATTTCAATCCGGCTACCCTCAAAGGGCGTCCAACCTTCTAACTGACCTTCACCAAAGGTCGTCCACATATTCCGTTGAAAATTTGCTGCCTCGAAGCCACCATTGACAACGAGATTACCCGCCGCTGCGGGAGTAGCAGCCGAGCCGAGGAGAGTGGCTGCACACAGTAAACCAGAACCAATTGCTAACGCTTTCATGATCTTGAAACTAAGAATACGACGATTTCATTGCTCACCTGATTGATCTCAGCATAGGCAAGTCAATAGGAGATTCGAAGCGGATATATACGGCCAGAAAAATAAATTCTGGGTTGCTCAACCTGTTGTTTTACGTAGGGCGATTCCTTAAATCGCATCACAAAGTTATGTGATTAACATCACAAAGCCATGTTTTTTCGGGGATTTGGGAGCTTCACAAAACCCGTTTTTGAGTTTGTTTTGAGGCTATGTAATTACACGGTTATAGGAGGTGAAGAGAATTAATTTCTCAGGGAGTTTTCCTATACTCGTGTGGGTTAAAGCTTTTTGAAAGCAATTTTTATGCTTGTCTATCCAAGGTTAAGGACTAGTGGCTATGGTGGGTTCGCATGGCAACTGTCATCATCAAACCAAGACGTGCTCTGAGGCTCGGTCAAACAGGTGAAAGCGGCTGAGATCAAAACTGACGCGGACGGCTTCGCTAGGGGCGAAGGGCGATCGCGGATCGATTCTGGCTAAAAACTCATGCCCATCAGACAGCGTGAGATAGACGATTTTTTCGTGGCCCATCATTTCCACCACAGAGACGCTGGCTGTCACCTCAAACGGGTTGATGCCTGGGGGCGCAAACTCGGGGTTGTAGATATTTTCGGGGCGGATGCCAAAGATGAGCGGGGTATCTAAGTGGGGCTGGTAGCGCGATCGCTCATTTTCCGGCAAGGGTAATCGCAGCGCTCCGGCTTCGATAAAGAGCTGATCACCATCGGGTTTGAGCGTTGCATCAAAGAAATTCATTGACGGACTGCCCATAAAACCAGCGACAAACACATTGTTGGGGCGATCGTACAAGCGTTGGGGCGTATCCACCTGCTGCAAAATGCCTTGATTCATCACGGCAATGCGGCTGCCCATGGTCATGGCTTCTACTTGGTCATGGGTGACATAGATGAAGGTCGTGCCCAGCTTTTTGTGCAGCTTACTGAGTTCGGCCCGGGCTTGTACTCGCAGCTTGGCATCGAGGTTCGAGAGCGGTTCATCCATCAAAAATGCGGCTGGATCACGAACGATCGCTCGTCCGACGGCGACTCGCTGCCGCTGCCCACCCGAAAGCTGTTTGGGTTTGCGATCGAGCAGTTCTTCGATACCCAGTTGCTGAGCAGCGGCATGGACACGCTGATGGATATCGTCCTTAGGCGTTTTCTGCAGTTGCAGGCTAAACGCCATATTTTCGAACACGCTCATATGGGGATACAGCGCATAGGACTGGAACACCATGGCGATGTCGCGTTCGCGAGGTGACAAATTATTGACGCGCTGGCCATCAATATAAATGTTGCCCTGGCTGATGCTCTCTAGGCCAGCCAACATGCGTAACGAGGTGGTTTTGCCGCAGCCCGAAGGGCCAACTAAGACGAGAAATTCATCTTCGCTGATGTCTAAATTCAGGTCCTTGACGGCGACGAATCCGTTGTCGTATTGCTTAGTGACTTGCTCAAAGACGATGTGGGCCATGCAGTTGACTGTGGGTGACGGGACGATTTGCTTGAACGACGATGGTTTTAGAACAGGTGACTAAGTTGGATAAATGAACTCAGTGATTTGAGGATCGCTGGTGGGCGCGTCAGGCGAACAGGCTGGTCAAGATAAAACGGCGCGACCGGGGGAAATTTGGCTTTCCCCCAGACCCCCATCCACCAGGACGACCCGCCGTCCTGGACCTCGCGAAAGTAGGGATTGGCATCGAGTTCCAGTGGGTTGGGTGCGGTTAGCGATCGCCGCAGGCTTGAACGCTGCAAATGGGGCATTGGGTCATCGTGAGGATGCCGAGGACGAGTCAATTTCTTTGAGGAGGGCTGGGCCACTGAATACACGCATCTCGAGAACTTCCTTAAAGTGTTGCGTTTGCCCCCCTTCGTCCCCCCAATTCTGGGGGGAGACCGGAATTCAAAGTCCCCCAAACTTGGGGGATTTAGGGGGCTGAATCGGTGGTCAGTCATTACAGATGACTTATGTGTACTTAGTGGGGTTAGCTGGGGGGAGGGCAACATCGTCATCATCCTTTGACGGAACCGGCTAGCAGGCCACGCACAAAGTACCGTTGCAGGGCAAAGAACACCAGCAGCGGCACAATCATGGAAATAAAGGCCCCGGCTGTGAGTAAATGCCAATCTTGGCCGCGATCGCCCACTAAGTTCCGCAAAACCAAGGTCACGGGGGCAACGTTTTGGTTGCCCCCGAGATACACCAGCGATACCAACAGATCATTCCACACCCAGAGGAATTGGAAAACGGCAAAGGAGGCGATCGCGGGAGTCGATAGGGGGACAACAATGCGGGTAAAGATTTTCAGGTGAGAAGCGCCATCAACGGCGGCAGCTTCAATCAGGTCACGGGGCAAAGTCCCGATATAGTTGCGCAGCAGGTAAATACCGAGGGGCAGGCCATAGCCGGTATGGGCTAACCAGACTGCGAGGAAGGTGCCCGAGAGTCCCAAACTGTTGTAAGCCCGCAAAACGGGGATTAGCGTCATCTGCAGGGGCACCACCAGCAAGCCCACAATCACCACAAATAGCAGTTGTCGCCCAGGAAACTGCATCCAGGCGAGGGCATAAGCAGCGAAGGTAGCGATCGCGATCGGCATCACCGTTGCCGGAATCGTGATAATCAAGCTGTTTAAAAAGGCCTGACCCATGCCCTGACCAGACAACACCTCGACATAGTTGCCCAGATGAAACTGTCCCAGATTGAGGGGAGACGCAAAAACCGTCCACCAACCGCTTTCGAGCAGGGCCTCGGGCTGGCGAAACGAGCTAATCAGCAAGCCCGCTGTCGGCAGGGTCCAAAGTAGCGCGAGGGCAATGACGACGAAATGAACGGGAGCCGTCGTAAGCGATTTCTCCAGTCGCTCCATCCCGGTGAGAGATTGCGGCGATCGCCTTTCTGGCAAGGTGTTCATCGGTTGGCCTCCTGCTGCTGGAAGCGGCGAATATTGGCCACCATGACAGGAATTACCGCGAGTAGCAGAATGACCGCGATCGCGCTGCCACGACCAAAATTTCGAAAGTTGAACATCTCCTTAATCATGCGACTGGCAATCACATCGGTATCCAGATTGCCGCCAGTCATCACGAACACAATGTCAAACACCTTGAGCACCAGCACAATAATCGTGGTGGACACGACAATAATGGTGGAGCTAATCATTGGAATGGTAATGCGCCAAAAAATCTGGAACTCATTGGCCCCATCAATACGAGCCGCTTCGACCACGTCTTGAGGAATGCCCTTGACCGCTGAAGACAGCAACACCATGGCAAATCCCGTCTGCAACCAGATCATGATGGCAATCAGGGCAAAGTTATTAACTGTTTTATTCACCAGCCAGCCGATCGGCTCAAAGCCTAGCGACACAGCGATCGCATTTAACAACCCGATTTGCTCTACCCCTGGCGGTTGATAGGCATAGACAAACCGCCAGATCACACTTGCCCCCACAAAGGAAATCGCCATGGGCAAAAAGATCAAGGCCTTGGCAAAGGGCTCGTATTTAACGCGATCGACTAGCACCGCAATCACCAAACCGAGGCTCACACTGATGCCAGTCACAAGCCCTAACCACAAAATATTGTTGCGGAAGGCAATCAGCATGTCGGGGTTAGTAAAAGCAAAAATGTAGTTGTCCAGTCCGACAAAATTTTCTGAGCGCCGATCCATAAAGCTAATGATGATCGTGCGAATCGTCGGCAAAATCAAAAAAGCTGTCAGCACGGCGAGTGCTGGGGTCATGTAAACCCAGGGAAGCACGCGCGATCGCGCCTTGTAGGGCAACCGATTGACAAGCATATTGGCCCCATAAAACAAGGCAATCACACCACCAGAGCCCACCATGATGGCCGCGATCGCGCTCAAAAGCCGAATTGCATTAGAAGTGTCCTGCATAGGAGTTACCCTAGCGCTACAGTGACAACTGCTTCAAGCCCCTATTCAGGACTATAAACGCAGAGACGTTGAACCAAACCAACCTCCAACACAGGAGTTAGGACTGAGGCAAAAGCTTCCGCCATCCCTCAAATTTTGGGGCGGTTGCATCCGATTTTCCCAGATCGGGGATTCAGGAACCCAAATGCGCCTTCAACTGCGTAAATCCTAGGGCATCTTTGAGCCGACATGGCTAGGGGCTGAAATAGCTTTGGGCAGAGAGTCTAACTGTCATTGACGACAGCTCCTGATGGCTGAGGCCGGGTATTTAGCAGCTCCAGGGGGCTGGGGTGGCGATCGCTGGTATGTTGAAATCAACCCTTGGTGGCTAAATCGCAAACTTAGAAAGCATCGCTACAGATGGCCAAAAAGCAAAAATTTCCTCATCTCATTGGCTCCAAATGGACAGCCCAAGAAAAGACCTTTGGCTGGCGACACTTTCGGGTAGTCAATCGAAAAAATGAGCAGGGCACGGTGTTTGCAGAAATGGTGGCGGCTTGTGATCCAGAGGTGCGGTTTTGGATCAATGCCAAAGGCCTAAAAAATCGTCAGGCTTGGCTAGCGGGGTGGCAATCTTTACAAGAGCAGCAAGGTCAACAATTGTAAAAAATTGTTACGCTATCAAACATTAGCGTATGCAAGCCTGGAGTCAAACATGTCAGCGACTGAACCCACGAACCAACCAGAGCCACCGATGATGCAGGTAGTCTTAGAACCGCTGCTGGAAGATTTTCAATACTGGTTTGGTGAGACACAGACGTTATTAAACTCTCCTCAAGCCGATTGTTTAGCGGCCCGCGATCGCGAAACCCTTTTACAAGAAATCGCCACCGCTCAGCGGGCGGTCGCAACAGCGAAAACCTTGCTGCTCGCCACTGATGGTAATGCCGGTGTTGACCTGGCCGTTGTGGGACAGTGGCATCAACTGGTCAACAAATGTTGGCGGACTTCCCGCGATATCCGTCAGCAAAATCAAGGGAATTGGGCATCAAATTAATCGATGCTATAGAGTTACCCCGCGATCGCCCCGTTTATTCAAACAATTACGGCAACATTGCCCCCAGGTTTTGAGCGATCACCTGAAAATGACCGTCGACGTTAGATACACTGGAAATGGATGACATACTAACGGTAGTTAATACTGATGTCGTCCTGACTTTAAAGGTCTCTAGGGAGCCATTTCGTAAGAATCATGTTGCATGCTCTTTACATCATTGCATTCGCAGTTTTGTCGGTGTTGGCCATCAGTAACTTGATTCGCAACATCCTCATGTTTGGCACCGATACCCGCCGTGAGCCTCGTAACGCAGGGTTTGGCAATGGCACGGGAAATGGTTCGAAGCGCTCAGTTCCCCACCCTGAGATGCTGGATGAAGCTGGACGAGTATTAGATGAACCGCTGCTGGTCATGAAATCAATTTCCATAGAAGATGCCCGCGAGCAGTTGGATGCCCTGTACGAAGGCAACTCTGACAATTCATCCGACGAAGACTAATAGACGCCATCTCCGCTGGGAACCGGCCTAAGTAGGCAGGCGTTATTAAATTGCAAATGATGTAGGTTGCGGTTGAGGAACGAAACCCAACGTTCGCAAGGGTTTTGTCACCATAAGCTCGTTCTACAAAAGATTCAATCCACCTGCTTAAGAGCAACGGTTGTTGGTTGGCATCACTCAAATAGGCAATTTTGGACATTGGCTTAGGTTAGAAACTAGCCTGAACGTGAAATCGACTCGTGGCGAAAATTTTGCAAGGCGTTTTCCAAGTAATGGCATTGACCGCCTAAAGCGATCGCCCGATGCCGAGTTGAAAGGTCATGGGTCGCTCTCCATCTGATTGAGTATTGATGCCGTACTGAGTATTGCCGTAAATGATTGTGCCAGGAAGCAGCTCAGCCTCAGCACCGGCTGAGAGCACCAAACCATTTTGATCACCAATGTCAGTGCCTTGAGCTTGACCATTCACGATCGCGTAGCCGCCGCCAAAATAGACATTGGCTCGTTCCATAACGGATATGTCGTAAGTCACACTGGGAATGAGGGCGGCAGCCTTGTCATCCAGATACACATTCCCGCGTAACGAAAAGGCCGAGCCTTCTAGATCTAAACGGCCCTGAAATTCTAAAGGTTCAGTGTCAGAGAGAGCCGCCGCCCCTTGCCATAAATCGAAGGGATTGGCTGCCGGATTTTCCCACATTGCCGGTAACCCATCGTCAACAGAAGTGCCGAGATAACTCCCGTCTAACTGGGCTTGTCCGGCAGTGGGAAATAGCAGCCAGGTTGCCGAAAGCCCGATTCCCCACGGTACGATTGCTCGAATCAGCATGCAAATTCCGCCTGAATTCACTCTAGATTCAATGGTGCGGAACTTTTACTAAAGGCAGTCGTCGTCTGTGCCACTTTATGAGCGTGGTGGCCACGCACTCAAGCAGTCTATTGAAAAGGCAGGGCAAGATAGCGGCCTATTTGAGCCTCAGTCAAAGAATATGAACTCTCTTTGGTAGATATGGATGCGGCCGGTGCCGATGCGCTGAAAGCGAGGGCTGTCGCCAGCGGGTGCGGCCGTAACTTCATACAGATAAACACCTTCCCAACGGGGGTTGCGGACTAGATCAATCGCAAAGGTGAGCACTTGCCCCGGTTCAGCAGGCTCTGCTAACCGAATAGTCAGGGTTTGAGCCTCATAGTCAAAGTCAGCTGCCGCAACTGAATACTCAGTGCCGCGATCGCGCCGAGTTCCGGCAAAGACTCTGATGTCATCGGTACGGTAGTTCAGCCGGGTAAAGCGACCCTCGATTAATGAAACGGTCAGGGTCTCCAGAGACTCGCCCGCTTCCGGTAGCAGATTAACAGTGACGTAATAAGTTGGCCGTCTTTCGTCGGTATACGTGTCGAGGGTAACAAAATCGACTAATCGCGGAGGGCTGTTAAAAGCGGTCGTCCCATCCCCTAACTGAACCGCCGTTGTCGGCAACCCCACTGTGCTTAAGCCGATCGCACTCGCAAAGCCAAACACCAGTAGCAATCGCCGCCCCATCTTCTGGTTCCACAGTTTTAGCATGACGTTCCTAGACGTTAATGGCTGAGTGCTGCCCCCATGTCTTTAGCATAGGCTTTCTGCCCCGGTTCGTGCGGTGCGAGTAGCGAGGGACGGGTCAGGCCGCATGGCGATCGCGGGTAAGCGACAAGCACTCTACCTTAGGAGGTCTGATTGATGGCTGGGGTCTTAAGTTCCTGACTGGGCACTGTTGCGTCAAATTGCAAAACGATGTGAGCCAGCTTTTGCGCGGCACCCGGTTCGCCTCTGACCTGCTGCAAATCTTGGCGCATCTGCTGAAGCTGTTCCGGATGATCCAGATAATTGAGGACGCGATCGCCCACCGCCTCTGCAGACAAACGGCCTAGCAGTTCTGGCACCACCTCTCGCTTGGCCCAAATATTAGGCCAGGCAAACAGCTTTTGACGACGGGACAAATAGGCCAAAAACACCCGATTGATCAAAATGTTCAGCGGTTTGCCCACCAGCGGCAGGGCCACCAATAGTCCCAAAAGGCCGTCCCACGCATTCATCGCTTCTAATTGTTGAGTGGGTAGCAAGACCATCATGGGTATGGCTAAAGCCCCAAGTTCTGCCGTATTGGCCCCCACAGTCGTCAGACAGAGTTGGCACTGACTCGTCACCGCATGGGCTGGAAACGACTGCCAGAGATAGATTTGGGTACCTTGTACGGTTTGGAGATACGGCAGCTCTGCCTCTTCAGATATGACCAGTGTCGCAGTGGGCGCAGCAAACACACGATGGAAAGGATTTTGCGCCGGATCAGCATAGGTCATCAAAGTCGACAGATCGAGGGTCGGCGCGACGGGAATAACGAATTTCACCTGGGGCCGACGCGCGTGAATATAGTCGACGATCGCCATCAACAGCGGCATGCCTTGCGTCAGTTTGGCCCGTTTAGAGCCGGGCAGTAGTCCCATCAGCAGAGTGTCATCGGTTAGCCCCAACTGCTGGGCTGCGGCAGCTTGTCCCGCCAGGGCATTTTGGCCGTCGGCCATTAAGTCGCCCACCACGGTAAATTTTTGGCGATGACGCTCAGGAGCGGCCTCCACCAAGGTCTGATTCATCACGCCAAAGGCATCGACCCAGCGGGTCCAGTTAGTGAACCATTCGGCATAAATGACCGTTTTGTAGCCCAGATGCCGACCAATCATCACGGGATAAATCTGGTCGCCCCCGAGAAACAGCACCACGCCGCGATCGCGCCAATCCCATTCATCAGCGGTTTTGCCCCGGAGCAAAAAGGGCCAAAAATGCGGCGCGGCCTGGACGCGAGCGACTTCCGGATATTGACGGGCGATCGCAGCTTCCCGTCCTGTGGCATTCGGACAGGGAGACAGGACGACGGAAATTCGGAGATCCACTGGTGAAGCGACCCGAGTCCGCAGCGCCGCCACCACGGGCTTGACCCAGGTGGTAATTTCACCCGGCCCATTCGCCAAAATCACGACGTCCATCGCCATTGTTCACTTGCTCCGAAACTCAACGATATTTGGCACTCGGCATTTAGCGTCAACGGTGCTGTTCAATAACGACAGAAGAACATTCTCCTGCCTAACTTCTGCGATGAAAGGCGATGATTAATCTCGAAACTTTAGACGATGGCGATGGCTGGCAACGGATTCTACAATCCCCAGAGCCAGAAAATTGGTGATTAAAGCCGATCGCCCATAGCTCATCCACGGCAGCGGAATCCCGGTAACGGGGGCGAGGCCGATGGTCATGCCGATATTGATCACCACTTGAAAAATCAGCATTGAGAATACGCCGATCGCCAGCAGTGACCCAAAATCATCCTTAGCATTTTGAGCAATGAGTACCAGCCGCAGGCAAATGAACCAATAGGCGGCGACCACCGCGATCGCCCCGACAAAGCCCCACTCTTCGCCCACGGCAGAAAAGATAAAGTCGGTATGCTGCTCAGGAATAAAGTTGAGCTGGGTTTGCGTACCTTGGTGCAATCCTCGGCCCCATAACTGCCCAGCACCAATCGCAATCCGTGACTGAATGAGGTGATATCCCCCACCGAGCGGATCTTTATCAGGGTCGAGGAACAAAATCAGTCGGTCTTTTTGATAATCCTTTAGGAAGCCCCAAAAGATCTCGCCCAGCTTGCCAGAAATCAAGTTGACAGCGGTCGCGGTGACGGTGCTAAAGATGCGCCAGGGCAAGGTAAACCAGGCAATCAGGCCCATGCCCACCGACCAAACCAGCCAGATCGGAATCGAAAAGTGAAATATGATCGCTGCCACCATGGGGGAGATCATCAACACCAACCAGCCTGGATTCACATTGGCCCAGTAGAGCATGCCAATGGAGATCGCCCCAAACACGAGGGACGTCCCCAAGTCAGGCTGCAAAAAGACTAGACACCAAGGCACTGCGGCGATCGCTAGCACGCGAATCATGCTGAGTAAGGTAGGCGATTTCTGACCTTGAAGGTTGGCAGCGAGGGTAATAATTAGCCCCACTTTGGCAAACTCTGACGGCTGCACATTAAAGCCGAAAATGGTGATCCAGCGTTGAGCCCCCAACCCTGACGTACCGACAAAAATCACCGCTAGTAGTGCCGCATTGACCACCGCGTAGATGACCCATTGCCACTGCAGGAATATGTCATAGCGCAGGCGGGCTAGCCAAAGCGACAGCACCACCCCGAATAACCCTAAAAATAGATGGTTCCAACCGTAGGGCGTGGACTCTTGATTGAGTTGGGTGCTGGTAATCACGACGCTAGCAAAAACAGTCAGCGCTGTCGTGACCAGCAGCAGCGACCAATCAAAATGCTGCCATCCTTGCAGCCAGCGTTTCCAACCGGAATTTACGCGAGATGTGCTAACCATACTTCACCCTGCCGAAAAATCCGGCTGCAGCCATCTTTAAGAGGCCGATGCGACATCAAACGCTCAAGCGTTAACACAGTAACATTTAGGACTTACACAACAGCTGCCTCAATTCCCCAAACTTTTTGGGATGTTCAATCCGATTGCCCTAGAGCGCGTTATCAATTAACCCCAGAAGCCTTTAACCATCAGCATCACCGCGCCCGCACTCAAAATACGAGCTAGGGACTGTATCCTGATTGCTGAGAGAATTTAACCACCAAATGATGATAGCCCCTAGGATCAGGGATGCAGGGACCAACCTCGGATTCAACTGCGTAAGTTCTGACCTTCTCAACTGCCCAACTGGCAGCGATGCCGTTTAGGAAGCTAAAGCCGCCATGGAAACTTTGCCCGCCACGGACTTGGCAATCTCAACTAACGCCTTCGCAGAAGCACTCTCTGGAGATTGAACGACGATTGGGAGGCCGCGATCGCCGCCTTCTCGCACATTCATTTCTAACGGCACGCAACCAATAAGCGGGACGCCCAAATCTTTCGCTGCTTTTACACCGCCTCCAGAGCCAAAGATGTCGTATTGCTTCTCCGGCATATCTGGTGGAATAAAGTAGCTCATGTTTTCCACAATGCCGATGACCGGTACCTTGAGCTGCTGAAACATCCGCAGACCGCGACGAGCATCTGACAAAGCAACCTTTTGCGGCGTGGTGACAATCACCGCCCCGGCCATGGGCACCGCTTGCGCCAGGGTCAGTTGAGCATCGCCCGTGCCCGGTGGCAAGTCCACCACGAGGTAATCTAGCTCTCCCCAGGTCACTTGATAGAGAAATTGCCGAATCACCCCATTCAACATGGGTCCCCGCCAGATTACCGGCTGATCGCGATCGATCAAAAAGCCCATCGAGACCATCTTGACGCCGTGATTAAAAGCCGGTTCGAGGACTTCGCCTTCAGCTCCTTGCTGCACAACCACGTTGGCACTTTCGAGCCCCAGCATGGTCGGAGCATTGGGACCATAGATATCGGCGTCGATGAGGCCCACCCTAGCGCCAGCTTGGGCCAAGGCTACAGCCAGGTTCACAGCGACAGTACTTTTGCCCACGCCCCCCTTACCACTGGAGACAGCGATGATATTTTTAACCCCATCAATGCCTTGGCGATCAGGCAGCGATTTTTGCTGCGGTGTTTCTGCCGTCACTTCCACGTTAACTGACGTCACGCCTGGCAAGGTCCGCACTGCTTTTTCGCAATCTTCGACAATGAACTCCCGTAGAGGACAGGCAGGAGTGGTCAGCACCAATGTGAAACTCACATCCCCTCCGTTGACTGCTACATTGCGGATCATGTTCAGCTCCACCAAACTTTTTTGCAGTTCAGGGTCTTGCACCGGGCGGAGTACTTGCAGAATGGAGGGAACATCCAAGTTCATAGTGGTTAATGCTGTTTAAGCAGCAGCAATAAAAGCCAATAAAATTGTGTATTTCTTTATCTTAAAGGCTGAGAGGGATCCCCATAGGAAAAATCGGTGGGGGACGACGAACAATTTTTCATCGAGTACATAGAGTTGCCGATCAAGGGTGGGGTTGCCGGGGGCTCGTCCGCGATCGCGCATGGCCCAACCGGACTGCAAATTTAGCACCATCCACTAACGCCGGGTTAGTTACTGCCCTCAGCGATCTAAGTTGCGCTTAGGGACCGGCTTGAAAATAAAGTCCCCGGACAAGACTGTGGCAGGGGGGATGGGTAGCAGGGTCGATGGGATGTTATTAAAGCGCAACTCCCTTATCGCTTAGCGCACTACAGTCGGCGATTGCCCCAGTCCCTTTAGACTCAGCACCGACAAAAAATGGGTGGAGCATAATGACCCACCCACAGAGATACAGGAGTTTTAAGGAGATAACGACTTCAGCCAAATTTCAGTCTGTAGCGCACTCTCAAGCAATACAACCCAAAAGAGTATTTATGCTTTTCTATGGCACTCAAGCCAGAAATATAGCCTTGTCTATTGATATTTCAACAAAAAAGTTTAGCTTTGACAAGTTCGGAGCTTCGGAACTTTTAATGCTTGCCATTGATTTGGTTACGGCAGGCCACTACGTTAGTGAGCAAATTTTAGCCATCATCCCATCAAAATCACGTTGTCGAGAACATGGATGATACCGTTGTCAGCTTCAATGTCAGCCGCCAGAACTGTGGCATTTTTAACTTCAAAGCCCTCGGTGCCGTCAATCGGAATAGGGGCGCCCTCAACGGAATCTATTTGCCCCATTTTAATCAACTCCTCCTTGGTGTGCTTGCCCGCAGCCACATGGAAAGTAAGAATGCGCGCCAGTTGCGGTGGATTTTGCACCAGGGTTTGGACCGTACCCGGAGGCAATTTAGCAAAGGCATTATCATTGGGAGCAAAAACCGTAAAGGGACCGGCGCTTTGCAGCGTCTCGACGAGTCCAGCCGCTTGGACTGCGGCCACAAGGGTCGAAAACCCTGCGGTATTAACGGCAATATCAACGATGGTGGGCATCAAGTTAACTCCTGAAACAACAGATCAATGGCTGCAGTTGTGGACAGTTGACTGGTGTAAGTCCTAACGCAATTCCCAACTACTTTAGAAATGAGCACTACTGCGCTCGTCTGTATACGACCCGCTAAGAGCTATCGCAATCCGCAATCAGCTCAGGATAGCTCAAATCTCTGAAACACCCATTTCGTAGGCTTCTCAATTCCGCATTCCGCACTCTCAATTCCGCATTCTGCTATATGAGTCCTGGCAGCGGGGAGTTGAGCACTAGCGAAAGGATGACAGCCCTAGGAATTTGCCGATGCCAGGAGCAACTGCAGGGCTAGTCCAGCTCAACGGTTGGCCCTTCTAGCCAGGCCACATGAATGTCCGGCAGACTGACGGGAATTAAGGGGTGTGGCACCTGAGACATCACGGTCAAGCCAGCAATGGCGATCGCACTGGCGGCAAACAAGGGATCTAGTCGATCTAATATTTGTCTCATAACAGCTTCCAAAAATCGTGACTAAAACGGATTTCAAAAAACAGCACCAAGAAACGCTTCGCCATCTCTGACAAACCTTGCGAGAACTAACGATAATCTTGTCTCTGAATGTCTCGCAGTCGCGCCTCAGGACGCAAAAACCGATCCATCTGGGCTTCAAAGAACTGGCGATTGGCCATCAGGTGACGCGGATTGGGGTCATCCAGCGGATATAACAGCGCTGTCCGCAGCGCTTGAATGACTGCCGACGTGACGTTATACATTGATCGCTGAAAGGTAATGCCCAACTGAATCAGGATGTCGTCCTTTCCTCGACAATATTGCTGGTAATAGTCCCGTAGGTAAGGAGGGAGGAAGTGCAGCATATCCTGCATAAGCAGCGTCGGCGGAATGCCGGCGCTCCCGACGGGGAACACATCGGCGTATAGAATGCCGTAGTGAAAATCGTTCTGATCGGCAGGCACCTGACCCGCCTGAGCGTTGTATGACTTTGTGCCGCGAAACGGTGCTGTGCGATAAAAGATTGCTTCGACGTAGGGCAGAGCGGCTTCATACAACCAGGTAAAGCCTTGCGATTTAGGAATGAGTTCAAAGCGTTCGTCGCCAATGTAAACGTGATGATAAATGGGACGACCTGCTACGGCAAAAATGCCGTTCACCAAAAAGTCCATGGCTGCGGGTACACCTTCAAAGCCGCCTTCATCGTAGATGTCGCTCATCTCAAAGAAAACGGGTGCCATCACCTCCCAAAACAAGCCCAAGTTTGAGTAGTAGGACAGCTCTCGGCACTTTTCGTAAAACAGGTCAGGGAAGAGCTTGTACAGCCCCAGCATCAAGGGATGGCGTTTGAAGTAAGCCTTGATTGCGCGATCGCAGTTTGCCTTGTACTCGTCAGTGTAGAGATAGTCGTTGTAGCGACCGCCCATATCTTGATGCCACAGCATCGCCAACATGCAGGCTTCAGCAAATTCCATGTTGACGCGATCGTGCCAGAGATGATGAAACAACTTTGGCAGCGGGCGCTTGAGTTCGCCTTTTGCCATAAACTCCAAAAGTTCAGGATGGGCAGTGGCCTCGCCACGCCAGATTCGCAAATCGGCGGTATCCCCCGCGTAATGGTTAGGCAAATCTAGATATTCCTGAGGCAAGAAGTATTTGAACGCGGGGAGAGGATTTAGAAAAACCCGTTCGGCAATATAGAGTAGATCCCGCCAGTAAAAGTCCATGGGCACGGCATAGGCCTTATAAATGCCGATGATCTGCATCAGGTTTTCGGGGGTATCTGGCAGCATCGAGCCACCTGCCTCTAGTCGATGAATCACATCCGCATGGGGGTGATTTGATGGCGGAATGAGGCTGCTCTTTTCTTGGGTGAGGGTCGTGGTCATGGTTTTAGGTCAGTGGTTCAATAGTCGATAGTCAGATATTGGTGTGGCAGGGGCGAGGCATTTTGGCTTTTATGTTCTCCAAAGGCCATGACGTTACTCACAAAATGCCTCGCCCGTACAAGGGGTTCAGGTCATCAGAGGCGCCATTATTCGCCATGATGAGAGGAGTCATATTTCTGGAAGGGTTATGGGTAAAAAGCCACGCATTCGTCCGATCGCTATCTGTATCATTCGCCAGGGCGATCGCCTGCTGCTCCACGAAGGGGTCGACAAGGTCAGAGGCCTGCGATTTGGCCGACCGCTCGGTGGTGGAGTTGAATTTGGCGAACCCAGTCGCGATGCTGCGATTCGCGAAATTGGCGAAGAACTCGGAGCCGAGATTACTGATGTCGAGCACTTAGGCATTTTGGAATCGATCTACGTCTACGAAGGAGAACCGGGGCACGAAATTGTGTTTGTCTACAGCGGTCGATTTGTGGACGAGAGCCTTTACCACCAACCCAGTTTGACCATTACAGAAGGCCAGCGGGTATTTGAAGCCCAGTGGCGATCGCTTGACGAATTGCGCTCAGGCAACATCCATCTAGTGCCAGAAGCGCTATGGCAGTTCTTGTAGGGTGGTGAATTCACTCGATGGTGACGCCAATGAAGCCACTGCCGGAACGGTTAACTCTGGCGATGCCGCCGCCGTAGTCGGCATAAACGCGACTAAACTTGTCGCTGTGGGCTCACTCCAGCGTAAGAGCCAGTTGGGCTGCAAGCCTAAAAACAAGATCAGCGATGCCAACACCCAAGCTGGAAAGCGTTCAACAAAGTCGACTTTTGGAAAGTAAGCAATCGTATTGTCAAGCTTGCCGAAGCAAGTGCGGTTCAGCAAAATGACAAAATAGACTGCCGTCATACCGGTGCCGATAACGCACAGCAGCGTTTGCAGCGGGTAGGCCGCATAAGCTCCCTGAAATACCAGAAACTCAGTCACAAACCCGACCAAACCGGGAATGCCCGCGCTCGCCATCCCCCCCAATACCAGCATGGCACTCGTCATGGGCAATCCTCGAATGGGGTTCATCAGGCCATTTAGCACGTCTAGTTCGCGCGTCCCAACTTTGGCCTCGACAGTGCCCACCAATTGAAAGAGAATCGCCAAAATCAATCCGTGGGCAACCATCTGGCTAACGGCTCCCGTCAGCGCGAGATCTGTCATTGCGGCTCCGCCCAGCAACACATACCCCATATGACCAATGGAGCTGTAGGCCACCATGCGCTTGATATCTTTTTGAGCGATCGCCGTAATCGCCCCGTACAGCACACTGATCGCGGCCCAAACCGCCAGGTACGGCGACAACACCGACCACGCTTCAGGAAACATCCCTAATCCAAACCGAAACAGGCCGTAAGTGCCCAATTTGGCCAACACGCCTCCTAAAATCATGGCAACTGGGGTCGATGCGGCCACGTAGGTATCGGGTAACCAAGTGTGAAAGGGCACCAAAGGAATCTTGATACCAAAAGCGACTAGCAGCATCACGAGTAAAATAATCTGCCCGGTCAGCGGCAACGTCTGCCCCAAGGCTGGGGTATAGGCAAAGTCACTGTGTTCTGACAGCCAAACCGTAGCTAAAAAGGCTGCCAACATGAGTGCCCCAGACACCGCCGTGTAGAGCAGAAACTTAGTGGCAGCGTAGATGCGCTTTTCACCTCCCCAAATAGCGACCAGCAGATACAAAGGCACTAGCTCAATTTCATAAAGCAGAAAGAAGAGCAGCAAATTTTGGGCTAAAAATGCTCCAGCCACGCCGCCGCAGACCAAAAGTATTAGCGCATAAAATAGCTTAGGTCGTTCAATCTCAGCCGGACAGCTCCAAAGGGCAATCCAGGTGATCAGCATATTCAACGCCACCATTAATAGCGAGAGACCATCCATCCCCAAGTCGTAGTTGAGGCCCAGCACAGGTAGCCACGACAAAAATTCGCGAAATTGAAAGCCGGCGTTACTCAAGTCAAACTGCGTGAACAACCAGATTGTCCAAAGTCCAGTGAAGCCCGCGATCGCCAATGCGAGCGATCGGGCTTGGCGGGCCGATATTTGTGGCAAAAAGGCAATGGGCAATGCTCCCAGAATGGGGAGCCAGATTAAAACACTCAGCATGGTTTTAGATCAGTAAACGTGAGCGAAGGAGAACAACGTTAGCGGGTCGTCAAAGCTTTATCGTTCAAGGGAGCGTTAAGGGTTAGCGAACACAGCTGTAAAGATTCCTGGTAGATATTGCCAACTCATGATGACGCTGATCACCGCCACGCAAAAGGTAATGGTCAGCGCATAGAACTGTAGTCGACCGGTGTTGTTGTATTTCAGGGCCTCGCCACTAAAAACCGAAGCCAAGCCTATAAAATTGACCAAGCCGTCGACCAGGTAGCGATCGAGCCAATCGGTCAACCTCGACAGCAGATCAACCCCCAACACCACGCTGGAACGATAAATCAGTGGCGTGTAGAAGTCGAATGCCAACAGATTCTGCACCATACTGGGCACGAGCTTCTCTGGCGTTGCCACTTGACGACTGACATAGAGGACAGCTCCCACCCCAAAGCCCAACAGGCTTGACCAAATCAACGCCACTCCCATGTCTTTGTTCAACGTCGCCCAATCTGGCAGCAATCCTAAGGTGCTTAAAATCAAGGGCAGATGTAATGTAAACCCGGCAACAATAGTCATGGGCAACACCATTAACCAAATAGGTTCCGGAGAGCGCATCGTCATCTGATGCGGCTCTCCAGCGAAAATCAGGCCAAAGATGCGGGCCAAGCTAAAGGCCACAATCCAGTTGACCACTAAAACGATTGCCACCAAGGCAATCTGCTGACTTTCCCACAACCCTGTCACTAACTTCAGAAGTGACCAAAAACCGCCTAGTGGTGGCAGCGCCACCAAACCAAACGAACTCACCAAAAAGGCAAATCCAGTTACTGGCCGACGACTCCAAAGCCCCCCCATCTGAGACACATCCTGCGTAATAACCCTCAAAATAATCGACCCTGCTCCCATCACGAGCACCGCCATTGCCACGGCATAGGTGAGTACCAACAACAGCGCGGCTTCTGGCTGTTGAGCCCCAATTGCAATGAAAATGAGCCCCATGTAGGTGCTGGCTAAATACGAGAGCACTCGTTTAAGGTCAATCTGAGCCACTGAAATGAGTGCCCCGCCCAGTGCGGTAATGGAACCGATCGCCGCCGCTACCGTTAATGCCGTAGGTGATAAAGCTAATACCGGTTCTAACTTAAAGAGCACCCAAGCCCCCGTCGCTACAACCACAGCGTTCCGCAAAATCGTACTCGGCAGCGGTCCTTCCATGGCCTCATCCAGCCACAAGTGCAACGGAAACTGAGCACATTTGCTCATCGGCCCCGCAATCAAGCCGACTCCCAGCAAGGCCATCAGCCTGGGGTCTACTTCAGCCGTTTGAGCCCAGACAGCCAACTCCCGAAAGTCCCATGTCTGTGCCAGGGGATAAATCGCCAAAACCCCCATGAGCAGTACCAAGTCACCAACGCGCTTCGTCAAAAAGGCGTCTCTGGCACCGGTGACAACCAACGACTGGTTATACCAGAAGCCTACGAGCAAATAGGTTCCTAAGGTCAATAGCTCTAACAGGAAGTAGGAGAAAAATAAGGAATTGCACAAAACCAAAGCACACATACCGGCTTCAAAAAAGGCCATGAATGCAAAAAAACGCCCCCAGCCCCAGTCCATTTCCAGATAGCCCACGGCATAAATTTGGGTCAGCAGGTTCAATCCGGTAATGACGACGCAGGCCCCAATTGTGATCGCCGAAACCTCTAGCGGAATAGTGAGATTAAAGTCTGCGACTTGGAGCCATGGCACGAAGAAAAACTGATCGCTTGATTTACCCCACAGCGCCCAAAAGGCCCAAACACTATGAATAAAGGCTATCAATGTTGTGACGATATTGATGTAGCCCGCGGGACGAGGCCCAGTACGGCGAATCAAGGCTGGCGACCAAGGAATCGTCAGTAAAGTTCCTATTAGCGGGTATATCGGTATCAGCCAACTCGTTTCGGTAATCATGGATGGTCTTATGGGGATATCAGCGAGTGAGTTACAGCGCTAATTACGACTTACTTCAGTTGAGTTTTGAGCACACGGTTCAATGACCTAATCTAAGTCGATTTGCGAATGCAAGAAAAACTCAAACCTAGACAAGTCTATGCTGAAGCCTATTCGATTGAAATAAGTCTATATGCGTCTTAGTCTAAGGGCTACAAGGGGAGTTCGTCTAGAGGCTAAATTGACTTAAGTCAATTTTTTGCCCACTTCTCATAGACGAATATCGATAATAATGTAATGCTTGCGGCAACGTCTACAAGGGGCTTAGCTGCCCACCATTATGACGGATTCATCTCCCCAATCTACCGGCGATTAAGGCTCTTCCAGACTGATGAAAGGCTTATAAGTAGGCAGATGTTATTAAATTGCAGATGTAGGTTGCGGTTGAGGAACGAAACCCAACACTCGCAAGGATTTCGTCACCATAAGCTCGTTCTACAAAAGATTCAACCCACCTAATTACAGCAAGGAGCTTCTCTACTAAAATTCGATAAAGTGACGCTACCTGCCAAAAACGCTTTTAGCGGACCAACAGTCGCGTATTTGGTCCTCAGTATTTGGTCCTCAAAGGTTGTGCTTGACTGTTTGGCCGGATGACAGCCCTTGCGGCGATTCAGCAGGCGTCCGCATACTTGGTGCCTAAGGGCAGTGCTAGTTAAATAGGCCCTTGAGTTCCCCAGGACATTCTTGCAAAGTACTCAAAAGACGTAGCGAACAAAAATACACTCAGTGCCCTAATCAGACACTTCTCAGGTAAAAGCTGCTGCTGTTAGTTTAGTTGGGTGCGACGACGCTAGTCGGCGGTTCAAACTTGTAGCCGACACCTCGTACCGTTTGAATCATGGCCGGTTGAGTAGTGTCAATTTCAATCTTTTTGCGGATTTGGCCAATATGGACATCAACGACCCGCTGGTCGCCAACATATTCATAATCCCAAACTTTTTGAATGAGTTCAGCTCGCCGCCAAACTCGCCCTGGGTGACTGGCTAGGAAGTGCAACAGGTCAAACTCCAGTGCGGTTAAAGGCACGATTTCTTCAGCTAGGGTGACCTCTCGGCGAACGGGGTCAATTTCTAAGCTATTGAAACTAAGACATTGCTGCTCGGCAGTGGTTACTGGTCGCTGACGCTTGAGAATGGCACCGACTCGAACCTCTAACTCACCCAAACTGAAGGGCTTGGTGAGGTAATCGTCAGCCCCCTCTGCAAAGCCTCGAATTTTGTCTGCTTCGTCGCTGCGGCTCGTCAACATTAAGACAAAGACGCCAGTCCGAGTTTGCATCTCTTTACAGAGGTCGTAGCCGTTCGCGTCGGGCAAGTTGACATCTAAAACGACTAGATCTGGATTTAGCTGCTCAAAAATTGCCAAGGCATTCTTGCCATTTTCAGCAGATTCAACCTCATAGTCTTGCTTTGATAAAAAGCGATAAACCAGGTTACGAACAGCAGGGTCGTCATCAACGACAAGAATCTTGGCGGTGGCCATGGTGCAAATGTCTTACCAGAACAACACAGGAGGGAGATTGCTTAACATTAGACCGAGCTAACTCGAAATTAAGAGTCTTCGGCAACGTTTCTTCAGAATCTTATTCTCAGGGAATACCGACAAATCAGTAAAAGGGTACCCGTCATTCACTAAGCTACATAGTACTTTGTGTAAAGTATTGATGAAACCTAGTTTAGCTAGACATAGGTTCGGTTGACTCCTCATGAAGAGTACCCATTCCTGCTTAAACTTCTTCATTACTGTCGAACAAGATTCCGTATAGTGGGCTTAGTATGGTTAGGCAATTGGCCATACAGACGGTGATAGGGTTTACTTGCTTCAGTTTTGCTGAGGATCGGCTATATCGCTTTGTTGAGTGAGTAGATGCGCTGAGCTACTAAAAGAGATGTCGATGAGTGACCAAAACAACTACGATACGCTGGGGCTAGACGAAAACTCTTCCTTTGAAGAGATTCAGGAGGCCAAGGAACGTCTGGTTGCTGAGTGCCAGGACGATCGCAAGCAAAAAGAAGCCATTGAGGCTGCTTATGATGCCATCTTGATGGAACGCTTGCGATTACGTCAGGAAGGCAAAATTAAGGTACCTGATCGCATTCGGTTTGCCGAGGAAGTACCCGAGAAGCCACCGACCCAATCGACATCACCGGATCTTTCCAAGCCTGCTTGGCTAGAGGGCTTTCTCGATACGCCAGACCGCAATGATGTTTTGGTGCCTGCTGGTATCTTCGGAATTTTAGCTATGTTGAGTTTGGCGGGCCCTTCTCTAGCGATGGCGCTCGGTGTTGGCGCTGCCATTTATTTTCTAAATCGTAAGGAATACCGTTTCTGGCGATCGCTGCTCTTGACGATCTTGGGGCTTGTAGCGGGGCTGACATTAGGTATTTTAATTGGCCAAGCACTCGGGCCACAGGCGGCAGCAATGTCCGGAGCGAGCGCCGCGATTGTGACGCAGCGAGTAGCCGCGATTATTACCATGGTGGTTTTGTGGTTATTTACCAGCTTTTTACGCTAATTAAGGTTTTGGGGCGTTGCTGAAATCAGAGAAAGAGTAGGTTTCTAAGATGCTGGGTAACTGTAGTTTGTGCCCAAAGATGGATTCTCGAAATCAGCAGCGCTACAGCAGCGGGCAAAGTTCACAAGTAAAACCACCGCAGTCCTAAGCCTCTGGCTATTCCAGACACTCAAACCTAGCAGCGACTTGCCATCATTTTGAACAGGGGGCAGATGACTTGCCCATAGTTACCAGTCACCGCTTGTGCATCGCTACGTTGACGCTTGTTCCAGAAGGGATTGAGGCCTTCTGGGGCCGCTAGAAAATCATCAGGTCGAGTTCGCTGTCTGTTAACTCTTCGAACTCAACCAATCGGGTGCGTATGGCAAGGTACCGACATGTGTAGATTTTAGACTGTTTGAAACGAGGGTTGGGCTGCCCAACTTGAGCGTCGGCTTCGGCATAAGCTTCGAGATATTCTGGTGCGATCGCCCCTTGGCGACGAGGCAAAGACGTATCTTGAGAAACGGTCATAGACCACCAAATAATATTCCTTTGACGTTCAAGATACTGATGCTCTCTCAAACAGTCGTGGAATTTGCGGAATGCTTTAAGGAATCAACAGCTCTTTGTAATATTGACTACTTTTGAGCTGCATATATTCAACAGCCTTATGACTAATGCACGCTCTGCAGGAGATGCTGAGAGTTCAAGGCGCAGTGCGAGAGTGCGGCATTGCTCTAGTCACGGATACGCGACCCTGCGCTTAACGCTTGCTAAGCGTCATGGAGACTTAAGTCATGACTGTTCAAGGCGGCGGTGACATCTGGGCGGTGATGCCAAGTCAGGCGACCACCATAAAATTGTAATGACCGGCTGTTGATGCCCATAAGCTGTCAAGATGATGGGCATATCTTTTGCTTACGAAGAGGCCTCCTATGAACGTAAGGAAAACTTTTTGGGTATTTGTCACTGCAGTGAGTCTGCTGTGTGTCGCGATCGCGGGTCTTAACTCACCAGTGGCGGCTCATTCTCATTTGTCAGAAGCTGGCTTGATTAAAGTGCACAGCGAATTTGGCGTAGAGGAAACAGGCGATCGCTTGGCCGCCCTATTGGCAGAACGCCGTTTGAACGTGTTTGGGCGTATCGACCACGCGCAGAATGCGGCTACTGTCGGCAAGGAACTCCGCCCAACGGAGTTGTTTATTTTTGGCAATCCAGCTGTGGGGACGCCACTGATGCAGTGTAATCAATCAGTCGCGATTGATTTACCCCAAAAAATGTTGATCTGGCAAGCGGCTGACGACCAAGTTTGGCTGGCTTACAACGAGCCAGATTATTTGATGGCGCGACACGACTTAGTTGACTGTGAACCGGTAATTGATCGCATTAGTCAAGTACTAGAAGATATCTCTCACAGAGCGACACAAGAATAATTAACTGGGCGGAACTGAGCGTAGCGGTTCACCAGGTATCAGCTGCACAGGTTCCCGTCTCTTAAAATGCAGAAGGGCAATTGCATAGAGGCAATCGGATTCAACACATGCGCAGAATCGACGTTATTGGCATTGGGCTAGGAGTGTTTTTGCTTGGTGGAGGCCTTTACATAGGGTTCCGTTGGGCTGGGTTTGATGGCCTCTCGGCAGGGGTATGGAGTCAGGTGTTTTTTTTGGCGGGGCTGCTAGGATGGGTGACCTCCTACTTATTGCGGGTGGTCAATAGCGACATGACCTATGGCCAACAACTGAGAAATTATGAAAACGCTGTTTTGCAAAAGCGCTTGGACGAGATGACGCCTGAGCAACTAGCGGACTTAGAAGCCAAGCTAGCGGCAGATAAAGCAACCGAGCAGGAAGCTGCTGCTTCCTCTTCTGACTAACCGAGTTGACCGACGCCTAGTAGACGGGGGCTCCGTCTTGCCCTAGATTGCTGTATGGATTAGTCATTCGGTCTAGCATTCAGAGGGTTAGGTTATGAAGTCGGTTTCTGATCAGTTTCAGGCACTCCGCGATCGCCAGCAATGTGCCCTGATTCCCTTTGTGACAGCGGGTGATCCAGATTTAGCCACGACCGCTACTGCCCTGAGAACCTTAGATCGTGATGGCGCTGACTTTTTAGAACTGGGAGTGCCCTATTCTGACCCGTTGGCAGATGGCCCCGTGATTCAGGCGGCGGCGACCCGAGCGCTGCAAAAAGGCACAACCCTTGACGACGTGTTAGCGCTCGTCAAAACGGTGTCGCCAGAGTTGCAGGCTCCGATCATTCTTTTCACCTACTACAACCCTATTTTGAATCGAGGGATTGATGCCTTCTTTCAAGACATTGCTGCCGCCGGTGCGAAGGGCTTAGTTGTGCCAGACCTGCCCTTAGAAGAGGTGAGTGGCGTCATCGAGTCTGCCACCCAGCATGGGATTGAGGTGATTTTGCTGGTGGCTCCTACCAGTCCCAAGGAACGCATTCGAGCGATCGCTGAAAAGTCACAAGGCTTTATTTATCTTGTGAGCGTCACGGGAGTAACCGGTATGCGAACCGAAATTCAGAGTCGGGTCAAAGAGCTGCTGGAAGAACTACATCGGATTACCGATAAGCCCGTAGCTGTCGGCTTTGGCGTTTCTCAACCAGAGCAGGCGACGCAACTACGAACCTGGGGGGCCGACGGTGTCGTCGTCGGCAGTGCCTTTGTCAAACGCCTGGCCAGCAACGACCAAGATCCCAAAGTCGGACTGGCTGAACTTGCAGCCTTTTGCCAAGACCTGAACCAAGCCGTCAAATGTACTTGAGCCGTTCCCTGTTCAAGCGAGTGCAACGACAAAACCGCTGCCTTCCTGGGGAGGGGTTTAGGGTATTGTCTGGACTGTTCAGTTTGCCGGTGGTAGTGCCACTTGGGGATATGGTGGTGATCGCGATCCGCAATCAGATTAGGGCAGTTGTAATTGCTGAAAACACCACACAATAAGTGTTTTTATTCCGAACTCCGTAGGGCTCTGCCCTTCCCGAAGGGTATTCAGAATTCCGCATTCTGCCATAGCTGTTTTCTGGCTCTGGCAATGGGGGCATCTTATGAGCTAAAAATTTTGCAGTGATAAGTAGGTGGGTTGGCTCTTTTGTAGAACGAACTCATGGTGACGAAACCCTAGCGAGTGTTGGGTTTCGTTCCTCAACCGCAACCTACATCATTCGCAATTTAATAACGCCTGCCTACTTAACATCTTAGCCGTCACCCTTGAGGAAACCAGTGCCCAGATCTCGGACCAAGTAGCCGTGATTTTGGTGGAGATGACGACTAACATTGCCAAAGCGAGGACATTGCGCTGTTTCGGGGCAGATAAAATCAGTGGCTTGCCAGTGTCTGCGTACGATTTGACATCGACACCAGCTAGGCCCAGCAACGCTGCCACGATAGGGACCATCGCCTGAAATGTAATGTATAGACTGCTACATCAGCATATCAATCCCGGTAGAGCCAGGCTGACAGAGCTCTAGTGTGGTTTGGCTGGGCTTTGGGAATTTTAAGGTACAGATTCAAACCCTTCAAAAGTTCAGCGATGATCAGCACAACCGCTCAACCTATGTCGCCAAGGTTAACTGGCTACACCATTACAGACGTAATCTACCGGGGCACTCGCACAACGGTATATCGAGCAGTTGATACCGCCACTCAACAGCCTGTAGTGGTTAAGCTACTGTCCCAGGAATATCCCAGCTTTTCAGAGCTAGTGCAGTTTCGCAACCAGTACATAGTGGCCAAGAATCTGCCCATTTCAGGGATTGTCTCTCCCCTGGCGCTGAAGCCCTGCGGCAATGGTTACGGACTGATCATGGCCGATCTCGGTGGAATTTCTTTGCAGGACTATGCTGCACACAACTCGCTCAGCCTGACTGAAGTCCTCAATATTGCGGTTCAGCTAGCCGATACTCTGCATGAACTCCATCAGCATCGAGTTATCCACAAAGACATTAAACCGGCAAATATTCTGATTTATCCGGAGTCTAAGCAAATCGAGCTGATTGACTTCAGCATTGCCTCACTATTGCCCAGAGAGGTCCAGGCGATTCAAAGCCCTGGCAGTATGGAAGGCACCCTTGCCTACATGGCCCCGGAACAGACGGGTCGAATGAACCGGGCGATTGACTATCGCACCGATTTTTATGGCCTGGGGGTCACCTTATATGAACTCCTAACCGGCCAGCTCCCGTTCAAAAACGCCGATCCCTTGGAACTCATCCACTGCCATATGGCGCAAACTCCCGCTTTGGCTGATCAGGTTAATCCCCAGGTGCCAGCCGTTGTGGCAGCCATGGTGGCAAAACTCATGGCGAAAAATGCCGAAGAGCGTTATCAGGGGGCTCTGGGCCTTAAATACGATCTTGAGCAGTGTCTAGCCCGGTGGCATGAACAAGGGGAAATTGCTGAATTTGATTTAGGGCAGAAGGATTTAAGCGATCGCTTCCTCATCCCCGAAAAGCTTTATGGTCGCAAAGCCGAAGTTCAATCCTTGCTCGATGCCTTTAATCGAGTTTCACAAGGTACATCAGAACTGGTGCTGGTCGCTGGCTTTTCTGGCATTGGTAAAACTGCGGTTGTAAACGAAGTCCATAAACCGATTGCCCGGCAGCGCGGCTACTTCATTAAAGGCAAGTTTGACCAGTTTAATCGCAACATTCCCTTCAGCGCCTTCGTTCGAGCCTTTCAAGACTTGGTGGGGCAGCTCCTAAGTGAGAGCGATAGAGAATTACAAGCCTGGAAGACCCAGATTCTGACCGCATTGGGCGGAAATGCCCAAGTCATTATTGACTTAATTCCAGACCTGGAAATCATCCTAGGGCCCCAGCCACCTGCGCCTCAACTGTCGGGCCTGGCGGCTCAAAATCGATTTAATCTACTGTTTCAAAAATTTATTCAGGTATTCGCGACTGCCGAACATCCGCTGGTGATATTCGTTGATGACTTGCAATGGGCAGATTCAACCTCACTGAGCCTGATTAAGCTACTGCTAATTGAAGCGGAAATCGGGCATTTGCTGGTTTTAGGAGCCTATCGAGATAATGAAGTCTCGGCCGGGCATCCCCTAGTGCTCACCCTTAAAGAGGTTGATGAACATACCTCGGTCACAACATTAAACCTGAACCCGCTAGAGCGATCTGGTATCAGTCAGTTAACAGCTGATACGTTGAGATGCTCAATTGAGGTCGCAGCGCCACTGGCCCAGTTAATTTATCAAAAAACGCAAGGGAACCCGTTTTTTGCAACCCAGTATCTGCAGGGGCTACATGCTGATGGATGCATTCAGTTTGATCAAGACGCAGGAAATTGGACCTGTGAGCTGACCCAAATCCGGCAGCAGTCCCTGACGGACGATGTGGTGTCCTTTATGGTGGGTCGCCTGCAGAAACTACCCGCCGCCACCCAAGACGTGCTGAAACTAGCCGCCTGCATCGGCAACCAGTTCTCTCTCTCCACCCTGGCAGTCGTTTGCAAACACCCGCAAGAAACCGTCGCCAGCCACCTATGGGCAGCGCTGCAGGCCGGACTCGTCCTGCCGAAAAGCGAAACCTATAAATTCTTCCAGGGAGCTGCCGCCGCAACCACCGACCTTACCGGCATAGAAATTGACTATCGCTTTCTGCACGATCGCGTTCAACAAGCCGCCTATCGCCTGATTCCCACTAATGAGCAGCAAGCCATTCACCTCAAAATCGGTCAATTACTGCTGCAAAGCCTCTCCCCCAGCGAACAAGCAGAACAGCTATTTGCCATCGTCAATCAGCTGAACGCAGGGCGCGGGCAAATCAACCAACCCAGTCAACAGCTAGAACTCGCCCATCTCAACCGCCGCAGCGCCCAGAAAGCAAAAGCCGCCGCCGCCTATGGGCCCGCCCTCACCTACCTCGAAATAGCCGCCACCCTGCTACCAGAACAGGCCTGGACCAGCTGCTACGAACTGACCCTAGCCATCACCCTCGAAATGGCAGAAGCCGCCAGCCTCAACGGCAACTTCGAGCTAAGCAGAGAATGCGTCCAAACCGTCTTAGCCCATGGCAAAACTACCCTAGATTGCATTAGGGCAGACGAAATCACCCTGCAGATTCAAATCATGCAAGGTCGGATGCAGGAGGCCATCTCAACCGCCCTTGAGACCCTAGAGAAGCTGGGCTATCCCATGGCAACTGAGCTACAGCCGAGTCAGTTTCAGCTAGAATTGCCCGCCCTCACCGACCTAGCTGCCCTGCCTGAAATGACTGCCCCGGCCCCCATGGCAGCGCTACGCATTCTGCAGACCTGCTTGGGTGCCGTATTGGCAGCAAAGCCCCAGATGGCCCTGCCCACCGTCTGGTCCCAAGTTCAACTCTGCCTGAAACATGGGCACTCCGGCCGCGCCGCCGGCATCTATGGCTGGTACGGCACCCTCCTCTGTGGTGCCCTGGGCAACTATGCAGCCGGACTGCACGCGGGAGATTTGGCGCTGGCAATGCTAGAGCGCTTTGCCGATAAATCCCAAACCTGTCTCGCCTACAACATGGTCTACAGCTTTATCCATCACTGGCGAGCCCATACCCGTGATTGTTTGCTGCCATTACAAGCAGCCGTTCAAGTGGGCTTAGAAACCGGCCAGTATGAATACCTGGGGTACTGCGCCACGAACTACTGCGCCTACCAATTCTTCCTGGGAGACATGTTGAGCGATGTGCAGCATAGCCAGCAGCAATATCACGCCCTGCTAGTCAAGCTAAAGCTGGACCATGCCATTTACAAGTCGCAAATCTGGCTGCAGGTTACCGAAAATCTAACCGCCCCTGGAGACGACCCGGCCCAACTGGTGGGGGAATACTTCAACGCCGCCGAGATGCTGCCCAAGCTGCAGGCAGAGGGCAATGGCTTTGTATTGATGCTGCTGCATCTGGCTCAAATGCTACTGGCCTACTGGCTAGGAGACGCTGAATCGGCATGCAGAGCGGCGACGGCAGCATCGCCTTACATGATGGCTGGCATGGGCTCTGAATATGTGGTTGTCCACAATGTTTATGAGTCCTTAGGGTGGCTGGCTCACTATCTATCCCTGGACGCGAATCAACAGGCACAGGCGGCTGAAAAAGTTGAGCAGAACCAAGCCCGGCTCCAGCATTGGGCTGAGCTTGTGCCAGCGAACTATCGCCATAAGTGGCAGCTAGTGGAGGCAGAATGGCACCGGGTGAAGGGCCACCGGCCACAGGCGATGGATGCCTATGATGACGCTATTGCTGCGGCTCAGGAACATGGCTATCTGCAGGAAGAAGCCCTAGCGAATGAACTTGCGGCTAAGTTTTACTTGGGCTGGGGCAAAGCGAAGGTGGCTGCAGGCTATTTGCAAGAAGCCTATTACTGTTACGCGCGCTGGGGCGCCAAGGCGAAAGCTGCTGATTTAGAGCGCTCCTACCCTGAGCTATTGCGTCCGATTTTGCAGCCATCCACAACATCGGCAGATGTATTGACGAATCTGGTGACGGTGACAGCCTTAAGCAACTCGACCCATGCCAGTACATCTCACAACTCCAGCAATGTTAGTCTGAATCAGACACTTGATTTTATAAGTGTGCTTAAGGCTTCTCAGGCGCTTTCCGGCACGATTCAGCTAGATGAGCTGTTGCGTCAGCTGACCGAAATCATTTTGCAGAGTTCGGGGGGCGATCGCTGTGCCTTAATCCTGCCTGATTCGGCAGGGGACTGGCAGGTGCGGGCGATCGCGACGTCAGCCGCCACCCATCTCTGTATGGAGCCCTTGGACACCCATGGGAATCTGCCGGTCAAGCTGCTGCAATACGTCAAAAACACCCAGGGAGTCGTCGTGATTGACGCACTCAAAACCGATTTGCCCGTGCTTGATGACTATTGCTATCAGCAGCAGCCCCAAAGCCTGTTGGGGTTACCTATCCTCAACCAGGGGCGGTGTATGGGCATTCTCGCCCTCGAAAATCGCCTTACCAGTGGCGTTTTTGTCAACGAGCGCCTGTTGGCCCTCAACTTCCTCTGCACCCAGGCCGCCATCTCCTTAGAAAACGCCCAGCTTTACCAGCAGGTCCAGCAGGCCCTAACTGATTTGCAGCAAGCCCAATTGCAGATGGTTCAGAGTGAAAAAATGTCGGCCTTGGGCGGTTTAGTTGCCGGGGTGGCCCATGAGATTAATAATCCGGTCGGCTGTATTTTAGGTAATGTCAAGGCGACTCAGAATTATATTGACGATTTGCTGGGGCTAATCGATCTCTATGCCGCACAATTTCCAGAACCAGGAGCTGAGATTGCAGATGAATTAGATGCGGTTGATTTAGCATTTGTGCGTGAAGACCTACCGCAACTGATTCGAGCGATGCGAGATAGTGGCGATCGGATCAAATCTATTAGCCATAGTCTACGCACCTTTTCTCGAGCAGATACGGATAAACAGCAGGCGTTTAATCTGCACGAAGGAATTAATAGTACGGTGCTGATTTTACGCCATCGACTTAAGGCCAATGAACATCGGCCAGCCATTGAAATTGTGACAAATTACGATGACATTCCAGCAGTCAACTGTTTCCCAGGCCAGCTCAACCAGGTGTTTATGAATATTCTGGCCAATGCAATTGATATGTTCGACGAAGTTGCTCAACAAACCACCTTTGACCAGCTAACCGCGACTTCTCAAATGATTACGATTCAAACTGCACATTTAGTTGAGCAGAATGCGGTTGAGATTCGGATTTCAGATAACGGTCAAGGCATGCCGAGTGAGGTGCGATCGAGAATATTTGACCATTTGTTTACGACTAAGGACGTCGGCAGAGGAACGGGGCTGGGGCTAGCAATTGCTCGACAAATCGTCGTAGAAACCCATATGGGCACCCTAGACGTGCAGTCTAAAGTTGGTCAGGGCACAGAGTTTTATATTCGACTACCGCGTTAAATAAACGTGAAGCTGCCCGAGTACTGGGCAGCATAAATATACCGACGTGCAGGTTAATCAAGCACGGTGACAACCGTGGGTAAATCAGTGGCGCGCATCTTGGCGGATGCTCAAGGAGAGGCTCTGAGCGATCGCGTCTATGCCAAACGGGGATGGGTGACAAGTTAGTGTCCGAGGCAAGATGTCAAGATGTTTCTGGAAGCGTCTTGACGTAGGGTGAGAAGTCAAGCCGCTTAGGCGGTTTACGAATCGTCTTGATGACGCCAAGGTCGCGGTTTTCAGATGCACAGTGGTAGTTGGATAGTGTTAAAGCACTGAAACGGAGGGCTTAACTTTGCAACCATGTCTCCAGTGCATGTGCCCAGTCACTGTTGCCAAGTCAGACGCAACACGTTCTAGAGCATTACTGCAGTCATCGGACATTCGAACGCATGGACGCGCAGCCGTCTCAATGACATACGCTACGTGCAGGTGTGGGTACTCGAAGATGCAGGCGGAATCGCCACTGTACCGATGCGTCTGACAAGTGCTGACAACTTGTTGTCTCTACTTATTACTGAGTGGTATCACTTGAGTCTTGAAACCCGTACAATCACGCAACAGCGTTCCGTTTTCGATAACGTATGATTACCTGTGGTGTGTCGTTGACAACCCAACGACCTTTCGGTCATAGGGCAGCTAAGGACAGCACCTTGCAGCGTGCCCGCTTTGGTGTGAT
>JBCDAJ010000026.1:0-53707 GCA_039185935.1 Cyanobacteria bacterium P01_F01_bin.56 | reverse complement strand
TTTTGATACCTGAATGAGATTGATGAACTTATCAGCGTTTACGATCTTGACTATCGCGATCTTTCGGAAGTAGTTGTCGATGGGTTTGAAATGTTTATGGTAAGTGCTAGCTTTGACCACCTTTTGACGCTGTTTTAGATATGCAGTCCAAATATCCTGTATGTACTCAGGGCGTTCGTCTTTGCTTCCCTTCTTAGCGACTCGATAGCGTTCTAGGCTCTCATCGAAGTTCTTAGCCAGAATGTCGTTCTCAATCTGGACTGCTACGGCTTCCGCTCTTTTTCTCCCTCTAACGCCATCCTTGAAGCCATCTGCTAAGGAGTAGCGTTTTCCTGCGTGTGTCCAGCGTAACTTTAGATACTTGCCGTCTTTTGCGATTGTTGGGCGTATGGTAGCCATGATTTGAGTGACCCCCCTTAAGAGGTTTAGCCACTCTGCCAGTTCCAATGGAATGTTCCAATGGAAGACTATTCACAGACCAAAGACACCCACAAAGACCAGATGTTTTCTGACTGGCTTCTGAAAGCCAATCACCACCTTGATGGCTGAAGCCATCTTCTGGAAAGCATTTGAGGCTGTATCGCTTGAAAGCGAGTGAACGGACTCAAACTGTCGACATTCAGCCTGGGAAGCTGACTTTAATGCCTAGAGCGCCGGTGACGTTGGCCTGGTTCTGGCGCAAACACGAGGACACTGGTGAGCGGCAGAGGCATTTTGTGGTGGCGACAGAAACGTTAAGCGGGGCCTACATTGTAGGCTTAGGCGAACGACGGTGGGCTATTGAAGCTTGTTTCAAAGTTTTCAAGCATCAGTTTGATTGGGATGCTTTCGGCCAAGCCACACGGTTGGGCATATATCGCTGGTGGATACCCTCCTAGATTAGTTATCGGCTGGCTCATTGGCGGTTTTCCGCTTCTGGGCAAACCGTTTTCGATTGGCAACAAGCGTCTCATCAAGCGCGACAGCAGTGGTTTCCGCAAGAAGCCTCGGCCTGCTTTCTGCATGAGTTGGCTGACATCCGGCCCATACTGGCGAAATTAGGGATTGCCATCACAGTTGCTCGTACCCCTGTCGCAGCATGAGACTGTCTTGAGATACTGCAAGATGTCAGAAATATGGATTCTAATGAAGCTCCAGTAAAGATTATCCACAACTTATAGACTTTATCCGTAATTTCCTCAACGATTTGAATCACCCTGTAATAGATGGTTCGAATTTAGTCAGTGTAAATCGGGATTATCTACGTCGTCTCATTACACATGGAATTGGATGTTCACGGATAAGTTCAAAATCTTGTCTGCCTTCGACAGAACAACCAATCTCATCACTTGTTGTTGATGAGTCTTCAACGCTACTTAACTTTTAATCAATAATTTCAAGGCTATTTCCATGGTTTCTATTGGTTTTAATTCAGCCGGTTCTTTTAACGGCATTACCGGTGGTTCGAAAGTTTTAAGTAATCCGACCTCGATTCAGTTTGGCCCTGATGGGCGACTGTATGTGGCTGAGCAAAATGGGTCGATAAATGCCTTCACCGTTGCGTTTGAGAATGGTGAGTACATCGCGACTGCCAATGAAGTTCTGGAACTGGCCAACGGTCAAGAGGTGGTGAAGTCCATCCAAAATCACAACGACGATGGCTCATTAAGTGATCAAAGCAATCGCCAGGTGACCGGTATCGTCGTTGCCGGAACCGCCCAGAACCCTATCCTCTACGTTTCCTCCAGCGACCCCCGGATTAGCCAGAATGGAGATATTAATCTCGACACCAACTCTGGCGTTGTTACTCAGGTCACCTGGAACGGCACTAATTGGGAAGCTGTTGATATCGTTCGGGGATTGCCGCGCTCTGAAGAAAACCACGCCACCAATGGCTTGGTCTTGAGCCCCGATGGGTCGAAACTTTATCTGGCCGTTGGCGGTCATACCAACAATGGTGCCCCCTCTCAGTTCTTTTCCTACACCGGGGAATATGCGCTCTCCGGAACGGTACTAGAAATTGATCTGGTTGATATTGCCAGTCGGCAAGTATTGACTGACTCCAATGGTGGTCAAGGTGGGACTGCACGGCAGTATGTCTATGATCTGCCTACCCTGGATGACCCCACAGTCGCTAACGATGGGGTTAGAGAGGATGCCAATGGCCTAGACGTGGATGGCCCTTGGGGTGGCAATGATGGCTTTAACCAGGCAATCTTGCCCGCAGATGCGCCCCTAAGAATTTTTGCCGACGGCTTCCGTAACCACTATGACCTCGTCATTAATGAGTCTGGTCAGCTTTACACCGTTGACAACGGCGGCAACGGTGGCCTGGGTGGTAATCCTATCTTTGTGAATGGTGAAGTCACGGGACAACCCAACGATGGGGGGGACGGCGACCCCGAACCATTGTTTCTGGTTGAAGATGGCGGTTACTACGGGCACCCCAACCCCACCCGTGCCAATCAGGATCTCGCCTGGACTGTCTATGATGACAATGGTAATCCTGACACGTCACTACCCATCAACTCGGTTCCCGATCTGTCGGCATTGGTTCCTGACAGTGTCAACATTCAAGAAGGCTTCATCATTGACCCCAGCAAGTTCACAGGGGATGCGGCCCGTTTAGCGGAAAGCGGCGTTCGGGTAGAGCGGGATTCGGCTCAAAGCAATGCGATTGTCGCGCTGGGTTCTTCCAGCAACGGTCTGGCGATCTACAACGGTGATGCCTTTGACGGTGCCTTGCAAGGCGCTCTGATTGTCACTCAGTTCAACGGTAATGTCACACTGTTGAATCTCAATGACGCGGGCACTGACCTAGAGCCTCTAATTGATCCTGGCGATGACGGCATCCTCGGTACCGGGGATGATTTTGTGCTGGATGCGGATGGTGTCTTTTCATTGGTGGGCGGCCAAGGCTTGCCATTGGATGTCACAGTGGCCCCAGATGGCAGCATTTGGGTGGCTGAATTGGGCCCAGACGACATCAGCGTCTTTGCCCCATCGGACTTTGACCCAGGTCCCGACCTCGATTTTGACGACGATGGCATTCTCAACATCAGTGACCCCTTTATTCGCGATGCCAGTAATGGCGGCTCAGTTGTCGTCATCCCTGGTCAAACTTTCCTATGGGATTTTGATGCGAATCAGGACGACAATTTACCTGGCCCCAGTGGTTTTGGTGGCGGTTTGACGGGGGTAATGGTCAACGGTTCAACGGACTTTGAACAATTCTTCCAGGAACCGTCCACGATTCCTGGTCAGCTTGTCAAGCTCGATAACGTTAAATTCATTACGGCTGCTGGTGGTGGCACGACCGTCATCGAAGCAGTATCCAATGGCGATCCGTTCCTAAACATCACTAATGATGGGGAGTACTTATTCCACACTGGCATCACCATCGACCCGACCGTTGAAACGTTCACCATCAAGTGGAGTCTGTTTAATCCAGGAGATGCCTTTACAGGCGATTTCCAACAGCTTGGAGGGTACATCGGTACCGGTGATCAAAGCAACTATCTCAAAGTTGTGGCCGTTCAATCTTTTGGCGGTGAGATTCAAGTCTTTCTTGAAGATAACGATAATTTCATCTCAGAATCTTTCATCCAGGCCGATGACCTGTTCAACGTTGCCGAAAATGACAACAAAAAGATCTTCATTGAGTTAGAAGTTGATCCCACTGCTGAGACAGCAACTCCAACAATCACCTATGAAACTGCTGCTGGTGGCACGACGACCGTTACCGGTGGCCCTGTCAATCTCAGCGGTACAGCGGTTCTTGACGCGATTAAAGGTGACTATACGGTTGCCGGGCAAACCACAGGGCTTGCGGTGGGTTTGTTTTCCTCTAATGTAGGAGAGTCTCCTGATGATACCTTCCAGGCCATTTTCGATGACATCGAAATTACCGCTACCGGTGAGCCGCCTGTAGAACCTGGCCCAGTTGTGGTCGCGATCAATGCTGGAGGACCGGCCCTCACTCAGAATGGCATCGACTTTGCCGCTGACCAATTCTTCCTGAACGGGAATACCTTCAACGATAACAATGGTGGCAATGGCCCCCAGCCCATCTTCGATGGCACGGTCTTCGAAACTGAACGCTTTGCTGATCCACTAGAGTATTCCATTCCAGTTGCTCCAGGGGACTATACGGTTGAGCTGTACTTCGCGGAGATCTTCCAATCCAATCCCGGAGCGCGGATCTTCGATGTCCTGGTTGAAGGTGAACTGGTTCTGGATGACCTGGATATCTTGGCTCAAACGGGGGGAGACTTTAACCAGCCGTTTATTTTCGCGCTTCCAGACGCAGTCTCTCCGGGAGAAAATGGTGCGATCGACATCTCCTTTGATGCCTCTACGGATAATGCCAAAGTCAGTGGTATCGTCATCCGCGGGGCTAGTGACACTAATCAGGTGACGGTTCAGACCACTGGAGATGCGTCTGAGCCCGCCACGGCAGGCCAGTTTACCGTCAGCTTGGAGACGGTAGCTGCGACCGATACCGTCATTGCCTACACGGTGGGGGGCACAGCAACAGCTGGCCAAGATTATGCTGCCTTGTCTGGAACCGTGACAATTCTGGCTGGGGCCTCAGAGGCAACCATTGATGTCAGTGTGATTGATGACCTGGAAGTGGAAACCGCAGAAACTGTAACGGTGACTCTAGACGCGGTTACTGCCGGTGATGCCGATATTGTCCTGGGGGCAGCAGACACGGCGACGGTCACGATTGCCGACAATGAAGTCCCCAATGAGGTTTCACTAGCAGCCACCACTAATGCGGCGGAGCCCGATGCTAACGGTTTGTTCACAGTCAGTTTAAGCCAGGTAGCAGCGACCGATACCGTGATCACTTACACCGTCAATGGTTCAGCGACTCCTGATAGTGACTATGCAGCTCTGTCTGGTGAGGTGACTATCCTGGCGGGATCGCAGTCGGCTGCGATCAATGTCGCTGTGATTGATGACGACCTGACAGAAGGCTTAGAAACCGTGACGGTTAGTCTGGATACGGTTACCGGTGATGCCGATGTTGTCCTGGGGGCAGCGGACACCGCTACCGTCAACATTCAGGACGATGACGTCCCTTCTGGTGAAGTGGTCGTTGCCATCAACGCTGGCGGACCGGCCCTCACTCAGAATGGCATCGACTTTGCCGCTGACCAATTTTTCCTGAACGGGAATACCTTCACCGATAACAATGGTGGCAATGGTCCACAGCCCACCTTCGATGGCACGGTCTTTGAAACCGAGCGTTTTAGCGCAAATGGTCTAGCCAACCTCACGTTAGACTATGTCATTCCTGTCGCGGCAGGAGCTTACACGGTCGAGCTGTATTTTGCCGAAATCTTCCTGTCTGATCCTGGGGCAAGGGTCTTCGATGTCACGGTTGAGGGGCAAACCGTCCTAGATGACTTAGATATTCTGGCCCAGACGGGGGGTGACTTTAACCAGCCATTCGTTTTTGCGGTTCCAGGTACAATCTCTCCCAATACCTTTGGGGACCCCAATGCGATTGACATTTCCTTCATTGATGTCGTTGATAATGCCAAGGTCAGTGGCATTGTAGTTCGGGCCGCAGGAGATGTGGAGCCGCTATCCGAAATCTCAATTGCTGATGTGACCGTTAATGAAGTCGCTGGCACAGCAGAATTCACGGTTAGCCGTTCCGGGCCTAGCGACACTGAGGTAACGGTGGATTTTGCTACGGTAGATGGCACCGCCGCCGCAGGTAGCGACTACACTGCTGCAAGCGGCACTGTGACCTTCGCGGCAGGGATCACCGAGCAGACCATCAGCGTCAACATCACGGATGACACTGTAGTGGAAGCGGATGAAACCTTCTCCGTCAACCTCAGCAATGCCGCCGGCGCCACTATCGCGGATGCTCAAGGCATTGGCACCATCGTGGATGATGATGTCGCCTTGCTCCCTGAGTTGTCGATCACCGATGTCACGGTCAACGAAGCGGATGGCACCGCTACCTTTACGGTCAGCCTGTCCGAGGCCAGTGATTCTGCCATTACTGTCGACTTTGCGACTGCTGATGGCACAGCAGTGGCAGGCAGCGACTACACCGGCGGCACTGGCACCCTAACCTTTGCGGCAGGGGTCACTGAGCAAACCATCAGCGTCGCCATCACGGATAACGCTGTAGTGGAAGCGGATGAAACCTTCTCCGTTAACCTCAGCAATGCCTCCGGTGCCACTATCGTGGATGCTCAAGGTATCGGCACTATCCTGAATGACGATATAGACAATGGGTCAGGAGTTGAGAACCTTCTATTCAGTCTCAATAATGCTCAGGATTTAGGTGGCCTGTCGGTTACTTCATTGGATATCGTCCAGTTTGATGGAGTAGGCTTTAATCTATTTTTCGATGGTTCCGATGTAGGTTTGTCTTCGTCTGACTTGGGAGTTAATCTTGAGATTGATGCCATTGATGCCATCAGTGACACAGAGATTCTTCTATCCTTCAATCTCGCTTTCAATTTACCGGGCTTAGGCGCGGTGGATGACTCTGACATCCTTAAATTTGAAGCTACTAGCCTAGGAGACTCTACCGAAGGAAGTTTCTCGCTGTATTTTGATGGCAGCGATGTAGGCTTGACTACTGGTGGTGAGGATATTGATGCCATCACTAGCTTGCCTGACGGTAGCTTGTTGCTTTCCACCACTACGAACCTCAATCCTGGAGGTGGGGTTATTGCACTCGATGAAGATATTGTTCTGTTTACGCCAACTTCTCTAGGTGAAGATACTTCTGGGACATTCTCTCTCTTTTTCGACGGTAGCGATGTTGGTTTGGTAGACGGCAGCGGCGATGATATTGATGCCTTCGCTATCAACACAGCCGGTGACTTCTTCTTTTCATCAGATGTTTCTTTCGCAGTTACTGAAATCTCTGGTTCAAATGAAGATGTATTTGCCTTTACCCCTGATTCAACCGGAGAAATGACCACTGGCAGCTTTGCTACTGATTTATTTTTTAATGGGATTGAATCGGGTGTCGTTGGATCAAACGATATTGAGGCGATAGATTTCATCGAAGTTTCCACCGACCCAGTTTCAGCGACACTGTCGATCACCGATGTCACGGTCAACGAAGCGGATGGCACCGCCACCTTTACGGTTAGCCTGTCCGAGGCCATTGATGCTGCAGTCACTGTCGACTTTGCAACTGCAGATGGCACGGCTACTGCTGGTAGTGATTACACCGGGGGCACTGGCACCCTGACCTTTGCGGCAGGGGTGACTGAGCAAACCATCACCATCGCCATCACGGATGATGCTGTGGTGGAAGCGGATGAAACCTTCTCCGTCAACCTCAGCAATGCCGCCGGCGCCACTATCGTGGATGCTCAAGGTATCGGCACCATCGTGAATGATGATGTCGCCCCGCTTCCCGAATTGTCGATCAACGATGTCACGGTCAACGAAGCGGATGGCACCGCCACCTTTAATGTCACGCTCTCTAGTACCAGTGACGCTGATGTCACTGTGGACTTTGCGACAGCGGATGGCACGGCAATCTCTGGCAGCGACTATACCGGCGGCACTGGCACCCTGACCTTTGCGGCGGGCATAACCACTCAGAGCATCACTGTTGACATCATTGATGATGATGTGGTGGAAGCAGACGAGACCTTCTCCATCAGTCTGAGTAATGCTTCTGGTGCAACTATCGCCGATGGTACCGGAGTCGGCACTATCCTGAATGACGATGTAGAAATTCCCCCTGAGGAAGGTTTGCTCTTTAACCTGGGGTCCAACCAATCTGTGGGGGGCGTTGCTGCAACGCCCCAGGACATCGTCAAATTTGACGGCACAAACTTCGAACTCTTCTTCGATGGTTCCGATGTGTTTGTCACATCTGGTGGCGGTGATGACGACGATGACGATGATGACGGTAGCATTGAAATTGATGCCTTCGACGTTATCAGTGATAATGAAATTCTCATTTCCTTCGAAACGCCTGTCACGCTTACCGGGTCTGGGCAGATTTCGGTCAGTGCTGGTGACGATGATGATGACGATGGCACAACTATCGATGATTCGGATATCGTCAAGTTCACAGCGACTAGTCTTGGGGAGAATACAACAGGTAGCTTCTCGCTACATTTTGACGGTAGCGATGTGGGCCTGAGCAGTGGCAGTGAGGACATTGATGGTTTAGTCAGCTTGCCAGATGGCAGTCTGCTGATTTCCACCTTAGGCAGCTTCAATGCTTCTGGCACCAGCGGCAATGACGAGGACATTCTGCAGTTTACGCCAACGTCTTTGGGCTCAAATACGTCAGGCTCTATCTCCATCTTTGTTGATGGCAGTGATATTGGTCTGGGTGTTGAGGATGTAGATGCCTTTGGTATTGATGCTGTAGGTGACCTCTTCTTCTCAACAACCAATAACTTCTCAGTCGCTGGTATTTCTGGAACTGATGAGGATGTCTTCGGATTTACGCCTTCCTCTACCGGAACATCGACGAGTGGTAATTTTGCTTCTGATCTGTTCTTTGATGGCAGTCAATTAGGTTTAAGCAACGACATTAAAGGAATTGACTTGACCTTTAGTGGCGGCTCATCTGGAGGTGGCGGTACCCCCATCCGCTTAGAAGCTGAGAATGCTGACAGCATTTCTAACTTCGGTGTAGAAAACCTTGGTGCAGCATCTGGTGGTCAGGCACTGAGCCTGGTGGGTGGAAGTCTCGATGAAGTCGGTAGTGCTACCTTTGGCTTCAATGAGGCTCCTGGTGAGTACGACATCATCATCGGCACTTTCGATGAAAATGATGGTTTGGCTCAAATTAATGTAGAACTCAATGACTTCGAAACAGGGTCTAACATTGACCTGGGCACGATTGACTTAAATGCTAATCTCGGTAGTAATCTACCGGATGCTCAAACTTTCATCAGCCTGACTGTTGCCCTCGGAGTCACTTTGACAGCAGGAGACAGCATTACAGTGACTGGCTTTGAAGATAACTTCGAGTATCTCCGAATCGACTACCTTGATTTAGTTCCTGTCAACGTTTAAGCTCTACCGTTCCCCTGGGAAAGTTCTTGATTCAAGCCTAATCAGGACTTTCCCTAATTGGGGCCGCCTTACTATTACGGCTGCGTGTAGAAAATAGGGGAAGTTTAGGACTCTGGGTTTAGAGGCTAACGCTAGCACGAGTAAAAATAGGTTGGGTTGCCCTTTCTTATTTTGCGAGGATTCTTAGCGCCTATCGTAAGGATGTCTTTTATACTAAGCTGCAGCTGGAATTACAGTATTGCTTTAGTTCCCCTGGTAATATACTTCCAACTTTTATCAACATTACTCAAATCTATTAATCACGTATAAACATGTATCCTCAAGTCACGATTGTGGTGGTTCCTCGCGAGCGATTCAGCTATACCAAACAATCCTTGGAAAGTATTTATCAAAATACTCAGGTGCCCTTTGAGTTAATTTATGTAGACGGTAATGCACCGGCTAAAATTCGTCGCTATCTCGAAGCGCAATCTAACCAAAAGCAGTTTCATCTCATTCGTACGAACGCTTATCTGTCTCCTAACCGAGCTAGGAACTTGGGTTTAGCCGCTGTGAATACTCCCTATTTGGTCTTTATGGACAACGACGTTGTTGTGGCCCCAGGCTGGCTAGAGAAATTATTGCGGTGTGCTGAAGAAACAAACGCTGCAGTTGTTGGTCCTCTCATGTGTCAGGACGAGCCTATCCACCAGACTATTCACTTTGCGGGGGGTGAATCACATGTATGGACCGATAAGTTGGGGCGGCGACGTATACGCGAGAAGATGTACCTGCAGGGGCAAAAGGTTGAGAAGTTTAAGGAAAAACTTTATCGTCAGACCACCGAATTAGCAGAATTTCACTGTGTGCTCGTGCGTCGCTCAATCTTTGATCGGCTGGGCACTTTGGACGAGGCTATGATGAATACCAAAGAGCATCTTGATTTCTGCATGAGCGTGCGTCAGGCTGGTGAGGAAGTCTACTTTGAACCCAGTAGCGTTGTAACTTATGTCCCTGGCCCTCCCTTACAGCTTATGGATGTCCATTTTTACATGCTGCGCTGGAGCGATGCCTGGACGCTGTCGAGTTTAAATCGATTGCGTGAAAAATGGGATTTGACCGAAGATAATTACTTCAAAACAAAGTACAAAAAATTAGGCTGGCGGCGCCGCGCCACACTAATTGATCCATTAGCTCGCAAATTGACTTTAGGCCTTGGTAGTAAATTTATTGGCAAGGTTATTGGCAAGTTTGACCACTCTCTGAACCAGATCTTGACTAATCAACATCGCAATCAGCAACAATCCACCTGAAACCGTTCTAAGGTAGGAAAGAGGTTTGCTCCTCTTTCCTAACCTTAGAATAATAAGTCAATATTTATCTGATTATGCACTCTTATCGTTGCCAACTTATTGTGAACCATTAAATTTTCTGAATCTGTAAGGACATGGTGCTGTCATCAGCTCGATCGCAGAAACTAGCTATCCTAATGTCCTAGCCTTTGTACGAAATGGATATGCGATGTAAATGGTGATACTAATCTAATTGCTATCAATAAATTAATGAAATATCCAAGGCTGCTCTATTTCTATTGCGTGGTTGTAAGTGTTAGCACACTTTTCTTTTCAGCTTTATATGTTTTCCTTCCAGATACAAGAGATAGCTGGATTCAAGAAGGTTCTTTACTAGAGAACTTGACCGCACTACTTGCCTTTAATAGCTTCCTGGTAGGGTTATATTTTGTCCTAAAGCTAAAAAATAAGCGTCATCAAAGATTGTACATCGTTCTTCCGATATTGGGGCTGATCACGTTTCTTGATGAATTGAGCTTTGGCGAGGATATAGTCGAATTTGATCGTCCAACTATTGGTGGTATGGAAATTGATTCTTTGCATGATTTCGTTAGTCTATTCTTTAAAAAATTTATTCTCTCAGAAAATAGGAATGAGAACGGATATATTTTAAGTTTAATTATAATTATTATCGTCTTAGCTATATTGACTTTGTTAGGAATTTTTTATCGGTATCGTAAGCATCGATCAAACTTTCGCACAGATATCGGCCTAAAAAAGGTTGGTCAAGGCTATCCGCCACTGCTCTTTTTAGGAATAGCTATCCTTTTCGGGCTGTTTGCTTTCACTGTCGATTTACGAATTCTTCAATTTAGGGGAGCCAAGTTTTTAGAGGAGTTATTTGAAATGCATGCGGCATTTGCACTTTTGATGGCTTGTTTTTCTATTAAAGCGCTCTCCAAAAAGTCGTCATTGCCAAATGAATGTAGCTGATATTTACGATGCAGTTTCTAATTTCAGCATCGATTTCGATCTAACAACTTTGTGTGGTATGCAAGTTTACAAATTAAGTCAGTGAAAGTTTAAGGCGGAATTGCTGGCTTCAAAATTTTCAGAATTCTAGTACCGGAAAGTTTAGATTGAGACAGGAATACCTAATCACAAAATCTGATTTCACTTGGGTATTTGAAAAAGTAAACTCACCTTCAGTATTCAGTTGGCAATGAACCATCCCCTGTTTCCTAAAAGCCCATATTTGAATCAAGCAAAATTTGATTTTTCCACTGTTTTCTCTTCACCCATTAAGGTCGCATCTATTGAGATTTTGGAAGTTAAGCGTAGGCCACTAGGATTGCCCTTTGTACTACCTAGAAATCGTAAGGAAGCTTTTTTTGTTCGTAGTCGCTCCACTGATGGCTCAATTGGTCTCTCCGTCGCACACTCAAGGATTAAGCACTTCTATCCGATTTTAAAGCAGTTAGTGATTCCTTTCTTTATTGGCAAAGATATTAGAGATTTACCCTCTCTGATTGATGAAGTATACGTATTTCAATCTAATTATAAATTATCGGGATTGGCGCTTTGGTGCTGTATTGCTTGGGTGGAAATTAGTTTACTCGATCTCTTAGGTAAGCAGGTTGACCAACCCATTGCTCAACTTCTTGGTGGTACCTTGCCGGATGAAATTCCAATTTATCTATCCAGCTTACGACGAGATACTACTCCTGAACAAGAAGTTGATTGGGTTGGTGAGCGACTGGCGGAACTAGGGGCTAAGGCTATAAAGTTCAAAATTGGGGGGCGCATGAGCCAGGATAAAGATGCCATGCCCAATCGAACTGAGCAACTCATTGCTCGGGCTCGTAAAGAACTGGGTGATGACATTGTTATTGGTGTTGACGGTAATGGTTCATTTAGTGCCGATAAGGCTATTGAAATAGGTGAAATGCTGGAAAGCTATGGCGTTTCCTTTTTTGAAGAGCCTTGTCCATTTGATGATTTTGAGGCAACGGAACAGGTAACCCAATCTCTGAATTTAAGTGTAGCTGGTGGTGAGCAAGAAACCAGTTTCGCTCGCTTTAAACAGATGATTAATCGTCGTATTGTCAATGTTTTACAACCCGATATTGTCTATAACGGTGGCTTTATTCGTACCCTGCGAGTAGCTCAGGTGGCGGCTCAAGCTGAGATGCCAGTGACAATTCACAATGCGCGCTTAGGATGTGACCCCATCTATATGGCTCACTTCGCTTGCTTTTTGCCAGGTAACTATCAGGAGTACAATGCCCAACCAGAGAAGGCGCTACCTTGGGTTAAACCTGAGCTTAGGATCAAGAACGGTAAGCTCAAGGTTTCTCAATTGTCTGGCCTGGGGTTACAAATTGATCCAGGGTTTTTACGGCAGGCCCGCAGGCTTTGACGTTTCAAGAGATTGGCTAAAAGCTTGAGGAAACGGCATGAGTATTGAGAGGAAAGCGGCTAAAGGTGTGCTCTGGTCTGTCGTTGAAGGCTGGGGTAGTCAAGCTATTTCACTGATTATCTTCTTTTTGCTAGTGCGGCTACTTTCGCCAGAAGTTTTTGGTTTACTGGCGATGGCTAATGTTTTCTGGGCCTTTATGAATGTTTTTCTCGATCAAGGGTTTGCCCAGGCACTGATTCAATGCCGCAAGCTTGAACCTGAACATTTGGATACCGCATTCTGGACCAATTTTTTTATTGGAGCAGTCCTGGCTAGTGTGACTATTGCCAGTGCTGACTTTGTCGCCAATGGGTTTAATCAGCCTCAACTAGCACCGATTCTTAAATGCTTTTCAACGCTTTTTATCATCACATCTCTAAGTAATGTGCAAAAAGCATTATTAGAAAGGGAGTTTGCCTTTAAGGCAATTGCGAGTCGTTCTTTGCTAGGTTTATTCACCAGCGGTATTGTCGGTATCGCCATGGCACTATCTGGTTATGGCGTGTGGAGTTTGGTGGGTCAGCGTCTGACAAATGAAGTGGTGGGCTCTCTTGTGCTTTGGAAAGCAAGTCATTGGCGGCCCGGCTTTAGATTCTCCAAGTCGCATTTCAATCAATTATTTAATTTCGGCATTAGCTTGCTGGCCCTTAACTTTATTGGCTTTTTTAATAATCGTGGCAATGACTTGTTAATTGGCTATTATCTTGGCCCAGTACCATTAGGCTATTATGCGATCGCCCGCCGTGTCATAGATACCTTGCTGCAGTTGTTAGTGAGAACAACAAGTCAGGTGGCACTGCCGACGTTTTCTCGTCTTCAGGATGACCTGGATCAATTTCGAAAAGTTTATTACACGGCCACACAGCTTACGAGTTTAATAGCTTTTCCTATTTTTCTAGGGGTAGCCGTCCTAGCTCCAGAGATCATTGCCCTCGTATCTGGTCCACAATGGCAGGCTTCAGTTCCCATTATTCAAATCCTTACCTTTTCTGGAATTGTGCAGTCAATGTCCTTCTTAAAAGGGCCTATTTTAATGGCGATGGGCAAACCAGAATGGAGACTCTGGCAATCACTGCTGAGTATTACGCTCAATATTATAGGATTCCTTATAGCATTTAAATGGGGCATTATTGCGGTTACGATCGCATACGTTATTCGTCGCTGTCTTGTTTTCCCCATTGGTCAGTGGGCAATTCACCTAGTGATTCATTTCTCTTGGCAAACCTATCTCAAACAACTGGTCACTCCCATAATCAGCGCTTTGAGCATGGCCATATCCATGCTGATACTGAGAGGTATGATAGTGAATTGGTTCGACTCAGAAATATTGACAATTATGGCGTGCTCTATCTTAGGCAGCATTATTTACCTGGTGATGATTAAACTTTTATCACCGCAGCTTTTTCAGATACTACTAGAACTGTTAGAAAAGAGTGTACAAAAGATATCGTCTAGAAGACTTGCGGCTAAATAGCGTGTAGCAACTTGCAATCCTGAATTTAGTACATGATTACGCAATTTCACTGTGGTTTCATGATTAAGTCAGCTTAATCCATATTTTTAGCTCCACTTTTTCACTTTTATTTCGCTTTATTCTCGTTAAATGTTCAAGAGTTTTTAATCGTTGTCTAATTGCTTTTTTCTGCCATTTTATTCTTGATTTACGTCCTAGAAAAGTGTCTCTTTATTGATCTAAAATGTTAAGACTTGGCCCGTTTTTATCTTTTCCCTACTCATTCTGTTCTTGAGATTGAACTCCTGTGCCCTTGTGGTCGTTCTCCCTGTCGTTCTTCAAGCCACCTTAGCGCCCTTTTATGTGCCGATTATCTTTGGCGCAAAGTGGCTGGCAGCGATGCCCTTACTCTCGATCATCTGTCTTTCGGCTATTCCGATGGCGTTTGCCCTAGCCTCTTATCAATTACTAAATGCAGTAGGCAAAATTAAGATTACGCTGATTTGGAACAGCCTTTATACCTTGCTGTTTGCGATCGCAATTCTGATCGCAGTGCAGTGGGGAATTTTGTGGGTGGCCGTAGCTGTCCTCCTGTGTCAGGGGTTAACGCTGGTATTCAGTGTTTGGTCAACTCAATATGTATTTCGTAAAGTGTGTGCCAGGTAGTTCACATGTCTATTGAACGGTTGTTTTCTAAGCGATGGCTGAGATTTTTGGCAGGTATTTTGAGTGCGATCGCAGTCGTGATATTCGGCTATTTGTTTTTCAACAATCAAGCTATCACCATCAGCAGTGCTAGTTCAAACACACACCTAGACCCCCCTCTTGCCAATACTGCAAGTAAGACATGTCCTGTAACCAGAGATCAATACATTCAACCTTTCCATCCAGAAAGTATTTGGAACCGTCCTATTGGCAGCAATGCTCAATACGTAGATGCAGGGTTAGAGCGTGGCCGAGCAGTCACAGGCATTACCTTAGACGAAGACATGATTATTCTCGCGCCCAGCGCCCCCAAGCAACGCCTGACAACAACAGGATGGAGTAGCGATAAACGCTGCAACACGGACGGAGAAGATTTGTACAGTGGCTTACAGGTTCCGATTCCTGACAATTACGAAACGACCTTTCACGGGATAACCCCCAATATGTCTGGGGCCATTTTGTTAGAGGACGGCGAACATATCCTTCAGAATCAACCATTGCATGTGTGCCGGGCTGGCGGCCCTGCTGGCTCAGCCTTCAAATATCCAACCGTAACTTTTGATGCCAAAGAAGAATCAAAGTGGGGAGCCCATGGCGGCTCTTCATTATCAAGTATCGGTGGCACGTTGCGGTGTGGTGAGATGACTCGGGCCAATCCCCACATTCACCACGCTTTAAAAATCAATGTATTTGCCAAAAAGTACCTCCTCCAATGCTCCTTGGGAAAACCCTATGACGATAGCTTGATCTACCGTGCCGATGCTTATGCCTGTAGTGATGAACCGATTGCCTATGGCGGGGATAATCCAGCGGTTAGGATGGGGTCTTTGTTGGCCTTGAAGCCCGATTTTGATTTGTCGTCTTTGCGAACGGAACCGGGTCGGATTTTAGCTCAAGCTTTTATCGAATATGGAGCCTACATTGTGGATGATACAGCCCGCAACGTGTATGCCATTCCCACAGCCCATGAAGTCATAGAACAGCCAGATGGATTCTTCAGAGTCTGCAATTTTGCTGAACAATTTCAGGCAGAATGGGGGGCTAAATTCAATCAAAGACAAGGAAGCTTTGCCCATGACTTCCACACAATTGTCGAAAATCTATATTCGGTGGTGAATAATATCAAAAATCCTGACTCTATCTACGGTGAACCGGATCCGCAGCCGGGTGCTCCAAAAGGTTGGGCAATAAGTAGGACGGCTGGGGGAGGGGCAGAGCTGAGTTGCTTTGCCAGTCCACTTGAGTCGGTGGAAAAATGAAATCCTAATTTAGCTTGAAGCCAATGATTATTCCTATCGTTAATAGTCCTGATCTATCAGTCTCTACAGGGGATTTTGAGACAAGCACATTACAGGATATCGCTCGATCTATCGGTATCACTTTAAATACCTATCCCTACTATGTTGTGGTTAAAGGATTGCCGGCAACTGAAGACCGCGCTACTTTAGTCAATCTGGCTCAGGCGATTGGGACTAAATACACACACTCTGAATCAGGCTTCAGGCGAACCAATCACAATAAAGTCTCTTTTACAAAGGTTCAAATTAATCCTGCTAAGGCAGCCGCTAATAAAAGCGTTACTCAATACAGTCGCACCCATCTCCCTTTATCGCCCCACACCGATTCATCCTACATGCCTCGGCCCCATGAACTGGTTGCCTTCCAGTGCGTCGTTTCTGATTCCACCGGGGGGGAATCAATTATGATGCCGCTAGATGATGTTTTGCAGCAGCTTGATCACAAGACAATCCAACTACTCCAAGCCCCAGTCTATCCATTTGGTGAACATCTTCATCCCATTCTTTTCGGTAATGCTCACCAGATGAAAATTCGTTACTACCGGGCCCAAATTGACCGGATTCTAGAACGAGGGAAAGCCCTATTGCTCGACCAATATAGGGCGGCAATGGCAGCATTGGACACGGCACTACAGCAAGCTAAACCGGTCCATCAGTTTCATCTACAAGCCGGCCACATTGTGTTCATGCATAATCACCGGGTGCTACATGGACGAACTGGATTCTTGCCAGACAGCAGTCGCTTACTGTACCGGGTACGCCTGCATGTTGATAACTTTCCTACTGAGGATCAGCCCGAAACATCGGCTCTCGCTGAGGCCAACGAACCATCGGACAGTCAGAATCATCACAAACAATTTGAGGTTCCCCTCCAGCCACCGGATGAAGGCAGGGTCACGTTTGCTCCAATGTCGGAACTGGTCCAGTCTCATGTCGCATTGGCCAATACCTTACAAAAGGGCCAACAATTTGACGAAGCGCTCGATCATTACCGTCAAGCGAGTCAACTAGCCCCTGAAAATCTCACCATTCTCAGAGACTATGGCAAGCTTTTACTTCATATAGGACAGTTCGCAGATGCCAAGAAAGTCTTTCGTCAGTGCTTGGAGATTGCTCCCAGCGATTATGACAGTAGTCTTGCCTTATCGAGTCTGGTCAAGATTGGGGGTGACAATGAGAAAGCTCAAAGCATCTTGAGACCGGTCATTCGGCAAAATCCCTACGTCGCTCAATGTCCTCTCGATCCACAGAAACCAACTCTCTTGAGACTACGAGGATTAGATGGTTCCGCTTATGGCATTGTGCAAAGATCAGATGGAACCCATCGATATCTCCTGCAGGGAGGCCATTTCTCGATTCGACATTTAGTTAACAAGCAACACTACAATCTGATTATTTTCAATATTATTGATGACAATGTTGATGAGTTGGAAAATATTACTAACGCCGATTTACTTATCAACACGATCGCCTGCCCCGATCTAAAGCGGGAATCTTTGTTGGCAGCTGCGCGTTTAATTGATCATTACCCCAATATTCCCCTGATTAATCATCCACATAGGGTTCTTTTAACCACTCGCGAACGCAACGCTCTGCGACTCAATCTGATTCCAGGTGTGCATTTCCCTCAAACAGAAAAGCTTGTATGGGATGGAGTTTCTGGGGATGCCATGGCTCGCGAAATCGTCAGTCTAGGATTTACGTTTCCCATCATTGTTCGGCTAGTTGGCTCACAAACGGGCTCGACCGTTGCCTTTATTCAGAATGAGACAGAATTACATGCTCACTTTCAAGCTAGCCAAGCCAACCGCGAATATTACATTATTCAATTTAAAGATGTCCGACGGAGCGATCAGCAAAGTCCACAGCTGATTTTCAACAAAACACGGATCTTTTTCATTGATGGGAATTTCTATCCCGTAGCCAATCTCTTTAATAATTCTTGGAATGTTCATTCCGGCGATCGCTATCGAATCATGGCTCAAACGCCTTGGATGCAGGAAAAGGAAAGATTTTTTCTGAATGATCCCATTAACTATCTTGGAATTCAACAATTTGATAAGCTCCGCAAAATCCGTGATGTCGTTGGTCTTGACTTCTTTGGCATTGATTTTACGTTGCTAGAAGATGGAACTCTATTTATCTTTGAGTTAAATGCTGCCATGCGACATAATTTCGATCATGCTGAAAATTTTCCATATACAAAACCTCATTTACAACGAATATCCTTAGCTTTCGATACAATGCTTCACCGCAAGCTAAAGATGGCTGGAGCTGTTAGTAAATAAGCAGTAACATTTTGGGTGCTGTCAGCTTAATTTACCGTTTCTGACACTGGTCTTTTGACTGAATATCTGAGGTGAATCACTGGTTTTTCCAGTGCGACTCGAAGAGCTTTGGGCATTCCAGGAGTTTAGTCGCAGTGCTGTGAATAAGCAGGAGCATATTCTGAGACTTAGTAAGCTCAAAATCAGAAGGCTTAATAGCTGTTGCGGGGAAGTGGATTAGGCTCATCGGTTGTTAGCCTTGTTCAAGATGCAAAATGACACCAACTTCGGGCTCATGGCAACTTTTGGTGATCCAAATGTCATACACGGAGTATCTAGAACTACTATATTTTCGCATTGGCACGGAGTGGGGCAAAACGGCATTGCAAGAAGGATGGCGCTTGCTCAGTAATATCCAATTCCAGCCGCATCATGATCCTCAACCTGCCATGGCTGCGCCGTAGTACATCACAGCAACTGAATTCAAGGCGCTCTCGTTTCAATATCGGCCTGACTGAACTTTTGTCAGTCAACCAAGTGCTGCCCCTATACAGCAGCTTTTCGGCGAAAAGCTAACCATAGCTCCCAAGGAATCTTTCTAACTTCAGCGCTGACTACAAACACAAAGCTGTAGCTCAGCAGAAAAATGGAAAACGCAGGAATGGGTGTCATCCAGATGCCTGCGAGTAAGGGGGGAACGGCTGCTGCCACAAGCCAAAGCGCTTCTTGATACTGCGGTGCCCCACAAAACTTTCTGAAGGAGTGATGGATAAGCCAAAAGCTAGGCAATGCAAGCAGTTCAGAGACACCATATCCCCATAGCCCAGCCGAGGGAAGCAGGATAAGACCTGTCAACCATAATAAACCGACGTATCCAAAATTTACTTTAGCAACCTCGCGGTTATGATCTGCTGCATACAAGACCGAAGCATGCAGATCAAACAGGGCGCTGACAAGAGTGCCCAATGCAATCAGCGGGAAAATCCGAGCACTCAAGATCCACTCGGGTCCAAAAAGAAGGGGAATAATCCAGGCGGCAAAACAGGAGAATCCGGCACACAGTGGACCCACCAGTAACGCTTGATAGGCCATGCCCTGGCTGACGGCCCGGCGGGTGGCTTCGGGTGATTCCAGGAGCTTGGCCATGACGCTAATCGACATGCGGCGGACAATAAAGCGCAGCATTGACATTTGATCCGCAAAACGATTAGCAATGCCGATAATGCCAGCAATCTCGACGCCCAAAAGACTACTAACCAGGAGAGGGACTCGCAAGGCTCGAAAGTGCAGAATCCAATCAGCACCTGAATAGGTGAGCCCGTACCGTAGTGCTGGTTGCAAGAAAGACCAGTCCCAGCGCCAGCGCCAGCTGATAGGATAAAACCGATAGGCTAGCACTAGCTGCAGGGCGTACTGAAAAACCGTGCCGATGACCGGTCCCCAGTAGTTCCACTGCAATAGCACCAGGGTAATGGATACCAGGTAGTTACCCAGTTGGGCTACGGTTTCAATCAGCCCCACAGGGCCAAACTTGAGATCACGCTCCAGCATCGCGATCGCGACCATGCCCATCATGTCTAGCCAGATGGCCGGAATCAACACCCTCAGTGCTTGTGTCACTTCGACTTGCCCAGTCCACGTACCCACGACCGGAGCACATACCCAAAGCAGGAAACAGAGCAAAATACCGAAGGTGTTGTAAAAGGTCGTAATCTGCTCGGGGCCATTCGCGGGTAAATTGGGCTGCCGGACTAGATACGTGTTCAAACCCAAACGACAGGTCCAGATCAAAAAATAAAAAATGCCGATAGAAACCGTCGCGATGCCATAATTCCTAGGCCCCAATATCCGAGCAATCACGAGTACGCTGACGAGCGAAAGCACGGCAGCCACGATATTTCTCAGGGTCAGATAGAGGCCCCCTGCGAGAACTTTCGATTTGAGTCCTTTCAGTTGAGACATTACACGCCTACAGATTCCTGGATCTCGCCAAATAGGCGTTGTTCTCGGGATGTTGACTAGTCTGAACAGCCCTAATAGCCTCTAGTCGATAGATTTTCAGCATTTCTCAGAGAACTGTTTTAAGCCTGCAGAAGCTCTGATTTGGGCCTGCATCTTTTCAGCAATTACCCCCCAATTCAGCTGCTCTTCTACTTTTTGACGTCCTGCCTTTGAGTAGCGCTCCAATCTGGAGGTGTCTTGAAGTAAGTCAATGACGGCATCGGCCAAACAATCTGGCGTGAGTTCGGAGAGCACAAAACCGTTCACGTCATGATCGATAATTTCTGGCATTCCGCCAATGTCAGAAACGACACAGGGCAAGCCATAGTTGATGGCCTCCACTAAAAGCTGACCATAGGGCTCACAAAGCGCTGGAGCCAACAAAATATCGCAGTCTAGAAAGAGCTGTTGCATAGCCCCTGAGCCAGATACTACGCCTAGATTATTGATGCCTGGGTGTCCTGGCAGGGAAAGTTTTTCGCCAATGATGACGAGTTCTGCGGTTGGAATGGCAGCCCTAATTTTTTGGAACGCAGCAATCACTAAATCGCCTCCCTTTCGTTCAAAATTAGAAGCATTGAACAGGATGCGATCGCTGCCAAATGTTTTTTTTCCTGCATAGGGAGATGAGAACTGTCCCGAGGCTCCAACAGCAAAGACTTTGTGAGGGATAACATCATAGTCTTCAATTAAAGATTGCTTGACTAAATGACTAAAGGTGAAAATACAGGCAGCTTTTTGATACGCAATACTTTCACATTCTTTCCACTCCAGGAAATCATCTTCGTTTGCAAAGGGAGCCCATGGCTGCCATGTTTGGTGGGCGAGGGCCATAGTGTAGTCCAAATACATCGAAAAAGGAATATCAAAGCTGTCCCAAAAAGGACTGTACATACCGAAAAGATGAAATACAAAATCAGGTGTATTTTCCAACGCCCGGATTTGACGTTCGCACTGCTGTGACTGTTTGATAAAAGATGCCTTATTTTTTCGCATAGCACTTGCTTTGCCCGCAGTTTTGATGGGAAAGGGTAAGTGTTTAATAACTCGCTTAGCTGTTTTTTTAAGCCATTTATTATCGTACAGATTTTCGACAGGAACACGCTCTACAGTATCGATATGACTCGCTAGGATATCAAACAGGAGTGAAAATCTTTGTTGGGCAAAGAAATTACGATCGCCTGTAATAACTAGTTTTTTTATCTGTTCTCGAGGCTGTATTGAATCCATATTGTTTTCCTTTGAGGCGATGTTCCAGATATTCACTCCGAATACTGAAGTAGATAGTTTATGACGTAGAAATATCCGGGGTTACAGTAGATGAAAGCGTGCGAACTTTGCGAAAACTGAGCCGCCTGCGGATACGATATAGGGCTGTCAATAATTGGTCGTATCCCCTAACGCCCAAATATCGCAGCGTTGTGATGGCAATACTCAAGCGCCAGTATTCTTCTGACTGTCTTACTTTGGGATCATATCCAACCGCTTTACGCAGTAATCTGGCTGCTTCTTGATGATCTTTTTGACGGTTTTGAATCGGCTTCCAACTCAAACAAAGATAGGCTTGGGCATAGCTTTGGGGCCTGAGATGGAAGAATTCAGTAGGCGCCGACGCAAAGGCTCGATCCAGCACTTGCCGGAAACAGTCCTCCATCACTGGCCAATTCCTCGAGAGGCTATCGGTATGTTGGCGATAGTACACTAGCGGCTCCCGAATCGCTCGGAACGCGTAGTGTTCTGCCAGTCGTAGCCACATATCAAGGTCTTCGAGCGAGCGTAGCGATTCATCAAACAGGCCAACTTTTTCAAAGCACACGCGACGAACTAGGGCCACGCTACCGCACTCAACAATATTATGTTGAATCAGCGTCGGCCATACCATTCCTTCCGCCTCATTTTTGCGGATCCGGCCTGTCAGCTTACCCTGCCTATCGATATAGGCCACCCAGGTATACACCAACCCCACCGTAGGATCCTCATCCAGTACCTGCACCTGTTTCTGGAGTTTATCGGGTTCCCATAAATCATCGGCATCCAAGAAGGCGATGTAGTCTCCTTGGGCCTGCTGGATACCGGCATTGCGAGCACCGGAAAGGCCTTTGTTCGCTTGTGGAAAAAGCTTGACCCTGGCATCGTTCACGGTGTGTGAAAACCAGGTTTCAATGCTATCCGAACTGCCATCGTTCACGAGAAGGACTTCAAAGTCTTCGAGCGTTTGCTGCAGAACATTTGCCAAAGTTTCGGGCAAATAGTCCATAGCGTTGTAGGCAGGGATGACGACCGAGACTTTCACCCCACAACCTCCTTGCTTTTGCGCCTTGCTGTCTCTTGCCAATCCCAGCTCAGCACTCCAAACATGGCCCACCAATAGCTGTAGAGAGCGGTGTGGCTCCATAAGTTGTCCGTGGCCATACCGATAAGAGAAGCGACAAAGAATGCAAACAGGACAAAACACAGATCCCGTTTACGGCTGCCGACCGGCAGCGAAACCATTAGTTTGACCAGATAGATTGCCTGAGCAGCTAAGAATAATAGAAAGCTGATAAAGCCAACAACACCTTGTTCAGCCAGGGAACGCACATAGTCGTTATGGGCATAGTTCTCCCAAATTGTCAGAAAAGAACTGGTATTCAACCCGTGACCCAGTAGAGGCGAATTACGCCAGGCATCCAGCAGAAATGTCCATTGGGCCACGCGCCAGTTAAAGCTGTTGCCATCACGCCAAGACAGCAAAACACTTCGTGACCAGTTGATATCTGGATTGAGCAAAGGCGTTTCTAATACAGATGCAATCCGTTCTTGGCCAAGCTCAGTACTCAAAAGCAGCCCTAAAACCATGGCAGTAAAGATGAGAACCCCTAGGAGGTTGACGGCACTCAGGCGAGGAATGATCAGAATCGCCAGCATCACCAATAACATGGCTAGCATGGTCAGGGATTGAGCACTCACTAGAAAAAATCCCAAAACCGCTAACAAGGTGAGCCAGGGTAATCGATGTTGGGTATGCCCCAATTTCCACCAGGTAAGACCGATAAAAAAGAGTAGAAACGTTGAAAAAGTTGCTGGATGTCCCAGGGTGCCACTGACCCGAGTCCCCAAGTAGGGAGCGAGGTCAGACGGTAATGCCCCCGGCACAACTAACTGCAAGGCCGCGACCGTGAGCGGAATGACGAGACTGAAAAACAGCAGTGTGATGGCTCTGTCAGGGGAGAAGCGTTTGAGCTGCATCACCAATAGATAAACCACCACCCAGGTCATCATCCGCAGCCACTCGCGGACGCCTGTGAAGAATACGCTACTGCTTAGACCAAGTCCCCCCAGAAATGCCAGAACCACCCAGAGCCCTTGGAAAACCACCCAGCCAAAGAAGAACCACCAAAACCGATCCGTTTTAATCGGCCGTCGCTGCAGGAATTGCCAGCTCACGTAAGCGATCGTCAACGCCTCAAGGCCAATGGCAAATAGCGAGGGCAGAGGATAAAAAGCATCCAACGCGCTGCGGATCACCAACAGTGCTAGGAGGGCGAATTCAAAATTAGTCGCAACGTAAAGTGCGCCGAATAAAGCTACCACCAGAAATATCCACGCTGCTGTCAACAGTGGTTCAGCACTGATGCTGATGCCGGCGATAATCCCGACTAAAACACCCAACCCACTAAGCAGAAGCAGCGCGATCGCGTTTTTATCGGTAAATCTAAACTGTTCCATAACGGCTAACGGGGGACCTCATGATGACCTCACTGCCTAATCAAACAAGAAGAAAAAAGTACTTAGGGGATTCAAGATCGTCCCTAGAAACTCAAAGGTATTACCCACGTCACGGCGGGTTGTCGCATCCACTACAATCACATCGCCATCTCTCAAAGGCGTCGATGTTTGGCCAAAGGCATACACTTGCTGCTCTAACCGCCCTTCTGGCGACATGCGCAGGAGGGCAATCTCCCCCTCACGAGCATTTTCAGTGAAGCCCCCTGCTGCAATGACCGCCGTATTGACATCGGCATCTGCGGCAATTTGTAGTTGTCCCGGTCGGAGCACTTCCCCAGCGACCTGAATCGAGATGGTTGTTGGGGCCAAGGTTGAACTTAGCAGTTGCTCCTGCTCGACACTAGCGAGCTGTGCAGTCGGCACAATAATCTCATCACCGTGGTAGATTCGCACGTCAGAGTCCAAATCGCCTTCCTGTATCAGGCTCCATAAATCTACCTGAATTTCAGTCCAGGGATCTGAGCCACTGAACAAGGCTGTCCGCTCAGGTGATAAGCGGCGACGGATCACAATATTCCGCAAATCCGCATCGGGTGTAACGCCACCAGCCGTCACTAAGGCATACGTCAGCGTCTGGAATTCTTCACCCGTGGTCTCGATATCATCGTCAATATCTTCAGGGGCTATTAGCAGATGGGCGCCCGGGCGGCGCACCTCTCCCGTTACGCTGATTTGGGAGGGGCGAATGGTGAGCAGAGTCAAGCTCACCTGAGGACGCCTCACATAAGGGGCTAAGTCTTCTGTTAGCCTTGTCACGACTTGGTTGGGTGACAGTCCCTCAATAACCACACTGCCAACCATCGGTAGCTGAATCGTGCCGTCGGCCAAAATAGTCTGATTGCCCGAGAGATCCGGAAATCCCAAAACCGTCAGCTGCAGCTCATCACCAGGTTTGAGGATGTTGATATCGTTATTGATTCTGCTCTCAGAGGGAGGAAACAGTGACGGCGATGGTGGCTGTGCGGGAACCGATTGGGCATAAACAGACGCTCCCGATACGCTGACATAAAGGAGCCCGCTTATGGCCACTGTCTGGATACCCTGAAACAGGCGGCAACTTTGTGTGGGCAAAGCGGCTATTTGGGTCATAGAGGCTAGACACATAGTTTGATCGATAAAGGGGGGATGACTGAGCTAATGATTAAATTTTTAGTCCAAATAATTGGACGGCTCACCGATGGCGCCGACTGAGCTTGACGAGCGAATTCGAGGTTGATTTGGTTGCCGGGGGAGGCATATACCGAAGCGCGTCAGGAGGGTTTCCCAAAGATTGATTTTGGTGACGCATGGGGTTGACTTGGCCAGAACTCACCACCGTCCCCAGAATTGTGACATTACTTGCGCGTAATTCAGCCGTTACCGTTTTGAGATGATTGCGAGAAGTAACCTTGGGCGCAATTGTCAGGGCAATGCCGTCGCTATGTTGTCCCAGGGTCATGGCATCACTCCACTCATCGCTGGCGGGAGCCTCAACAATGACCCACTCAAATTGGGTTGAAGCAGTCTGCAGTAATGTTTGCATGTCGACTGATTCAATCAGCGCCGCTGGATTTGGTGAAGGCTCGCCCGCCGCGAGAATGGCAAGGTTGTCAACCGTTGTTGGTTGGGTCGCCTGAACCAATTGCAGGCTCTGATTCACGACATCTGTGGTCCCAGGACTGATTGATAATCCTAAGATTTGATGTTGAATCGGCTGACGTAAATTGGCATCAATCAGGAGGGTTTTCCGGGATAGGCTCGCGGCTACCACAGCCAGCGATGCGGCAAAAATGGACTCGCTCTCGCCTGTTTGGATACTGCTAATCACAATACAGTTGGACTGCTTCCCGGTCGCAAATTCAATATTTTTGATGATCCGTCGATAGGCCTCAACATCGCTCTGGCTGTGCAGCAACGTATGCGCTTGGTCGCCGCTCAGGTTACGGGTTGCGAATTGAGGAGTCACGCCGAGAACCGGTAGCTCAGTCAAGGCCTTAATGTCATCCAGGTCGTAAACCTTATCGTCGAAAATCTCGAGCAGAACGACCACCCCAGCTGCGAGCATGAGACCACTGACGATCGCCAATACCAGGATGACGGGCAGTTTTGGCCAACTTTTGATAGCAGGGCTCTCGGCTTCCCCAATTACCCGCACCAGGCTAACCAGCTGGGCTTCGGCAATCCGGGCTTCCTCCAGCTTGCCTTGCAGCAGTTTCAGAGCAGTTGAGGCTTCTTCTTGCTGACGCAATAGACGCGCCAACGTTTGTTGCTGGGCGGGGAGCGCGGCCAGTGTCACCTGTACCTGGTCTTGCTTAATTCGTAAGTTATTAAGCCGCTCACTCAATGCTGAAAATTCAATTTCGCCGAGAATAAAGTCCGAAATCAGGCGTTGGCTCACGTCATCAGAGGCGATCGCTGCCGTCTCGGCAACGCTATCCGGCAGCTGCTGCAAAAGCCGCTCCGTGTATTGCTGGCGGACATCAGTCAACTGGTCTTGAATCGCCAGCAGATCGGGGTGCTGATCACCCAAACGCGAGCGGCTTTCAATATTCAGGATCTCTAGCTCGGTCAACTGATCACGCAAGCGTCTGAGGCCCTCATCCTGCCCTGCCCGGACGGCTGCGTAGGCGTTGTCCAAAGAACCGACATCGGTCACCTGCTGCAACGAATCGATGCGCGAGCGAGTTTCCTGTAATTGAGCGGTGAGCAGGCGATCTTCTTTCTCGAGTTCTGCAAGGCTATCAATCAGACTTTCCGTTTGGTCGGGCAATGAGACGACGCCGGTTTGCTGGCGATAGTTCCGTTCCGACTGTTCTAGTTCTTGCAGGCGTATCTGGACTTCGGGAATTCGGCCTTCTAAGAACTGGCGTACCGTTTCAGCCTGCGAGCGAATCGTTTCAGCATTTTCCTCGACCACAGCTGCGCTTAACGCATTAATCACAATGGGCGTAAGTTCTGGATCACCGCCTGTGAGGGTGAGTTGCAGAATGTTAGTTGCTGGCAAAATATTGACTTCCAGATTTTTCCGAATCAGTTCGGGGGGAAATTGTTTAACTGCGTCGGTATTGCCAGAAGCGATTAAAGCCGCCTGCGTCAGCTCTAATACCCGCTGTGACACTACAAGTTCTGCTTGCGTAGCAATGGGATCCACAGAGCCGCCCAGCTCCGTTAGCTCTGACAGTTCACGTCCCAGTTCCGAAACACTGGCTTTGCGATCGTCCAAAATGAGCTTGCTTTCAGCCTCGTACTCAGCCGGAATAATTAAGGAGAAAAGCACAGCAGAAATCACTACGGAGTTAAAAATACCCACCGCAGGCAAACTCCGCCGTTTTAAGATGGAGAACAGAAGAGAACGCGATGATGATTGAGCCATAGTGTGGAAATCCCTTAGCGATGCGCCATAGCGGTGAATGAAGGGCGCTTTTATTCTCTAAGCGGGTATTTGAGAAGATCCATTGTGACACCCAAATATTCTGACTTTACTTCACTTCAATCCTGGGAGACCACAAAGCGTCGACGAGAAGGATTCAGAGATTGCTCATAAACATCTAGGTTTTCGCGGGCAATGCAGTCCCAATTATGATGGGTCCTGACATAATGGGCAGCAGCCTGGGCCCGTTTGGCCATAGCTTCCGGGTCGGCGATCGCCAGCTTTAATGCCTGATAGCAGGCCTCGCAATCCCCTACGCTAAAGAGCACTCCGCGGTCTGAGTCCAGCATTTGCCGATGCGGTGAAATATCGCTCGCAATCGCCGGAATGCCCTCGCGCATCGCCTCAAGGAGTGACATGGGTAATCCTTCCAAATCTGATGGCAGCACAAACAGCCCTGCCCCTTGCACAATCTCAGCCAGGTGTGCTCCCCGCAATTCACCGGCAAAGACGATGCTCGAATTGTTGGTGGCCAAGGCAAATAGCTCTTCTAAATAAGCCTCGGCTCCGCTTTCGCCTCCTACCAACACCAGTTTCCAACCCTTAGGCTGCAATTTTTGAAAGGCTTGAATCAGCAAATCAGGCTTTTTCTCCGGGACCAATCGTCCGAGAAAAACAATATAGCGTTCACGCTCTATGCCTAGCGAACGGCCATATTGGAAGCTCGGGTCGGCTGCTGCATAGCTGGCTGGAGCTGTCGTGATATGTGTTGTAGGCTGGTCGTAGGTTTTCAAAAAGTAAGACTGCAGTTCGGAGGAAACCACCACCAGTTCATCCGCCCAGGCCACTGCAGCCCGTTCACCAGCGCGGATTAACCAACTTGCCGACCCGCTCCACTTGGCCCGCTGCCAGTCAAGCCCATGGCAGGTCACCACCACTTTGGCTTTGCCTGGTTTGGAAATCCCCGAAAAGAGGGCGGGACCCAGGGCATGGAAGTGGATAATGTCGTAGGGCGATCGCCACGCTGCCAGTGCTCCCAAGGCAGAGGTGGTCAACGCATCCACACCACCTCTGGGGCCTGGTAAGGAGATTACATTTACGCCTTTGAAGACATTATTTTGAAACCAAGGTGCCTCGGTATACGAGGTGCGGGCATAGAGATCAACTGTGTGTCCCTGCGCGACCATGCGTGGATAGACCTCCGCACAGTAGTGCTCGATTCCTCCTTGTCGGGGGGGCAACCCTTTAGCCCCAATTACCGCAATTTTCAACAGCTTTCTCCGTAATATTTAAAGTGAGTGAGGATGGATAAAATTGAATGATTAAAAACTTAGATAAATAGTTGAAGAACGATTTTTGCAAATTTAGAATGCTACCCCAATGGCGGATGCCAAAACTCTAGAGTTGTGCCTATGGCATTGATGGAATTCATTGCTTGCACAGAACCGCTGTATCCGTTAAGCCGATGATTTCCGAGCTACTGTTGCACCCACGCTGTAAATAGGTCTATTGGCCTTTTCCTGCTGATGCCAGCGCTCCGTCATGGCCTCGTAGATCTGTTCGACCACAATCTGAGCGCTGTAGGGGTGAACGACTCGAACACAGGCACTGCTAGGAAACTGGTCTGGAGCGTACAGAACCCGACGCCAAGCCTCAGCAATGATAGTAGGCTCACGTCCCGTACAGACAACACCGCTTTGTTTGTCTAAAAGGTGAGGTGTTTCACCACAAGGCGTAGTGACAATGGGGGTTCCACAGGCAAGCGCCTCCAACACCACAATGGGCAAACCTTCGTAGGCACTCGTCAGCACACAGGCACCCGCAACTTGGAGCAGTTCAACCAACTGCTCTTGAGGTAACGGCCCCAATAACGTCACCTGTTTGGCAAGCTGTAACTGCTGAATTTCCGTTTGTACGGCATCGTTGAGCTCACCATCCCCAGCGATCAGCAGATGCACTTTAGGATCAGCCAATGCCGCCAGCGATCGCACTAATAACAAAGGATCTTTTTGCGGATGCAGGCGACCGGCAAACAGCAAAAATTGGGTCTCAGGATCTAGCTGTAACCGCTGAGCCAATCGCTGACGCTGCTGCTGTCTAATAGCAGGCTCTAGTGGATAGAACAATTCAGTATCGAAGGCGTTTTTGTAGTAAGCCACCCGGTCAGCAACTGCAGGATAACGCTGCTGATAAAGCCTGACTGACTCAGAATTACACGAAAGAATTTGATTGAATTGCCCCATAAGCGATCGCTCTAGCTTGAAATACAGTGGCGCGAACCGCTGCCACAGGATGGATCCCTGATCGGAGCTGGCCTGCATCTGCTGATAGATATCGTTGTGCACGAACAGCGTTTTATCACCAGACCATTGTCGAGACACCACTGTCGGTTCCAATCGATGGAAATGCATAAAGTCAGAAGCCAAACTCTTACTGAAGAGCGCTGCAGTGTACTTTACGGTGGTTGGAATAAGTCGCCTAGAGTTGTCATCTCCTAAAGAGATGAGCGGAAAAAACTGCATGCTTCGACCCGAAAACTCGGCCTCATGCCATTGCCCAGTAGCCTGCTGCTCGCCACCGGTCCCCACCAAGCGAATCTCGAAGGTCTCAGGTGCGTACTTGATAAACGTCTTGATTAACGTTTGAATACCCCCAATGCTTGAGTGCCAGGGATTGAACTGATAAAAAATTGTCAGGACGGGTTTAAACATTCCATTAAATGGAGAATTAAGGAGATCTTCGGGAGAGAATTCTGGATGCCGTATATATCTTCTAAAAACTCTAAATTCCGAGTCGCTGGCGCTCTCAGGCTGCCAAGAACGCATCGTCTACTAAAAACAATAAAATCGCATTGAAGCTAGCGTGAAGTGCCTCAACTTACTTTTTCTTAGATGGCATGGGGCCATAGATAAATTACCAACATGACTGGAAACATAAAGAGATGCTCAAATACCTCCCTATATGCTCAAAAGCCACGAACCTCTCCCCGTAAAAATAACTAAAATCAATGCAGAGATAATCACATAAGAATCAGTAAGATCACTATTGGAAGCAGACTGAATTCACAGAATCTTAATGTATGTGCTGTCAATATTATTTTTATATGTTTTCTGCTTTTTCTTATGTTCCTCATGATCACTTCGTGCATGGACATAAAGGTGCACGCACAACGTTCAGCCTGCTATCCAAGCTGCAGTAATAGAAAGATTTTCAGGGTAATTACGGCCATGAAGTCTATGAAAGCATTATATTTATTGATGGTGACCAAAGCAGCCATAGTAGCGCGGCAAACCTTGTAGCGCTTAAAAGGAGCGAGCTCGTAGAGCCGTACGTGCTCAAATAAATGTAGAAATAAAATTTGTTGAATTAATTCAGAGAATTGCTCTTTTACAGGGCATGGTAGGACTTCAGTAGTGCGTCATGATAAGTTTTTGATTGACTAGCTGTCTTGCCATGCTCCAGACTTCAACAGATATGTTCGTTTATTCCTGGAAATTTGGGGGATAGTCACCCATATTAAAAAGACACAAGACTTGTGTAGCTGATTATACATTCTTCTGAGGCAAGCTCGCCCTTACAAAAGATGTCTAAAGTTACCGTTATTGTTCCAACTTACAATGCTATTCGGTACCTTCCTGATGCAGTCCAAAGTGCTTTGGGGCAAACATTTACTGATATTGAGGTCGTTATTGTTAATGACGGCAGTTCAGACTATACCGAGCGATGGGTTCAGCAACAAACTGATCCTCGGATAACGCTGATTTCCCAGGCAAATCAGGGCAAGTCTGCTGCTCGAAATGTGGGTATTTCACATGCTCAGGGAGACTACTTGGCTTTCCTCGATGCAGATGATTACTGGGCAACAACCAAGCTTGCAAAACAAGTTGCTTATTTGGATAAGAACCCTCAGGTGGGTCTGATCTATACCTGGACAGCTCTGACCAATGAAAGCGGACAACCGACGGGACGTGTAATTAGTTCTCATGCTGAAGGCAACGTCTGGCAGCAGTTACTGCAGGATAATATTTTGGCCTGTGGCAGTACGCCAATAGTCCGGCGGAAGTGCTTTGAAGCTGTGGGCATGTTTGCCGATAACCTACCCCTAGCTCAGGATTGGGACATGTGGATTCGCCTCGCGGCTAAATATCCCTTTGCGGTGATCAAAGAACCTCTGACGTTCTATCGGCATCACCCAACCAATAGCAGTAAGCAGCTGGAAGCGATGCATGAATGTAATACGCGCGTACTTGAGCGGGCTCTTGCGTCTACTTCCGACGATGTTGCCTCAGTTCGTGCTAAAGCCTACAATTCCCTCAACTTATATCTGGGATGGATTGCTGTCCGCAACCAAGACCCTCAGCGAGCCTTATATTTCTGGAAGCAGGCCTGTAGCTATTCCGTGCAGCTTAGCTTTTCACGCGAGTCCCTACGTCTACTGCTATCAATCTTGCTTACCCGTTACTTAGGGGCAAATGCTTACCAAAAACTTCTGCAGCTAAATCAGATGCTACGCCGAAAAGTCAAACAAACGAGCATGTGAATAAGGGGACAGGGAAGAGGCAGATGATGCAGGGGTGGCATACGACAGCCTAGGATCAACTCCTAAAGCAATGCCTGTAAGGCGATGGAGTAAAGCGACAGGGGGAGAATGGGATTGGACGATGAAGATAGCATTTCTGGTGGGCGAATTTCCTAAGTTGTCTCAGGTATTCATCATCAACCAAATTACGGGACTAATTGATCGCGGCCATGAGGTTCATATCTATGCTTTGGAAGGGCCTTCCCGTGAACAGAAACAGCATCCGCAAGTAGCCAAATATCAGCTTTTAGAGCGCACTTACTACGCCCCCAAACCACCTGAAAACTATGGTTTGCGCTTTCTGCAGGCGATCGCTCTTTTAATTCGGTACAGCGATCGCGATCCTGGATTGCTGGGGCGATCGCTCAACGCCGCTCGCTATGGCAAGAGTGTCCTTTCCCTCCGATTGCTCTACGCCACCATGCCTTTTTTGGGGAGCCGCGCTTACGACATCATCCATTGCCAATTCGGAGTCTATGGCCTCCAGGGCATGATGTTGCAGCGAATCGAAGCGCTGACGGGACAATTGGTGTGCTCCTTTCGCGGCTTTGACGTCAGTGAATATCCCCGACGCTGCGGTCAGCAGGTCTATCAGTCGTTGTTTGCAACTGACATGTTTGCCTTGGCAAACTGTGAGTTCTTTCGGCGTCGGGTCATTGAGTTGGGATGCCATGAGGAACGAATTGTTGTCCATGGTTCAGGCATTGACTGCCAGAAGTTTGCGCTGACCCTCCGCCAGTTTCCTGCCGATGGCATCATCCGGATTGTCACCATCGGTCGCCTCGTCGAGAAAAAGGGCATTGAGTATGGCATCCGTGCTTTGGCCCAACTTGCCAAAGCACATCCCAACGTGAACTATCAGATCATTGGTGAAGGCGAACTCAGGCCTCATCTGCAGCAGCTGATTACAGACCTGGGGCTGCGCGATCGCGTTCAACTTCTGGGCTCCCGACGGCAGGCTGAAATTATTGAAATTCTCAACCGCTCCCACCTCTTCATCGCACCCTGCGTCACGTCACAAACAGGCGATCAGGATGCTCCGGTGAACACCTTGAAAGAAGCTATGGCTATGGGGTTACCTGTTGTGAGTACCCGGCACGGTGGCATTCCAGAACTTGTGGAAGATGGGGTCTCAGGATTTCTTGTTGCCGAGCGCGATGCAGACGCGATCGCGGCTAAGCTAAATTACCTCATGGAGCATCCTGAAGAATGGCCTAAAATGGGGCAGGCAGGGCGTAATCGGGTAGAAGTCCAATACAACATAAACACACTCAATGATGAGTTGGTCGAGATTTATCAGAGTCTGTGTGCGGACTCAAAGACTAGCAAGGTGTCGCAAGTTTCTATCTAGCATCGCTTAGACTACTCGTAACAAAAGGCACGTAACGTCTCGATAGTCACTTTCGTTGGTCTTGATGGGCAAGGCAAGATATATGGGATGAAATTATGGTCTTCAGCTTGAAAGATGTCATACCAATTTAGTTTTGGAATGTCCCATATCAAGCCGACGGGCAAGTTATCCCCAAAAAACTTATCATTAAGCCTTTTACACGAATTGGGGCTGTCCCACTTGTAGAAGGCTTAGAGCGGCAACCCCCTCATGCTAAACAACTGGATTAGTCGCATGGTCAATTGCAATGACATCGTTTCCCTTCTTGGTTAATCCAAAGTTACTGCCATCGAAGAATAACTCTGGGCCAAAGGTGCCCTCTGTGCTACTTCCTCCCAGCGTTGGAGTAAACGAGAAGATATCGACATCCTCACCTTTTAAAGCTCCCCCAGTTGTCGGCACACGGAAGTTGCTCTCAGAGGACAATAAGATCTGCTCTCCAGCCATCGCGAGGGCAGTAATGCCCTCACCCTTGCTCGTTAAGGCGATATCACTGCCGTCTAGATAAAGCTCAAAAGTGCCACTCGTGTTATCACCCAACGTAGTTGGGCTAAAGAGCAGCACATCCTCATTGTTGAAAGAGACGCCATTAACACTCCCCGAGCTCGACATCGAAAGTAAGAGGTCTCCACTATCAAGTTTGGAGAGTGCCGTGAGGTTCCCACCTTTAAGATCCACATCACTGGCGTCAAAGTACATCTCAAAGCTACCAGCAGTTTGCTCACCCAGCTGTGTAGCGTTAAATTTGACGATGTCGCCTTTCTCAACGACCAATCCTTGGATTGTGGTCGCTTTTCTAAAGGACATAAGAATTTCAGTGTCGCTAATGACATCGAACGCATCGAGGATTTTATTGTTAATCCCGACATCTGAACCATCAAACACGCGCTTAAAAGAGGTGCCGTCATATTGAACAATGTCTGTATTGTCTATGTTGGTCAGGTTTTCCAAAACAACATTGTTAGCACGCATGGAGAACAGCGTGATGGGGTGCCAGTTCCCAAAATTGATATTGTCAGCTTCTTCTCCAGGTGCTAAATCCAGGATGTGGAAGCCTGTTGGTTCACTAGGACTCAGCTTGATGATTTCAATGTTGTACCCGCCTGTACTAAACCCATCGCCACTGCCTGCGGTATTGGGGTCATAATCAACGTTGTCATAGCTGCTCACACCAACATAGTAGGTGCCAGCCGTTGGGACGGTATATGCGATAAAAGAATCGAGCGTAAAGTCTTCTCCAGGAGCTGGGGTATCATCACTCCGCCTGACCTCATTACCATTGCTATCAAAAAGCCGCAGTATAGGGTCAAGGTCAGAGCCAATCTCGTCAGCATCAATATCAATTGTGATGAAGTCATTGGCGGCTAACTGCAACGCCACCAAGTCCACATCATCATCGGTCTCGACGATATCAACATTATCGCCAATGAAACCCTCCCCAATGAAAGATGCCGACACGTTAGGGAGAAAATCAACGGTTAAGGCATTAGCAAGCGTATCGTTGGCTTCGCTGATGTGAAAAACTGTTGGTTCACTAAGATGCTGCTTGATAATCTCAAGGGTGTACTCGCCGGTACTATCGCCCATACCACTTCCTGCGATATTGGGGTCATAGTTAAAATTGGCAAAGCTGCTTACACCGACATAGTAGGTGCCAGCGGTTGGGATGGTGTATGCGATGAAAGAATCGACCGTAAAGTTGTCTCCGGGGGCTGGATCATCGTCACTAAAACTGATCTCGTTACCATGACTATCAAAAAGCCGCAGTATGGGGTCAAGGTCAGAGCCAATTTCTTCAGCATCAATATCAATCGTGATGTGATCATAGGCAGCTAGCTGTAGTGCTACAAAGTCCACATCATCATCTATCTCTGTAATATCTAAGTTATCGCCGATAAAACCAACCCCTGTGAAAGTTGCCGACACGTTAGAGAGGAAATCAATGGCTAGGGCATCAGCAAGCGTATCGTTGACTTCGCTAAATAAATCGCCTGTGAGGTTGATTGCTGTAGCTGGGTAAGTTATTTGCCAATTACCTTGTGGCACTTCCGCTACTGTATAGGTCCCTGACGGCAGGTTGGTGAAGCGATATTCACCATTCGCTCCAGTTATGGTCGAAGTCTCCCCAGCATCCAGTTGACCATTTTGATTCTGGTCAAGGTAAATCGTCCAGCCTGCTAGCGTGGGCTCTATAACTTGTCGAACACCGTCCCCGTTGAGGTCATGCCACTTAGTTCCCAGGATTGTCCCTGAAGAGGTTGGTACAGGTGGTGGTTCAATCAGTTGTGCAAATATACCCTCATTACTACCAAAGAAAGTGAAATCCCAGGCAATTGCAAATTGTGAATCATCAGGATTATAAACAACTGAATTATGGTACGCATCAGGTCTTGGAGAAATCACAAATGACTCTTCTAATAAGGAACCTGAACTACTGACAAACTGTCCTATCAATCCCGAGTTTGTGCTAGCAGTTACTAAATATATTCCAAGCTCTTCACTGAAAGCAGCCGAAATGACATCTGAGTCTTGTTTGTCGAAACCATCATTGATTATCACAATCTCATTACCAATTTTCGTGCCATCTGCATCAACTAGTTGGGCACGAACATCTCCTGCTTCTCGAAGTCCGTAAGCAACTAAAAATTGAGTATTGGTAGGATCAAAAACTGTAGTAATACTTGTCAGAGGAGTCGATCCACTAGAGAAAACAGCATTTGAAATTTCAAACTGATCACTTGTGAAGGAACCATCAGCGGAAATGATACGACCTTCAATAGTGAAGTCAGAGAAATTTGACTGACCTCTCCAGGTTGTCAGGTACTGGTCATCGATACTATTAAAAGCAACTTCCCCATTAGGAGCACTATCTCCAACTGAGTCAAGCCGAATTGCAGAACTGACTAGGGACCCATCACTACCAATTCGTTGACCAAAGATGGCATTTCCTCCGGGAAAACGCCGACTTGTTTGGAAATACTCATTTTGATTAGAGTTGAAAACAAAGCTGGACTCAAAAGCAGCAGTATCACTGAAAAGTAAGGAGTTTCCTATTGGATTTCCGTTAGCGGCCAATAGTTGACCAAAAAGATCATCACTAAAGGGCTCCACAAAATTGACTAGATACTGATTGAGAAAACCGTTGTACGTAATATCAGGATTCCTAATGAAGTCCTCCTCTTCCGGGACTTGAATATTTTCTCCAAGCAAGCCTCCCGTAGAAGAAAAGCTTTGTATTGCTAAGTCTTCATCTCCGCTATTGCCATAACGCCATAGAGCTACGTACTTCTGATTATCACTGTTGTAGATAAGCTCAGGCCATGCAGCAAATGATGAGTTTAGACTTTCAGACAATTTGATTGGGATCCCAATAGGTTGTGTGGCAAGGGCAACAACCAATCTTGGTTCAGTCACTGGTTCGCTTTCACTGATGAACCCAGAGGATAGCGCGTCAAGATCCAGCACTAGAGGAGACTCAAAATCCTTCAAATAAATTTCGCTTGCCATGTTCACACTTCCTTTTCGTTTTGACTCAGATAATTGGTATTTTTAGCAACAATAAGAACAGAAAATTCCATCAAAATTGATGGGAAATACAATGAGTTCTTGATTGTTCTATTGATCTCAAAAAAGATTTCTGAAATTATCATATTTTTTGAACAGTCATTATTCAAGCCTTTAGATAGAGTGTAGACGTCTAATTCCGCCCAAAACACGTGAAATATAACTGGAATTCGTCAAAGAATAATGACTTAATTTCCTCTATTAGATAAGCTTAAAATTGAATCTAGACAGCGATCCCGAGGTAGACCAATCTAAGCTAAATAGATGAGTGTAAACTCTGCATTCACCTAAAAATATGCAGAATTTACTCACAAGTTAAAAATCTCTGGTTGAAATTGACGGATGAGATTTTTGGAGTTGTATTGATAGGCCCTTGCGTCTAAAAAAAATTCTACAATTTTCCGTTTTTACAGAAAAATATCCATGTAATATTTTTAACGAATCTAGAAAGTGATTAACGAATCACGGAAGAGGTACTATCGTTAATCTTTCAATCATGAAACAAACGATTTTATAGTTGTCTAAGTTATATGAATTTGGTTTTGAAACGCCTTATATCAGGCTACTTGTCCTAGCATTTCTGCCCAAGAAAAGCTTCCAGTAAGTTATGGCGTAGGGTTGATGAGCGCAGAGCGGTTCGTGTTAGCTGCCTCAGTTAATGGGACAAGGCTTGCTGCAACTCATCGAGGTCAAACCAGAGTCGATTTGACAGTTGTCCTTTTTAGAGCGCCCATAATTGCTCAATGGGATTGTATATATAGCGGTGTGCGAGCTTATGCAGTACGCTCGCACACCGCTATAGGTCACCATTGCACGGGAAGAACCGAGCCCAATTCGTTTTGGTGGCTTTTCACAGGCGAGCCGTGCCGGTGCCCTTACTCACCAGGGTTTCGTTAAACGTGATTCCGGTACAGTCGCGACGAATATGCTTCCACTGGAGACCGATGGCCTCACTGGTTCTACAGCCCGTCATAAATAAGAACCGCACATAGTTGATGTAATGAGTGTAGTAGCGATCGTTGCGAAAAGTATCGATGATCTGCTTAATTTCCGCTTCGCTGCAGGGAGGAACTTTAAGCGGTGGCACCGGGTGGCACATCTCCCCGTCAACCCGGTAAACGGGTTTTCTCAGCCCGCTTCCACCCGCTTATGCTGCTGCACCCAATTGCCAAAATCATTCAGGATGATCACCTGTTTCTTAGTGGTGGCGGGAGAAGAACTCTGCAGCATAAACGTGACGAACTCTTGGGCTTCTCGGCGGCTAATGATCTTCCGCCCGAAATTACGCATCTTTTTGGGAATCGGGTTGTACATACCCACGATGGTGAAGGGGTTGTCTAGCCGCTGCCCCTTATCTTCCACAAACTCATCCCAGTGCTGCTTAAAAACGTCGGTATAAGTCTGAGCTTTCTCAGACCCAGCCGCAACCATCGGAAGTGGATCTTCAGGCTTATATTTCTGCAAAGTGGGATCAAAGTTACCACTGAGCATGTCCAATTCAATCTGGTGAGCCTTTTGGGCCGCGACTTTGCGATTGATGATGCTGTCCAGCAACCCGACTGACAAACAATAGCGCTTGCTCCGATAGCTCCATCTCAAGCGTAAGCGTTCGGTGTAAGCTTCAACCTTGACTTGTCCTTTGGCCATAGTTCGGAAGAGGCAACTTACATCGCCTACATCCTCACTGTTAGTCACGGTTAACTCTGAACTGTTAGTCACGGTTAACTCTGACCCTCTCCATCCGCTTTTCGTGCCAGGTATTTCATACCAATTTCGTACCAGTTTTTACACCCAAACTGGCCCAAAGTAACCCAACCTCTCCACCATCCTCCTGAAAATCAATCAACACCTTGATAGCTGAAGCCGTTTTCTGAAGAGCGTTTAAGGCTGAAAAGCTTGAAAGCGGGTGATGGGACTCGAACCCACGACATTCAGCTTGGGAAGCTGACGTTCTACCACTGAACTACACCCGCAAGCTCTCCAAGGGGGAACCTTCAGCAGACTTTCTTAACCATTCTGGGTCTATAAGTGGTCTACAAATGGTCCTCTATTGGAAAGTTCCATTAGAACTATATAGGCGTCTCTCGAATCACACAAGAGAGATCAGAATGTCAGTATCGATTCCCAAGATCGCAAAAAACGGCAAGTATCTAAAGATACGCTTCAATTTCCGTGGTGTACGCTATATGCTTTCAGATGGCTACCCAGACACCAGAGCAGGGCGCAAACGAGCAGAGGCCACTGTTGAACTCATCAGAGCGGACATATACGCCGAAAACCTTGATACAACCCTAGATGGAGTACAAAGTTCACAAAAAGGGAGACTCAAAGGCCAATCACCAGCAATTAAAGTATGTGCAAGATGTGTGGAGCGCTTACCTGGAACGTAAGTATTCAGGGGGTTATGTGACAGAATCTTGAGCGGTATCAGGCAGAAGAGATGGGGTCTCATTGCCAAATCGCGTCGCCCGACAGGCTTGAGTCAAAAAGTCTAGAACAGAACGATTCTGTGCTTTTAACGTGGTGATTACGGTGAGCATCCGCGCGACAAATTCACTCCCCGCTTGGGATTTCGAGCCAAAACTCAGGCGACGCCAAATGACTGCCGGTCGTAACGCTCGTTCGGCAGCATTATTCGTGGGTTCGACATGGGGATGCGCCACGAAGGTTCACAAGGCAGCCTCGACTTTGAGGAGTTGGCGACAGGTCCGTACCGTCTTGGCGAAGGGCGTCTTCTCGTTGTTCCCCAGGGTGACCGCCGCCGTATTCGCCAATGCCGTTTGCAAGCCCCGACGCAGGCAGGCGACCGCTTCAGCAAATAGAGGCTGACTCATCGTGCCATCGCGAACCCGATGCCACCAGCGAAACAATCGACGTTGTCGCCTTAACAGAGCTTGTCCAATTGCTGCAGACATGCCAGAGCGTTGACTCATGGGGACAAAATCACGCTGAAGATGTGCTCAGCAGACTTGGCTTTGCTCCACCGGTAGCCAGTTGTAGGCTCCATAGCGGTCTGCCGTGACGACCGCTAAAGGCCGTACCATTAGCTGTTGGGCGGTGAGTTGGGAGCGTGACAGGGCAATGTCAAAGACAGTGACTAAGGGCGAGACTAAGACCCATAACCAATCCCGTTTTCTCTGCAGATTGTTGCCCTCTCCGTTGTGCTGGGTAAATCCAGTCTCATCACTGCCAATCACCGGTGGCTGTTGCAGATACGCTTTGGCTTCACTCACAGGAGCCGCCAACGCCGCCTTGACTTCTCGCCGGAGTCGATTAATGGCCCCGACCGAAATCGACTCCGCAAATACGTCACGCAGGAAGGCTTGCAACAGACCATGACTTTGATGATGGCGACCACTCAAAGCGCGACGACTGCCGCCAGACGTTCTCCATAACCACTTTCAGACACCTCCTCCGGTAGCTGCGCCTGGGTTTGGCAGCCACACTGGGGACTGATGTAAACGATACTCATGCACTTCGGGCACGCACCCGCCCAAGCCTTACATGAGGCGATTGCTCAGGGCCTTTCGTTAATCTCCTTGCAGGACGTCCGAAGCTGGTTTACCCATGGTTGCTACTGTGCTTGACAAACCCGCACACCACTATAAATCAAGGATTCTAAGCAAACTAAGCCGATGCTTTCTTCTTCAATGCACCACCCGCAGCAATCGCACCGATCGCGGCTAAGCCAAGTAGGGAAGCGGGTTCGGGGACAGTCGCGAATGTAGCGCTAGCCAATCGCCATTTAGAATCACCATTAGATGATTTTGATGCAGTCAAGAAAAACGTACTGTCTACCGCACTCAAGTCAGCGAAATCAACAGCATCATCATCTCCGATCAAGCCGTCAAAGATCGCACCGCCACCAGTACCTAAATTTAACTGAACACGGTCATTGTCATCAACTTTACTGAAAGTAGCAGACACGAACCTGAGGCGAATATCTTCGAATATTAATTGCAGCGCTTCACTGGCACCAGTAGAGTCCACTTGGCGAATTAACCCAGCCGTGCCATTAACCGCCAAACCACTATTGGTTATACGAACAGGCCTGGGGGACATACCACCCCCTTCACTAGCCATGATGGTCAACTCTGGTCCTGAAGGTTCGGTTGACTTAAAAAGTAACGAGTCCTGATCACTTGGATTGCCTTGTCCTGTGAAATCGTAAGTGAAAGTACCAGCTTCAGCACTCCCAGCGAATCCAACTCCAATGGCGGCCGTGCTCATCAATGCAACCGTGGTTTGTTTCCACATAGTTAATTCTTGAAATCTACAAAACGTACATGTGTGTTTTGATAGATGCCCGTCATATGAGTTGCCTGATATTCCGCAAAGATACGGAGAATGGCAGCCAGTGAAAACCGTGTGAAGCTGATCTTCACCTGTTCTTTAAACAAAAATCTTCTACAGAACTGAGATGATTACCCAGTCAAAGCTCAATGATTACCGCACTCAACTGAACCTTGTCCCGGGCGAGGGTAACTATGTCCAGACTCCTCATGGAAGGATCTCAATTGCCTAACCTGGTCAAATTGGTCTATAGCTGGTCTACAAGGTTGCAATCACTTCTTTGTAAGTGGTGCAGTCCTTTTGGGCACACAGATGTAGAGATGCCTGTATTCACTTTGGGAAGCTGACGTTCTACAACTGAACTACACCCGCAGTGAATCGTATTATACGACTATTTCCCGATCGGCGTTTTGTAGGGTTCTAATGCTTTATGAAGCGATTCAGGGGTATCAGTTCCCTTGAGATGACGAGCAAGGTGCCCGATCGCATTTTGGAATTGGTCAATATAGGTAAAGAAAACGGGTACGACCACTAACGTTAATAGTGTAGATGTCGTGAAGCCGCCAATAACCGCGATCGCCATCGGACTTCGAGTTTCTGCACCGGCACCAAGTTCTAAGGCGATGGGTACCATCCCCGCCATCGTTGAGATTGAAGTCATAAGGATGGGTCGCAAACGAGTTGTACCAGCTTCTATGACGGCTTGTTTGCGAGTTTTGCCCTGTTGTTTGGCCATCAAAGCGTAGTCCACCAGCAAAATCGCGTTTTTAGTGACCAAACCCATGAGCAATACGATACCAATTAGGGCAAAGAGGCCCAGTGGTTTTTGCGCCACAAGCAACCCCATCAAAGCACCGCCAATAGAGAGCGGCAGGGCTGCCATGACGGCTAGAGGATAAAGGAAGTTGTTATAGAGCAGCACCAATACGGCGTAAATCATTAGGATCGCTGTGCCCAGGGCAAGGGCAAACCGGCTAAAAATTTCAGCCATGATTTCGGCATCGCCAGTCGGTTGTTGCTGTACGTCAGCCGGCAAATTTTTCAGCGCTGGCAGTTCATTGACCAGAGCCAGACCTTGTCCCAGCGTAATGCCCTGCAAGTTGCCGCCAATGGTCACCTGACGCGAACGATCAAAGCGGTCAACTTGCGCTGGGCCACTGCCAAAAGTGACATCAGCAACAGCAATTAAAGGAACCAGATTACCGTTTTGCCCAGGCACTTTGAGCTGACGCAGGGTATCTAATTGGTCGCGCTCTGCTGGATCAATCTGCACTCGAATGGGAACTTGACGATCGCCTAGCGTAAACTCAGCTAAGTTCGATTCGACATCGCCGAGGGTAGCCAGAAAAGCTGTGTTTGCGATCGCCTGTACAGAGACCCCCAAGTCTGCTGCTCGCAAGGGATCTGGGGTGATCACGATTTCCGGTTGTACCAAGCTAGCGCTAGAGGTTACTTCAACAAGCCCTGGCAATTGTCGCATTTGCCTGGTGAGGGCATTCGCAGATTCTAAAAGTACGGTGGAATCATCGCCCTTCAGGATGATTGTGAGGTCTTTGCTATCACCGGCAGCGCCCTGACTTTCAAAACTGATGCGAGCTCCAGGAATGGTTTGAAACACTTGGCGGGCGTCTTGTTCAAATCCATCCTGCGAGGCTGACCGCTCATTTTTGGGCTTGAGATTGACAAATAGAGTCGCGGTGTTGATGCCATCCGAGCCATCCGAGGATAACACTGAAGCAACGGCCTCGTGCGCTTGCAATTCGGTGGCTAATCGTTCCGTGACTTGATGGGTATTAGATAGCGTTGAGCCAGGCGGCAGTTCGACATTAATGGTTGCAAGTCCGGTGTCGCCGGATTCAAACAAATTGGTCGGAATGTACGGCACCAGCATTAAGCTGCCGATGAAGAACATCACCGCTAGGGTGATGGTTAATAACCGATGACGCAATCCGGCACTCAGCAGTGTCTGATAGGGGTGAAATCTGCGAGATGACTTGCCATAGCTGTTGAGTTGACCGTTGCCATTAGCATTGCCGTTCAAGTCAGTATGGCCATTCCCATTGCCATGCTCATTCGGCAGCGGCGATGCCGCTGCCGGTTTCCCTTTTAATAAATAAGCCGCCATCATCGGCGTCATCAAGCGGGCTACGAGGGTCGAAAACATCGTTGCAGTCGCGACAGTAACCCCAAAAGGTTTAAAGAACTGACCGGGAATGCCGCCCATAAAAGCAACCGGAATAAACACCGCCACGATAGTCGCTGTGGTCGTGATGACCGCTAATCCCACTTCTGAAGTGGAATCTAGAGCAGCCTGCAATGGTGGCTTGCCCATGTGGATGTGGCGCTCGACGTTTTCGATTTCAACGATCGCATCATCTACCAAGTTCCCGACGGCCAGCGTCAAACCCAAGAGCGACATGCTGTTGAGGGTATAGCCAAACCACTGCAGCACGAGAAAGGTCGGAATGATCGATAAGGGCAGGGCCGTAGCGGTGATCAACGTCGCTCGCCAATCGCGCAAAAAGATGCCGACGACGACGACGGCTAGCACGCACCCCAGAACCAGTGCTTCAATCGAAGCTTGGTAAGAATCGCGAATCTCAGCGGCGCGAGTGAAGATTAGCTCAAATTCAATATCTTCCGGCAAAGTCGCTTCCAGTGCCGCAATTTGGGCGGTCACGCCTTCTTCTACCGCAACCAAGACACTGCCAGTGCTGCGCAAAAGCGAGAATGCGACCACGCCTTGATTGTTGAAATAAGCGGCTTGACGCGTTTCGGCAATCCCTTGTTCAACCGTACCCAGGCTTTCTAGGGGCACAGCAGTGCCATTAGGGAGCTGAATCTGATAGTTAGCCAGCGTTTCAACGCTAGGCGCACTGCCTAGCGTCCGCAACCCTTGCTCTTGAGAACCGACAGTAGCTCGACCACTGGGTAGGTTAATGTTTAAAGCCCGGATTTGATCGTTGACTTGAGTCGCTGTAATGCCGAGGGCATCGAGCTGTTTGGGATCAAGGTCAACCCGAATTTCGGGATCAATACCGCCAATACGATTAACCTGCGCTACTCCCTTGACAGAGAGTAAGCTGCGACTGATGTCTTCATCTACCAGTTCGCTGAGCTCCTCAACCGATCGCTGATCTGACGTCACGGCATAGGTCAAAATCGCCCCATTCTCAAAGTTAAGTCGACTCACAATGGGTTCTCGAGCCGCTGCCGGGAGATCAGAACGAATACGAGCGATCGCATCGCGGACATCGTTGGTGGCGCGATCGCCATCAGTACCCAGGACAAAACTAATGATTGTTTGGGAGCTGCCATCCTCAATTGTTGATCGCAGCTCATCAATGTTGCCTAATCCAGCAACCGCATCTTCAACCTTGCTAGTGACCTGTGTTTCTAGCTCTTGAGGACCGGCACCGGTTTGATTGACCGTGACGATAACTGCCGGAAAATCAATGTTAGGGTTCAAATCTACCCCTAGACGCCCAAAGGAAACCAGCCCTGCTAACGTGAGCACTAAGAAGAGCACCAGAGTGGGAATGGGGCGGCGAATAGACCAGCCAGAAACGTTAGAAGACATGGGTGAAGTATGGGGATAGTTGTGGGGTCGGAAAAAGAGGACAGAAGAATAGTTATTCCGCTACGGTAACAACATCGCCCTCCTGTACAAAACCGGCTCCAGCGGTAATGACCTGTTCACCAGACTCTAAACCCTGGAGAATTTCTACCCGATCGTCGGCTTCGGCCACTCCAGGAATTAGCGCCCCCGTTTCGACAGTGCGCGCCATCGCGACTTGATCAGGACCGACTACATAGACAAGAAAAGAGCCATCCGATTGGGGCAACAGTGCCGTTGCTGGAACCGTCAACCCTGAGCGCTGACCGGATTGAATGGCCGCCGTGAGAAACATTCCAGAACGAAGGCGATCGCTAGCGGGTAAACCAATGATCACCTGAGCGGTACGGGTTTCTGGATCAACTAAAGGCTGAATTTCTTGGACGGTGCCCTCAACTTGTATATTCGAGTCGGTCCTCGATGTGACATTCACAGCGGCCCCAACCGGCACTTGTGAGAGCTGCACTTGGGGCACTTCCGCCAGCAGTTCGAGTTGATTGCCCTGAATGAGGGACACCACAGCATTGCTAGTAGACGACACGCTACCGACGCTGGCCGGTCGCTCAGCCACGATACCCGCCAGTGGAGCCACGACAGTTGTCTGGTTGAGTTGAGTTTGCAAACGGGCTAGAGCTGATTGTTGACTGCGGACATTAGCTTCCGCACTCGTGATACTGGCAGCGGCGACGCCAACATCTTCGCGAGCGGTAATAGCCTGAGTCGCGCGGCTATCTAATTCTTCGCTGCTGACGGCTCCTTGCTCGGCGAGGGACTGATAACGTTGGCGATTGGCTTCGGCTTCGGCTAATCGGGCCTGGCTTTGAGACAAACTTGCCCGCTGTTGTTGCAATTGGGCTTGCGCAACATCAATTTGAGCCTGAGCCTGTTCAATCTGGGTGCGCAGCTCAATGTCATCCAAAATCACCAAGGGTTGGCCCGCTGCGACGCGATCGCCTTCTTCGACCAAGACATCCCGTACCTGCAGACCATTGATGGGTGGCGTGACTGCCAGTAAATCAGCCGCTTGCACGGTGCCCGTCACGGTCAGTTCTTCACTCACGAGCCCAGGTTGCGCCGAGGCTAGGGCAACCGTTTGGGCGCTGATTTGACTGACCTCGTCTGCTGCTGGGGGCTCATCCGCAGCATTCGGGTTGCCAGAAAAGACCCGAGAACCAATCAGGGCGATCGCAACTCCAACGCCGATACCGACGAGCAACTTGCCATAACCACTCGATGATTTAGGGGGTCCCTTAGACAAAGACGTTTCGGCGTTCTCAAGAATGGTCAAGTCGGAATTTTGCAATGGTGACACGATAAAACTCGCTCGCGATCAGCACCCCAATACAGCAACAACTGATTTTAAGAAGTGCAAATTTATTATGACTTAAGATTTGTGCTTTGCGTGCCAATAGTGGGCAGTTCAGTATCTGTCGGAATCCTCATGTACCGCCAGGAAAAGCTTGATTGGGTGGATTGCCTCCAACGGTCTCCGGGTTGCCCAGATCTGTGCATGGGCACAAGGCGGCATATCGCTTGGCGATGGCAAATGTCTGAGCACCCAAAAGAAGCGCCCTATTCCGCAACTAGTAATCAGCCCAGGGGAACGAAAAAAAGTGCGGTATTGCAGAGCTTGATTTCGTTTTATCGGTGGTCTCTATGGGTAGGAGAAGGGGTGGGGTATCTCTATTGATTGATGAAAGCTTGGTCACTCTTGGCAACGTCGCGGCCGGTAATCAGTCGTGCTCCCTGGTTACGGGTAAAGAAGTTCCACATCCACTGAGTCATCACAATCACTTTATTATCAAACTCAATGAGGAACATGACGTGAACGAGGGCCCAAATCACCCAGGCGGGGTAGCCTGTAAGCTTTGTCCAATTCAAATCCACCACGGCCGAGTTGCGACCGATGATGGCCAAGCTGCCGCTGTCTTTGTAGAAAAATGACGCAGTCGGTTTGTCTTTAAGGCGGTTGCTGATTACTTGCGCTACGTATTTGCCGCCCTGCATTGCGACCGGGGCGACTCCTGGCAGCGGTCTTTCGCCTTGATGAGCGTAGTGCGCCAAGTCGCCAATAACAAAAATGTTGGGATGGTTTGGCACACTGAAGTCGGGTTCGACCATAATGCGGCCGGCGCGATCGCTCGGGGCACCGGTCGTTTCCGCCAGCACTTTGCCTAATGAAGAAGCCCGTACCCCGGCCGCCCAGAGGACATTGTGCGATTGAATTGTTTCGACTTGATCACCGGTCTTAAATGTGACTTGTTCTCCTTCTAAAGCCGTCACGAAGGTATTAGTGCGAATCTCGACGCCAAGTTTCTTTAAGTCTTTGGCGGCCCTTTCGGAAAGCTTAGGGGCAAAGGGCGGCAACACTCGATCCATCCCTTCTACTAAAACAATGCGGGTTTCATAAGTATTCACACTGCGGAAATCGTCTTTCAGGGTGTGAAAGGCGAGATCGGCGATCGCCCCCGCCATTTCCACTCCAGTCGGGCCAGCCCCCACAATCACGAATGTCAGCAGAGATTTGCGAATTTCTGGATCGGGCTCCAATTCAGCCTGTTCAAACGCTAAGAAAATGCGCCGCCGCACTTCTAACGCATCCTCAATCGTTTTGATGCTGGGGGCGATCGCCTCCCAATGGTCATTGCCAAAGTAGTGATGAGCACTCCCCGTGGCTAAAATTAGGCTGTCATAGGGCACCGTATCGCCATCTTTAAGCGTCAGCATTTGCTCATTGGGATTAATCCCCCGGACTTCCCCCAACAATACCTGAGTATTTTTTTGCCGATTTAAGACGGAGCGTATGGGAGAAGCAATATCCCCAGGGGATAAACCACCAATCGCAACTTGATACAGCAGGGGTTGAAATAAGTGAAAGTTGCGGCGATCAATCAGGGTCACCTCGACGGGCGATCGCCCTAGCGACTGAGCTGCATATAGTCCCCCAAAGCCGCCCCCAACGACGACCACACGATGAGGTTGCCCTGTCGTAGCTGGGGCTGACAAATCTGATTTAACTGGGACGGTATCAACCATACAAACCTTTGCCTACGCTAGAACAACGGGTCGGAACAATTTGGCTAGAGCCTTTACAAGCCGTAACATCTACCAGAGTATCCACAGACTGTTAGCTCTGTCCAATGGTTTGAATTTTGAGGAAATTAGTACCTTGAGGTTGGTTTGAAGGAATGCCCCCCATGATCAACACTTGATCGCCTGGACTCGTCATATTTCCCTGGGTCAGACAGCTTTCTGCCAGCTTCGTCATCTCTTCAAATGTCGTGGCAGGCTCGTTAATAAGGATCGGCTTGACTCCCCAAACCAGGTTTAAGCGGTGGTAAACGTCCTGATCTGGCGTAAACGCGACTACCGGCACCCGAGGGCGTTCACCAGCGGCAATCATCGCTGAATAGCCCGACTCGGTATAGGCCACAATACATTGCAAATCGAGTACATGATCGATCACGTTTAGGGCTTCACTGAGGGCGTGGGTCACGTCGTTGTAGTCTGGTGGGTCGTTAGCAAAAGAGATTTCTGGTTCCACGTCGCTGGCAATGCGAGCCAGCATCTGCACGGCCCGAACGGGAAACTTGCCGACCGCTGATTCGCCCGACAGCATGACCGCATCTGTACCATCAATAATCGCGTTGGCGACATCACTGGCTTCGGCCCGTGTGGGCCGGGCATGCTCAATCATACTTTCTAGCATCTGTGTTGCTGTAATCACAGGAATACTGTGGAAGTTGCAGGCTTTGATGATGCGCTTCTGCAACAGGGGGACTTTTTCGGCTTTCATTTCGACTCCAAGATCGCCCCGAGCCACCATAATGCCATCTGTGACCGCAATGATTTCATCCAGATTCGCGATCGCCTGAGGTTTTTCGATTTTGGCGATGACTGGAGTTTCGGGGGCTCCTTCTGCCTTTAACAGCGATTTCAGCGCCAGGATGTCGTCTCTCTTGCGCACAAAACTCAGTGAAACCCAATCAACCCCTTGCGACACCCCAAACCGGAGATCTTCTTGATCTTTGTCCGTCATTGAGGGTAGCTGCAGGCTCAAATCTGGCAGGTTCACTCCTTTGCGACTTTTCAAAGGTCCGCCTTGAACGATGCGGCAAGTGACCTCGGGAGGCTCAACCACCTCAATTTTGAGCTCTAGCATGCCGTCATCTAGCAATACCTGCATGCCAGGCTCAGCGTCATCTGCCAAGTATGGATAATCAATGCCAATACAGTTGGGCAGTTGGCTCTCTTTGCCCACTGGCACCAAAACTAGGGTTTCTCCTTCGACCAATTCCATCATGCCGTTAGGCACCTGTCCCACCCGAATCTTCGGGCCTTGTAAGTCTTGCAACAGGGTGATGGGCGTTGCCAACTCTCGCGACACTGAGCGCAAGAGTTGGATCATGCGCGTGTGATCGTCATAACTGCCATGCGAAAAGTTCAGCCGTGCCACATTCATTCCGGCTTGGACCATTGCGAGGATTGTTTCCCGAGAACTACTCGCCGGGCCAATTGTTGCCACAATCTTTGTACGGTGGAGCAGCGGTTTCATAAGGGATAGTCTCGTCAGTTATTTTTAGTGCTCATCATAGGTAGTGTTATTCGATCTGACTGTTATCTGACGCTACATTCATCCCAGACTACAGAAAGTTTTTTTACTCGAATGTGCAATGTCAGACAATGATGCTTAAGGTGGCAGACAACGCTTAGGGAGCGGCTTGAAAATAAAGTACCCGAATAAGACTGTGGCGGGGTGGATGGGTAGCAGGGTAGGTGGGATGTTATTTAAGCGCGATTCCCTTAGTGGACAAGGCCGATTGCAGCCTGCAGATCAAATTCGGGCATACTTGACAGTGCATTTCTTTGGTTCTGCCAACTCAGAGATCTTCTATGCTCGATTGGTCCCTATCTCTAGAGCGCCCGCATGCAAACCATCGGTCGATTCCGCGGATGTCTCCGTTGGGGGTTGACTCCACACTTGAGGCTTTGCCACTGCATGCTGCCCAGCTCAATATTCAGGTTTCTGGCCAGGTGGCAGCCGAGCAGTTTAATCAGTTTCCAGAATTACCCGGTCTTTTATTGACCGATCAGCAAACGTTTGTTGGGGTCCTTTCACGGCAGCAGTTTTCAGAATTTTTACTGCGACCAAAGGCCTGTGAGCTGTTTATGTGTGAACCGCTGTCTGTGATCTACAGCTATTCCCGCCAAAACCCTTTGATTTTTCCCGCAGAAACTCTGGTGCTGGTCGCCGCACGAGCGGCGTTAAGACGTCCCAGTGAACTACAAGCAGAACCCGTCTTGGTGTTGACCCCGGATGGGCACCGTCTGGTCAGTGCCCATGATCTTAATCAAGCGCATTGGCAAATTCGCGGTATTGCGACGCAAGTGCGCTACGAACGCACCCAAGCCGCCCTATTGCAGTCTCAGAAAATGGCTGCTTTAGGTCGGCTAGTGGATGGCATTGCCCACGAGATCATGGACCCCCTAGGCTTTATTTGGGGAAATCTGAGTCACGTTGAGCGCTATTTTCAGCAACTTCTAGAGCTGATTGCGGCTTATGAAGAGGTCTGTACACAAATAACTGAGACGGCTTCCTTGGAGGAGTTGAAAGAGGAGATCGAATTCGATTATCTACACAAGGATTTGCCACAGACTCTAAACAGCATTAAAGGAGGGGCGGCTCGTCTCAAGCAGTTGGCTGGCAGCCTGCAAAATTTCTGCCACATTGATGAGGTGTATCCTAAGCCTGCCGATCTGCACGGGCTCATTGACAGCATCGTGCTGCTGCTCAAGAGTCGCCTCACGACCCAAATTCAGATCGTTCGCGATTACGGAGCTTTGCCACCCGTTCCCTGCTTTGCCGGCCAACTGAGTCAGGTATTGATGAACGTGTTGACTCACTGTATCGATGATTTGTTAAGCATGGCTGCTCGCCAGACAGTGGCGACTGATCTCACCACTAATGCGCTCGACCCAACGGTCAATGCGCTCGACTCAACAGTTACGACTTTACCTAAGACTCCACAAATCACCATCACCACTCAATTGCATGATGTCAGTCCTGATGACCCGTTAAGCGATCGCTGGATTGTCTTGACGATTACTGACAATGGGCCAGGCTTATCGGAGTCAGCGCTGAAACAAATCCAAGATGCCTTTTCGATTAGTGAAAGACTCGCTCGAGAGACTGATTTGGCCACCTGTTATCGACTGATCACCGCTAAGCATGGGGGCAAATTCACTGTGCGATCGCCGGCTTCACAGTATTCCAAGTCTGATAGGGCGATCGGAACCGAATTTGAAATCCACTTGCCCCTTTATCGCTCAGATGAATAAGGGAGCCACGCTGGAATAGCATTCCAGCTACCCTGCTACCCCATCCACCCTGCCACTCCTGTCCGAGTGTTTTATTGCAAGCCGCTCCCTACCCTCGATCTCAACGTTACTACCCTTGAAGGAACCGACATCAAACATCTATTTACCATGGTCCCGTTTCGTTGAGAAAGGGAGAAACCTCCGCTGGTGACCAACTCAGGGGCAGGCTGCCAGCGATATGTAGGCCTTGCGTTAGGTGAAATTTGAACAGGCGTTCAGCTCCGGCATAGCGATCGATTTCTGAGTGGCCATCCCAAATGATTTCGGCTCGCCCGGTGAGATACAGCAGATTGCCGTTTTCAAAATTGATGAACAGAAGTCCTGCCCGAGGGTTAACTTCAATATTGCCAAAAGTGTTGAAATGGTGGTTGCCGCTGAAATCAGGCACTGTCAGGGTGTTGCCTTCTACCCGTACGAAGCCAGGTTTGCCGCCTCGGTGTGACACATCGACACCTTTGGCCACCCCAGCCGCGTCATCCAAATAGGCCGTTGCAATAAAGAAGGTATTGGCAGCGGCGATCGCCTGTCTCTCGGCGGGGCCTAATGTCGTCAACATTTGGACTGGCTTGGCAGCGGTGGCGTCAAAAGGATGCAGGTCAAACTGGCGAGCCTGAATGTACTTTGGACAATTGCCAAAGGTTTGCCCCACGTTGACAACAAAGCCGTCCGGCATGATCGCACTGACGACTCCATTAACGCGATTGCGGCGGCGAGTGTGCAACTCAATGCCGAGAAAGCCGATGTCAGTCTCCACGGCTAGATTGTCACCAAGGGGATCACCAAAAAGTGGTTGAGCGGCAATGTGGAGAGTGCGGTCATCGGGGGTTGCAACAAAGCCTGGCTGCCCGACTAAAATCGACGCCCACGGATTACCATCTCTATCCACCGTTCCCACGAGCAAGTAGGGCAATTGCGCATAGAACTGTTGATGCTGCTCAGGCAGAAACTCGCGGATCAGGCGACGACCTAGAGTTTCCATCCGGTCTCGCCCCCCTAGCTTTGCCTGAATCGCTTGTTCGCCTGGGTGAAAAGGGGATTCTGCTTTTTGCCAACCGGGAATAGCCATGCGGTCTTTCCTTCGCGAAACAGTGAGCTAAATACCACTAGAAGCTGCCATCAATTAGAGCCCAAATCTTTGCCCAGAAGTGATTTCAGCCATTAGCCAATAAAGTGGATGCGGGCACGCTAAGGCTAATCTCACAGGGTTTCTAGAATTAATTGATGATGCGCCCTAGACTCTAGATGCCAGTCATTGGGAAAAAGTTAGGCAGTTGCTTGATGCGCTCAATCCATCCCAAGACATTAGGGTAAAGCGTTAGATCTATTTTGCCGTCGCGGGCCAAAGCGACATAAGGAAACACTGCAATATCAGCGATGGTGAGCCGCTCTAGCACCAGCCATTCATGCTTCAAAAGGTGTTTGTCGAGTTGAGTGAGAATGAATGTGGCTTTTTCGTGAGCGCGATCAAGGTTGATTGCTTGAGTGCTGAACAGGTGATGCAACCGGGCATTTTCGGGTCCTTGGCGGACTTCACCCGCTGCCGTGGATAGCCAACGGATGACTTTCGCCAATGCCAACGCATCGGTCGGCAACCAGCGATCGCCCCCATATTGGCGAGCCAGATAGACCAAAATCGCTTGGGCATCTGCTAACGTAACATCGCCATCGACCAGTGTGGGTACCTGCCCAAAGGGATTCAGAGCTAAATATTCGGGTGATTTGTGCGCGCCTTTAAGCAAGTCAACTTGGACCCATTCATAATCGAGATTTAGCAATTCGAGCAGCAAGCGAGCTTTGTAGCTGTTGCCAGACAGATCATGGCCATAGAGCGTAATCATGGGGTTTTTCCGGGTAAGTGAGTGAGTCAGAGGTGGGGGCTGTGAGTCTAAGTCAAGCGATGTTGTCCGCTTGATGACGCGCATCAAACCCCACGTTTTGCAATGAAACTTTGAGAAGAATAGGACTGACGTAGTTGAAGCCAATTTTGGCCCCGGCATCTCCAACCCTGGGAAAATCGGCTTTAACAGCTCCCAGACTTGGCGGATTTAAGGGGGCTTTTGCGACAGTCCTCAAAAAGCCTGAAAGCTTGAATTTGTGGGGATTTTTACCTGCTTAAGCAACGACAATTTATGTCCTTACCGAAATTCGTTAGAGAAGGTAGAGCCTAGGGCGTGTCATCAATTAAGCCAGACGACCGTAGCCGCTAGATAAATCGCGCCCAAAAAGCTCTCTGCCAGCTTATCGTAACGAGTCGCAATGGCTCGATACTGCTTGAGTCGAGCGAAAAAGTTCTCAATCAGATGCC
>JBCDAJ010000025.1:0-54929 GCA_039185935.1 Cyanobacteria bacterium P01_F01_bin.56 | reverse complement strand
TTCAATCATTCTCCTAAACGGGATAGGGCTCCCCCTTCACCAATGGTCTATTCGCTTTGCCCCAGAACCAAGCTCACGTACAGGCACGCACGCACCAGTGACTGAGCGGTTTTAGCTGTCAGAGCACCTTAGTAGTCTATAGAACCCATTTGAGATCTCTAAGCCGGGACTGCCAGCCGCTTGAGCATGAGTCTGATGAAACACAAATTGAGTTGAGCTTTGGCATTGTCTAGTGTTTGCTCAAAGTTCTTCACCAAACTCTTGCATCGCTCCATCCACGCGTTGGAGCGCTCCACCACCTAGCGGGCCTTGACCGGAACAAATCCGGTTTTGCCTGCCGCCGCTTTCTCCGCTTTAGACGGTTTGGGTGAAAGTTCAAATTGAATCTTGCTCATAATCTGCGGATACACCTGCTCCAGTGCCGACTGTAACTGGTCGGGATAATCACCATGGTCGAGCAAAATGGTCGTCTTGGGCAAGTGCGCAGGCTTGGCGCGAAAATAGTCCAACTGAGCCGTCAACATCTCAATCAAGCCCGCGTCGTCGGGGTCGTTCGTTGGGGTGCAGTGCGTAAAGAAGGGAAAGCCCAAACTATCCACGGCCAGATGTCGTTTGAGGCCATGGGTCGCTTTGTAGAAACCGAAACCCTTGCTCTCAATACTCGCATTGCAGGTATTTTTCACCGCTTGCGAGTCAATGATGATTAACGTTGTCCATGGCGGCTTTTTTCCGACCTGAACTCGCACCTCTCCATGCAGAATCGTCATCAATTGGTCCAGGGTACCGTCTTCACGCCACTGCTTGTAGTGCCAATAGACGGTCGAGTAGGGCGGTAAGTCTTTGGGCAAATCGGCCCAATTACAGCCATTCTTGAGACGATAAAGAAGGCCGTCAATAATCTCTCGATAACTCCAGTCCATTGGACGGGTCTGTTGTTTCACAGGCAAGACCTCAGACCGCCGAGGTTCGAGGATGGTCCATTCGGCATCACTTAGACTACTGGAATAGCTCATAAGATTTGAGAAATGAGGGACACTTCCAGCTTCCTGCATCGCTGAAAAGATCTCAAATGGGTTCTATAAGCCCGAAACGTGAGAGTGCCTGGCTATAGAGTTTCTTTCAGGTTTATCGAACAGCGTCGCTGTTCGTGAAGGGCTCAAGTGAGACTTGTGCAAGATCTGAGTTGATTACATCCCAAGCTTGCACAAGTCCAGATCTAAGGCACTTTTCAAAATCCTTGATTGACACAGTCTTTGTGCTTAACTGAATATCTGAGGTAAGCCACTGGTCTGACCAGTGCGACTCGACAAGCTTTGAGCGTTCCGGCAGTAAAGTACCTCCCACGGTGGCTTGAGCCAGCAAATCCGTAGGAGGACAAAGCAATGTCGGAATTCTATCAAAGCCTGTCTCATTCCAAATGAGACTGTAAATACCATGTGGTGTTTGTACCCAAATATCGGCGTAAGGTGATGTTTGGAGAAATTCGTAAATTCCTAGGACCGATTTTTCATGAATTGGCGCACCAGAAGGAATGCCGCATCGTGGAAGGTCATCTGATGCCAAATCACGTTCATATGTGCATTGAGATTCTGCCCAAATATTCAGTTGCATCAATCATTGGTTTTCTGAAAGGCAAGAGTGCGATTGCGATTGCCCGGCAATTCAAGGGAAAACAACGCAATTTCAGCGGCGAATCCTTTTGGGCAAGGGGTTATGCAGTATCGACTGTCGGCTTTGAACTGGAAGCGGTGAAACGCTATATCCAAGACCAGGATGTGGCGGATCGAAGCGGACAGTTCTAAAGCCGAGCCAGACACTCTTAGCAAGGACACCCGCCCTTGGGGCGGTCCTACTCATCAAGCCACCGGCTTTGCCGGGGGTGTCTGACTGTTCTTGCTTATTGCAAAACTTCGATGCCCCTGTTCACGCATTTAGAGATTCTGGGATACTGTTCATTAGTCACAGAAATAGGAATCGGTTTGAGAATGCCTTGCTTTGCCCGTTTTGCTGCAACCATCATTGCTGTCTTTTTACTGCTGTTTGGAATCTCATTTATCAGTGTCGACGCTTCACCAATCTTGCCAGCGAGTAGCTATACCTTGACCGGTAATTTTATAGTGGTCAGCTCAACATCAGCAACTCAATCCACCCAGATATCTCGGTGGCAATCAATGGATGCTGGAATGGAGACGACGGGAACTCTAACCTCTTCAGAATTCAACGCCCCTAAACGCCTCCGTTTACAGGTATCAGGCTTTCCTAATGATCAGAATGTAGCCCTATTACTCGAGCGCAGTGGAACTGGTGAACACATTCAGCTCACTGCAATGAATTCCGGCAATCAATGGCAACAATATACTTGGCATATTCCCAATTCCTGGTTAGGAGAAATAGTTAGGCTTAAAGCCGTTGATGCATCAGAAAAAATAAATGTTTGGCTGGGAGTTAGTGAACCGCTAAGCATAAATTGGCTGAGCGTATATCGTTCTGGCATGGGTGCAATTGCACTTTGTCTTCGATACACTTTACACTTTGTGCTGTTACTTCTGCCAGGAATAGTTATCTTTAAACGATGGGTGAATGATAGATTAAATCAACCTAAAATTAGTGTTTTATGCATCATTGGAATTGTTTCATTAATAGGGTATTTTACCTTTTGGATATATTGGATTGATCACATCTTAGGAATAGTTTTAAGTAGCCTTCTTATATTAGGAACGCTGATTGAGACCTATCGTACTCTTCGAAATGAATCTTTAGAGGCTTTTATTAGGATTCCAGATGTATTTTTTCCTCTGTGTCTGACCTACTTGATCGGTGCTTTATACCTCGGCATTCTATATCTCTATTCTACCCCTTCGGAGTTTACCAATTGGATTGCCAACTTCCGATTCTTTCAACAAATGCCGCCTGATAATGTATTACCCTATCAGTTTGCCAACCTTCTCTACTTCGGCCAAGATCCAAGGCCTTTGTGGGGAGAATGGCAGAGCAGTGATCGTCCTCCACTGCAGTCTGGTATTGTTTTAGTCCAACGAGCACTTATTGGCTTAGTTTTTCCAAATACATCAGTGCTGTCTTATCAAATAATCGCAACAATTTCCCAATGCAGCTGGATTGCTGCTGTTTGGGCATTGTGTCGTCATCTAAATCTAAGATACTTGCAGATTTCTGCCATTCTAATTTTATGTACCAGCTCTGGTTTTTTCTTGTTCAATAGCTTATTCGTATGGCCTAAGTTACTGGCAGCAGCTTTAAGCTGTACCCTTTTTATACTCGTCTTACAAACCTTTCAAGGTGGCAGCAGGCCTAGGACTTTCTGGGCAGTATCGGCAGGAATCTGTAGCGGCTTAGGATTAATGGCACATAGTGGTGTCGTTTTCACAATTATTCCAGCTTTATTAATTATGCTCGTGCTCATGCGACAGATTGGATTGCGACAGATTGGAATTATTGTTTGCACGATCGTTTTAGTCATTACTCCTTGGATAGGCTATCAAAAGCTGTACGAACCACCAGGAAATCGCCTGTTGAAATGGCATTTAGCAGGTGCTGTTGAAATTGATGATCGTTCCTTTCATCAAGCGTTGATTGAAGAATACCAAGATTTAGGATTGGACGCTGCTTGGAGTTATAAACTTGACAACTTTAGACATTTGTTCGAGACCCAAGCTGCTTCCCGAAGATACCAAGCATGGCCTTTTTATCAGGCTCAGCGTGCCAATGAGTTTTTCGGAGTTTTCCTCTCATTGAGTATTTTTAATATTGGCTGGTTGTTAATGGCAGCTAACTGGACTCGCCGCCGAATATTCGACAGAGCTACTTTCAGTCAATCGCAAGCTCCATTATTCTTTTTGCCGACTTTAGGCATATTGGGATTGGTGACCTGGTGTTTGATGATGTTTGGGCCTGGACACAACGTAATCATCGTTCATGCCGGCTCATATGGAACAATGCTAGTTCTATTTGTCGGTTTGGGAGTTTGGTTGGCCAAGTCTCCATCTTGGCTTAAGCACATTACGCTGGTGGTACAGTTGCTGTCATTCTTAATCGTTTGGATTTTGCCGCCCCCGCCATTGCCCTTGGGAGTAACGATTCAGAATGCTGTCACCTTGGAAGAAATCCCTACAATTTATCCTAGTCCCAACTGGTTTATCAGCATCTATGTGTTGTTATTAGCGGGACTTATTGTCATAATTTTGTTGAAAATGATTCGGTTTGATTCCAAGCCTCACATACTTTTGAGAAGTTGAGAGAAGCACTCAACCATGATGTGTGCATAGTGAGCCTTTGTAAGCTCTTGGATCAAAACAAATTGTGAACTTCCTCTAAAGAGACAATATCGGTTTTGACAAACGCTGCGGAACGCAAAAGTGATTAGTTGATACGGGACTCTGTACCAAGACTGAAGCCGCATTAGTAAGTAGGTAGGCAAAATTAATTACAGGAAAAAGCAGTTGAAGCCACCTGAATACAGTCATCTAGTCTGTAAATATTTCTGCACAGGTACTTATGTCATTGCTGCCCCAATGAAGGTGCAAGACTTGACCGCCCCTACTCGTTCCTGTGAGATGCTAAGAGGTGGTTGTCGGGTTGCCGAGGTCAGGATATTCTTTCAAACTAAAACAGGGCGACATCGCTGCCGCCCTGCTTTGTTACGTGCCTGATAAGGAGGCTGGCAATTACTCAGCAGTTGCCAGTTCAGTACTGCCGCGCCGCCGTCGGCTAGTCAGGGTGTTGAACAGCATTTGACCGATCGCTTTAACCAAATTACCTTCCAACTCTTGGAACATCTCCATGTTCACGCCAAAGGCATCGTTGGCTTCTTCCACGATTTGCTCAGCCAATTCTTCGCTCACTTCAATTTCATCAAGAGATTGACGGTATGTGACTTTGAACGCCTTCTCATCATCGATTTGGTCAAACTCATAAAACGCAGTGCCCTCACTCTCAGACAGGTTCATGGCGCGTTGAGCAATCCCCTTGAGAATTTGGCCACCAGAAAGGTCACCCAAATAACGCGTGTAGGAATGACCAATCAGCAATTCTGGCTGAGTGTTAGCAACCTCGCGAATCCGATCTACATATTTTTGTCCGGCAGACGACGTGCTGACTTGTTCACGCCAATTGCTGCCGTAGTAGTATTGCAAATCTTCTTCTAAGCTTTGCTTACGGTGCAGTTCTGGGAAGTAAATCTTAGAGACCACAGGATGATTTTGATGGCGCTCTAACTCTTCTTCCATTGCGGTGTAGGCAAAGTAGAAGTTAGCGACGAGTCTGCGATAGGAGTTTTTTTCTACCACTCCGCGCAAGAAACAGCGAACGAATCCGACGTTCTCTGCCATTGTGTGGGCTTTTTTGGTGCCTTCTCGAAGTCGACTTGCTAAATTACTGCTCATGCTAAATAGTCCAGTGTGTATGCAGACAAAAATTGGGTGGAAAGTTCTCAAAGAAGATTTAACGTCATACAGGCCACAGTAAGGGGTTTTGATGAGGGTTTTTATTACAATTTTTTACGCCCAGACATATATCCTTACGTCATGTTGGGCTGCCGGAGAGGCATCGAAAGTCTTAGAGCTAATGGCGTTGACTTCAGTTTTAATGGCGACGTGGCCACTCCAGCCATGTTCTCAAACCTGAACCGGCTTTAGTCAGTCAACTCAGGTAAGATACAATTCGCAATCAAATCGATCATCATGGCTAGGGCGCGTCGTTAATTAATTTTAGAAACCTCGCGAGGTCTGCATTAGCGCACCCACATCAGCTTTGAGCAAAGAGTCTGGCTTTAATGAATGACAAACCCTGGCGATAGTCAAAAAATATGGGGAGTGATTGAGCAGCTATGTGGAACCGCGTGCTGAATAGCCTGAACTGGCTGCTGGTAGCCAACTTGTTTTTTGTATTAGCCAGTTTTGGTTGGTTTGCCACTGCTGTGATTGGTCGTAGTCTAAACGTCAACTTGGGACTAGAAACCTGGTACAGCCTGTGGATGCCAATCTTTCAACCGGCGCTGGGCATTTTGATGGCCGGGGCGATCGCCATTGGGATTCTGCGCTGGGTTTCCAACAAACTCGAAAGTTGGCGCTCGAGCTAAAGTGAGCAAGCTTGTCTAAGTATTGCGCTAATCCATTGCCGGGTATCGAGTGTAGCCGAATCCAGGCAAGAAAAAATCCGACGGTAGATGATCAGAACTGATGCCACTTAACGCGGCTGGTGCTCCCGGTGTTGCCATCTGAACAGAAGCGCTATGATGGTTGCACAAATATAAACTTTTATGTGCAAAGGTTGACGATGAGTTCTTTGGATCTACAACAAATCTCCAGTCAATTAGAAAGCGAAAGTTCCAAGGACCGGATGTTAGCACTGGCGATGCTGCGTAATGTTGATGCTCTGACGGCTGCCCCTTTGGTGCGTAAGGTTATCTATGACAGCAATCTGCAAGTCCGGTCGATGGCGGTATTTGCGATGGGGCTCAAGCCCGATGCTGAAACATTCGACATTTTGGTGAAGTTGGTTGAAACAGACCCTGACTATGGAATTCGCGCGGATGCCGCTGGTGCCTTGGGGTATTTGGAAGATCCACGAGCCTTTGAAACACTAGTTCGTGCCTTTTACGAAGATACTGACTGGTTAGTGCGTTTCAGTGCCGCAGTTTCGCTGGGCAACCTTAAAGATCCACGGGCTCACGACGTCTTGGTAGAAGCCCTGCAGAGTGAAGAAGTGGTCATTCAGCAGGCGGCGATCGCGGCGATCGGTGAAGTTGGCGATGTTCAGGCCGTTGACCAGATTTTAGAGTTTGCCCAAGCCGAAGACTGGTTGGTGCGCCAGCGGTTGGCCGAGGCGTTAGGCCATCTGCCTTCCCCAAAAACTGAATCAGCCCTACGATATTTGGCAAAAGATGCCCATTACCAAGTGGCAGAAGCCGCACGGATTTCGCTGCAGCGCCTAAGCGATCGGGTTGAATAGCGCTTAGTGGACGTACAATCAGGGTCTTGGCCAAGTGCTGAGATAACCCAGTCGTTGAGCCATTGCTGCCCTGTTACTACCGGACTGGTAATGGTGCTGCTCGCTGCTGCCCTAGCCAATCATGAACTCGTTTGTCTTTCATCGTTATTGGCCGATTCTGGCGCTGCTGCTGGGCCTGCGACTCGTCTATTGGCTAGGGGCATTTCCCAATCCTGATGAGGCCTATTACTGGCTTTGGGGACAACATCTCGACTGGTCCTATTTTGATCATCCACCGCTACATGCCTGGGTACAGGGGGGATTTGATGCTCTGTTGGGGCGATCGCGCTTTGTCCTCCGACTCCCGAATTTGATTACGACAGGCTTGTTGTTTGGGTTGTACTGGGTGACCTGCCACCAGCTTTATGGACGGCAGGGGCCAAATGCCTTTTGGCTGACGGTGCTGTTGGTCTTGACCTCACCGTTATTCTTCTTGTTTTTAGCGATGGCCTGGCATGACCACTGGCTAGTGTGGTTTGGCACGGCGGCCAGCTACTGTTTCGTGCAGTTTCTCAGTCGCGATCGCGCTGTCGCCTATCCCTGGCTCTATGGAACTGGGTTGCTGATTGGGCTAGCGGGACTGTGTAAATACGTGGCGCTATTTCTCGGTATTGGCTTTTTAGTCACGATTGCGTCCCAAAAGCGCTGGCGATCGCTGTTTGGGAGTGGTCACCTGTATGGCGCGATGGGACTGGCACTGTTGGTCATGACTCCGGTCTTTTGGTGGAACTCACAGCATGACTGGTATTCGTTCCAGTTCTATCTGGGACGCAGCATGCAGGCCGAGTCATCCACAATTCACTGGTTTGGTCCCGTTGGGTTTGGCTTACTAAGCCTCTTCATTTTTGGCCCAATCCATGGATGGCTCACCCTGACAGCGGCCCAGCGAGGATTTGCGTCATCTTTTGGGGCGACCTATCAGCGGGTAGCTCTAACGCTGCTGGGGACATCGTCCCTGTTGTTAGCCGTGCTCTCTCTACGGGCTCCTGTGCTCTACTACTGGAATATTTTGGCCTATCCGCTGCTATTTCCCCTCATGGCAGGGCACTTTTTGAGGGCACAACGATTACATGAGGTGCGCGATCGTCGCTTGCTGAAGGCGACGTTAGGATTGGGGCTCGTGATCGCTGCCTTACTAGTGTTCCACTTCACAGTTATGCCGATTTCGGCGCTGATTGCCGACACCGGTGACGACGACACTCGCATGGTCTACGGCTGGCTACCCACGGCCGCAGGGCTCAAGCAAGAAGCAACGAAGTTTTCAGCACAGCCATTGCTGCTAACGACGGACTACCGGTCTGCTGCAGCGTTGGCTTATGCGCTAAATGACCCGGCAGTGCTGTCGATTTCTGGAAGGATTGATCAGTTTGATTTTTGGTACGACCCAGCCAACCTTAATGGTCGCGATGGCCTGCTACTCGGAGATGATTGGCATCCGATTTGTCCTACCCATTTAGCAATGTTCGCCCGCACTGATTCATCCGCAACCTTGACAGTGCAGCAACTCGGCACGTTCATTAAGCAGTACACCGTCATCCACGGTGAGAGATTTCGTGCTCAGGGCAACACTGTGGACCCCTTCGCTCCAGAATATCCGTTAGCGTTTACTACCGATGGCGAAACGTGCGTTGACGCTAGTCTGACCGGAGGATAATCGCCGATGAGAAAGTGTCTCCGAGAAGACTTGTTCTAAGAAATAGCGCCCCAAGCTCCCCGGTTTCGAACAGAGCAGGCGCTGCTCGCTGGTCGCGGCTCTTCATCAAGCAACTGAAGATCTGACAGTCCCTGTTCAAGATTGAGATTGGCGCACAAACTTATGGTCCTGGTGCTGCAACTGAGGTTTTCCATACTTCGCCAGCTTGTTAGATAGGCAACCTAATGTGGCTAGAAATATCCCCTTCAATGGAAATTCACCAAAAATATTGCTCCAGATGATATGAAATTAAATTGCTATGGGTAGCCTAGCGTTCATAGAGCTAGATACAGCACATTCGCCAATTGGTTTCTCAAGGAGAACAATTAATCATGAAAACAAGCTTTACCTATAATCTGCTCAAGCATTTCCGCGATAAGAAAGAGCAAGGTGGTTTCACCCTGATCGAACTGCTGGTAGTAATCATCATCATCGGTATCTTGGCGGCAATTGCGTTACCGTCCTTCCTCAACCAGGCCAACCGCGCCCGTGAATCGGAAGCATCTAACTACGTGGGTGCTGTTAATCGTGGCCAACAAGCCTACTTCTTGGAAAAGTTGGTATACGCTACAGACGCTGGTCTCTTGGAGGTTGGGGTTCCTGAACAGACTGATAACTTTACCTATGGTGATGAGACTGGTGATTTCGATGGCCTATCCGCCGACCAAACTTCAGCTATTTTCCATGCGACCGCACGTAAGGCATCACTAAAGTCGTTTGCTGGCATGATTTATAACACAGGTGCTCAACGAGAAGTGACTGGTATTTGTCGAGCAGATACTGCTGCTGCTGCTGCAATAAGTGATCCGACTGGTGATGCTGACGGCGTCGACTGTGCGAATGGTTCCACTTCTATCGGCGGCTAAGAGTTCTCATCGGGTACTTTTACAACGTCTGGTTTGGGTGTCTGTAAAGCCTGCGCATTAATACTTGCAAAAGGCTACTCTCAATGTCAGTGAGAGTAGCCTTTTAATGTCTGGGCCGAACATCAAAAAAACAACTGTTATGTACAGAACTCTGCAAACGCTTATTCATTGTTGCCAGCACTTTAGAATGAGCGAAAAGTGATTCTTGTTGGCTAACCTTGACTATGGTGGCAAAGCAGCGAATTCGTGTCTGGGGTCTTTGCAGTCTTTGGGGTGTCATTCTCCTTGGGGGCGTTGTGACGCTCCAAGAATGGCATCGCAGAAGCCTCTTTCAGGCGGAAGGTGAGGCATTGGTGACTCAAGCAAGATTGCAAGAGCGCCAGTATGAGTCGCAATTGCGGCTGCTGCAAAGAATGCCTGATTTGGGTTTTCGCAATCTTGTTGCGGACTGGACCTTTCTACAATATTTGCAATATTTTGGTAATCGCGAGCATCGGCAGATCACTGACTATGGTCTGAGTGGCGACTTTTTTGAAATTATTATCGATCGCGACCCTTATGCCTACGATCCCTACATCTTTTTATCGAGTAGCCTGACGTTGTACGCTGGGCAGCCAGAACGCGCAGTCGAGCTGCAGGCAAAGGGCTTAGAGTCGTTAACGCCCGAGTTGCCGCCTGAGTCTTATTTCATCTGGCGCAGCAAGGGGGTTGATGAAATGCTATTTTTGGGCGATTTTGAAGCGGCGAGCCAATCACACACAACGGCTGCAGAGTGGTCTGCTCGGTCACCTGATCCGCAAGCGCAAGCAGACCAAGACTCATTGCGACAGACGGCAGCGTTTTTGCTGACTGAGCCGGATAATCCGCGAGTGCGGGTAGGGGCTTGGCAGCAAATATTGGCATCGGCTCCTGATCAGCCAACCCAAGCCATTGCCATCCAAAATATCGAAGCCTTGGGGTATGAGGTAGTGCCGAGGGAGGGGGGTGGTTACTCGATACAGCCTCGAAGTTCTGCCGCAGAGCCGTGATTAATCATGACGAATAACGCCAGAGGAAAGCTAATACGTGACTCAAGAACTTGATAAGTGGGATAAAGTTCGCCGCCAATTTGATGCGCTGCCTTATCCGAATGTTCCTTTAGACCAGAAACCGGGGAATCATCCGGCTTATCTGGCCGAACATAGTTGTGTGATTCCTTACTATTTACGCGATCGCCGCGTGATCTCCCCCTCTGACAAGCGGATTTTAGATGCCGGGTGTGGCTCGGGCTTTAAGGCCATGGCTTTGGCAGCAGCAAACCCCGGTGCCCATATTGTTGGGGTCGATATTTCAAGTGCCTCTGTCGAACTGGCGCGGCAGCGCGTCGAATATCACGCTGTCCCCAATCCAATAGAGTTTCATCACTTATCTTTGGAAGCATTGCCGACCCTTGGCCAGACCTTTGATTACATCAACTGTGATGAAACCCTATACTTGCTGCCCGATCCGCTAGCTGGGCTTAAAGCCATGACAGCGGCTTTAAAGCCAGACGGCATCATTCGAGTCAACCTGCACAGTCGCCTCCAGAGAGAAAATACTTATCGCATGCAAGCGCTGTTTAAAGAGCTTGGGTGCCTGCAAGATACGCCCATTGACGAAGAGATCGACCTCGTGCGGCAGACAATGGAATCTTTGCAAGACTGGGTGTTCTCTAAGCAGCAGATTTGGAACCAGCACCCTGACCTCAAAACCGACCCCGAGAAGCTCACGGCAAACTTCTTGTTACGAGGAGACAAAGGTTTCACGATGGAGGACTTTTCAAGTTTGTTGCATCAGGCAGATCTCGAACTGGTCAATATGGTGAACTGGTGGGAGTGGGATCTCCAAAAACTATTTAAGAGTGTTGAAGATTTGCCGATCGCGATCGCCCTGGGGCTGGCCGATATGAGTTTTGCAGAACAGCTACATATGTTTGAGCTACTGCATCCCACCCATCGCTTGCTCGATCTTTATTGTGGTCATCCTGGTATGGGGAGTAATCGGCCCCCGTTAGAAGAGTGGACGATCGCTCAGTGGCAGCGGGCTAAGGTCTATTTACATCCCCAACTTTGCACGCATCAGTTTGCCGACATTTTGCAAACGGGCACCCGTCGCCTGGGCACGATTAGCCTGTACGAACATTTTCCCATTGGCAACTACCGGATAAACCTAGATAACAGTCTTGCCGGTTGCTTATATCCCTTAATTGACAGTCCTTTGATGATGTCTGAGCTGTGCGATCGCTGGCAGCAAATTCATCCTGTTGACCCGATTACCCTGGAGCCTATTGACTCAGCTCAAGTTTTTCAAACGCTGCAGGACACATTGCTTGAGTTGGAAACCGCTGGCTATGCTTTGATTGAACTTGTCTAAGCCGACTTAAAGCGATTCAAACCATGACCTCAGCCCATCACTCACGGCCATTAAGCTGAAATCAGGAGAATAAGGTGACCCTTTCACAAGCTCACTGGGAAAAGATTCGACCTCAGTTCGATGCGCTTCCTTACCCCAATCATCCCCTCGATGAGAGTCCCTCAGACCATCCTGACTATGTGGCGATACATAGCTACATCACCCCCTATTACTTGAGAAATCATCGCGTGCCCGAGACTGAGGGCAAGTGGATTTTAGACGCAGGGTGTGGCTCAGGTTATAAATTGCTGGCGCTGGCGATCGCCAATCCAGGAGCCCATGTTGTGGGCATCGATATTTCACCCAAATCGCTGGAACTGGCTCAACAACGTCTGGCATATCAGCAGATTGATAATCCTAGCTCTTTTCATTGTTTACCCATCGAGGAACTGCCGAGCTTACCTTACCGCTTCGACTACATCAATTGTGATGACGTGCTTTATCTGCTGGAAGATCCCATTGCAGGTTTACAGGCGATGAAAGCAGTACTCAAGCCTGACGGCATTATCCGTGGCAATATGCACAGTATTTTGCAAAGAGCGAGCTATTATCGCGTGCAAGCATTATTGACTCGTTTAGGTTGTTTAGAGGGGACGCCAACATCGGATGAAATTGCCATTACTCGACAGATGATGGATAGCCTGCAGGATTGGGTGATTTCTAAACAACAGACTTGGCGTTCTGAATCTAAAGACGATGATCAAGTGCTTTTAAGTAATCACTTGATTCGGGGAGACAAAGGGATCACCATGCCCGAGTTTTCTAAAATGTTGCAACAGGCTGACTTAGAGTTTATCAGCTTGGTCGATTGGCGAAACTGGCCCTTCAAACGCCTCTTCAAAAAGATAGAAGATTTGCCTAAAACGGTTGCCAATCGGCTCAATACGATGACCCCTGAGGAAAAAATTCATATCTATGAGTTGCTGCACCCGACCCATCGTTTACTCGATCTTTATTGTGGTCATCCGCAACCGGTGCCGCAGTACACACCGATCGCTGAGTGGGATGAAGCTCTCTGGCAGCAGGCAACCATACATATTCATCCGCAACTCAACACGGATGCGTTTAAAGCCGAGTTAGCACATAGAGCTGATTATTTGGGGCTTGTTCCCTTGCATAAGCATCTGAAGCTTTACAACCCTGAGATGGGAATTGATAGTGCTTTTGCAGGGTGTTTGCATGCTCTTTTAGCTGGACCAAAGCCGCTGCCGACTTTAGTGCAAGGTTGGCAACAGGTGCATCCACTTAATGCTGTAACCCTAGAGCCCATAACCCCTGAGAAGGCCTTTCAATCCGTTAAAGATTTCTTGATGGAGCTTGAACAGGCCGGATATGTCATGATCGAGCTTGCCTGACGTAGTGAAAATCGGCAACCGATGAATCGCATCCACTGCAAAAATCAGTCGTTGGATTCAGAGGTGAAGGAGGTTCTGCTGAGGATGGATTTGAGCTAGTGTAAGAAGTGGCGGACGCCGGTCATGGCCATGACGAGACCCAGTTCGTTGGCGGCTTGGATGGAGTCGGCATCGCGTTTGCTGCCACCGGGCTGCACGATCGCTCGAATGCCAGCAGCGGCGGCGTTGCGCACTGAGTCATCAAACGGAAAAAAGCCATCGCTAGCAAGTATGGCTCCTTGGGCCTGCTCACCGGCCTGCTCTAGGGCAATCTTAGCGGCCCCCACCCGATTCATTTGTCCCGCCCCGACGCCTAGGGTGGTGCGGTTGTTGGTGACTAAAATTGCGTTGGATTTAATGTGCTTGACCAAGCGCCAAGCAAAGAGCAATTCTTCAAGGGTGTCGGCATCTGGCTTTTGCTCAGTGACAATTTCCCACCCTGAAGGATCGTCTTCAATATTGTCGGTTTCTTGCACTAAGAACCCACCCGCGATCGCTCGCGGGGTCTGGGCCGGACCACCCAGGAGATCCTCTAGTAGCAAGACGCGTAAATTTCCTTTCTTCGCGAGGACCTCTTGGGCCTCGTCATCACATCCTGGCGCCACGATGCACTCCAAGAAGGTTTGGGTCAGAGCAATAGCCGTGTCGCGATCAATCGGTCGATTCAACGCGACGATTCCCCCAAATGCGGAAACAGAGTCAGCGTCAAACGCTTTTTGATAGGCTTCTGCAAGCGATTCGCCTTGAGCGGCCCCACAAGGATTGGTGTGTTTGAGCACCGCCGCTGCTGGGACTTGAGGGGGAAATTCCGCAATGATGCGCCGCGCCGCTTCCAGATCCACCAAGTTGTTGTAGCTCAGAGGCTTACCCTGCACCAAGTCGGCAGCTGCCCACCCGGAGGGAACATTCCCAGTTTGGTACCAGGTCGCGGGCTGATGGGGATTTTCTCCATAGCGCAATTGCTGCCGTTGAAGGCCACTTAACGTCCATCTTTGCGGGAGTTCTGTGGTCGTATCGATTTCAGCCTCGGCATCAGCGGCTGAGAGGTAGTTGGCGATCGCCTGGTCATAAGTCGCCGTGTGCCAAAAGGCTTGCCGGGCACAGTCTTGTTGAAACCCTGGGGTGACTTCACCCGCATGGTCGGTCATTTCTTGCAAATAAAGGGGGTACTGCTCGGGATGGCAGAGCACCGTAATAAAAGCGTGATTTTTAGCCGCCGCTCGAATGAGCGTCGGGCCACCAATATCAATTTGCTCGATCGCTTCCGGCAAGGTGACATCAGGCTTGGCGATTGTTTGCTCAAAGGGATACAGGTTGACGGCAACTAAATCAAAGGCCCGGATATTGTTGGCGGCCATGTCTTCCGCATCGCTGGGTAGCGCCGGACGTCCCAAAATACCGCCATGGATACGAGGGTGCAGCGTCTTGACCCGACCGCCCAAAATCTCGGGGGAACCCGTGTAGTCAGATACCTTGGTGACGGGTAAACCGGCAGCGGCGATCGCCTTTGCTGTACCGCCGCTGCTGACAATTTCAAAGTCAAAGGACTCGACCAGTGCTTTAGCCAATTCCACTAATCCGGTTTTGTCGGAAACACTCAGCAACGCTAGCCGTGGCATGGCCCTAACCCCTTTCTCTATGCACAATTAAATATACCGGGGAGCGGTAAGAGAGCCGATAGTCGGTTCCTTTCTCTTAATTTTCTCCCTTCTCCATAGCGCTACAATCATTTGCGACATCCTCTCAGGAATGACTCAATGGTGTTGTCGGCGATCGCAAAAGCAACGGACGAGTCCGCAGATAAACTCTTGATTGGGCTGCATGGCTGGGGAGCAAATGCGGCGGATCTGGCCGTGATCGCCGATTACATGCCGCTTCAGGGCTTTAAGATGCTATTTCCCGATGGGCCATTTCCGCATCCCCACGCACCGGGAGGGCGGATGTGGTACGGCTTCCCAATGGGATATGACTTTCAGAGCAAGCACGATTTTGAGCAGCAGGCAGACCTGCAAGAGAGTCGCCAACTCCTACGGCAGTGGTTGGCCAAAGTCGCAGATGAGACCGGCATTCCACCAGAGCGCACCGCGATCGCTGGGTTTTCCCAAGGAGGGGCAATGACGCTGGATGTGGGGCTGCAACTACCGCTGGCTGGGGCTTTGATTCTCAGTGGTTATTTGCACAGTACGCCGGCACCCCATACTGACTTAGGGCCAGTGTTGATGGTTCATGGACGTCAAGATCCGGTGGTACCCATCACGAGAGCCCATCAGTCCCGCGATGTTCTAAAATCCCAAGCGGTCGATTTAACCTATCAGGAATACGACATGGGGCACGAAATTTCACCGCTGGTGCTGCAGGAAATTCGGCTCTTTTGTGAGCAGCTATCGATGTCGTAATCCAAAAGTAGTACGGAGCTGGCAGCAGGGATCGTGGGTAAGCAATTAACCTTTGCCGTAGGGGGCAATAGCGGGTCCTCAGAATTCATGATTTTGGACTCCCAATTCTATCCACTCTGGCGATCTGTCCACCAGTCAGAATTCATCAACAAATCTGTGATCTAACCTGAAGAGAGGTGTGATTGCCTGTCTAATGTGGGTACTCCTTAGACTATTGCCGTTCACTCAAGCTTCAACCTGTCGTGACTCAAGAATTTCATCTATCCATCACTGCTCTGGGGAGCGATCGCTATCTGATTCGCACAGAAGACACCTCTGCCGGGGTACCCGTGGCGCAGGCGCAGGTTGAGTGGCCAGTGGAAGAATGGTTAGAACTGGCTCAACCAGCCATGGATGATCCGGTATTGGGGTTGTTGCAGGGGCGGGTCGATTTCAGCGATCGCGCTTCAGGGCTGCATGAGCTTGGTCAAGCCCTGTATAAAGCGCTGTTTCAAAATGAGGCAATTCGTGAGAGTTGGCTGCGGGCTCAAGGCATTGCGCAAAACCGCAACGAAATTTTGCGCCTCCGCCTCGGTCTCAAAGATAGCCGCCTACAGCGCCTGCCCTGGGAAGTGCTACGTAATGATCAATCCCCCATCACCACCCGAGGCAATCAAACCTTTGCTCGCTATGGGGCCGATCTCCTGGTCACGCAAACCGCTGAGTTATCTACCCTCTCTGGGGTTGATGAAACAATTCGGGTGCTGATGGTGATTGCCAGCCCCCAAGATCAAGATCACCTGAAGCTATTGCAAGAGGTGCAACATGTCCAAGCAATTTTAAAGGCTGCAACGCCACAGCAGTCGACCATTCAGATTGATATTTTAGAGCAGCCCGATCGCAGTCAACTGGCGCAGCAACTGGAGCATGGCAACTATCAAGTGCTGCACTATGCCGGGCATAGTGACTTTGGTTGTAATGGGGGTGACTTATCCTTGGTAAACCGTCAGACTGGTCTGACGGAGAGGCTCTCGGGTGATGATCTGGCCGGTTTGTTGGTCAATAACCATGTCGCCCTCACGATTTTTAACTCTTGCCGTAGCGGCCATACGGCGGGGGATGATGCTGATATGGACTGGCGACAGCAAAATCTCGTGCAGGCGTTGGTTAATCGGGGGGTGCCAAGCGTGATTGCGATGGCCGAACGCATTCCTGATGCCGTGGCGATCGCCTTTACTCAGCTGTTCTATCAAAATCTGCGACGCGGCTTCCCCATTGATGTGGGCCTCAGCCGCACCCGTCAGGGCTTGATCGCGAGTTTTGGGTCAGATCAGCACTACTGGGCCTTGCCAATTTTATATTTACATCCGGAGTTTGACGGGTATTTAACCCGGCGCGATCGCGAAGCTGATGCCCAGCTCAACCCAGACGTGCTCACGGCACCTGAGCCCCCCTCCCCGGTGATGTCCCAAAATGGCAATCAAGATGTGGTGCCAGAGGCGGCCCCAGTGACGGAGCCGCCCGTGACGGAGCCCCCCGTGACGGAGCCCCCCGTGATGAAACCGCCAGTGGTGACGGTACTCCCCCCAGAAGCGGCTGCAGATACGCCGCCCCCACTGCCCGATATCCCCGTTGAGGCCGGCGCGGCCACCCTATTGAGTCAACTAGAGACAGCAGACTTGCCAGAGATCGATGACGATGAACTGCTTGCTTCTTATGTGCAAAAGCTTTCACACAGTGCCCCCGCGACGAACGAGTCGTCTATACCCGCCAACGACGAAGAGGTCCTCGTTGATGAAAACACCCATCGAGCGGGTATGGCCATCTACGATACCCTGCCAGAGGTGCCGCCCCCCGACGTAACGCTTGCCCCCCCTTCATCGCTGACTCCGCCCGCCCCGGATCGGGAAATCTCCACGAGATTTCCGCCCCAGCAGCCAACTCAAAAGTTGACGCGATCGTCCCGACAACCTGAAAAACCACTGTTAGTTTGGTTTGCTTTAGGACTGATTGGCATCGTGGGGATGATGGGATTGAGCCTGGTGGCCTTGCGATGGGCGAATAATGACGCCGCCAACAATCCGCCCAATTCGCCTAATGAGGACAATAGCTCAGTCGTCTCAACAGAAGACCTGACCGTTACCCCCTCTGAGCCACAACCCGCCTCACCCGCTCCAGATACTTTGATTCGTCAGGCAGAAGACGCGATTAAGGGCAATCGCTATGCCGATGCTCGCGCCGACTTTAACCTCGCGCTAGATCAGGCACTTATCGGTAAAGCCACCCACAACGAAGTCAGCGATGCAATTTGGCCCTGGGTTAAGGATGCGACTCAGTCTGATTTACTGTTCATCAAAGGGCGCATTGCCTGGCAAGAAGCCAAACTCATGGCCTCTGAACAACAAGATTTTGACAGCCGCTTTAACCAGCGCACCTTTATTGAGCAGGCCCGTAGTGCTTGGCAGCAAACCGATGACACGTTGTTAGAAGGGCGCATTGCTCGGGGATTTGCCGCCTACCAACAAGGTGAATGGAACGATGCGATCGCGAATTGGGAGGCCGCCCTAACGCTGCATGATGATCAGCGAGAACGACAGCCCAACCCCGCCGGTAATAGCCCTGCCGATCCTGATATTCTGCATGCCTATGCGGGGCTGGTCATGGTGCACAGCCGTCTGGGCAATATGAACCTTGCAGGCCTAGAAGAAGACTCTGGTCTCAGCGGTGCCAGTGAGGCCGATCAGACCATTTTGGCTGGAGAGGCCGATGTAGAACGGGCGAGAGCCCGGGAATACTTCCTAAGACTGCAGGAGATCGATGAGCTGAAATGGATGGATCCGCAAAAGCTCAACTTGGTCACCGATGCACCTGAAGATGGCTTTAGCTGGATTTGGACCCTCGATCTGCTCAACGATTGGCGGCAACACTATCGCATCTGGGAGCAAGAAACCAGCAGCACCGTCTTGCCCTCGTCAGACTCAGAGTAATACCAGTTCTTACCAGAAGACTCCAGGTCTTGATGTAATTTGCTTGGGGGCAGGGAAAAAGGGAGCCAGCTATTGGTAGTGACAGTTTGCCGTGTATCCCGATTCTCCAAACTCCAGCAACATATCTTCCCCCGTCACCCCCCACCCTGATCTGGAGCCCTATTCTGGAGAACTGGTATTACAGAACTGACATAAAGCCACTGAGCAACCGCTAAATTAAAAGCAGTTGCTCTTTCATCCACCATGCTCTCTCCGTCAACCACCCTCAAATCCCTCTCTGCAGTAACCATCACCCCGGAAGCATTTGCGCCTTTTGGTCAAGTCATTTTTCCTTCGGCAGATGGCTTTTCTTACGGCTCGGAAGATGCTCAACTGAAGCTCGATGCTGGCATTCCCCGCTTTTACATCATGCGGTTAGAGGGCAAGGGGCGGCAGTTTCACGCGATTACCCGTCATCGTCGCTGTACGCAATGCTTAGGGGCTTTAGCAGGGGCTGAATGGCTGATGGCCGTGGCGCCACCGGGAGACGCCGAAGAACCTGCCCCAGAAAGCATTCGAGCCTTTCGCATCCCTGGCAACTGCTTCATCAAGCTACATGTGGGCACCTGGCACGCAGGCCCCTTGTTTAATACACCTGTGGTGGATTTCTATAATTTGGAATTGAGCGACACCAATGTAACTGATCACCAAACCTGTAACTTGCGATCGCGCTTCCACGTAGAATTTGAAATCGTATAGAGAAAAAAAGGATGATTCATGGCGAAATTTGTCATGTGGGGCAGCTACTGTGAAGATGCTCTCGAAAAGCGCACCCCTTATCGAGCCGATCATCTTGCCGGTCTACAATCTCAAAAAGATAGCGGCGTGCTGTTGTCCCTTGGCCCTACGATGGATAATACTAAAGTACTTGGCATCTATGAGGCCGATGACCAAGCCACTGTCCGCAAGCTGATCGAAAAGGACCCCTATTGGCAAAATAGCATCTGGATCGAATATGAACTCTACGCCTGGAATCAGGTGTTCTGAGTACCTATCGCAGTCCGCAGTTTGATGAGGCCATTTTAGATTGCGGAAACCTTAATTTGGCAAGGTTTTCAATTCTGCCTTCTGCCTTTTTACTTCTGCCTTTTGCTATAGCTAGGACTCGGTAGCAAAAGTCACCCTAGGGTTTCAGTTTCTAGATCCCCTGACACGGTTGTTCTCCCCACGCTAAAGCCCGGCAAGCAAATTTCCCGCCACACGAATTGAACGTCAGTTCGGGTTAAGTCAAAACTCGTTATATTCCCCTCTTGGGAGGGGCTAATGGGGTGGGTAAAGGCCCAATTCAGGCCCTTCTCGTCCTGCGGACACCCCTCCCAAGGAGGGGATTTGTGGTCTGACCGGTGGGTAACAGCACGCGAATTCCTGCTCCCGAACTCAGGTTAATAAAGGCTGCCACCTTTATTTCACAGCTGTTTATGACAGCACCAACGCGCTTGGAAATTTTTGAGCAGGGCAAGGAATTTTGCTCAGCGATCGCTTAAGTTACTGGCAAAGTCATTGACGCAGTTTGCATCTAGCACCGTCCATGCTTCGGTGCTTGTGGCGGTGCAGAGCGGCACGGCTTGTTGCAAAACTGGTGGCCCCATCGCTAGCTGCTGAACCACATTGTCAACCGCTGATTCATACTGCCGCAGCCAGCGATTTTCAGTCACATAAGGAGCCTGAAAAGCCCCATTGTCAATGAGCCAGGCATCCACGCCGTAGGTGCTGATGAATTGAGCAACCAGGGTAGGCTCAGTAGTGTACTGGGCCTCTAGCAGCGCCTCGGTGCGATCGCGAAACTCGTCGTAATAGCCCGTGTGATAAGCCAAGGCATGCTCCCCAGAAACAAGCACTGCGCGTCCAGAAAACATGGGAATATTGCCTGCTTGACCTGACAGGGATGCCACCAGCGTAGCTTTAGGCTGAGCGGCAAAATATTCGTAAAGTCGCGCACTGTCAGAAAAATCGTAGTAGCCCACTCGAGGGAAGCGTTCGAAAAAAGTGGATGGGTAAATCACGATAAAAACGATCAAAAGACTCGACAAGCTGACGAAGACAGCCTGCTTGAGAAAAGAACGATAATTAGGTTGCTGAGCTGCTGATTGACCATGCTGATGTTGCCGAATAGCACTAATCAAAGTGGATAAATCATCCAAAATAATGACCCAACTTACGCCGCAAGCTACACCCAAAATGGCGCGAAGTGAATGACTGGAATAACGGCTCGGTAGATGCAGTTCAAATAGGACTAAATGAGCCAGAATAAAGAGGCCCAATGAAGCCAGTAAAAGCTGAAATAAAACCCAAACTTGAGAGTTTATTTGCGATCGCCAGCGGCTTCTAATCGGCATCCACAAGAGTAACGGCAAGACCGCTCCAGCGATTATCATGGCTGGGGTAAAGCCACGCCGATGGAGAAAGCCCCCGCGATCGTGAAGCCAAAAATACAGGCCATCAAAAAAGAAAGCGTTGCGCCCTCCGGGTTGAAATTCTCGCATGGTTATGGCCTCAGCCCGACTAATAACGGGACCAAAATCTGCCTGCCCTTGCGCGTAGAGTAAGATGCCAGCCACGGCACAAAACCCAAGCGTAAATTGGATGTAAATCACTCTATTTGAAGTGAAAGACAAACGACGATTTTTCCAGTCCAGCAGGCGAATCGCGAGTACCCCCAAACAGACCAACGCAATCTGAGGATAGAACAGCGCCAGCAATATCAAACTACCTAGATAAAGCCAGGGTTTTTGACGCATCAAAAAGTAGATGAACGCCAACATGAGCGGATATAGAAATGCCCTGGGTGTCGCTGACCCATGCTCGCTGGAATACCAAACACTTTGGCTAAAACTGACTGAAGCGATAAAACTGGCTAGGGGCACTGGGAGTAGCGTCCAAGAAATTTCGTAAACCAGCCAAGCCGTCAGCAACCCTAAAATAGGCGGCAAAATTTTGCTGAAAAGCAAAGGCGGCAGGCCCACAGTGGCCGCCAGACGATAAAGACCGGCATACCCCAAAGGAGCCACCCCTTGAAAGTAATCGGCAATTAAATCATTGGGAAACAGATCTGGATCGATAAATCGCTGCATCCAAAACACATGCTGCCGGGCATCGTCTTGTACGACATAGGTGCCAGCAAACGCCTGCTGTAGGGTGAGCCAACCGTAGTAGACCGCAAACAAGAGACTGACCCCGAGCCAAAACCACCGATAGCGAGGCGATGACTGGGTCATCGTTTGATAGAGCCAAGCAAGGGGCTGTTTCAGAGGGTGCGACATAGTGGCGGGAGTTTCAGAGATTCACAAACGGGTAGATCAGGATCGAATCCAGGAAGCAGACAGGGGGCTTCAGGTTTCCTTTTTGGGGTTCCACTGGGCGGCTCTGAGATAGCCCTCCAGAAAAGGTAATCCCCCGATCGCCGGTAAGAAGTACCGAGAGGTGCATAACAACCCCAGTGCGGCTCCCGTCGCAGCATCAAAATAGGGCGCATATAAAAATACCAAGGCGGCGTCACGGGTCCCCACCCCGGCAAAGGTCAGAGGCAACAAACCCGCCAAAATTGCCAGGGGGGACAGGGCCAGACTGGTCCAAAAGGGCACTCTGGCGTTGAGCGCCAAAATAAAGAACCAAATTTGCAGCAGATGCAATAGCCAAATAAAGACCGACATCCCCGTAACCCGGAGTAGCTGTTGGCGATCGCGCCAAAAATAAGCGTGCATTTCGGCCCAGGCTACCTGCAACTGTTTGAACTTGAGCTTCATTTTTTTGGGAGCAAGTTGCTGGCCCAGTTCAAAAAACAGATTGGCAAATCGGGTGGAACTTAATAGCAAAATTCCCCCTGCTAACCCCGCAAAAATGCATGCAGTCATCCCCCAAAAGAAGGCGTCTTTTTGCGGATACAGCCACAGGCCAAAGAGGCACCACAGCAACAGAGACAGCATGTCGCAGGCTTTTTCAAACACGACGAGAGATAGCGCCAGAGAGCCACTCAAATGGCCGCGATCGCGCATAAAATAAGCCTTTGCAATATCCCCCGCTTTCGATGGCAGCACCATGTTCAGCGAACTCGCGGCCAAAATCAATTTGTTCGCCTCAAAAAAGTTCAGGGTGCTGTGGGGCGGCATTAAAAATTGCAGCCGCTTTGAGGTAAATAGCGTGATGGGAATGACCATGCCCAGGCTAATCATCATCCACAGCACATCAGACGTTCTGAAAACTTCGATTAAGCTGCTCAGCTCAATTTTCCAATAGAGAATGGCGAGAATCAGCAGACTAACGGCGATGGAAATTAGGCGTTTCATAGAAGGGCTCAGGCGGTTGTTAGGAAGGGCTATGGAGGGCTGAGGATTCGTCAGGGGCCAGGGGGCAGGGGAGATGAGGGGGCAAAATTTAGCATCACTGCCATGGAGTAAGCGCTCAGCAACTGCGGTGAATGGTGAGGGCTTCGCCGTCGGAGAGGGTGTTGGCGCGATCGCTCAAATCAACCCACGGCTGCAGTTGACTGGTCTGAAAGACACGACTCACCACCACATAAATTGAGGTTTGATGGCCACTGATACCCACAGACTGGACATTTTTCCAGGTGTCGGCTTTGAGCTCATCGGTAATGTGCCACTGTCCATCTCGCCAGGTCAGTTGCCGCAAAAACTGAAAGGGAGCCGGTTGCTTGCCAGTGATCAAAATTTTCTGCAACAAACTGCGGACAAAATTCGGGAAGAATCGGCCCAGCGTAAGATTGACGCAGCGCAAAATCAACAGCTTTAGCGGCGTCATTTGGGTTTGTTTGGCCCAGCCTAACTGGCCGCGAATCTGAATCTGATTATCGGTCACTTCAAACTCATAATCGCCAATGAGATGGGCCACGGCGGTTTTCGCTTTTTTGCCTTGCTTAACCTGGAGCGATATTTGCGTGTCTGATAGCACTAGCTCGTTCTGGCGAAAGAGTTTAAAGACGCCACCTTTGTTGAAAGCAATAAAGAGTTCCGTGTCTTGGCGACGATCAACTAAGATGTGAGCCTCTTTGAGCCAAAACTGACCGGTGGGGGGCGTTGTGGCTGGGGGGCGATCGCTGACGAAATCTTGCCACGCCAACAGATAATTCCACACGTGGTGCCCCACGATATGGTCGTCGGCATAACAGGGCTGTTTGCCCTTTGCCAGTCCCCCGAGGAAAGTCTCGTTAACGGTCAAAGCCTTGGGATACCACTGTCCGACCAGTTCAAAGCCATGGGGGAAGAAATTGTAGGTGTTGCGACTCCCGTATTCGCCCCCAAAGGAGCCGTCGGGATGTACAAACTGAGCCGCTAAATCCACCGCTTGAATGAGAATTTTTTGGATATCTTCGCGAGACTGAAGCTGGTTGAGGCGGGCTAGACAGGAAATCGTGAGCGTGTGATAACCCGGATCAAACCCGCCATATTCTTGGAACCAGCCTTCGATACTTTGCCAGCTGAGTAACCGTTCTAAGCGTCGCGTCTTTTGCGTCTCCCACTGAGATGTTTGCTGCACTGCGCCTAATAAATGCAGGCATAAGACAATCAAGGCTTCGTGGTTCGCCAACTGTCCACTTTCTTGATGATGGGCCAGCCAGTTGGCCCGCGTCTCAAAAAATTGCAGCAACGCCTCGTCCTGCAAACCCAGGAGGCGATAGCTTTCTAAAAAAGCGTAAAGGGTAAAAGCCGCCGCACCGCTGGCTCGTTCAAAGGGAAAATAGTCGTCGCAAGCCCCGTCAGCGTGAGCACTTTTCGCCGCGTAGTGTATGCCTGCGATCGCCCATTCCTGCATCGCTTCCTGCTGATAAAACGGATTGTTCGGCAAATCCAGTTGGTACACCAGCGCGAGGGGCAACACAAATTCTTGCGACATGCCGCTGGGGAAATCGATGATTTTGTATTGCCAAAAGTTGCGATCGCAACACCCATAGGTTGGGCTGTGGGGATTGCGATCCATCAAGGTCAGGATTTTGGGGATTTCGGCCAGGGCTGACTGGGCCAAGAGGTCACGGCTCATGGGATTTTCCAGGGGGCTGAGTCCAGTTCAAACGACGAAAATGCAGTTGATTTTCTTCCAAAATTTTGCGATTCACCGCGAGCAGGTCGGCGACGAACCCCAAGATCCACAGTTGAAAACCTATCAGCATGAGAATTGCGGCCAAAATCAGGCTCGGCACATGGGAGCGCGGCGTACCGCCAAAATACAGGATCAGCCACCGAATCCCAATTAAAAAGCCCGCTGTAAACGGCACTGTCCCCGCCAGAAAAAAGAAGCGCAGGGGACGATAGGTCATAAAAATGCGCAGGATGGTGAAGAGCGATCGCTGCACGTAAGACGGAATGCTCTTCACCAGTCGTGAAGGGCGCAGGTCAACATTGGTGTGAATGGGCACTGACTCGACCTTCATCCCTTTTTGCCCCGCCTGGATGATGGTTTCTAGGGTGTAGGTGTACTCGTTAAAAACGTTGAATTTCAGCGCCGCCTCGCGGCTAAAAGCCCGGAAACCGCTGGGGGCATCAGGAACTTTAGTGTTGCTAGCTAACCGCACCACCCAACTGCCTAACCCCTGCAGTCGCTTTTTCAGCGGCGAAAAGTGAGCAATTTCTTGAATCGGTCTGGCCCCGATCACCATATCGGCCTCACCTTTGAGAATGGGAGTGATGAGAGAGGGAATATCCGCCGCGTTGTACTGGTTATCAGCGTCGGTATTGACAATAATGTCGGCTCCCGCCCGTACAGACGCTTCCATCCCCGTCATAAAGGCCTTGGCCAGGCCCTGGTTGTAAGGCAGTCGCACAATATGATGGACGCCGCACGATCGCGCCACTTCCACCGTGCGATCCCAACTGCCGTCATCAATTACTAGCCACTCCACCTGGTCAATCCCCGAGAGGCTTTGGGGCAGTTCTGACAGGGTGAGGCCGAGGGTCGCTTCTTCGTTATAACAGGGAATCTGAATAATTAACTTAACCATGCCGGAAACCGGGGGCTGGCGGAGGGCAACACAATCCTGATGTTAGTGGCGATCGCGGCTTCGCAAAGCCGATCAACATCCAGCATCCATCATCCCTTACTGCGGTCAATTCGTGAGGGTGATCGCTAAAAACATTGCAATGGTCTTGTTCCCAAAAGTTTTCTGCCCTACTGGGGCGAGAGCGCGATGAATTGAGCCAATGCCCACTGTGCTCGCGCCCGCATCACTACTTCCTCATCCGCTTGGATGCAAAGGGTAAGACGGCGCTTAAGCGCGGCAATTTCTTCAGCCGATTGTTCGAACACGTGGATAAGTCCCGATAGCCCCACCACCGCAGCGTCGCGAACGACCCACTCGGGGTTCATCTAAAGTGGTCAGTAACGTTTCTAGAGCCAAGGCTTGTGAACTCGCCTGGGTTTCAACCGGTAGCTCTGCCCAACGGATGAATCCCAACTCTTTGGCCGTGGCTTGTCGAACGCTGAGGGCAAAATTGCCCCGAGCCGCCTCAATGAGAATGTCGAGTACCCGAGGGTCACCAATGATCGACAAGGCACGAATCGCCCAGGCTCAGGCTCCGCAGTTGTAGCCGTCAAGCTGTTCTAATAGGGCGGGGACGGCTTCTGGCCCCAGAGCAACTAAACTATCGACCGCAGCCACTGCCGCCCCAGGATTGTTGAACCCGAGAACCGTAATTAAGGTGGTGATCGCTTTGGGAGCGTGGGCGGCGAGCGATCGCACTGCCCCAATCAGCGCCGGCGCAGAGTCAGCTGTATCAACCGCGTGAATTAAAGAATTGGACATTGGCAGAATCGGTCACAAGCATCGAGATGAGGAGTTTTGAATTCTGAGATAGGAGTCTAAAGATCTAGGGCGCTTCATCAGTTAAGGTTAGAAACCTTGTGGGATCAGCATTAGCGCGCCCGCATCGGCTTGTTGGCCAGGGGCTAAAATCAGCTCTGGGTAAAGAGTCTGGTCTTAATTGATGACAGCCCCTAACTCGACCAACGTATCGTTAGACTGCTTTGCGTCTAGTCACGAGTGTCTGTCAACAGTTACCCATCAACTGAAGAGTCAGTCTACCAGGCGAGAAACCAACTGCGTTGTTCCCAAATCATGACGACACCACTGACGGCGACAAAGGCGTACACCATCTGGCGAAACTGGTCATTGCTAATGCGTTCTAGAACCCATTTGCCGACCAGGTTTGCGGGTACTGCACCCAAACCAATCAGTAGGCCATAGCCGATGTGATCAGGCTGCAGCACGCCGAGGGCCGCATAGCTGAGCAGCTTAAAAATGTGTAGAAAGGCTTTGTTAGAGGCTTTGGTGGCAATCATGGCCTCTTTTTCAAGCCCGTAGGCAAAGTACATTGGGTTCATGATTGGACCAGTACTGCCGATCAGGGCTGACCCGACAGAGTTCAAAAAGGCCACGGGAAAAAAGTACCAGGCTTGGATAGAAAAGGCGCGATCGCGCCAATTAAGCACCTGACTTAGCCAATAGTTGACCACCATGCCCAAGAGAGCAACGCCCAAAAGCACCTGCAGCCAATCAACTTGTACCCAGGCAAAAATCAACGCTCCCAGGATTGATCCGACCAAACATCCCGGCAAATACCAGGCCGTAACCCGCCAATCAATCTCACGCCAGAAGAACAAGCTACGTTGGGTATTGCCAATCAGCAACCCAGTCGTAATGACTGGAGCCACCGCTTGAGCGCCCAACAATATTGATAACAAGGGAATCAGAATGAAAGGACTGCCGCCCCCAGCCAACATGCTCAAAAACCAAGCTATAAAACTCGTTCCTGAAATGAGTAACGCAATGACCGTGGTCGATAGCTCTAGTGGCAGAGATAACACGTTGGCAGCCAGCCCCTCTGTTGAGCCTGTTTGCCAGGCTTAAATCTTCTTAATAATACTTTAAGACATGTAAGTCATGCTTGATTTTGGCGATGGGGTGGGCCTATGAATTGTGGCGAAGATGATGTCGCTTCTATCAGGTGATGTCGCCTAGGGTTCTGGAAGGCGTCTGTGACGTTTACATAGCAAGCCGTATTTAGTTCAGGTGGTTTCTAGATTGCTGAAACGCTTATTCGGCGTAGGGCTCCTTTCTGCACATTGCGATATCTGCCTGAGAGGGTTTTTGAGAAGGCCGCTGGTATCGGTGCAACGTAAATTTGCACACCGTTATATAAGGGCAAGGGAGCTAGAGACGGTAACGGTAAAGCAATTTCTGCCCTCAATTACTAATTTGACAGCAACATTTCTCCTATTTGACTGTCTTTAGCGGTAAAAAGTGAGGCAACTGTGAAATAGGTATTGTTCTACGATTCAGGAGATCGCCTTATGTATCGGGTTTACGGCGACATGCTGTCGGGCAACTGCTTCAAGATCAAGCTTTTAATGCAGTGGCTGGGCATTGAGCATGAATGGATTCACGTTGACATCATGGCCAGCGAAACCCATACCGACTCATTTTTGTCGATGAATACGAACGCTAAAATCCCGGTTCTCGAACTCGGCACCAGTCAATATCTTTGGGAATCCAACGCTATCCTGAATTTTTTGGCAGAAGGGACGCCCTATTTGCCAGAATCAGGCTTACTCCGTGCTCAAGTTTTGCAGTGGCAATTTTTTGAGCAGTATAGCCACGAGCCCTATATTGCTGTGGCCCGCTACATCAACAAATATCTAGGACTGCCCGCCGATCGCGCTGCAGAATACCACGCCAAACAAGTGGGAGGACACAAAGCCTTAGCCGTGATGGAACGAGAGCTTTCAAGGTCGGCCTTCTTTGTGGGCAGTTCGCCCACGATCGCCGATATCAGCCTCTTTGCCTATACCCACGTGTCTCACGAGGGCGGATTTTCTCTTGAGTCCTATCCCTCCATTCAAGCCTGGATCTCGCGGCTCAAAGCCTTGCCAAATTATGTGGAAATGTCCCGAGAAAACGGCTGACCTAAAGTTGTGAGAAACGGTGGAATTTCCAGCACACGAACCATCGTTTGGAGAGACGTTTTACCCATGAAGATTGGGCTGCTGGGGCATGAAAACCGGATGTTTTTTACCTCCGTTACCATCCATTGCCGTCAAAAAACATGGGCAGTGAGCCAAGAGTTCATTCTGATTAGACGCATCGGTGATGTTTTAGCCCTGTGGCAGTTTGTCATAGGGCTCGCCCAAATTCATCGCGATTGATGAAGAGGCCAATGACGGTGTGGTCCGGCGCTAGCGAAGCGTGGGTATCTTCGTGTAGAAATTGATGTTTGACGACGAGCCCACGGTACCGAGACAAAAAAGCGACAACCTATAGCAGGCCTGGGTTTGACAACTTGAGGGATAAGGCAGTGAGCTAGGGGCTGTCATCAATTAAAAACCAGACTCTGTGCCCGGAGCTGATTTCAGCCCCTAGCCAACAAACCGATGCGGGCGTGCTAATGCCGATCTCACAAGGTTTCTAACCTTAATTGATGAAGCGCCCTAGGAATCACGACAAAACGACCCCTCACTGCCTCGCCTGAACTCACTACTCAAATCACTTGAGGTAGGTTTCCACAAAATCCAGAATCGCCTTGTACCCACGAGTCTGATTTTCCTTTTTGACAAAGCCGTGGCCTTCATCTTCAAACACCACATATTCCACCGGAATGCCCCTGGCCTTGACGGCTTCAACAATCTCGTCAGACTCCACCTTCAGCACTCTTGGGTCGTTGGCTCCCTGAAGGACCATCAAGGGTTTGACAATGTGCTCGGTGTGAAACAGCGGGGACTTGGCTCGCAGAAACGCTTCATCATTGAAGTCGCCCATTTCCTGTTCTAGAGCCTTACGGAAAGACTCCCACCAGGGCGGAATGCTCTGTAAGGTGCGCACCCAGTTGGAAACGCCGAAAATGTCCACACCCACATCGAAGGCCTCGGGCTGAAAGGCCAGAGCTGCCAGCACCATGTAACCGCCATAGCTGCCACCGATAATGCCGATGCGCTGGGGATTAATCTGACCCGTCTCAATGAGCATCTGCTTACTGGCCACGACATCTTTCAGGTCAACATCACCATGTTTGCGATCGTCAAGGTGATAAAACGTCTTGCCATAGCCGGAACTGCCGCGATTGTTGATGGCATAGATGGCATACCCGTGGTTGACCAGATATTGAATCAACGCTGAATAGCCGACTCGGCTTTGCCCCCCAGGCCCGCCATGAACCCACACGAGGGCTGGCACGGGGGCATTTTCGCTAGCTTGCAGAGGCCGGTAGAGAATGCCGGGAATTTCCAGGTCATCGTAGGAGGCAAAACGTACGACCTGGCCTTCCACCAGATCTTCAGGATTGATGTGGGGGTTCAGGGAGCGCGTGAGACGAGTCGGGCCCTCTCCTGAGAAGTCATAGACAAAGAGGTCGCGGGGCATTTTGCTGCTGCTGGCATAAAACGCCATGCGATCTTCGGTCGCGGCAATTTTGACAGAGCTGATCTCGGCGTCGGGCAGTTGCGGCAGGTCGATGGGGGTTAGCGTGGCGGCGTCATAAAGGCGCAGTTCAGTGCGGGCATCGTTGTTGATGCTGAGCACCAGGTATTTCCCCTGCTTCGATAAGGCAGCGCCCGCAATATCCCAATCTGCAGACAGCAGTTTTTCATGCTTGCCAGTGGAAAGCTCGTAGCGCATCAGGTACAAAAACTCGCTGTCTTTATCAGTGAGGTAGTAAAGGAACCGACCATCGGGGCTAAACCCCGCAGGAGAGTGGTTGATATCCCCTTTATGAGCCGTAATTTTTGCGAGTTGATGAGTCTGACGGTCGTACAGGTAAATATCGCTGTCGGCGTTGGTTTCGGTTTTGGCTATGGCAATAGTGCGGCGATCGGGGGTGATGTCGTTGAAATTTAGCCCTTCATGATTTTCGTAAATCCGCTCTCGCTGATAGGTCTCAATGCGGTACTCATAGGCATCAAAAAAGCGCCGATCGCGCTCGTTAGTCGCGACAAAAAAGGATTGCTCATCCTGCGCCCAGCCCAGAAACATGGCCTTCACTTCGTCGCCTGGGGTCAGGTCGGTGACGGTGCCATCAGGAGCTTGGACGTACAGGTGATTGAGTTCGTTACCGCCGCGATCGCTGCGGTACAAAAAGCGTTCATCGTGGGGAAAGTAGGCGATCGCGAAAATCGAATCGGTGGTGGAGTGGGTGAGCTGGGTAACGCTGCTGTCGCTAATGCGAATCGCGTAAGCGTTGTAGATACCTGAAGCATCGCTACTGACCAGTAGGGTGCGGTTATCGGGGGAAAATGAAGCTCCGGCGTAGTTGGTTGTACCCAGAAATTCTTCGATGGCATAGCGTTTGGGGGCAGTCATCATTCTCTCCTGACGAGGTTGATACCTCCACTTTAAGAGGGATCTCACTGTTTGAATTGTCATCTACAGAGGAATGCGAATTCCATACATCTCTAGCGTCATAATGAATTTGCAACAGTGCGCCCATAGTTTCTTCTCAGCAGTATGAAGCGGTTTACCGAGCTTTTTCAGGCGATCGATGCCACGACCTCAACCAATGCCAAAGTCGAAGCGCTGCGGCAATATTTTGCCGACGAGGCGCCGGAAAATGCCGTTTGGGCACTGTACTTGCTGCTCAGCAAGACGCGTCGCCGCTTGGTGACTTCGCGAGTGCTGCGGGATGTGTACCTGAAAATCTCTGACCTGCCAGAATGGCTGTTTGAGGACTGCTACTCTCATGTGGGCGACTCGGCAGAGGTGATTGCTTTACTGCTGCGAGATACGCCCCTGCAAGGTAAATCTGCTGCTGATATTCCTCTTCATGAGTGGCTGGAGCAAATTATTCCCCTGGTGAAAGCCGCGGAGACCGAGGAGGAACGCCATGACCTGATCGTGTCGTGGTGGCGATCGCTCGACGACTTTGAAATCTTTGTGCTGAATAAAGTCTTGACGGGAGCCTTTCGGGTGGGGGCTTCGAGCAAATTGGTGATTAAAGGGCTGGCCAAGGCCTCGGGCATTCCGGAACCGGTCTTAGCCCACCGCTTGATGGGTGACTTTGAACCCACGGTGGCGTTTTACGAAAATCTGATTAGCGAGGAAGCCGTTGAGTCAGCCCCCAGTCAGCCCTATCCGTTCTTTCTTGCTTCCCAAATCGACGAGGAAAAATTTCGCGCCGAGGACATGTCTCACTGGCTAGCGGAATGGAAATGGGACGGCATTCGAGCGCAGGTCATCAAGCGAGCCGACGAGGTGTTTATTTGGTCACGGGGCGAAGATCTGATCACAGAACAGTTTCCCGAAATTGTGGCATCTATGCAGGCCTTTCCCAACGGGCATGTATTGGATGGTGAAATTCTCTGCTGGGAGGGCGATCGCCCTTTGACATTCAACCATTTGCAAAAACGGCTGGGGCGTAAGCGCGTCACCAAAAAAGTGATGACCGAAAATCCGGTGCGCTTTATTGCCTATGACTTGATAGAACATGCCGGGCATGACATTCGAGAAAAGCCGCTGCGCGATCGCAAATCCTGGCTTTTTGAACTGCTCGATGAGTATGCCGATGAACGGATTGGGCGTTCTACCCCTCTCGCGTTTGACGCCTTCGCTGATTTAGAAGCGATGCGGGCGCGATCGCGAGATGAAGGCGCCGAAGGCTTGGTCATCAAAGCCTGGGACAGTCCCTATTTAGTGGGGCGGAAACGGGGCTACTGGTGGAAGTACAAAGTTGATCCCATGACGTTAGACGCCGTGTTGATCTACGCTCAAGCGGGCAGTGGTAAACGAGCCAATTTATTTACGGACTATACCTTTGCGCTGTGGCAGGGCGAAGACCTCGTGCCCTTTGCCAAGGCCTATTCGGGGCTGGACAACGCCGAAATTGAAAAACTGGACAAATGGATTCGCCGTCATACGACCGAACGATTTGGACCGGTGCGCTCTGTGGAACCTGCCCATGTGTTTGAAATCGGCTTTGAAGGCATCGCTGAATCGAAACGCCACAAATCCGGTATTTCTGTACGCTTTCCCCGCATTCTCCGCTGGCGCGAAGACAAACCAGTGGCCGAAGCCGACACCCTCGATACCGCTAAGGCGCTGCTTAAACATTACCAAGGGGCATGAGGGCGATCGTCCTTAGGGATCGGCGGGAAAATAACGTCCCGGCTTAGGCAGTGGATGGGTAGGTAAGTGGGTGAGTAGATGGGGTGATTTCGGGTCAGAAGCCGGTACTTTTATTTCGAGCGCGTCCCTTAGCAAGCATAAATAAACCGCTTAGGGATCGGCTTGAAAATAAAGTACCCGGACAAGACTGTGGCAGGGGGGCTGGGTAGCAGGGGGGCTGGGATATTGTTTAAGCGCGTCTCCCTTATTTACCGTCCTGTTCTGCCGTCAGTTGCTGATGAATCTGCTGAGCCAAGGTCTCTAGATTGCGTTGGGGGAGCGGATCGATGAGCTCACTGCCGTCGAGTTGCTGCAAATCGGCGATGAAGATTTTGGCGTGGTCGCCATCCGTCAGGCAACCCGATCGCAACTCCACCATAAACATTTGCCGGACGGCATGGGCAAGGCCATAATCCTTGCTGGCAAAGATGCAGGTAATGTCAGTGCCATAGAGAGAAAACCAAGTTTGCCAGTTGTGGGTGACTGGATGGCGCATCACCCCACAGGCAATTTGGTGATCTTCTAGAGACGAGGCGAGCGCCGACTGTTGCCAAAGCACATCACTCATAGGCAATGCCCTATTAGATTTGCCCTGAGGATAGCTTGATTCCCTCAATCTGTCAGCGGCATCTTAAGGTTGCAGTAGGTCTTTAGCCTCGTGCAATTGGGTCAGCCAAACGCGATCGCCAAATGCGACTAATAATCCCGCAGTTGTCGCGATCGTCAAAATTCCTGCGATCCAAAACTCGCTGATGATGGGACTCACCCCAAGAGCCAATAGCATTTCTGAAATGGCCAGATAAGCGAAATACAAAAAGATACTGAGTTCTATCCATGACCCGAAGGTCGTAAATCGGGCTAACCCTCGGGGATTATCAAACTTCTGTTCTTGCCAATACTGACGCAATACAATTGCCGGCCAAGCACTCAACATCACCAACCCAAACACCACAAAACCCACGAGAGGAAAGCTGCCCAAAATCTGGGCTTGGCTCCACTGAGCAGTTGCCGCCGTTTTACCTGGCCCCGCGACTAGGGCATCGATTGATACCGCCCACACCGCCGCCCAAAAACGAGAGTGTTTGGCTAAAAACTGATAGAGAAAATCTTTGTCGGTAGTCTCATCTTCAGCGTTTTCCTCATTCAGCCCAGCGATGTCGCGCACCACGTCACTGATGAACCAGATCATCGCGACAAATCCGGCCCCATAAATTGCCGCCTTGAGGGAGGGAAATGAACTGGCGGCATACCACAGACCAATTAACCCAATCATCGGAAACACGGTGTGAGTAAACCCAACTGCCGCTGCCCATGTCAGCGCGTCACGCACTGTCTTAAACCGCTTAAACCGCCCAATGGTGACAATGACAGCATCAGCGGCAATGCCAATGCCGATCGCTGCATTAATCAGCAAATATTGCCAATTGCCCGGGGCAAAAAGCCACACCTTGAGGCCAACATTTTCCATCATTTAGCTTTATCGAACCAAGTACCCACAAACGGGCATAAACAAAAGTTGATTGAACAGTGGCATCGACCGAACCCAGAGGCTAACCTGCCACCCACTAAAGCGGTGCCAACGGGCTTGCCGTTAGTTTCGGTAGCAGCACCCAGATGTCTGCCTTAGAGAAAGTTACATCGATCAAACAAGCGTCTGCAACTACCACCACAGTATTTTATCTTCAAAAATGAGAAGATTATGAAGTGCATAACCATAAATATAGTTCCTCGCCCAGCAACTGCTCATACCGTTGCCAGGATTACTGAGTTGTCCATGCCAAATCATTGCTGATCTCCATGCTTGCTTTTGTTGCTGAAGCCATCACCGCCATGAAGTCTCGCTTGTCTATGCGTAAATTGCATCGCACGATTGCCCCGATTGTGTTGCTACCGTTGTTAATCACAGTCATTACGGGGATGATTTATCGACTCTCTAAAGACTGGTTTGGGTTATCTCGTGACCAAGTCCATTTTTTGATGACGCTACATGAGGGTGAATATCTCGGCCCCACTCTAGAGCCGATTTATGTCTTGCTCAATGGTCTGGGCTTATTGTGGATGTTGGGCACGGGTGGCGTGATGGTTTGGCAAAACATCAGCCGCGCTGGCAAGCGCAAAATTAAACCTGTGCCTGGTAGTCAAGATGCCTAGCCGTCGCCTGCCCAGCCCATAGCTAAATGCTTAAGCGGGTCCAGGCTTTTGGCTGTACTGACTGTTGCGTGAGGCCATCATGGTGTCCTTCAAAACCAACTACATCGGCCACGATCGCGCCTATCAGGCTAAACGTCGCGACCCTGACTTTGCCGGGTGGATTAAGCACGACGAATTTCCCGAAGATTGGCAACAAACTTGGTTGCCATTAATGACCCATCCCGCCTTTCCTAAAGGCGGTGAGTTGCTGGAATTGGGCTGCGGCGCGGGTAATTTGAGTTTGGCTTTTGCCCAGGCGGGATATATCGTCAGCGGCATTGATATTGCCCCCACTGCGATTGCCTGGGCCCGCGAAAATGCTGCTGCCGCCTCGGTCAAAGCCACGTTTGTTGAGGGCAGCGTCTTGACTTTGCGGGCCTTTGCTGACGCAGCGTTTGATATTGCGCTAGATGGTCGCTGTTTGCACTGTCTCATTGGTCGCGATCGCGCTCAATTTCTCCAATCAGCTCATCGCGTTTTGAAACCGGGTGGGGTGCTCACGATTTGCTCGATGTGCAACGACGTGCCTGACACGACTCACTTTCGTGAAACTTTTGATCCGGTGTCTCGCTGCACAATTCAAGACGGGATTGCCACTCGTTATATTGGGGACTCTAATGCGATCTTGCAGGAGATTATGGCTGCAGGCTTTCGTCTTGTGTCAGTCACCCTGGTGCCGCCGCGACATGAGATGGATTTGGCCGATCTCATCGTTATTGCCACCAAGCTGTCCTAAACGCTGCGATCGCTGCCCCCTGTAACGTTATGGATAAGGGCTCAAATCAGATGGCTTTAGCATCCTGAGGCACTGCATTTAAGCGGAATTGGCCCGAAACCGCTTGAAATATATCCCTGTGTTAACATCAGGGGAATATTCTGCAGACAATCACCCATGAGTAAGGTTCTAGTGCTTAACGCCTCTTATGAACCGCTCAACATCACGAGCTGGCGTCGAGCGATAGTGCTAGTCATTAAGGGCAAAGCTGAACAGGTTGAGCACAATGATCGGTTTATTTACCCCAACATGCCTTTGCCGACTGTGATTCGCCTCCGGAACTATGTGCGGGTGCCTTACAAAGAGATTCCTCTAACTCGACGCAATATCTTGCAGCGAGATGATCATACGTGCCAGTATTGTGGGCTATCTACCGATGGTCTCACTCTTGATCATGTGGTGCCGCGATCGCGGGGTGGTGCCGACACCTGGGACAATATGGTGACGGCCTGTGTCCGATGTAATGTCAAGAAGGGCAACCGGACACCCCGTGAGGCCTCCATGCCGCTACGCAATTCCCCCCGGCGACCCCACAGTAGCCTTTACTTTGAAGTTACTCGCCAAGTCAAAAGTGGCACCCATGCCGAATGGAAAAAGTATGTCATTGGCGTTCAATAGCGCGTCAGCAGGGCTTTCAAACTGCGGCGGTAGACGGAGCTGCTGGCTGCATAGATCGGCAGTAGATACCGTTGCTGTCAGCCCCTCTTTTTAGCTGGTATGCGTTCTAGAGACTTCTGCAGGAGCGTCAACTTCATTCGCGGCGATAGCCATTTCAGCCATGCGAATGATGTCTTGCCGAGGGTTAACGTGGGTAATTTGAACTTGCAAGCGCTCGCCAAGTTCGACATTCCGCTCGAAGCGCATGGGCAGTTCTAACCCCAAGTCTTCAAACATGACTAACCCTAAGCGATCGCCTTCCCGTAGCCACCGCAGCAGCATGACTGACCAAATGTAGTCCAGTCCTTGACGGCGCAAGTATTCCAGCGCCCAATAACGTTTGGTCTGACGCTCCACTAAGATCGCTTCATACGCGCCAGAGCTCACCCCCTGAGTCAACTCTGTGATTTCTGCTGACGAGAACGGTAAAGGTTCGCCGCGCAAATGGGCCTTAATTTGAAAATGAGCAAGCAAATCTGTGTAGCGTCGAATAGGAGAGGTTACCTGACTGTAGCCTTCTAACCCGAGGGTGGCATGGCGAGCTGGCGTAATGCCCATTTCACTACGAGGCATACAGCGACGAATCGCCGAGTAGCGTACCAAGGCCGTCGGCAACTGCATGAGCTCTTCTTCCGGCGGCAGTTCGGGTTGGGGCTGACTACGGAAGGGCATTGCTAGAGCGTGATCTTGACCGTAACGGGCCGCGACTTCGCCCGCCAAAATCATCATTTCCGCAACGAGTTCCCGCGCTGGGGAGTCGTCTAACACTTTGATTTCAATGGACTCGTGCTCGTTCTCTTGAGACACGTGAATCGAAGTCTCAGGCATGTGAATGTTGATCGCCCCTTGCTGTTGGCGCCACTGCTCGCGGACTTTAGCCCAATGGGCGATCGCTAGCAGTTCCGGTTCCGCTTGGATATCTAAATCCAGCATTTCATCAACGTCTTCATAGGTGAGGCGATAGGTGGGCTTCACCAGGCTGGCGGCAATTTGATAATCGGCGATCGCCCCAGCCTCTGTTAGCACGACCCCAAAGCTGAGCGCACAATGCACTTCGCCCTGCACCAAACTCATCGGCCCCGTGGCCAACTCTAGCGGAAACATCGGCACCATACCGGTGGGTAGATAGACCGTGGTGCATCGCCGCCGCGCCTCTAGGTCTAAATCATCCCCCGGCAGCAGCCAGCGAGTCGGATCGGCAATGTGAACCCACAGACGCTGTTGACCATTTGGCAGGGTTTCCAGGCTCAGGGCATCATCAATTTCGCGGGTGCTTTCATCATCAATGGTGTAAGTTTTGAGGCCCGTCAAATCCAGCCGATTGGCATCGGCATCGGGTGGGGGATTGCCTAGGCGGTATTGCGCCATGGTGAGAAGAGCCTCTGAAAAGTCCACTGGGATTTGCCGCCGCCGCAGTTCCAGGTTTTCATGCACCTGCCAAACACCAAGATCAACCAGCAAGTTAAAGGCTGATTCTTGACCCAATCCCCGGCCTACAGCAGACAACACTTCTTGGGCAGGGGCCTTTTGATTCGATTCTTCGCCCAATAATGCCAGCTTTTCAATTAGTTCTAAGCGCGGGCGATCGCTCTTCTGCCATTCTACCGATTCGCCCGCTAGGCGTTGTTGAACCCGCGACAGAAATCCCTCCCATTCGGCTTTGCGTTGCGCTTCTTTTTCAATTTGATGGAGCAGTTCTTGAACCTGGCTGGCGGAGCGAGGCTCGTAGCGATCGCCCTTGTGTTTGAAATAAATCTTGTCTGCCGACAACATTTGGTGCGCCGCATAGCAAAAAGCTGCTCCCTGATCAGAGAACAGCAATAGGGCCAAAGCCGCCGGGTCAGTCGATTCGTTTGTTTCGCTCAGCAGTTCCCAAGCGACTTCTAAATTGCTGGGATCAACGTAGCCTGCAGATTCCGTCAGAATTGTGCGTAGGCTTTCTGGTGCAAAGACTGGCCCATCGAGTCGAAACGTAAAGGTGCGCGGGTGAACTGTGTGGGACTGGCCTTGGTCGTCCAAAACAATCCAGTTTTTTTTACCCTCAGGCCGATCTAAAACCCCTAAGCGAGAGTTCCCCTTTGCTTGGAATTCGACCAGCGTGCCCTTGTCCACAGTCCCCAATATTCTCCACGCTTGTTACGACATCTGCAGCACAGCGGCTCAGTGCATTTGCCCAGATTTAACCCTCAGTATTCACATAGGGTAACAGCGCTAGCATGCGGGCGCGCTTGATTGCGGTGGTCAGGTCGCGCTGCTGCTTGGCCGTCAAGCCCGAAATGCGACGAGGCAAGATTTTGCCCCGCTCGGTAATAAATTTACGCAGGAGATCGACGTCCTTATAGTCGATGGCGTCTCCAGGCTTGATGGGAGACAAACGACGACGAAAATATGCCATTGGTTATTTACCTCTTCTATTCTTACCTGATTGGGTTACTTAATTTCTTTATGCACTGTGTGCTTGTTACAGTGAGTGCAAAACTTTTTCAGTTCGATGCGGCTGGGGGTATTACGACGATTTTTCTCAGTGGTGTACCGAGAAACCCCATTCGACCGCTTATTATTGCTGGTGCGACACTCGGTGCACTCAAGGGTAATTACTAGACGGACGCCTTTAGCCATGACAAGTTAGATCAGCCTTAAAAATTGAGAGACACAATCTCCTATTATTTCATGGGATTTCTGATTCGGCAAACTTTTCTTCGCTTTGCAGCGCCGTCAGGAATCCTAAAGACCCTTGGGAGTTTTGTTTGGCTGTCAACGCCTGGTCACCCCTGGCAGCGGAGTCGTCCTGTAACCAACCTTGGTCAGCGATCCGAGCCACCGTGTTCTGGGTTATTCAGAGCTGATTTTGACCCTGCGCAGAGATTGGGGTGCGGTTTTGTGAAATCCCGTCTCTTTTAGAAAAACGTGGATATACTGGCGGCAGTCATCAGGCCGGTGAATTCGTGCAATCGCGCTTTGCTGCCAAGAGTTTGATAGTTTCGCGCTCACGTCGCACCATTTACGGAGCGGCAGCGCCCAGTTGGGCGAAGCGCCAGTTGATGGCCACGATTTTGACGGCCAGCTGTCTCAGTTTCAGTCATTTAAGCGGGGCGGCTCAGGCTGCCAGACGACAGGCGATCGCCGTAACACCGCCATCTGGAGCTTTGACCGGGACCCTGCTCCCGATCCCCAAACAGCGATTCGCCGATTTGTGGCAGGGCATTTTGCGGGGCAAAGATGCTTTTTGGGCCGAGGTGCAAAAGGGGGGCTTTGTTGCCTTGACCGGCGTCGAGCCCCGGCGTCCCATTCGGTTGTTGGAGGGGGCGACATACACCATTAATGCCGATAACAGCATTACATTTGTGCTGTCGAACGGCGTCGTTGTGCCGCCGCTGTCGCGCGACACCTACGAAGTGATTCGCAGTACGGTGCCGCCAGGTCAACAGGAGGTGCTGGACGACAAATTCTTTTGGCATTTGCAGCGTAATCCGGCGATTCCCTTGATTGCGGCGGGGCTGGCCCGAGGTGAGTACGAGGAACTCATCAGCAACAAAGTGTTTGACACCGATGAGTACTATCTCCGGCCCTTTTTAGGGCATTTGTTTTGGGCAGCGCAAAAAGCTGACGTGCCTTTGCACGAGCTGCTGCCGCTGGTCGAAACGCACCTGACGACGCTGGAATTTCCTTATCTGCGGGGACAGGATTTGCAGGCCGCCTCAGGCGCGGTGCATTCCTTCTACAAGTACGAGCAGGAACTGACCAACAAACAATATTTGTTGCGATCGCTGCTCACCACCCCGGTCGAACCCTGGTTACGCTTGGAGGCGATCGCCCAGGTCGAAGCGGCTTCCACAAAACAGGACTACACGGATGCCGAGTCCACCAGCACCACCATTACCCTCGGGCGCTTGCCGTTGCCCACCCCGACGGCCGCCGAAGATACCCCGGCAGTGCATGCGCTGAATATTGCTCACCTGGCGCGGCAGGGGATTGCTCTGTTTCCCGAAGATTTGGTGCAGGCGTCGCTGAACTATCGCCATCGCTACGAACACCGTCGGGCCCTAAAGAACGATCTCAGGCAGCGGCTCGCCACCTTGGCGACCGACCATGGCGACAGCATTTTAACGGCCGTTAATCATTACTATGATCGCGATTTTTGGCAAGACATTGGCCTGACGGCCGACCTGAGTCGCCATTCGGTTAATCAAATGGATACGTCCCGCATTTTGGGACTGTTTGCCACCCGCACAGAAGCGATTACGAGTTGGCCAGCGGCCGACAGCTATCCCCTGGCGCGTCGCCATTTCATCACGTTTTTTCAAAAGAATGCCCCTGGCTTAGCGGACGCCGAATTGCTGACGCTACTGTTTTGTGACCAGGCGTTTAATCCCCGGTTTTGGCGCGCGCTGAAGCGCTGGCAACCCCATTTGATGGCCGAAATCAACGCGATCCAGGCCGCGATCGCACGGCTAGAAAAGGGCTATATCGGCACTTCAGCCCAAGAAGCCGAAGTGTTTCGACTGCTGCAAAGCCATCAGTTGGATATTTCAACGGAATCCTTTTCCTTGCTTTCAGTCGCGATGGCCAAGCGGTTGAGTGATCTGGTTTACGCAGAATTTCAGCCGAGCGATCGCAAAAGCGTTGACTATCTGCAATTCACCCGCGCGCTCTACCCCTTTCTGCGGGATATGCCCGACTTAAACCAGCAGTGGGGGAACGGTCAACACATCAAGCGCTACGGGCTGGATAATTACGTCGTACCTAATCTTATGGCCCTCAGCCCCGATGAGGCCCCGACTCTGGATGCAATGGGCGACCTCTGGTTCCAAATGGTGTCAAATGGCGATCTCGCCCGCTGGGATCGCGACACCTTTATGCAGTTGGTGAGTACCGCCAATAGTCTTTCTTCGAGTCAGTCCCCCTCGCGCTTGCCGCCGAGTCAAGTCCGCCTGTTGCCTTTAGTCGATAAATATCGGCCAGAACTCAAGCGAGTCGCCGGGGCCGATGGCAATGCCGCGCCCGCCGTATTACACGGGTTAAACAACCTCGATTTTCGACTGGCGGGCTGGCCGCGCGATCGCGCTACCACACCCCCTCGGGTCAATCGTCTTACTAACGACAGCCTGCAGCAGATTTTTCCTCGGCTATCGCCCGAGGACATCGCTAATCTCAATTGGCGATTAACCAACCACAGCGGTGAATTTTCGGTGTCGTTACCGTTGGTGATGCTGCAAGATCCGCTGTTTGTCCAACAGGCCGACGGGGCGATTGATTTGCTGTTTGCCCAAGATGGGCAGCAAATGGTCTTGCCTAAGTTCAACCATCATTTTGACGCGTTCTACTCCCCGGTCTACATGACGCGGATTGCGTTGCCCCGTGACGCTAATGCGGCCACGGTCAAAGCCCTGAACCAAGTATTGCTCACGACCCACGCCCTGTACGGAGGGTATACGCCGCCCGATCTCACCCTCCCGGCACCGCTGCAACCGCTGTGGGACGAGTAAGACTCGTCCGATCGAGAAACGCTAGCGCCGGGTGGCGGGGGGGCGCTGAAACTTCCACCTCGACTTCGGTAGAATAGGCCGTGTGACCTGCAGTGAAGCCAATTGGGTTAGCCATATGCCACCAGCGGTGTTAGTCGAAGGATTAAAAAAGTGCTACGGGGATGTCGAAGCCGTCAGGGACGTATCTTTCACCATTGAGCCAGGGGAAATTTTTGGCCTGCTCGGGCCCAACGGAGCCGGGAAAACAACGACCATTCGGTGTTTGTGTACCCTTAGCACGCCGGATGCGGGCAAGGTCGAAATCAGCGGCGCATCGGTGCTGGTAAATCCGGCCTTGGCGCGTCAACGGCTGGGCTATATCGCCCAAGATGTGGCCCTCGATAAGATGTTGACCGGGCGAGAACTGCTGCAGCTCCAGGCTGCGCTCTATCACATGCCGAGAAAGGTAGCCCGCGATCGCATCGAGCAAATGATCGCCCTTTTGGAACTGACCGACTGGGCCGATAAAAAGTCAGGGACGTATTCCGGCGGCTTGAAAAAACGGCTAGATCTGGCCATGGGCTTGCTGCATCAGCCCGATGTTTTAGTGCTGGATGAACCCACCGTCGGCTTAGACATTGAAACCCGCTCAGACGTTTGGCAATTTCTACGGCAGCTACGCGCAGCGGGCACTACCGTCCTCCTGACCAGCCATTACTTAGAAGAAGTCGATGCCCTGTCTGATCGGGTTGCCATTATCGACCAGGGCAAGGTGATTGCGGTAGGCACCCCGAATGAATTGAAAGATCGGGTGGGCGGCGATCGCATCACCCTCCGCATTCGCGAATTTACCCCCGATGGTGAAGCGGACCAGGCCCGAACCCTCCTACAAGCTCTTGCCTGCGTAGAAGAAGTCATCGTCAATGAGGCTCAGGGCAACTCTCTTAATCTGGTGGTCACAGCGCAGTCGGATGCGCTGATGACCGTTCAGCAAGCTCTGAAAGAGGCTAATTTACCCATGTTTGGCATTTCGCAGTCGCGCCCCAGCCTCGATGATGTGTATCTCGCCGCCACCGGCCGCACATTAATGGATGCGGAAATTGCCGCTGCGGGTAGCCGCGATCTCAAGGCAGAGCGTAAGCAAGCTATGAAAGGGAGCTAAAGATATCGCGAGGGGCGATTGCCGCTCCGTTAAGATATGGGCAACGTGAGGGGCAATCGCCTCTCTCAATCAGTCATTCTCCTCCCTTACCCACACCATGAGCACAACCCTCACGCCCAAACCCCAACTGTCTTTAGATAATCCTGATCTGCGTCAGTGGAAAGCCCAGGTCAGCAACGGTTCTACTGTGGCCACGCCGGGCCTGTTTTCCAGCCAGTTTTGGCAAGAGACAGGAGCCATGACTCGACGACTGTTCATCCAACTGCAGCGGCGGCCTTCTACCCTGGTAGCAGGTGTGATTCAACCGGTGATGTGGCTAATCTTGTTCGGGGCGCTGTTTCAAAATGTGCCTGCGGGTTTGTTTGGTGACAGCAGCAACTACGGTCAGTTTTTGGGAGCAGGCATTATTGTTTTTACCGCCTTTGGGGGCGCGTTAAATGCAGGCCTGCCCGTGATGTTTGACCGCGAATTCGGCTTTTTAAATCGGTTTTTGGTGGCCCCGTTGGCTTCGCGCTATTCCATCGTGGCGGCGTCAGCCATTTTTATCGCGGCAATGAGCATGGTGCAAACGGCAGTCATTATTTCGCTCAGTGCAGCGTTAGGGGCGGGATTGCCTGATCCGGCTGGACTGGCGCTGGTGGTACTCATCGTGCTGACCCTGGTACTGGGAGTCACAGCTCTGAGCCTGGGGCTATCTTTTGCCTTGCCCGGACACATTGAACTGATCGCCGTTATTTTTGTCACTAACTTGCCGCTGCTGTTTTCCAGCACGGCGCTGGTGCCCCTCTCCTTTATGCCGCCATGGCTGCAGGTGGTGGCGAGCCTAAATCCGCTGAGCTACGCTATTGAGCCCATCCGTTACATCTATTTGCATCCTGGCAACTGGGGTTTGGGCAGTGTGGTGATGCCAGCCCCCTTTGCGGAAGTCACGCTGGCCGCGGCCTTGGCAGTACTCATTGGGTTTTGTGGCATGTCGTTGGCACTAATCCAACCGTTACTGCGTCGTAGAATCGCATAGGGGCGGCGATCGCTGCCAATTTTTTTTGCTAAAGTAGGCCGTAGATTGCGCCGATAGCAGCGACGGTGTAACAGGAGTGAGCGATCATGTTTTCGATGAAACAGATTTTGACAGGTTTGGTAGCTGGTTCTCTGCTCGCTTTTGGGGCGGGTGTCTCAACCCATAGTGCTCTAGCGCAAACGGACATCGAGCCTTTTAGCAGCGTCGGCACCGATGATGATGGCGCCGACTTGTTTGGAGGCTCTTCTGACCCCTTTGAGCTGATCCACCGGGCTGTTTCTGCACCCACCATGAGTTCTCAAGAGTTTCTGGATTACCAAAATCAGACAATCGGTTCTGAAGCTCAAGACTTTCGCATGCGACAACAGGAGCTGCTAAGACAACAGTCTGAGCCAGTCGAAGCCGCAGAAGAAATCACCGTTGATGACGAAGAAATTTAGCCAGATTTCCTCAAGAACTAGATTTTGAGAAGGAGCCTGATATCCAGGCTCCTTTTTTAAGTACAAGGTTAGCGACGAGAGAGTAATGCAGCAGCTTAGGCAAAAACTGCGCGGTGGGGTTTTGGTGGGCGTGGGTTACATGCTGTCGCCATTGTCTTGGTGGAATGATGTGTTCTTTAATCTGCCGATCGCGATCGCTTTTGGCTATAGCGCGAGTTGGCTGCACCCAGGTTGGTTTGTGCCAGGGACACTGGCCGGTTATTGGCTGTCTAATGTGGCCGGAATGGTGATGATGCAGTTTGGGGCAACGGATCTCTTAGTCGCCGATGAGCGACGTAATGCACGGCGCGATTTGCTCATTGGTTTTGGCAGCTCCACGCTGTATACCCTGGCGGTGGCGGCTCTGGTGTACTGGCACGTACTGGAAATACCGTCGTTTTTGGAAAATTTGAGCCCTTAGATAAGATAGGGTGCGCTAACTCATCGACAACCCTACTAACAGTCGTTAATCAGTGTCGGCATACTGGCGACTGCGGGTGATGCGGTAACTCAGCACAATCACCGGAATGATGCCCACCACGAGAATCGCTAGCGCCGGGGCGGCCGCATCCACTAGGCGCTCGTCTGATGCGTACTGGAAAACGCGCACCGCCAGCGTGTCAAAGTTAAACGGACGAATGACCATCGTCGCGGGTAATTCTTTCATCACATCGACAAAGACCAGCGTCGCTGCGGTAAAGAGACTGCCGGTAAGTAAGGGGGCGTGTACTTGGGTCAAGGTTTGGGTCGGGGTGTTGCCCAAACAACGAGAGGCGTCGTCCAGAGTGGGACGAATTTTGGTAAGGCCCGCTTGTACCGTGCTGATCGCGACTGCCAAAAACCTAACTAAATAGGCAAATATCAGTGCTGCCACGGTGCCGCTGAGGAGTAAGCCGGTGGACACGCCCAACCACTGCTCAGCAAACTGGGCGATCGCATTATCGAGCCGTCCAGTCGGTACCAAAATGCCAACTGCGATGACCGCTCCTGGGACGGCATATCCTAATGCGGCCACTTGCACGCCAAAGCGTACCCCAGGGCCCGGCTGTAGTCGCGCTCCGTAGGCCAACACCAGCGCTAGCAAAATGCCCAAAATCGCAGTCACACTGGCCAAGATAAGACTGTGGCTGGCTAGCTCAAAAAACTCCCGATTGAGCGATTTATCGAGATTGCTTAGGGTCATCCACAACAGCAAAGTAGCGGGCAGCAGCAGCCCCAGCGCAATTGGTAGGGCACAGGCCAGCAGCGCCGCGATCGCCCGCATGCCCCATAGTTGAAACTGCGACATCGAGGACTGACTGCCCACGCCCTGGTAATAGCGGGCCTGGCGTCGCGAAAGCCGTTCTAGCACAATCAGCCCAGCAATGAATAGCAGCAATAAACTGGCCAATTGAGTTGCGGCTAGCCGTTCTCCCATAAAAAACCAGGTGCGATAAATACCTGTGGTAAACGTGGGCACGCTGAAATACTCAACAGTGCCATAGTCGTTTAACGTCTCCATCAGAGCCAGGGCCGTCCCGGCGGCGATCGCTGGTCGGGCTAGGGGGAGCGCTACCGTCCAAAAGCTGCGCCAAGGGTTACAGCCCAGTGAACGACTGGCTTCTAATGTGCAGAGGGACTGTTCTTGAAAGGCCACCCGCGCCAGCATGTAAACGTAGGGATACAACACCAGACTAAACATGACGATGGCTCCTGGCAGCGATCGCACATCCGGGAACCAGTAGCTGTTAGCTGTCTCCCAACCGAATAAATTGCGCAGGCCCGTTTGCACCGGGCCAAAATATTCCAAAAAATCGGTGTACGTATAGGCCAACAAATAAGAGGGGGCTGCTAAGGGCAGTAGCAAAGCCCACTCAAAGATGCGGCTGCCTGGAAACCGACACATCGTGACCAGCCAGGCCGTACTGACGCCCAGCATCAGCACCCCAGCGCCCACGCCTAGCATAAGTCCCACGGAATTCATCACATAGCCGGGCAGCACCGTCGTCGCTAAATGCTGCCAAATGTCGCTGGAGGTCTCATCGCCAATGTGGGTGAAAGCGCTAAACAGTACGGATAACAGCGGTGTTGAGATTAATAGCGCAATCAACAACACCCCAACCGACCACCCCGAAACTGAGAAGCGCCGTGGCGATCGCGATCGTACTGTTTGGTTTTTAGCTATCGTCGGATGAACCATCTGAGGGTTAGTGGATAAACGGAATGTGTTTAGGGCTTTGCCATCAGCACGGCGACGGTATTTGCCTGGTATCGATCAGTTGCCAAACCAGTTTAAGCCGATCATTAAAGGCGCTGACTGACGGGTGATGCCCCCATGGCTAAACCGACTCGCCACCCGCACTAACTATTGGCAAGCTGCTTCAGCTGTTCCAAAGTCAACGGTTCAGACGTCAATATGTAGATAACTGAATCATCTTCGACCAACGAAAAGATCGTTAAGAACTGCTCTTCAGAGCTGCCTGGAGCCTTGATGGCAAATACATTCAGCCCTGAATCGGTTAAGTCATGGCGCCGTTCAGCTTCGTAGCCTTGAGTTATCAGAGCATCAGGAAGATTTTGCCTCACATCTTGGAAGTTACTGGCATCTGGAACCTGTCGACATTCGCTGAGACCAAAGCAGTCGCCAACGGCACCAGCAACATGCGGAAAGCCATCACCATACTCCAACAAGGGTCCCTCGTTGGTCGGGGGAGTAACCACCGATTGTGGGGTTCCCTCAGCCTCCGGTAACTCCTTTGCTGAAGGAGCGGTCATGGGCTCTGAAGGTAGTGGTGGCGGCGGCAGGGCGGCCTCTGGCGCGACATCTGTTGGCAACAAGACGCCGGCTTCAACTGGGGCCGAGTCTGCAGACGGCGCTGGTGATGATTCAATGTCTTGCGGTAGCGGCGCGACAGCCGATGCCTGCTCTGGGATGACCACCACGGCAATCTCTTCGTCTCGGGGTTGCGGGACTGACAAACTCTCCTCTTGGGGGGCCGGGCTAGGCAAGGGTAGCCACAAAACAGCACCGTGAGTAACGACTGAAAGGGTAACAACGGTGGTGGAAATGATGACTGATCGCTTGACCTGAGGGGGAGAAATCAATTGCACCGACCTAATATGCTCCAAGCTTTGCCGTACTCTACTATCCACAAACCCTGAACTAGCTAAGATCAGTTCCTTTAAAGAGGATAAGCTTTAGCGGCAGTCGCCTGCAATCAACTCAACAGGACTTATGCCGTTGCATCTGATTTTGGCCCTTGTATTTCTAAACCTGGGGAAATCAGCTTCAACAGCCCCCAGATTGAGGGGACTGAGGGGGCTTTTGCGTAAGTCCTACTCAAGTTGAACCGATAGTTCAGCCTGAAAAGTAATCGCGATCGCCCAGCATCTTGATTGCGCGAGTTGAGTTCATCAATGACCCAGACCAGAAAGGCTGGGCTTTTAAGGTTTGCCTCAGTATCCTGTGTAAGAAAGTTTCTGTTCAGAAGGGTGTGGCATGACAAGATTCTCGATGTACTTTCAGGGGGCTTGCCTCTTAGCGCTCACAACAGGTTTCTGGACTAACGTGACTAGCCAACAGGCAGGGAGAGTCGCAGCTTCTTCATTAGAAATGAGTCAAGGTCAACTCACTGACGATAGCTTGCCGCCATTGTTGATCATTGATGCACAAAGGTCTGATGTCACCGTCAGAGTTACCCGGCCCATACCCAATGAGTCCAGCGATGACCAGCTTTCTCCTCAAGAGTCGCCACCAGTATCAAACAGAGAATCGCCTGAACCCGCATTGGTTCGCTCGGTAAGGGTAAGCCCAACAGGGCAGGTCATTGCCAGTAGCGATGATGAAGATGACATTCAAATTTGGGATATTGCCACAGGAGAACAGCTCTACATATGGCCTGGAGGCAAGTCGCGACGAACACAAGCTGTGGACTTTACCCCTGATGGCCAGACCATTCTGGGAGGAAGTATCATTGAGGGCAAATTGAGGATATGGCACTGGCAGGAGAATTCAAGACTCGTGACTCCTCCTCTGGACAATATTTTTTCGTTGAACGTCAGTCCTGATGGCCAATTCATTGCAACTGGTCATAGTAGAGGAAAAATTAATCTGTGGACTCAGGATTTCGAACTCATCCGCTCTATTCAAGCCTACGATTCTGCCATTGTTGTTGTTGCAGTCGAATTTGCTCCAAACGGGTTGACCCTGGCAAGTCGAGGGTTTGGACCGCCGGGAACGACCTCTGGCGTCAAACTCTTTGATGTGAGTACAGGAACGGAGAAAGAGAGGCTATCTAGTGAGAGTTCGGGAGGGATCGATGAAAATGGTGGTCATTCTATAGCCTATAGCCCTGATGGCAATATCCTTGCTGGTTACTATGGTGTTGCTTCCGACATCGTCTCAGTCAGATTGTGGAATCCGATAACTAGCGAAGTCATTGCGGATTTGCAAACGGAAGTAACACAGCCTCATGCGATCGCGTTCAGTTCTGATGGACAGTTCATGGCCGTGGCTGGACTCAGTGATTTGATCGAAGTTTGGGATGTTCAAAACCGAGAGGTTGTGCAAACATTTACCTCTGGCCTGGGCTTTCACCATGTCTACTCAATCGACTTTGTGCCTGACAGCAGAACCTTCGTCACGTCAGGCGTTGCCGATTTAGAGGAGGCTGAAAGGAGGGCTCGTCAAGGAACGATTATGACTTGGGCACTATCGTGTGACGACGTAAATCAAGAAGCCAGTCAAGTGCTCAATACTTGGTCAGAAACGGTAGATGTCGAGATTGATCGAGTCATTACCTACCCAGCCTCCAATGGTGAGAAGGCAATCGAGATTTTCTACAGAACGCATGAGGAGCTGCAGCAATTCAGCCAAGATGGCACCTCAGAACGACTGCGCGCCGAGGCAATATCTGCGGCCAGCGCGCTTGGCTGCTATGAGGCACAAACCCTAGACTGGCAAGTCAGCTTTCAATCCTTTGATTTTGTTTTAGAAAACTATCAGGGGTCTTATCAGTTCTACTATCAGCGCTGACGGCAGGGTTGACAGTTAATCGAGTCGGCGTCGCCAGAATCAGCGTTTTTGACCTACCGACGGCATTTTTAACTGAACCTCAGGTCGTGATCAGAAATCTCGCCAATTTGTGGACAATACGTTTAGCCTTCACATCAAATCAGCAGCCAGCAACGTGAGGATGGTCATGAGTCAATCTTCTTCTCAATTCACGCCAGAGGAACTGCGCCATTGGCAGTTTGGCCTTAGGCAGGCTGATGATAACAACGTCTTTTGCCACTGCCGCCGCTGCGATCGCGAGTGGGTCGCGTCTACGCATGAAGTGCGCTGTGAGTGCGGCAGTACAGACGTCGAGACAATCTCCTGCTGGCAGTTTCCCGACGGCTAGGAACTGCAAACGGAAAGCCGCGATCGCTAACCGGCTGTCGCTGAGGATCGCGATCGCCCCTTAAACATCAACTGGCGTTGGGCCAGATTACACCTGCTCCCACATGACCCTCAGAGCATCGGGCAAGGTTTTCGCAATTTCTTGGCCCTGTTCAGTCGAAATCGATTCCCGGGCAGCTGAAAACACAGCAATGACGACGGCTTCAGGCGTGACATTTTTAGGGACGCCACCCTCTTGCTTCACTCGGCGCAGAAACAACTCAGAATCAATGTCTAAGGGCGGGCGAAAGCGGCTGAGAAAAGACACAATGGGATTGTCGTCGCGCCAAATATCAGCGATATCAGCATCTTTGAAAGCGGCTTCAGTTTCCAGATCGGCTTGCGTCGTCATCAAATCGCGCATCGTGCGAAACACGATTGTGGTCAGGTCTCGCGCATCATAAATATCAGGAAGGCTAGCCCGTTGCATGACCTTCTCGTAAAAGGCTCTTTCGCTGGCGCTAAAGTCTTCTGCCATGGTGTAAAACCTCCACCTATTAACAAGATGACGTGGTGAGATACTGACGTCTCTCGGCGATGCTATCACGCAGGCCCTGAGAAACCTTCTAACTTTTGTTGCAAAGACTACTGAAAGGGGCCGCCGTTCTATAGTTCTAGCGGCGATGCGCTTGGCTAAAACCGGCCTTTAGGTCGCGCCGTCCAAATTGCTGGGCATTTTCGAGTCTATTGAGCTTAGCAATTCGCGACCCACTGCTTCATAGTCCTGCCAAGCGGTTTCGGCTTTGGGATCTTTCGCGGCATAAACGGGTACACCCGCCTTGGCGGCTTTTTGATAGACGCTGTAACGACGAATCCCCTGTTGAAAAACGGGGAGTTGGGCCTCAGCCAACAGCGATCGCACTTCAGCTTCAGCTTTGGTGGGTTTGGGGGGCATTGACGTGAGTAAGATACAGTAGCGAGCAGTCGGAATCGTCTTGAGCGTATTAACCGTCAGGACTAGGGCTTCGAGTGCCATCGTGTCGGCGGTCGTCGGTAATACGAGCAAATCGCAGTGGGCTGTCAAGGTCACCATGTCGGCTTGAGTGGGGCGGGCTTGGGTGTCAATCACAATGTGTCGAAAGTCAGCACTCAATGCATCCGGGTGCCATTCATCAATCACGGGAAACGGCAATTCTCCCCGACTGGCCCACCCGAGCGAAGAGCAGTTGGGATCAGCATCAATGAGCAGGGTCTCCGCCTGCCCCTGCAAAAACGTAGCCAAATGAATGGCTGTGGTCGTTTTGCCAACGCCTCCTTTGAAGCTGGTTACGGTCACGATCATGAGCTTGAAACTCGTGCTGCTGCCGGTTGCGATCGCCTGCTGCCTCTCCCTTTGTCGCCAAGATTCATCGTTGGGGCCGGTCTTTTACCGTTAGGTTTTGGCCGTTCCTGACATTGTTGAGAAATGAGCCGCTATCGCCATGACTTTCATTACCCTATGGCAAAGACGATAAAGTATTTGCACGGTGCCGAGGCTGATTTTTGCTAGAGACCTTACAAGATCCAACTCAGTGGCCCCAACTGGCAATGCAGGTGGTGCTAGTCGGCGCGTGGTTAGGCATTGTCGGCGTCATCTCCGAAAGCCTATACCTCACGAAGACCGTATCGGCTGAAATCACCCGCAAAATTGTCCATGTGGGTGCCGGTAACGTAATCTTACTCGCCTGGTGGCTGCAAACTCCCGCCTGGATGGGCATTACCGCATCCGTCGTATTTAGTTTGGTGGCGCTGCTCTCCTACTGGCTACCGATTTTACCGGGCATCAACAGTGTGGGGCGCACCAGTCTGGGCACCTTCTTTTATGCCGTGAGTATCGGGGTGCTGACAGCCCTTTTTTGGGACAGTCAGCCGGAGTTCACGGCATTGGGCATTTTGGTAATGACCTGGGGCGACGGCATGGCGGCTATTGTGGGGCAGTCTCTGGGGCGGCATCCTTATCACGTGTGGAATATGACCAAAAGCTGGGAAGGTACCAGCGCCATGCTGTTGGTCAGTTTTGGGGTCGGGCTCTTGGTTTTGGGCATCGTTCAGGGGGTGACGCCGACGATCGCCGCGATCGCCCTCATCACCGCCGGTACCGCCACATTTTTGGAATCGTTTTCGCGGTGGGGGTTGGATAACCTGACCGTGCCGTTGGGCAGCGCCTTGCTCGCCTATGGACTATGGCAGTGGTGGGGCTAGGGCTGGGGAGCGGTAAATTGATGACAGTGTCTTTTTGTGACTGTGGCTGGGTGGCTGAGTAAGTGGGTGAGTGGGTGACGACTTCTTTCCAAAAACACTGCTGCCAGATTTGATTTATGTTTGAAGATGGCCACAGTCGTCAAAGCGCCGTTGATTAACCGGCGATCGCGCGGCACATTTACGGTAAAAGGGTATGGGTAAACGAAAATCATCTGGGTCAAACGCTCAGGGGGGCGATCGCACCGTCTACTCAGAGTTCGCCACGGCGCGCACGGCCGCCACTGAGAGAGCTGTCCCCGATTTGCCCCCCAATCAGCAAACCGTCAAAGTGGAAGTCAGTCGTAAAGGGCGCGGCGGTAAAACGGTGACGGTGATTAGCGGCTTTCAGCACCGACCAGAGACGCTCAAAGCCCTGGCGAAAAAGCTGAAAGCCCAATGCGGCACGGGCGGCACCGCTAAAGACAACCTTGTTGAAATTCAAGGCGACCAGGCAGATACGGTACTAGCGGCTTTACAAAAAGCCGGCTATACCGCTAAACGCAGCGGTGGCTAAGCTTCGCTCATTTTTAATCCTTCCTCCGATATTTTCTCTGCGATGAAACTCAGTCCCCAGTCTCAGCGATTTTTAACGGGCCTCTTGCTGGGCCTGATTTTGGTCACCACCATTGGCGCGTTTATTCCGCTGTTGGCACAGCCCACAAATACTGGGGTGGCGCACCAGACTCAAGCTCAAATGCTGGCGTTGAATGGAGTTGATGCAGGCGATCTCACTATTCCCAGCCCCACTGTACGCGCGCAGGCCAATCCGCTACCGGGGGATATTGATGACTACTGGGCGGCTGACTGCATTGATGAACTCGCCCGTCGGGGGGCCGTGTTGATTAGTGACTTACAGACGCCCCCGCCCGCTGGTGTGGCATCTGCAAGTTTGGCCCGGTTTTACCCCGATGAACCGGCAACTTGGGGGGTCGTTACGACGATGCTAAATCGTAGCTTTCCCACTGAGGCGGCCTATGGTGGTGCCTCCGCGATTGAAACTGCCTTGGGTCTGCCATCGCCCGTGAATGTGCTGTACACCTATCCGGCGGACTATTACGACCCCGGTCGCGCCATTACCCGAGGCGAGGCCGTAACCGCGATCGCGGCCAAAGCTCAGTTGCCCTACGTTGCCAGAGCCCAAGAATTACTGGAGGCCAGTCTGGAGGATGGCGATCGCGTGCCCCCTTATGCGCTAGAAGGCACTGCGGCAATGCTCTCAGCGATCGCGTTGGTGAGCGAAGAAAATCCCCTGCAGGCTAATAGCTTTGCGCCGATTACCCGTGGCGAAGTCGCCGCCTTAATTTGTGCCGCGAGTCCGGACGCACGGTTGCAGGCCACGATCAACCCAGCCAACATCGCTGTTCCCACGGCTTTATATGCGCAAGCAGAACCAGCTCAAGAAGTGCGAGGCGTGTGGCTCACCAACATCGACAGCGAAGTCCTCTTTTCTCGCGATGAGTTAGCAACGGGCATTCAGCGGCTCAAAGCCATGAATATCAATACCCTGTATCCCGTCGTGTGGAACATGGGCTATACCCAATATCCTAGTGCTGTCGCCGAGCGCTATTTGGGGCAAAACCGCCGTCTCTGGCCCGGTGAAAATCCCGATTTTGAAGCGGCTCAGGGCGATCGCGACATGTTGCAAGAACTCATCGAGATTGCCCACGCCGAAGATATGGCCGTGATTCCTTGGTTTGAGTTTGGGTTTATGGCTCCCGGCGATTACCAGTTGCACGAGACTCATCCCGAGTGGTTTACCCAGCGGCGCGATGGCTCCAAAGACATCCCCATGGGCAACGAAGTCTTCACCTGGATGAATCCGTTTCATCCTCAAACGCGAAATCTACTGCTGCAGCTCATCGGCGAGGTCTTGGATAACTACGATATTGAGGGCATTCAGGTTGACGACCATCTAGGCTTGCCGGTTGATATGGGTTACGACTCCTATACCGTGGCGCTATATCAGCAAGAAAACCAGGGCAACTCTCCCCCAGCGGATGAAAATGACGCGGCGTGGATGCGTTGGCGAGCCGACAAAATCAGCGAGTTTATGGGTGAAGTCCGGAACGTGATTGATCGCCGTCAACCCGGCGCGTTGCTCTCTGTTTCGCCCAATCCGTATCCGTTTTCCTACGCCAGGTATTTGCAAGACTGGCCCACCTGGGATGCCGATGGCCTGCTCGACGAAATCATTGTGCAGATTTACCGCAATGACCTCGACCGCTTCGTTTGGGAACTGAACAAACCCGCTACCGCTGCTGCCCGTAAACGTACGCCCACCAGTATTGGTCTCTTGAGCGGACTCAAAAATCGGCCTACCAATGTTGATTTACTGACCGAGCAGCTAGAAGCTGTGCGCGATCGCGAGTACGCTGGAGTTTCCTACTTCTTTTACCAGAGTCTTTGGGCACCTGGCCAAGAGACCAGGGCAGAACGCGAGCAGCAGTTTCAAGCGTCCTTTTCACAATCGGTAGCCCGCCCCTAAAGGCTCAGCGCAGGCTCGCCATGAGTCAAGCAGCCTTAATACTTTGGAAATAAAGTTTTCCACCACTCTAGAGACTCTTGTCCGCTTGGATTTTGACATAATGGCGCTGAAATTTGTCCCGTGCGGCTTCAAGCGAAAATTGCCAATTGATGCGGATGCGTTGGTCGTGTCGTTCCTG
>JBCDAJ010000024.1:0-55641 GCA_039185935.1 Cyanobacteria bacterium P01_F01_bin.56 | reverse complement strand
AGCCAACAAATGACAGATGAAGTGCAAGGTTTGTTGACGAGAGAATGGGACTTTCAGCGAATTTGCCTTGCATATAAATGCCACTCAGAACGGCTATGTCTCTTGTGTATTGGGGATTCTAGACTTTTTCAGCAGCCTCTAAGTAGGTGGGTTGAATCTTTTGTAGAACGAGCTTATGGTGACAAAACCTTTTCGAGTGTTGGGTTTCGTTCCTCAACCGTAACCTACATCATTTGCAATTTAATAACGCCTGCCTACTTATAAATTGCTGTTTAAGACCGGCATCATATCGTTACCTCGGCTAGCGTTCATCGGAGACAAGCTGAATCAAGAGGCTTTGTGCGGCTGAGGAATCCTGCACATAATCAAGAATCCATAACAATTAGGCTGCTTTTGAAGATAAAAAGGGGCGCTGTTAATCTCTAGTCAGTGATAATGGAGAGCTGGGGATTATTGATTTCCCCAATGAGTTGACTTGACGTTGCGCCCATTTATTCAGGATAGAAGCGGACCATGACACAGCCTGTGCAAATTTTGATGTGTGCCCCTCAGCACTACGAGGTTGATTACGTCATTAATCCCTGGATGGAGGGCAATATTCATCGGTCGTCACGCGATCGCGCCCAGGAACAGTGGCAGCAGCTCTATCAACTCCTCAAAGAGCACGTGACAGTCGAGTTGGTAGAACCTCGCCAAGGCTGGCCAGATATGGTGTTCACAGCGAATGCTGGTTTAGTGCTGGGCGACACGGTGGTGCTGAGCCGCTTTTTTCATCCTGAACGTCAGGGTGAAGAACCTTATTTTGAACAGTGGTTTGCCAATCAAGGGTATACCGTGCATAAGCTGCCTGAAAGTCTGCCCTTTGAGGGAGCTGGCGATGCTTTGCTCGATCGCGCGGGCGAGTTGCTTTGGGCCGGCTATGGCTTCCGTACGGAACTCGACGCTCACTCCTACTTAGCTCAATGGTTAAACGTTGAGGTGCTCTCACTGCGACTCATTGACCGCCGGTTTTACCATCTGGATACCTGTTTCTGCCCCCTGACGGATGGTTATCTGCTCTACTATCCGGCCGCTTTTGACACCTACTCAAATCATTTAATTGAGCATCGCATTCCCGCTGAAAAGCGCATTCCAGTGAAGGAAGTGGATGCGATCAATTTTGCTTGTAATGCGGTCAACGTTGATCGCATCATCCTGCTGAACAGCGCCAGTGACAACCTGCAGCAAGTGCTGACAGCGCGGGGCTTTACGGTTGTTGAAACCCCCCTGACCGAATTTTTAAAGGCCGGGGGCGCGGCCAAGTGTTTGACATTGCGAGTGACCGAACCTCGGCAGGTGTCTCCTCAGGCGACAGCGATTCAAAATCGAGTGGTGCATTTTGAGGGACACCTCCTCGATTCTGGTTTGGTCAATCAGGCTCTCGATACGATTGTGACTGGGGGAGGGAGTTTCCAAGTCTTGAACTTTACCTTAGGCAAACAGCGTCAAGATATCTCTACTGCCGAGGTCAAAGTGTCGGCCCCGGATGTGGCAGTTATGGAAAACATTTTGGGGCAACTGGTTGATCTGGGGGCGGTGGTTCAGTCTGACGATGCGGCTGATGCGCACCTAGCAGTTGTGACCCAGGTCGGTGTGGCCCCTGATGACTTTTACGTGACGGCCATTTATCCGACTGAGATTTCTGTCGATGGGCAATGGATGCTGGTGGCGGGGCAGCGGATGGATGCCGCGATCGCGGTGACCCAAACGTCGGCCGGTCCCCTCGCTCGCTGCAAGCTCCTGCGCGATTTGCAAGTCGGTGAGTCGGTGGTGGTCGGCAGTGCCGGTATTCGGACCAAGCGTAACGATACCAGCCTCAAACAGCGCTCGACGGAAGAATTCAGCTTTATGGGGGCAGGGGTCTCTAGTGAACGGCGCGTCGAACTGGTGGTTGAGCAAATCGCCTGGGATTTGCGTCGGATTCGTGACCAGGGTGGCAAAGCCGTGGTCACGGCTGGCCCCGTTGTGATTCACACTGGGGGGAGTGAACATCTGCAGACGCTCATTCGTGGCGGCTATATTCACGGTCTGCTGGGGGGGAACGCGATCGCCGTGCATGACATTGAGCAAGCACTTATGGGTACCTCTCTAGGCATGGACATGCAGCGCGGCGTATCTGTCCATGGGGGGCACCGGCATCACCTGAAAGCGATTAATACGATTCGTCGCTGCGGCAGCATTGCCCAAGCGGTCGAGCAAGGTGTGTTGCAGAGCGGCGTCATGTATGAATGCGTGAAGAGCCATGTGCCCTTCTCGCTCGCGGGCTCGATTCGCGATGATGGGCCACTGCCAGATACTCAAATGGATTTGCTGCAGGCACAGGCTGATTATGCGCGCTTGATCGAAGGGGCCGACCTGATTCTGATGCTATCAACCATGCTGCACTCTATCGGTGTGGGAAATATGACCCCCGCTGGCGTGAAGATGGTGTGTGTTGATATTAATCCCGCTGTGGTGACGAAGCTGAGCGATCGCGGTTCCCTAGAATCTATTGGGGTCGTCACTGATGTTGGGTTGTTCTTAAGCTTGCTAGTAGACCAGCTGCATAAGCTCACCGGGGAATACGCGCAAGCCCGTCCATAGGCGCGGACCCCGAATTGATGGCTTCCCGGATGCTCTTTTAATCCTCTACCGGACTTACTTTGGCCCGATGCAGTAACTTGCCTCGTTGGCGAAAGCCGGCATAGCGGACCCGAATCAAGGCACCGGGGTCGGCATCACCCGTCATTAATTGGTGAACTTGAGGATCAAAGGGCATCGTGGCGCCGACGGGAGCGATCGCTGCGACCCCCCACTGTTCTACCAGGGTTTGCACCGGTTGCACTAAAGGCACCAGTCGACTGGCTGGTAAGTCAGGATTTTTTTCGACGGCATGGGTGATAGTGGGCCACTGCACCAGCCAGGATTCCAGCACGGTTAAAGCCGCCGTCTGAAATTGCTGTTGCAGGGTAACTGCCTGCTGTTCTAGCTGAGTTTGTAAGCGCTGATATTCGGCTCTGAGGGGGTCAATGCTCGTCTCAGCCGTCTGTTTAACAGAAGATGGCGGAGCATGGCCTACGCCAAATTGACTCAATAGCTCAGATAACGGCAGATTTAGAGCCGCCGCAATTTTTGTGAGCTGATCAACGCGCATGGTGACGATGCGATCGCTGCGCAGTTGTCGGATGGCCCAGTCAGACACCTGAGCTTTTCGGGCCAGAGCCCGAAAACTGGGAATGTCTGCAGCCGTCATGAGGTCGCGCAGGCGTTCCGTCGCGGCAGGGTTTGAAGAAGTTAAAGCAGAAGAGCGATCGCGGGGCATCGGCAGTTGCGGGTCAACGGTGAACATGCTTCTCATTGAGCCTGTTCACTGTCACAAGGTCAAGCCAGGTGAAAATGCAGGACTGACCGGGGGGCTCGCCGCACGCGACAGCGAATCGTTGCGTGCCCCAATCGGCGACACGCTTCAAACCGATGGCAACCAGAAAAACCATAAAATTTACCTTCCACTTCCAACACTTCAATGGGCTCCTGCAAGCCAATGGTGCTGATCGAGTCCATCAGGGCCTGCAGTCGGGCCGGGTCATGTGGGCAGTAGAGGGGCCGATGAATCGCTTGGAGGGGAACCTCTTGAATGCGCATGGCTTCTAATAAAACGTGGCAGGGTTCTATTTTCCACGGTAGTCATGATGAGCTGGAGCCGGGAAATAACTGAGCAAAAATTTACGCGATCGCTTCGCTACAATGCGGGCAATGTTTTCTGATGAGTCGAGTCATGCTGAGCCAACTGCGATCGCGGATTGTGGCGACCAATACTCTGGCTGGCGGGTTGATGGCAGCCAGCATCGCGATTGTCGGTAACCTGCTGAATCCTGTTGCAGCTGTGGCCCAACAGCCTCAAAATCCCGTTTTGCAAATTGGTATCGTGCAACGATTTGGCCAAGACGATGCTAAGACCTTAGTAATTGAACCGTTGGACGGTGCCCAGCTCACCGTCCAGTTCAAAACGGGTGACCAGTTAGAAACGCTCACTACCAATCAGGTGGTGCTAGACACCGCCCCGACGCCCCTAGATACAACGTCCCTGCGAGAGCGAGTGGTTTTGAGCACTCACCGCAGCTTTGAAAGCGCTGAAGACAGCGCTAATCAATGGCGCGATCGCGGCATCGAAACTGAACTTGCCCAACCAGGCGACTGGCAAGTTTGGGCCCAGCGCGACGTTTACAATACGCCCCTGTTACGGCGGCTATTGCTTCAAGATCTGCAAGCCGCTGGTTACGAAAACGTTTATGTCGACAGTCAAGTCCTGCGCGACGTACCCAAGGCCGCAGCAATTTTTAACGGCTTTCGCTATAACCGCGACATTGTCAGCATTATTCCCAGCAACCAGCGCGTGCGGGTGATTGAAAAATATGGTCAGGTAGCCGATACCGTACGGGTATACGGTGGCAACTTGCGCCTGCAACCCAATGCCTACGGCACTTATACGCTAGTGAATAAAGTGCCGATTGAAACCTATTTGCGGGGCGTGGTGCCTTATGAAATTGGGCTGGCGGCCCCAGCGACGACAATCGAAGCCCAGGCGATTTTGGCCCGCACCTATGTGTTACGTAACCTGCGCCGGTTTGAGGTGGATAACTACGAGCTGTGTGCCGATACGCAATGTCAGGTTTATTGGGGCATTAGCGGCGCTGCCAATAAGAGCGATCGCGCGATTGCCAATACTCGGGGACAGGTCCTCACCTACGGTAATGAATTGGTCGATGCTCTATATTCCTCCAATGCCGGTGGGGTAACGGCGGCCTTTAGCCACGTGTGGAACGGCCCCGATCGCCCTTATTTACAACCCGTGGTGGACTCCGTTTCGGGCAGTTGGGATTTAGCTACGCGCCCGTTAACGGATGAAAACAACTTGAAAGCCTTTCTCTCGCTGGAAACGGGCTTCAACTCAGAAACTTGGGATGCCTTTCGGTGGGAGGAAGATGCCTCGCTCGCAAAAATCGCCCAGGACTTAAAAGAGTATCTACAGCCACGCAACCACCCCCTCGCTAACTTGACTGAGGTGCAGCGGCTCGTGGTCACTGAGCGGGCCGCCTCGGGCCGGGTGCAGACCTTGCAAGTCGCCACCGATGTGGGTGTCGTGACCCTGCAAAAGGATGAGGTCATTCGGGCGATCGCCCCCCCTCTAAGTCTGTTGTTTTACACCGCCGGATTGTATGAAACCGTACCCGGTGCTGCCGAGCCGCAACTTCAGGGCTATCGTTTTATCGGTGGCGGCTTTGGCCATGGTGTGGGCATGAGCCAAACCGGGGCCTACAATCTGGGCGATCTCAATTGGAGTGCTGAACGCATTCTCCAGTTTTACTACCCCGGTACAGAGTTGCAGCCCATTAATGATGACCTAGTGTTTTGGCGAGATCCGGCAGCGGCAGCAGCGGCACCATCTACCGATACGACGCCTTGAGCAATTCCTAAGACTCTACGAGACTTTAGATGAATCGGAGCGATCGCCGTTACCCTATATCTAGCGCCTTGATTGCGAGTGCTGATGTGCTCGTATCGCGTTCAACTGACATTCAGTGGATGTATTTGCAATCCCTCTGAGTCGCCGCCATGACTGAACTCCCTCCCTTCAATAGTCCGCCGCCTCGACCAGGCGTGACGCCAACTGAGCCCTTACCCCCTGAATTGTCGTCGCCTACTGCGCCGACCGTGATCGAGTCGCCGGTACCAAGCCGCTGGCAAGGACTGCGATCGCTCTCTGCTTGGATCTTGCGATGGGCACTGTTGGGAGCAGGCGTTGGCGGCGCGTGGCTGTTTGGCATGTTGGTGGCAGAGTTCTTTCCTGCTAGTAATCCGGAGCCACCTTTAGTGGAAGTGGCGGCCCGTAAAACCTCACGATTCTTTCAAAAAGTGGGCAGTTTGCCAGCCTGGTGGACGGGAGAGGAAACCTCAGCCGCCGTTCCTACGGCGGCCCTAGAAACCGCGCCAGCCCCGGTAACCTCAACGCAGCCAACTCGCCCGATTGCCTTGACCGCCGAACAACGCGAACAAGTCAGTGTTGAACTGGACGCGATCGCGGGTGATTTGCAAACTTTGCGCGATCGCACTTCGGCAGTCGAGCGTCAACTGGCGCTGCCCAGCGCCGAAATGCCCCTAGAAGATCGCATCAGCACGGCGGCGGATCGTCTCAATCCCCCCACGGTGGCCCCACCAACCGAGTCGCCGAATACGAATGCGCCAGCCCTGCAAACCGCCATCGGCGAAGCGCCGGATCCGCTCTTTCAAGTCAATGCTTACCGGGTCACGCTCCCCAGTGATGTCCTCTTTGTGCCGGGACAGGCCACTTTGCAGCCTAACGCCCAATCTTTGCTCGACAGCATTTTGCCTGATGTCGCCCGCTATCCCAATGCCACAGTGGTGTTGGGCAGCTATACCGATTTTGACACCGAAGGCGCAACGTCCACTGACCTGTCTTATCAACAGGCGATCGCGGTGCAGCAATATCTCGCTCAGCGACTCGGTGATGACTCGGTACATTGGGTACCCGTCGGTTATGGCAACAGCACCCTGGGCAGCACTGGCGGTGTGCAACTTAGTCGCCGCATCACGATTGCGATCGTGCCTTGATGCGAGCCATTTTGGGCTTTTTCAAATTCTGAGAGATCCCACACGGGAAAAGCCTACTTGAATCTTGAGATCCCCCTTACGGACGAGATCTGCTCGCTACCACGTCGCGGTCTTACCTACCAGTCATTACGGGCATGCCTCGCCCCTGCAACACCGATATATTTGAACAATCCTCCCTTCCACCCTCACACCCTTCCACCCTCACACCCCCTCATGCGCATCGTTTTCTTTGGTACTCCCCAATTTGCCGTCCCCAGTTTAGAGGCTCTGATTGCCCATCCCGACTTTGATGTCGCCGCCGTGGTGACCCAACCCGACAAGCGGCGCGGACGTGGCAAACAAGTCATGCCGTCGCCGGTCAAGCAAGTCGCGATCGCGGCCGACATCCCCGTCTGGCAGCCCCAACGCATTAAAAAAGATACCGAAACCCTGGAAAAATTAGCGGCGCTGCATGCCGACGCCTTTGTTGTCGTCGCCTATGGTCAAATCTTATCGCCGCAAATTCTAGCTATGCCGCGACTCGGTTGTGTGAATGCCCACGGTTCCCTGCTCCCTAAATATCGCGGCGCGGCTCCGATCCAATGGTGTCTCTATCACGGTGAAACAGCAACCGGCATCGATACCATGCAGATGGATGCCGGGATGGACACTGGCCCTAAATTACTAGAAGGCAAGCGCCCGATTGGACTGTTGGATAATGCCCTCGACCTGGCCAAAGACTTGGCCATCATCAGCGCCGACCTGTTGCCCGCAACGCTCAAACAACTGGATGCCGGTACCCTCCAGCCTCAACCTCAAAACGAGGATGCGGCGACCTATGCCCCACTGATTAAAAAAGAGGACTATCAGCTGGATTGGCAGAAGCCCGCGATCGCCCTGCACAATCAAGTTCGCGGCTTTTATCCCAACTGTGTCACCCAATTTCGCGAAAAGGATTTGAAAGTTGAGGCGACAGCCCCACTCGGGAATGAGTATTGGGAGCAACTACCCGAGGAATTTGGGCCGTTGCGATCGCAACTGGCCACTTTATCCACCGAGAGCGTTTCAGGAACCGTAGTGGCGATCGTGAAAAATTTCGGTCCCATTATCCAAACCGGTGACGGACTGCTGTTGCTACGCACGGTTAAACCTAGCGGCAAAAAGGCCCAATCCGGTTGGGACTTTGCTAATGGCAATCGGTTGGAGCCGGGCGAAAAATTGGGGTAGCTGCAGGAATATTGCGAACTATTGCTGATCTTTGCTGTTCTCATCACAAGCGATGGATAAGCATAATTTTTCCGGCAGATCTAGCCCTTCTAAAGCTAGCTTACACATAAGCAGCAAATGGGGGATCGACCATGGCTGAGTTAGGAGATGTCTTTTTCAGAGCCAACTATCGGTGTCGTCAACGGGCCTATCAGCGTTGGCATCAGGGACAACGCAAGCGACAAATTTTGCGATCGCAAATCGGCTTTGCTGATATGTCCACCTCTCGCCCCGCAGCTTGTGTCGGTTGTGCCAATTACCATGGCCACGCCTACGGTACTCAAAAGGAACAGCGTACACCGCTCATTTGCGCCATGCATCCCTATGGCTGGCAGAGAGGCGGTACTTGCCCCGACTGGCAAAAAGCGGATAAGCCTGCGATCGGATTTCCGTTGAGAAATATCAGAACTTTCATTCAGTAGAAAATCCATTCATGCATTAGCAAGTAGGATGACAGCACCTGCTTCAGCAAATAATTCTCTGCTGAAGCAGGTGCTGTCTAATCGAGCGTAAGCGTTTCTGCGCCCAGTAATTCTAAAACTGGATCTTGAGTATCTTTGAGTTCCCAGCGCAGAGTGCTTTCATTGGCAGTCCAGGTTAGGCTAAGTTGCTTTGGGTCAAAGAATTTATCTTTGATTGAGTCTGCGTCACCATAATCGGCCATAAACAAAAGACCTAAGTTTCTTCGAAAAGGACCTCGTGCCTGGTAGGCATAGACTGAACTACCATCAAAAAAGTCAGCAACTTCTTGGAAAATAACGACTTTCTCACCGCTAGGTGAAGCATATATCGCTTCCCTGTAGCGAGTGGGCGTAGAAAGGGCCGTTAGAGTATAGAACATCAGCCCCAAGAGACTGTAAACCAAGCCAAAAACCAATAACCCTAAGAGCTGAACTATTTTTCTCGTTTGGCGAGTACTCTTTTTCTGCCTCAAGCGCCCAAACCATGCAATGAGTGTGGCAAAGATTGTGAGTATCGAGAACCAGATGGTGAATGTTAGATAATTTTCGTAGATTGTGCCAAGGGGTAAGTGATAACCCGTAAAGTGGCCAGCAATTCTCTGCACTACGTAGTTAGCTATCAGTAGACAATGCAAGCCAACTGCTACACCCCAACAGACTTTTAAGAACTTCATCAATACTTTGCTTCAAGCGACTACATCGAGACTTTCGTCAACTCCGTTTTGACAGGGCTGGTGGTTGGAGCGATCGCTGCAATCCACTCAAACTCACTTCAGCGATCAGCGCTAACAGCGCTACCGGCACTGCCCCGACCAACAAAATTGCTGGGTCATAAGCTGCAAAGCCTAGCACAATGAAGTCGCCCAACCCTCCGGCACCGACGAATGCGGCTAACGTGGCGCTGGCAATCACCTCTACTGTGGCAGTTTTGATGCCTGCAATAATCACCGGCAGCGCTAGCGGAATTTCTACCTGACGTAGAATCTGCAGGTTAGACAGTCCCATGCCGACCGCCGCCTCTCGAATAGCCGGATCAATCGTGCGAAAGGCGACGTCGGTACTGATTAAAATTGGCGGCATGGCTAGCAGCGTGAGAGCGATCGCGGCCGACGCAAAGCTCAAGCCCAATACGGGAATAGCTAAGAACAATATCGCCAAGCTAGGAATCACCCGCAGCGCATTAAAGCCGTTAATCACCACCGTCGAGACCGTTTTAGAGCGCGCACTCCACAAGCCCAAGGGTAAACCTGCAACGATGCCAATCAGCAGCGGTACTGCCACCAACAGCAAATGCTGCTGCAGCGCCGCGACAAATTTATCTCCATGACTGAGGGCATATTCCCAAGCTTGTGACCACATCGCGATCGTCCTCAGGTAACTTAGGTTGACCGGCATCAACTCTTGATTCAGGTCAGCCCAATAACCTTACTCTGCCAATATGCTTCGACAGCGTGAGTCAGCCAACGACCGGCTTGCCGTGCCAAAACCTGCATCTCCATTATCCCAACAAAAGAAATAGAACCTATGCCGCATCCTAATAGATTGGGGGATTGGGGGAGCTGCTGAGTAAGTCCTCAAGAATTCCACAGGCTGAAGCAGCGCATATGATAAACGACTCAGCCCCGGGCCTCAAAGCCGTCACTCATTTAGGGCGTTGCGCTTAAATAACATCCTACCGACCCTGCTACCCATCCACCCTGCCACAGTCTTATCTGGGTACTTTATTTTCAAGCCGATCCCTTACACCGCATCTGAAGCAGCACAGCCAGAAATTGCGCAGCATGAGCAAGATTGCGAATCCCGCAAAAAATTGTTACATTAGTTTACATTGACAGGCCTTTGATGGCTACTTTTTAGCTGTGAAAGCGTCTAAAACGTTTTTTTATCGACCGTTAACTTCATGCAAATTGTGCAACTCTTGAAAAGCTACTCAGCGGGACGACGTGATTTTAGCGGCGTCGACTTTCGTGAAGCTTGGATGCCTGGCTTAAAGCTAAGCAAGGCAATTTTGCAAGGGGCTGACCTAACTGGCAGCAACCTGAGTCATAGCCTGCTGCAAGAGGCTGATTTTGCTAAAGCCATGCTTTGGCGTGCAAATTTGAGTCATGCACAACTCCGTCGCACTTCCTTTGAACGAGCAACGCTCATTCGCTGCCAGTTGACTGGCAGTCACTTGCAAGGGAGTTGTCTGGTAGGGGCTGACTTGCGACTGGCTGACTTGCATGGTGCTAATCTGAGCGGAGCTAACCTGAGCGGTACACAGCTCTGTTACGCCAATTTGGCAGGGGCCGATTTGCGGGGTGTTGATTTTAGAACCGCAGATTTAACTGGGGCGATTTTGACGGATGCCGACTTGTTTGACTGTCACTTTACTCGCGATCAGCGGGTAAAGCTGGACCTGTCGATGGAGCAGTTGACCGCTGTAGACAAGCCCTTGGCCGTCTAGCGGCGATCGCCACAACGATGCCTGCGCTGTTTTCGAGTTGCCCTCAGCCTGTGTTTTGGTGGCATCGATCCGTCACAGCAACAAATCGCTACGCCACAGTTGCGCCCGGCATAGCAGCGCACTAAACCGTGAAATTAATTGCTTGTGTTCCTGCGAAGGAGATTGGGCGAATAACTCAAATTTAACGATCGCTTTAGCCAGCGCCTGCGCTTCTTTTTTGGGCACCCCTTCACGGACAAGTTTTTGCCAGTAGATGATGCTCAGACTGCGATAGTCATTAGCGATATCAAAAATAGGGGCAGGGGCTGTCATTACACTCATCGTTTTCACTAAGGTCTCATCTTCTTTAATTCTTCATCATGAGATAGGAATTTTCCGTGATTGCACGGGTGACCTCGCGTGATAATGGCCATCTAGTTACGTGATATGAGCAAAAAGGACAGGTGACGCCAACCGTTCACAAACCGTGACCCCAATCGGTTCTAAAACGTGACGAGTATCACCTCAAATGAGCCAACTCATCGAGGACGAAAAGGTATCACTCGCTGCCGAAAGCTGGCAAGATCAATCACATTAGAGTTGCGCGCGGTCTCCCAAATTTCATCAGCCAAGTTCATGAGTGATGGCAGCGTCATCAGATTGAGCTGACCCACATGGCAACCAGTCTTGGCTGCGACCTGGACGACACAGGGTGCCATATTTTCTTGAGACTGCACCCAATGCACTTCATCGTTTTTGATGACTAAATGTTTATCGTGCAAAGCCCCACAGCCAGCACCTTCCAAAAAGGCCATGATTTTGCGAATCATCTGTAAAGATAGCTGCTGACGCAAACGCCGAATCGCTCGCAACTCTAAAATTTGTTCCCAGGTGTAATATGCTGGCTCAGCTTTCTGCTCTTCACTCGCAACAGGCACAATAATGCCGGTACGGGCCAGGTAGGCCAATCGGGTAGAGCTAGTACGAGTCAAAATTACAGTTTCGTGACGTGTAAAGTGCTGCATCAGTGAACCTCACTGCAATGAAACAGCCGGGCGATCAACCAGAGGAAAATCTATCAAGCTTTTTCTCACTCTACGCCAGGCATCTCGAGTTCTCCTAGATACATATGATCTATATACCCTACTGGTAGAGTGCCTAATGTTCTTGAGCGCCAAATATGGCGAGCCTTCGACTTCTCTGCTAAGAAATATGCAGTTTTGTGTGCTCAATTTTCATCTAATGATGTCAAGCGAAATACTCAGCAACAGGACTGATGCTTCAGCACCGTGTGGCGTAAATTCGCATGCTGTTCTATAGAGCAAGCTGCCGCTTATGCATAAGTTCCTGGTTGATCATTTTCAGAGATCTCGCCTCCTAAATCGCTCAATTCTGGGGGACTGTAAACTCCGATCTCCCTCCAAGTTTTTTGGAAAAAAGGGGTGGCAATGCGGCATTTTACCGTTTTACAGAGATGTGTGTAAGCTTAGCTAGAGCAGGCGGCAGCGGGCCAGGGAAGCTAGAAACGAGAAGGATAGTCAGACTTCTGCTGCCAAGCACTATCGCGATTCGCCATCAGGTGTAATTTCTGAAAGCACCACACAGCAAGTGTTCTTATTCCGAACTCCGAACTCCGAACTCCGTATTCAGAGTTTCGCCTTCTGCTATGCAGAGAGAACTCATGGGGGTTAACGAAGTTAGTCTTAAGCTTTTAACGAACGGAGATGTGGTTAAAACTCCGCTGTCCAGTCAGTTTCAGTGCTGGGCAGCTCTTCAAAGGTGAGGGGACAGGGGCCTTGGGCCTCCTCCTCCGGCAGTAGGGCAATCATGTGGGGCACCGGGCGAGGGGTGTAATCGACGAACGATTCGCCCTGATAACTCAGGGAGGTGCTAGCGCCAGAGTCAACCATCATGGCATCGCGAAATCCGACTTGATGCAGCAACTCACCCAGAGTCACCGAGTCAACGCGGCCTTTGGTCACACCAATGACGGGTTGCCCCGCATTGTTGATGCCCCAAAAAGCGCGGTGGCGGTTGGCTTCAAAGTCAAATAGGGTGCCAAAAGACGAGGCCGTTTGAGGTTGGCCATCTCGTACGAGCCAGGCCGCGCCGACAAACGCATCGGTGACATTCGCCATCTCTGACTGAATACCACGGAGGGTATTGTGCTTGGTATGGTCGAAGGGAACGAACTTGACCGCATCAGCACTGATCAACGCTAAAGGTCGGCTGTCAAGCAGGGGATTTTCGCTCGGGTTACCGGGAACAAAGGTTTGGGTGGCTTGGCTCAGCACGGGGCCGATCATGACGTTGGAATCTAGATAGCGCAGGTTGAAAAACGCGCCATCAACCCCAGCTTGGGCGTTAGTGCGTTCCAAAATTTCCGTAAGCTGATAGCGACTATCGGCATGAACGGTAGCTGGACGTCCTCCAGTGACCAGGGCAAGGGGCACTGCTTCGGTTGCTAACTGTTCAATTAACCGAATAGGAGAGTAAAAGTCGAAGGTATTGACGCCCACTACCTCCATTGCTAAGCCTTCCCAAGCTTCGGGAATGACGCGCTCTAGCTGCGACTGACCAAAGCGACCAATGCTGAGGAGATCGTCAGATTCTCCGGCAAACCACTCTTCGTAGTTGCTCATGGTGAGGGCGGCGTCAAAGCCGGCCGCGGCTACAGCCTCAGCGACGCGCTCATCATAGTTGCCCTCAGGATAGGTAAAGTAGCGGATGGGAATGCCGAGTTGAGCTTCTAACCGCGCCTTTGAGTCAACCACTTCTCGCTGCAGTTCGGCGTCTTCTAGTTCTCGCAGATCGCGGGGATGCGTCACACTGTGGGCCGCAATGGTGATGAGAGGATCGGCCGCCATGGTTTTTGCCTGCTGCCAAGTCACCGTAGACCGTCCGACGATGTCACCATCTAGCTTGGCCGTAAATAGGGAAAAGACGGCGGGGTATTGATACTTTTGCAGCAGCGGGTAAACGTGGGTGTAATGCCCTGAATAACCATCGTCAAAGGTGAGTAAAACGGGCTTGGGCGGCAGCGGCGAGCCTAGTCGTAGATGCTCGTAGAGTTGATCAAAGGAAATGGGCGTCAAGCCCTCTTCTGCGATCTGTTCGAGGTGTGCTTCAAACTCTTCGACAGTGACGTCAAAGAAGACTTCTTTTGCTTCCAGAATGTCGTGATACATCAATACGGGAACGCGAGCGGTCTGAGCGGCTTCATGAATTTCGGGCCAGGGAGCCGCCTGCAATTGGTTCACAAAGTTGGGATCAACCGCATTCGTCAGGGCGGATAGGGCAAGATTGGCGGGGCCGGGCGCGATCGCGGGCGGTTCGCCATCATCGCTAGTGGCTGACTGAGGGGGCGCAACGCAAAGATAACTCGCGGAAGCTTCGCCGGGAAATGCCCCTAATCCCTGGGCGCTGACACCATGAGCGATCGCACCCAGGGGAGCGATGCGCGGTATTGCTGCTGCCGCTTCATTCCGATTCAAAGCAAACTTTTCGGAGAGAGTCTTTAAGCTGGGCAGTTGCGCCATGATCGAGGCGGCATCATCACGATTTAGAGAAATCTGTGGTCTCAGGGTAATAGCGGCAGACGTCGTCGCTCCAACGACAAAGCAAAATAAGCCCACCTTTGCTACCAGCATGGTTCTTTGCCGACTCCAAGTTGACGGCGGTGGCGCAGAGACTTCTGACTGCTTGGCAGTCAACTCTGGCGTGGCCGCGTTATGCCCCGAGTGAACTGACCGTGAGGCATTTACCTGACTTTCAGAATCTTCTGGTGCCGAGTTGTCCGCCGATTTATCTACCAAAGCTCTTGCCCTCTCTGTGCCAAGCAACCTTTAGCCCTGCTTATTTAAGCAAACATTTTGCAAAAGACACATGCTTTTTCCGCTAACAGGCAACAGATTTTGGGTTAAGAAATTAAGCGTCTGTCTAAAGCTCTGGTTAAGCCGCCGCCGCTCTAACTATCGGCATAGGAAGCGGATGATGAGCGCACCGCGTTCACAGTCCGTCGCGGCGATGCCATCATCACTTGCTGACGACTCCAGCGTTCGTAGTCAGCAGCTAACTGGTGCATAAGGCGATACTTAATCGTATTCAGCACGCCTCGCAAAATCTGATTGCCAGTCGTTTCGAGAATCGAATGCGGAGTCATCGCCAGGATCGGTGGTAGCCCCACTGCGATCGCGAGGTTAACATTACCCGCGAGTGTGGTGTAAGTGGCCTGCTCGTGTAAGCACAAATACCCTGACAAATCCAGACTAAACTGATGAGCGGTGAAGGGATGCCCCTTAATCTCACAGTTTAATGACTGCACCTTCACTAAGCGGTCTTGACTGACATCGACTTGTAAATCAACAACTGGGCGGATATTCAACATCAAAAACTGAAATCCCCGCAGGTGAAACCGAAATGTGTCGGGGGTCAGCTCCTCTACCTGAGCAGGATTCATCAGGGCATGTACTAAACGCCGAGGTTGCCTGAGATAGTGACTCAACGGTATAGAGTGACGGGCAATCTGCATATTTGCAGTTTGTTGAGCAGCAAGACGAAGCATGAAGATGTGTGATTTTACGAATCGATTTCAGAGCACCTAATGCGTGGCTGAGGTAGCTTATTCCATTATGCCGTGTAAATACTGACCATTTACTCATCAAGTTAACACCTCTTCATATTTTCTTGTCGGGATGTTAAGCCCCTCTGTTGCCGTTGCTGATGCTCAGGGCTGTCATTCATTCGATGCGAACTCTTGCTGCAGAGCTGATTTTAGTTCTCTGGCCAATCCAGTTGATGCGGTTACGCTAGGGCTTATCCCACCAGGTTTATAGAGTTGATCGAGCGCGCGTCTGAGGATGAACAGAGAGTTCTGGCGGCTATCATCACGGCTAATCTGTTACTTAGCCGACAGCGCTGCAAGATCTGGGCATGCTGTCGCCTCGGTTCTCAGTTGGCGGATTTTAGCAGACAGCGGATTTAACTGCGTCAGTCCTGTTTTACTGTGATGTAGATAAGGGATCGGCTTGAAAATAAAGTACCCGGACAAGACTGTGGCAGGGTGGATGGGTAGCAGGGTCGGTGGGATGTTATTTAAGCGCAACTCCCTAACTGTTTATTGGATACTGACTAACTTTCACTATGGCAATCGCAATCGCGCATTTGGGGCCACGGGGCACATTTTCTGAACAAGCGGCGCTCGCGTATCAAGCGTGGTTGCAACAACATCAGCAAATAGACAGTGCTTTATCGGCCTATCCTAGTATTTTGCAGGCGATACAAGCCGTTGCTCAGGAAGCCGTCGAGTTAGCGATCGTGCCGGTTGAAAATTCCATTGAGGGCAGCGTGGCCGTGACCTTAGACACGCTGTGGCAGTTAGAAGCATTACAAATTCAACAGGCCTTGGTGTTGCCCATTCAACACAATCTCATCACCCACGCCAAAAATACTCACCAGTTAGAAACCATCTATTCCCATCCACAAGCGCTGGGGCAATGCCAACAGTGGATTATCCGTCACTGTCCTCAAGCGACCTTGGTGCCGACGCGCTCAACCACAGAGTCATTTCGACATTTAGAAGAGAGTGTGACGACTGCTGCCATTGCTTCTGCTTGGGCCGCCGATTTGTATCAATTACCCGTACTGGCACAGACAATTAATGACCAACCTGATAACTGCACTCAGTTTTGGGTGTTAGGTAAAACAGCCTCGGTGCAAGGGGCTCACACCTCTTTAGCCTTCAGCTTGCCGGTCAACGCGCCGGGTGCTTTGTTAAGACCTTTAGAGCTATTTTCTGAGGCCAATATCAATCTGAGCCGCATCGAGTCGCGCCCAACTAAGCGATCGCTGGGCGAATATCTCTTCTTTCTCGATTTAGAAGCCAGTTTGGCAGCGACACCCACTCAGCAAACCCTCAGAGCACTAGAGAACTGCACTGAACAGTTGAAGTTGTTTGGTAGTTACAACACGATTCCCGTGGTGGCATGCCCGATTGAGCCCAGCAATTAGACATGAATGCTGGTCGACATGCGGTCACCATAACGGGCTGCTGGCAAGGGCAAAAATTAGTTGGGCGATCGCCAGTTACAGCAAGCCGTATTCAGCTTATGCGACTTTAAATCGCTGCAGCGCTCATTCAGTTGGAGATTTATTTCTGCACTGTGAATTCTGCAGGCGGCACGCGGCGATCGGTGGGCGATCGCAAAGTACTGGCAAGGCCAAAAAGTATCCGGAGCAGCGCCTTAATCTTTGTAAAGGAATTATAAAGCTACTTCATGAACGTTCTGTCTCGCGTGCAGTGGCTCTCCGTTTTTCAACGTGACGTGATTGGAATTGCTCTCATGCCAGCCTTAAAACTGTCACACTCTCCAGATGCTTTCTACGCAATCTCTCGGACTGCGGCTGTAGAGAAAATCGAGTCACAGGGATGTCTACCTACTCGAACCGTCATGCACACTCACGCTATCGACACTGCCGCCATCTGCGATCAACAGCCCCCCCGGTCCGAATCGTCGATCGCAGCTCAAATATCTGTTTTACCCTCGCTTTGGCAGTGTTTACCACTGCAACAATTGGCCAACTTTGAAGTGATTCACCAGCAATTTGCCGCTCAGCAGGTCTGGTTTGAATCAGCGATCGCGTTACGCCCTTCTAATCCAATGTTTCAAGTTGCGGATGAACCCCTGACTTTGATGGCTCACGCCCGAGACACCGGACTCAAAATTACCTTGGGGGGCCATATTACGGAAATTGATTTTGGCTTTATCAGCAATGAGCCTCTGATGATCTCCTGCTTAGATGACCAAGGCCACTGTCTGGCGATCTTTAAAGCCGCCACAAGGGTGGGGCCGGCTCAAGAGGAGACAGCCTATCCGGAGACCCCGACCATTCGAGGCATTAGCCTTGATACTCGCGGTGCTAAGACCTTGCGCATTGATTCTCGTGCTCCCTTTGTCTTGACCCGATTTTGGGTCAAGCAAGTCGCGACCTAGTATTCGAGAGCAAAAGCCGTTCTGCCGTTGCCGTGTTGAGCTCCCCTGCACCGTTGCTTCCCTACCCCAGGAAAAGGTCTGCAAGTGAACGCCGCACGGGGCTAGTAGGTAAGCGCTCGAATGGCAAACTTGGGTAATGCCAGCATCCGTCGCCAGCGCCACGGTTCTTGATAGAGGCGATAGAGCCATTCCAGATTGTTATTACAAAAGAAGGCTGGAGCACGTTCTTTAGTCCCCGCCCAAATGTCAAAGCTGCCTCCCACGCCAATCCAGATCGCGTTGGGACATAGCGATCGCCGCTCGGCAATCCAAAACTCCTGTCGGGGCACGCCTAAGGCCACCAAAATGACCGTCGGCTGTAAGGTCTTCAACCGCTCTTCAAGCGCGGGTAAGTCTGCCGGGGTGAAATAACCGTCTTGAACTCCGACGATATTGAGATGAGAACAGCGCACTTGCCAAGTTTGAGCTGCGGCTTTGGCCACCCCAGGCGCTGCGCCTAAAAAGAACGCCGAATGCTCAGCCGTCAGCGCACATAAGAGCGATTCGGCTAACTCAATGCCTGGACACCGCTGAATCCGCTTGCCCTTGAGGCGGAAATACAACACGATTCCTGCACCATCGGGAATGGCTAAATCTGCCTGGCACAACACGGCTTTCAGCTTAGGGTTCTGGTCCGCCTGCATGGCCATCTCAGCGTTTAAGGTCACCACATGAGCGCCCAGCCCCTGACGATGTCGACTCAATAGCCAATCTTCATAACGGGATCGCCAGTGAATTGGAAGTCCCATTACAGATAACGTTTCGAGTTCTGCCGTCATTCTCTGACCTCGTAGATGTGTTTTGGCACACAATGCGTGCGATCGCGGCAGACACTGATGCGACTGCCGTTGCGCATTTCAGACACCATCAACAGTCCGACAATGCATTGTACAGCACCCAAACTACCCCCGTTTTTCACAGACTGTGGAAAACGAGCCACACCCGACAGCAGGCTTCCCTGAGCCCTCGGCCTGATGCCCTGTACCTAGGGGATTAGCTGAAAATAAAGTATCTGGGTGAGACTGTGGCAGGGTAGATGGGGAGCAGGGTAAATGGGATGCTATTTGCGTATACCTCCCTAATACCCTGAACACCCGACATTGGATATCCGCCAACAAAAACCATGTCAAGTTATAGCTGCTAACAATCGAGTACTCGACGGCTGCCTTTGCCCTCTCTTTCTCGTTTCTAGCTCCCCTGCCCGGCTGCCCCCCTGCCCTCAGGAAACGGTATGCAAGTTGACGCCGCACAGTAATAACCGGAAGCCATCAATAGTCCAATTCTTCTTCGTATTCGGTTACTTTTTTCTTCTGAGGAATGTTAACTGGGGGAGCGTTGTAAGGTTCGGGCTCATCATCCGTCCAGATATCTCCTGTGACGTCTTTGGCATCTGCGTCATAGTCAACCGGTGGCGGGTTCACCGACTGCACTGGCCAATTACCCGGCTCGTCTAATGGGGCTTCACGGTAAGCTATTTCTGCTTGACGCTGTTGTATCGGCTCGGCTGGAATGGGTTCAGGCTGGCCCCAGTCATCATCTGTCCAGCGTTCTTCAACGACTGGGGTGCGGGTTTGCTGCATCGGCTCAACGGGTGTCTGAATGCCGGACGGCAACTGATTGGCCGTTGGCGTCGGCATGATGTATTCATTTTCGTCATCGCGCTCCCAAGGCGCCCGGCCAATGCCGAGCCGTTCCAGAATACCCACGCTGAGCTGCACCAGCTTTTCTTCAGCGCCTTCAAAGACGATCAGACGATCCGGGCCGCTACTCACAATTTCATCCACAGGCAGCTCGTAGGTACTGATCACCTGATCCGGAATCTTCGGTAGCCCAAATGAGGCAATCACGATGGACTCTAGCTTGCCAGTCACCACATCAAACTTCAGATCTCGCAGCCGTCCCAGCATCTCTCCTGACTCGGTGATCACTTCAGAATTCAGCATGGTGCTGTAGGGCAGCATGTTGAGATCATCTTCAATCACATCATCGTCATCGACCAAGATGACATCGCCGACTTGGCGAATGCTGCTGAGCTGCATGATGTGCTCATTGCCTGACATGACCCCAGGTAACAGTTGTTCACGCAAGCCCACGGCCACAACTTCACCGCGATCAACATCTACCCAGAGCTGGCTCACAAATCCTAAGCTTTTACCCGTCGTTCTGGTGACAACCTGTGTGCCCAAAAAATCGGAACGTTGACGGAACTGGTCATAGGATGGGGTCATAGCCGGAGCCTAGTTAAAACGTGAAATCAATGCGTGAACCGCACGCAGTTCGGTTAAAAGATGATTCTACAGGAGGACCCTGATCTTAACAGATCTATACGGAGGCACTTTTGGCTTCCAAGTTGATGCCCAACCCCTGGATATGAGCCCCCGTACTTGGATTGCACAAATGTTGTAAGGAGGTGCTTAGATCGTGGATCGTTGTAAGCCGCTTCCATCTGTGTAGGTTTCGCATTCAGCTATTGTAGCCAGTCGTTCGGCTTTGAAATGATCAAAATAGATGCCCTTTGATCGTCTCGCTCCCACGGGGTACGGCCAATTCCCAAACGATCTAAGATGCCTACACTGAGCTGTGCAAGCCTGTCCTCAGCGCCCTCGAACACGATAATGCGACTATGCCCAGTACTGACAATCTCGTCCGATGGTAATTCATAAGTGCTAGTGAGACGAACAGGAATTGTGGACAAACCAAACGAATCGGTGACGATTGATTCCAGCTTTCCTGTCATCACATCAAACGTTAGATCTCTTAGCCATCCCAGCGTTTTAGCTGACTCAGCGGTCACTTCAAAATTGAGCATAGTGCTGTAGGACGACAAGTTGAAATCGTCGGCGATCGCATCATCGTCATCAACCAAAATTATGTCGCTCACTTGTCGAAAACTGTGAAGCAGCACGATGCGTTCGGTTCCTAACATCAACCCCGGTAATAGCCGCCTACGCAAGCTGACAGCGACAACTTTGCAGCGATCGATATCAAACCACACCTGACTAACAACCCCCAAGCGTTTGCCTGTCACTCTGTTGATGACGGATGTGCCTAAAAATTCGGAACGGCGGCGGATCTGGCTGTAGGGTGTCATCGCTATAATCCAGACAAAAGCTTCCAATTCAGTCCATGAGGTTCAGCAGTCTGCTGACAGAAAGATTCTGTTTTAGCCCGGTTGGGAATCTATACAGATGCACTTTTGGGTTCCAAGCTGATGCCAAGAACTTGAGTATATGCTCCCCGCGCCTGGGTGACTCCGATGGTGCGTTGGGCCGCTTCGATCATCGGTCGCCGCAAACTGACCACAATAAATTGGGCCTGTTGAGCCTGTTGCTTAATCATTTTAGACAGGCGCTCAACATTCGCACCGTCGAGGAACATATCGACTTCATCAAAAGCATAGAACGGCGAGGGGCGATAGCGCTGTAGCGCAAAAATGAAACTCAGGGCCGTCAGTGACTTTTCGCCCCCAGACATGGACGCTAGACGCCGCACGGGCTTGCCTTTGGGATGAGCAACCAGGTTGAGCCCGCCGTTGAAGGGATTGTGCGGATCGTCAAGTTGCAGATAACCATCACCGTCCGAAAGCTGGGCAAAAATTTCACTAAAGTTGACGTTGACAGCCTCAAATGCTTCTTGAAAGGCTTGTTGGCGCAGGGTCGTAAAGTTTTCGATGCGCAGCAGCAGTTCGGTGCGTTCTTCTTGCAGTGTTGTCAATTTATGGGAAAGTTCTTCCAGCCGCTCTTGGGTTTGGTTATATTCTTCCAGCGCCAACATATTGACGGGCTCCAGCGCTTCGATACGCCGTTGTAAAGAGCGAATTTGTTTCTTGACGGCTTCCAGATCTGTCTCGTCGGGGATTTCCGGCAGCGGGTCAGGTAAATCTGCTACTTGGGTTTGCAGTTCAGTTTCTAACACTGCGAGCTGCTGCTGACGCTCTTGGCGCGTTTCGAGGCGTTTTTCTCGCTGCCATTCGAGCTGCTGCTTTTGGGTTTGTTGATCGCGATATTGTCCTTCGACGCGATCGCGATTACCTTTCTCCGCCGCCAACTTGGCATCCAGCGCACTGAGCTGTTGCCGGGTCTGCTGCATCGCGGCGTTGAGTTCAGTCTGTTGAGTCGCCTGAGCCTGTCGCTGCTGCTCTTGCTGAGTCTGCTGCTGTTGAGCGGCGGCGATTTGTGCTTGCTGCTGCTGCAGGGTGAGTTGCGTCCGCTCTTGTTGCGCTTGAAAGTCGCGTAGTCGGCGTTCAGCCGCCTGGAGGGTGGCTTGGCGATCGCTCAATTGCTGTTCTAGCGCCTGCACTGCTGACTGGGCCTGTTGCCATTCACTGTGGGTTTGCGATTGTTCTAGGGCGGCGAGGGCATCGCGTTGGGCCTGCAGCTCGGCTTCTTGTTCGGGCAACTGAGCGGCGAGCTCGACCAAGCGGCTTTGGGCCGTGGTCAACTCGGCTTGTGATTGCGCCAACCGCGCTTCGCCCTGGGCTCGCTGTTGCTGCAACTGCCGCAATTGTTTTTGGACCTGCTGGGTTTGGAGTTCTTGTTCACGGTGCTGCTGTCGCGCTTCGAGCAGCGCGTCGGAGGCGGCTTTGACAGCGGCTCTGGCGGCCGCTATCCGCTGCTCACAGCGACTCAGAATTTGGTCGATTTCTGCCAGGCGATCGCGTAAAGCAAGGGCTTCCTCCGATTCCCCGGCTTCTACCGTGCCGAAATGGAGCCGTCCGCGCTGCTTACTCAGGCTGCCCCCAGTCATGGCACCACTCGTTTCGAGCAGTTCACCGTCCAATGTGACCATGCGCTGCTGGCCGAGGTTGCCTCTAGCGGCCTGTAACGTGTCATAGACCGCAGTGCTGCCAAAGACAAATTCAAAGACTTTGCGATAGCGATCGTCACAATCAATCAGGTCGACCGCATAGTCAAGCAGTCCATCAGGCCGCTTCCAGTCGGGGATGCGATTAATTTTGGGCACGCGAATGGCGTTCAGCGGTAAAAAGGTGGCGCGACCGGCGCGGCGTTGTTTCAACAGGGCAATGCCCTGGGAGGCGACCTGATCATTTTCGACCACGAGATAGCCGAGTCTGCCCCCCGCCGCAATTTCCAGCGCGAGCTGAAACCGCGGATCGACGCGCCCCAATTGGGCGACCAGCCCACAAATACCAGGCAATCCACTATCGATGAGAATTTGCGTCGCTTGAGTACCCTGACTTTCTTTAATCGCTTGGGTCTGGGCTTCCAGCTTATCCAGTTCGCGCTGTTTTTGGCGTTGCTCTTGCAAGAGTCGCTGCTGAGTTTCCTGCTGCAATTTGAGTTCTTGTTCGGCATCTGCCAGTCCTTGCGCCAGATGCTGAATTGCCGCTTCTGAACCCGCAGCTGCTGCCCCCTCGGCGTCCGACGTCGCTGCTCCATCCATCTGTTGAGTCAGGTCTTGCACACTGCTCGTCAACTCCGTAATCTGCTGGGTGAGCTGGCTGACGCGTTCTTGCAAGCGCACCTGTTCTGTACGCTGGGGCTCTAGCGTGCGCAACAAGTCCTCAATCTGACGGCGGCGTTGAGTTTGCTCTTCGACCCAGGCTTGCGATGCACTCGCGATCGCGCTGGTGGCTTCCCGTTTGGCGGTGAGGGCTGACTGGGCCGCTTCCTGCTGCCGAGTGAAGGTAACGAGTTCACCCTGCTGCAACATCTGGATTTCGTCTGCCAGTCGCGCCAGGACTTGCTGCTGCTCTTGTCGATCAATCTGACCTTGCCGCAGGTTAGCGGCAGTCTCTTGACTCGCGGTGGTTAACGCTTGCTGCTGTCGCTGCAGTTGCCGCAGTTCCGCTTCTTGAGTCGCTAATTGCGACTGCAGGGCAATGTGTTCATCTTCACCCAGGGCTTTTACGCGGGCATTTAGGCCGGCCAATTCTTCAGCCGTTGTCTGCAGGGTTGCTTCTAATTGCTGCGCCTGCGCCCCAAATTGCTGAATCGCTGCCGCATCTTGTTGAATCAACTGACGCAGAGCGTTCACCTGTCGCTGTTGCTGCTGCCAGACCAATACGGCTTCCCACTCATTGCGAGTGTGCAGTTCAGCTTTCAAGCGCTGGTACTTTTCGGCTTTGAGGCGATCTTGAGCCAGGCGATCGCGCTGGCCAATGAGTTCTTGCTCCACCATGCGAAAGCGTTCTTCCCGCTCGCGCACGACTTCGAGCTTTTCCATCGCCTGATTGATTTTGCGATCGAAGGAAGCCACCCCAGCTAGCTCATCAATAATTTCCCGGCGTTCGCGGGAGTTCATCGAAATAATGCTGGTAACGTCACCCTGCAACACGACGTTATACCCTTCCGGATAGACCCGAAATCGCTGCAGTTGCTCATGCAGTTCGGTCAGGGTACAGGGGTCGCCGTTGATGTAGTAATTCGAGGTATAGGTCCCTTGATTGGTCACCCGCAGGCGGCGGGTCACCGTCCACTCGCGAGCGGTGGGCAGGGGCACCACTTTATTCTCACTATCGGGGCTGTTGACCGACGCCTCTGCATCCGCTGCCGCCGGGTCTGCCTCATCAGCCGGGGTGGCCTCAATATCAATCGTGTTGTCGGCATCCGCCTCGGCCGCGGGCGCATTGCGGTCAATGATTAAATCTGGGGCGACATCCGTAATGTCAAACGTTACAGTGACGATCGCTTCTGCGGTTGATCGCCGCCCAATGTGAGTTTGATTAACGAGGTCGGGCAGGCGATCGGCCCGCATTCCCCGAGAGCTGGCCAACCCCAGGGCAAACAGTAGCGCATCCAAAATATTCGACTTGCCAGAGCCATTCGGGCCAGAGATCACCGTGAACCCTGGCAACAGCGGCACTGCAGTCGTGCCACCGAACGACTTGAAATGAGACAGTTCTACGCGCTTAATATGCACTGGCCAGAGCTTGAGCGGTTAAAACAAATGTACTTAATTCGCCCAGTGATCGCAAGGTGGATGTCAAAAGTTGCAATCGAGATCCGGGGACTTTCTCAAAGCAGATAACTAGGTTCTCACAGTCAATCATTCGCGATAGATGAACTACATATAGCGTTATAGCTCGAAATATTAGCCTATTTCACTGACATGTAGCGCTATCGCCTAAGTTAAGGATGATCATTCTTAAGAATGGACGCCTAAGTTTACTGTTAGCTAGCGAGAAATGCCATCAAAATTTTGGCGGCTAGCGCTTGATCGGCCTGCGATCGCCCTAATCTCTGAGGAGATGAGACAATCTTCGCTACACTGCACCTATCTGTGTTGTTGAGACAGCATATGGTGTTGACGACAGAGCCACAGGTACATTTGTGGACTAGAGATGAATACTATCGGCTGGCAGACCTCAACTTTTTCCAGGGGCGGCGAGTTGAACTTGTCGAGGGGCAGTTGATTGACATGGCTGCCATGAAAAGCCCCCATGCGATCGCAATTGACCTCATCGATGCAGCGCTTAGAACCGTTTTCGGCAGCGACTATTACATCCGTCAACAAAAGCCTTTTGTGGTTAGCGACATTTCTGAACCAGAGCCTCATATTGCGGTCGTTTCCGGTGCCATTCGCGACTATGCCGATGCTCACCCAACGACGGCAGCTCTGATTGTGGAAGTCGCTGATACCTCGCTACGCTATGACCGCAAGGTAAAAGGCAGCCTCTACGCCAAAGCGGGGATTGCCGAATATTGGATTTTGAACTTGGGCGATCGTCTACTAGAGGTCTATCACGCTCCAGAGGTTGATAATGCGGCTGAATATGGTTTCAGCTATGGCACAAAACATGAATATTCGTTTGAGCAGGTCGTTTCGTCTGTTGCCGGTATAGAAACCGCGATCGCGATTGCCAATTTGCTGCCTTAGCGCTTTTTGCAATCCTGGGATGGTATGGTGCTGCGGCGATCTCGACTATTCTGCCGATATCCTTCACGCGGTTCATGCAGTCGCAACGGGACCCAATCACCTAAGTAAGCTGATTTCATTGATGCCAATCGACTGATAACGTGAACACTCACCATCTTTCTCCGCCATGAGCACCGCCATTTCCACCAAAACTTACACTGCCGAAGACTATCTAGCGTTGGAAGTGGAGTCTGATCTACGCCATGAATACCGTAATGGAGAAATTATTCCCATGACCGGCGGCACGCCTGCTCATAATGAAATCAACAGCGTCCTGAATGCACTGTTGCGGTTTGCCTTGCAAGGTCAGCCTTACAGCATTTTTGTGACCGACCAGCGCCTTTGGATTCCTGACTTAGACCAATACACCTATCCCGACATCATGGTGACGCCGCGTCCTCCGGAGCTGAAGCCAGGCCGCAAAGACACCGTGATGAATCCGATTGTGCTTGCCGAAGTGCTTTCAGACTCGACTGAAAAATATGATCGAGGAGACAAGTTCGCGGCTTACCGCACGATTTCCACGTTTCAGGAATATCTCCTAATCGCCCAAGACAAACCCCACGTTGAGCAATACACCAAGCAGGCTGAAAATCAGTGGCTCTTTACGGAATACCGTGACCTCAGCGCCACCTTTAAACTCCAGTCAGTCGGCGTCACCATTACCCTCGCCGACCTCTACGAAGCTGTTTTTAGCGACTGACACATAGCTTGTGACTGGCTATACGCCGTTCAATAGAGGACGTCTCACCGTGTTTAGTGAGGTTTTCTAGTTGTGCAACCCAATCTACAGAGAGCAATGATCTCACTGCAGAGCCAGCTAACATCCGCGATAACCGAGTCACGAAGCGTCTAAAGCGAGGCACGCGCAAAAAGCGAAGGGATTGAGATGGTGGAGCTTCTGGGAAAAGCTTGAAATAAAGCAAAAGTACGGTAAAGTAGCTGCCCGAAAGAAATTGAATTGTCAATTGACGGGATGTTCGTTTTTCCTGTTTTAGGCTTGATCAGAGCAGAGATCGCAAATGCGGAGAGAAACATCGGCAAGCGAGAACCTACGGAGTTCTTGTCGGTTGTTCTATTTGCGGTGATGTGCGATCGCCCTATCGAGGCTGATTCACACCCACAAAGCTAATCTTCAGTGGGTAAGAGCGGTTCAATGGCTTGCAGTAATGCTGGAATGCTGGTTTGGGCCACTTGCCATACGAATACAGTGTCGATTTGCCGATAGTCGTGAACGCATTTGTCCCGCATTCCAGCAAGCTGCCGCCAGGGAATTTGAGGATTTTGGGCACGCAGTTCAGCAGAGAGCTTTTTGGTGGCTTCTCCCATGATGGTGATGGAGTAGATTACAGCTCGCTGAGTAACCACATCAGTTGCAAAGCTCGTTGCGTCCATGCCCTGAACGAACTCCACTACATCCTGCCCATATTGGTAGATATCAAGCAGGTAAGACGGGTCGCGATTCATAGATTACTTGAGCGTTTTGCAAAATTTCTTGGCGGCGGAGCCAGTTGCGATCTTGTTCCACAGCTCGTTTGCTAACTAGATCTACCTTTCGCTGCAGCCAATCTTCGAGGTGATGTTCTAAGCCGACAAAATCGAGCAGACTGACGTTACAGTCTGGGGCAAAAGCAACCAGCATATCAACGTCGCTGTGGTCGCCAAAGTCATCCCGAAGGATAGAGCCAAACAGGGCAAGTTCAGTGATCTGGGCCTGCTGGCAAAACTTAGCAAGCTGATGAGGTGTCAAGCCCAGGCGATAGTAAAGCGTTTCAATTGGCATCACGGGGCAAGTCTCGCAGGAGCAGCAGCGCCAGCACATCTATTCAGGTCAAAACCTGTCGGTTATGCTTTCTTTAATATACTCAGACCTTACCGTCAGCACTGAATACTGACGAGAGCAGCGCTCTATGAGAGTCGTGCAAAACGCAGCTGATCGTCTTTAGAGCGTGAAATCTTTAGAATAGATGGTGACCTATTGATAAGTGCCACTGTGACAGCTTCTCCCTTGCCTCTAATCGCTGATCCGGCTGATTTACTCAAAGACGCGATCGCTTCCCTCGACCTCCCCGCCGATTGGGTGGGCATGCGCGCAATGAGCGAAGAAAGCGTGTCGCGATCGCAGCGGGACGGTAAGCCCGAGAGCAACCGGCGATCGCGGCAGCAGGGGGCCATGGTCGAAGTCCTTGTAGACGGGCAAATGGGGTATGCTGCGACCCCCAAGCTAACCCTGGCCGGTCTCCGGCAGGCCGCCGCACAAGCTTGTCAGCAAGCCCAGGCAGCGTCACCCTGGCGTATTCATACCTTTTCACCCGAGATTCGCCCCCAGGTGATGGGCGCTTACCAAACCTTTGTCGAAAAGCCGCTGAAAACGCTGACGACGGGTCATGCCCATGAGCTGCTGTCGCGAATTTGCCAGGGCCTCAAAGTTTCGGACCAGATTGTGCAGGCCAGTGCCAGTATTACGTCTAAAGAAATTGATACCTGGCTAGTCAGCAGCAGCGGTACCCAAGTCCACCAACAATTCTCCTTTTTTATCCCCAGCTTTGGGGCCACGGCGCAGGATGGCCCGGTGGTGCAAACGCGCACGAATAATGGTCGCGGCCATGCCTATCAGGGCGGGTGGGAATTTTTTGAACTGGGCGATGAGCTGTGGGCCTCAGTACAGCGCATTGGCGAGCAGGCCGTGGAACTGCTAACCGCGCCCGAGTGCCCCGAAATAACGACAACGCTCGTGCTGGCCCCTGACCAGATGATGCTGCAGATTCACGAAAGCATTGGGCACCCCCTAGAGCTCGATCGCATTTTGGGCGATGAGCGCAACTACGCGGGGGGCAGCTTTTTGCAGCCAGCAGACTTTGGCCAGTTGCAATATGGTTCTAAACACCTGAACGTGACCTTTGATCCCACCGTGGAGCAGGAATTTGCCAGTTACGCCTTTGACGACACGGGGGGGGTGGCTGAGCGGCAATATTTAATTCGCGATGGCGTGTTGCAGCGGGGACTCGGCAGTCACGAAAGTCAGGCCCGCCTGGGTGTGCCTGGTGTCGCCTGTGCCCGCGCCACCAATTGGGATCGGCCACCCATCGATCGCATGGCCAATATTAATGTCGAGCCGGGCGATCGCTCCTTTGGTCAAATCATTGGCTCGATTGCCGACGGCATTCATATGGAGGCCAACCGTTCGTGGTCCATTGATGACCAGCGGTTTAAATTTCAGTTTGGTTGTGAATATGCCCGACGCATCCGCAACGGGGAGCTAGCCGAAACGGTGCGCAATCCTAACTATCGCGCGACGACTCCACAGTTTTGGGGCAGCTTGGCTCAGGTGGGCGATCGCAGTACCTGGCAAGTTTTTGGCACGCCGTTCTGTGGCAAAGGGGAACCCAACCAGATTATTCGGGTCGGGCATGGTGCGCCCGTGTGTGCCTTTAACCAGATTGAAGTCTTTGGAGGCGCAGGCTAATGCACACTTGGGAAATTACCTTTAACCAACTCATCGATGCCCTGCTGCCACAGCTCGTTGATGGCGAATCAGTGACCGTCAGTTTGGTGGCCGAAATCAGCGAGTTCACCCGCTTTAACCACGCCAAGGTGCGACAAACGGGCAGCATTGAAAATGGTTCCCTATCCGTGACGCTGATGGCGGCTGAGCGATCAGCGACCGAGTCCATCACCTTTACTGGGGAGAAGGCGGTCGATTGGCCGCTGTTGATGGCCGCCCTAACGACCTTGCGCGCCGAACTGCCCCAACTGCCGGAAGATCCTTACATCGTCTTACCCGCAGGCGATGCCCACAGTCGCGAAGTGTACGAAGGGGACTTGCTGGCCCTGGAGGCGATCGTCCCGACGCTACTCACCCCCATGGACGGGCTGGACGCCGTTGGTTTGTATGCCGGGGGACGCTCCGTTCGCGCCTATGCCGACTCCGCTGGCCAGCGCCACTGGTTCGAGACCGCTACCTTCACCCTGGACTATTCTGTCTTTACTGATGCGGGGCAGGCGGTCAAAGGCACCTACGCCGGACGCACGTGGGATGACGCGGCCTATGTCGACACGCTAGAGGCTTCCAAAACGTTATTGGCGCAGATGTCACAACCGCCGAAAAAACTAGAACGCGGGCAATATCGCACGTACTTTGCCCCGGCTGCCGTCGCTGATCTGATGAGTATGTTGTCTTGGGGCGGTATTGGCGAAGCGTCCATTCGACGGGGTGGCAGTGCCCTCGGACCTTTGCAACGCGGCGACAAGACCCTGTCGCCCCAAGTGCATCTGACGGAAGATTTTTCGCAAGGGCAAGTCCCCCGCTTTAACCAATATGGCGAACTCGCTCCCTTGACCCTGTCGTTGATTGAGAGCGGGCAGCTAAAAAATACGCTGGTCAGTGCCCGCACGGCAAAGGAATATGGCATTGCTTCCACCTTTGCCGAGGGGGGCGAATATTTGCGATCGCCCACCCTCGCCCCTGGGAATCTGACCGAAAGCGACATTCTGACAGCGCTGGATACCGGCTTGTACGTGTCGAACCTGCATTACCTCAACTGGAGCGATCGTCCTAATGGCCGCATCACCGGTATGACCCGCTATGCCTGCTTTTGGGTCGAGAACGGTAAAATCATTGCCCCAATTGAGAACCTGCGGTTTGACGAAAGTCTCTACAATTTCTGGGGTGAAAAGTTGCTCGACCTTACCCAAACCAGGCAGTTCATTCCTGAAGTGGGCAGCTATGGGTTTCGCGATTTAGGCGGCACCCTGGTGCCTGGCATGCTGGTGCAAGATTTTGCCTATACCCTTTAATTACCCCGTTCAAGCTGCACACGCCGACCGCTGATCAGAATGACACCCACCTTTGAGCAGCCAGAGAAACGTCGCAAGCCACAGCTTGTGCCGGTCATCTTGAATGGTCGAAACCAGTTCCGGGCAGACCGATGCCGTCGGATTTGTCCTTCCCAAAGGGAATGCCGCACTCTGCTGTATCAGGGTGGCAGCGCGATCGCTCATCCATCACACCGATCCGCAATTAGGTCAGGACAGCAGTGATTTCTGGAATGACAGCACTGTCAGCGCTCTAATTCCGAACTCCGCATTCTGAATTCCGCATTCTGCTATACCCAAAACTCTCCAGATTTTGGCGATTATTGAATCCTCACTTCTCAGTATGAGACCCGTAGCGCAGTTGTGGACTGTATTCTGTAAAGAGTGCAAGAGCTTTCTGACACAGTGTCGTAACTTAACTGCTAATGACAGCTGCTGACCCACGAGTTTCACAAATTCGCGCCAGACTGCAAATCTATCAAGACATTGCCCAGAGCGAATATTCTGTGCCGCCTCATCAGGCGTTGCCGATCGCTTCTCGGCCAGATATTGCTTTTCGACCTAGCTGTTATCAACTAAACCCCGTTTGGGAGCCGACTGCAACAGCTTGGGTTTGGGACGGTCAGATCTTACATAGAACTCCCGGCGAATCTCTGGCCACAGAAGAAAAATTGGCTGAGTTGGCGGCTGCAGGAGTGTGTTTAGTCGGTAGCAATATTCGTAAAATTCCCTTGGTGTTTACGGATGAAGTCTTCCCAGTCTTTCAACAAGCAGTGTCCACTGCTCAAGAGCAGATTGATGCTCAGCCAGTAGCTACGGTGAATACGCAACGTTGGCATAACCGCTGGGATGTCATCATCTGGGCGGCCCTGCCAATACTGGCACTTAGTTTTGTGATTGCGGTCTTGAGGCATCGCGCCTCCTCTTGACCGTCTGGCTGGCCAAGAGCAGCCGGAAGGCAGGTCTCGCGACTATCAGTGATTGTCCGGCTGTCTTAGGGCGTGCCATCAATTAATGTTAGAAACCTTGTGGGATCGGCATTAGCGCGCCCGCGTGAGTTTGTTGGCTAGGGGCTGAAATCAGCTCTGGGCAAAAAGTCTGGCTTTAGTTGATGACAGCCCCTAACCTGAACAACATTTTTTCCTTAACAACAAGAGCGTTTGATAATCTTGATCGTCCTTACCCAAAAGACAGACACTGTGTTTTTTTCATTTATCCCTGAGTTGATGTCATCTACAAATCAATGTTTTCTGAACTCAGAATTGCCGCGAACTGAGATGTCATGAATTAGTTACAGCTGATCAAAGACCGCGTAGAGGAAGGTTGCCAAAAAACACCATGGCACGTCAAATCAAGAGCGCCTCAAGCGGCTTAGTCAAACATTTTTGTGCGACACATACATCATCTAGGGATGGAGAATGATTCAGCATAGAACTGATCAGTTCAACTTTACAAAAAAGTAAAGATAATGTGAAATGATAGATAAATATAAATATCATCCTTTTTGAAATATCTAATTACCCCGAAAATACTGAAAGTTGATAGAGGGGGACTGGGTACTTTGTCGAAACTCGTAGAATCCTAGTAGGTAGAGCTGCGTTCTAAGGTATTAAAAGGGTTTTGTCTGTCGTACTTATACGGATTAAATGATTGTGTCTGCTCTGTATTGCAAGTGTAAAAACTGACGTCATGCTTACGTAAACTGGTTACAGTAGTCTACGTTAAGCATCTTCGTTTTCATCCTTAGTGGTCTAAGGTAATCCGACAAGTTTGATTGAACGAGCGAGTCATTATTAGGGTCATCGAATATACGTAAAACCGTTAATGCCACTGAAAGGGGCATTTATCACCGTGAATCAAAGGGTAGCCTATCCAAGTCGTTCCATTAGTCCTCAAGAGCAGATGCTCTACGGGCACTTATTAGCCCATGCCGAGTTTGAATCTCCCGAGTATTTAATCGAGCGGTTTCAAGCACTGTTTATTGATGGTGTTGGCTATGCCGACCCGAGAATCGTTGCTGCCCTGGATCAAATCATTTCTGATCGAGGCATCGATGAATACTTCCACTTCATTCTGAATCGTTGCTGCCATATTTTAGTGAACCGTTGGCAAAGCAACCCGCAGTTGCAGTATGCAGTGCCGTTGTTGCTTGATCTGTTTGAGCTAACACCCAATCAGACTGTGAGCGGATATTCTCGCAGCCGTCAGATTAGACAGCTACGCCAGGTTGTCAAGAAGTTTACCGAGACTGAACAATACCTTACCCTTAAGCGCCTAGCGCTCTTAATTGAAGGTGACTCTAGTAGCCAAGATAATGACAATCGCCCACTGGGCAATTTGATTCAACGATATCCTTATTTGTACGAGTACTGCTTGGTGAGTGAAGACAGTCCTGAAGCGCATCACAAGCATATTCGTCGCATGCAAGCGCAAGCCCAGCAGCAGTTTGAAGTCAATCTGTCACACTATGTGACCTATCGAGTCCGCCAGTCTCGCTTCAAGAAAACTCACTCTGGTGCGGAGGCCCGGAAGCGCTTAAAACCAGTCCAAAATCCAACTTTGCTGAGCGATCGCGAACTGATTAAGTCTCTCAACTATTTTGCCGGTAAGACTCATCAAGGCCGCAGCTATCGTGATACGGCTCACATTTTTCTAGAAAGCAACAGAGCTGCTAACTTCGGAAATTTCAAGCGTGAGCTCTACGATTATCTCTGTACTTCAGTTGATCCTGCTTATGGAAAACGTAAATTCAATAAGTTGCTAGCCGAGCAACTAGAGAATACGCTTCCAGGAAATGAAGACCAACCAACTAATGACTTTTTGTTGATTAGAACCTGCAATCAATTGTTGAGTTTTTTGATTTTGGAATCATCTTCTAAACCTCAGCATTTTGTCTTCATTGATCTAATCAATAATCTTGGTCCAGTTTTAACAACAGGCCTGTTAATTAAACTGATCTTGCTATGCAAAAAGGTCAAGCCTTACTTAGAAAAACGTTTTTCAACTTTGTTCAGTCACTATGAAATGGCTAGTCAAAGCAGCGTAAGGTGGCTAGTACAAATGTTTGAGCACATGAACGTAGCCATGAGTATGACATTTGGTTCGACAGATCTTTCACATTTACTAATGATGTGAAGAGCACTCAGCTTTTAGGCGATTAACCTGATGAATTTTGCTATTGTAAAGTCCTTCTAGAGTTCCTAAAGCAGGCATCGTTTAGTCAACTTCAATCCTATATGTAGAGAAAATTCTCACATAAAATCGTGAGTTGTCACGAAAGAGATGAATATCTCGACAGATATCTACCATTGAACCGATATCAGCTATTGAGTGATTCATGGCATATCATTTGGATCTGCAGGTTGGGGCTGTTTGGGGAGATTGCATTGACTTGAGGGTTTCCTCTTAAAGCACCTTGAGGTAATATCACCAAGAGTCTGCCAAAGATGATTTATTGAAAACGGCTGTGACGCAAGCAATAGTATTTGAGCGTTCATTTCACAGCAGAGTCTGTAGCAATTTTTACTAAATCAATGACGTGTTTCAGCATCTATCCAACAATTAATTTTCGATATGGTAACTACGCTTTCGCTTCCTGTAACTCAGCCGGAGATTATCACTAAGGTTATTGATTACACCCTAGATAAAGCACTGGTTCACACCGTTAGAACAGAAGTGTTCGTGCATGAACAACAGATTCCTGTAGAGTTAGAAATTGATATTTTAGACCTGACATCACAACACGTCCTCGCCACATATAACGGCTTTCCTGTGGGTACTGGTCGGCTTACCCCTGATGGCCGAATTGGGCGTGTCGCTGTGTCGCGGCCAATTCGACGACAGGGCGTAGGTTTGTGCATTATGGAACAGCTAATAAGATTGGCTCAGCAAAATCATCATCGTGAGGTGGTATTATCAGCTCAATATCATGCAGTCGAGTTTTATGAAAAGCTGGGTTTTGAGCGTGAGGGTGATGCTTTCTTAGAGGTTGGTATTTGGCATGTAGCTATGCGAAAGCGATTATTGCCTGCTTAAATTTTGTGCCATGCTTCACAGAAGCGATTGGTCGACTTAGTGGCAGTTAGTGAAGGTAGGCATAGCAGCCTATCTTCTTGAACGTGGAGATGCAGACTCAAACCATGTTATTTCTAAGATGCCGTCAACTAATCTGAACATCCTTGTTCAGAGACAAACTTTCGGCTGAGTGAGAGTTTCTTTAATCTGAAATTGCCTGACTAAATGTGACTTGATATCGTCACTAAATCATGGAATCTCTTAAACAGAGATTCGAATTTGTTGTCAGCAAATATTTTTGAGCTTAGCTGAAGTGCTCCATCATCTGGCAAGGCGCGATCGCAGAATGCGGATTTTAGCTATTAAGTAAAGTGGAATTTGATAGTATTCACCAACTAGCCAAAGGACAAAGCTCAAGTGAGCACCCAAGGTAACGATCGCCCATAGCCTTGAGAAAGTCATTCCGGCTGTGGGGGGCAGCGGTGGAAACAGTTCACCCGCTAACCAGACTACGCTAGCCGGTATGACAATCAGCACGGCAGCAGTCAAAAGCACTAAGGTTGAAATTTCTGGAGCATTTTCGCCACGAACAAGTCGCCAACGTTGACCATTCCATAACCAAGTCAGGGGTTGACTACTATCTACAACCTGTACCTGTTGTTCAGATAGATTGGCCGATAGGATATGGCGACAAAATTTACAAGCAAACGCTTCGGTCAGCATAATCGCTTCGAGATGGCCTTCTCGACAAATCGGGCAAGGAAACGCCTCATCAAGGTTTAAGGGACGCTCTGCAGATAAAGCCATGGCAATCAAGAGAGGCTGTGCAAACCAGACTTACAAGAAAATCTCTTTAGATGTTGCCATACTTTAGCAATCAACTCTAAACTGAAGTGGCCATAGAAGTGGCCGTATAGGTAGCTTGGCAGCCATGAGAATGCCCGATCTGAGCCTAAAGCTCTTGAATCATGAAGCTGACAAAACCGGCATTTGCTCAACAGACCAGTATCGTGTGGGTAAATCTATATACCGTTCTGTAACGTGGGAGAGCAGCCGGGCAAGGGGAGCTATGGCAGAATGCGGAATTCAGAATGCGGAGTTCGGAATTAGAATGCTGACGGCACTATCATTCTAGAAATGACCACTGTCCTAACCTAATTGCGGATCGGTGTAGAAACGGCAAAGGTAGGGCGACTTTTGCTACCAAGCATTAGAAGCTATTGATCTGCCTGTGTCAGGGGTTGACCGCTACTCATATCAACAAGCTGAAGGATTTTGCTCTGGCAAAATCACCCAATGATGCGTGTATATTCTTGGCCCTGATATTCCAAAATGACTAGGGGCTGTTGAGCAGACAAGTTAACCGCTTTTAGCTTCACCTGACCTCCGGCGAGCAAATCACCGGCAAAGACGTGGCGACTTGACTGTCCATTGCCCTCGCGCACAATGACGCCGACGCGATCGCCAACTTGCACGACACCGGTCAACTCAACGGCTTCAACAGGGCTCTGAGGAACGGCGCTAGCGCCTGGCAGGGTGCTAGGGAGGGCTGGAATGGGTAACGGATTAATCGCCATCGGAATCGCTGGCAGCGGTGGCGGAGTGGCACCAGGGGTCGGTAAGGGGGGTAAATCTGGAATCTGAGAAATGGAGGTTGTGGGCAAATTAGGAGAAACGGGGGCTCGATTAGAACTGACGGCAATTTGAGGGGCGGTTTCAACCTCAGGAGTTGCCTGACTGGGGGATGAGGTAGCGCTGATGTTTCTCGTAATCGGTGCAAATGGGTCAACCCGACCGGTTGTGACGACAGATAAACGATCATCACTAGCGGTTGAGCGCACCAGTTCACTCGGGGTAACTGCTTTACGAAGTTCAGCCGAGAGGGAAATCATCGGTGACTCAAAGAGCTGAGCGGTCTCGTTGGTCTCTGTTGAAGTGACGGGTTGGCTAGTTGCAGTCGCTGTTGGCGCAGTCTTTTGAGCCAACATAACGCGCAAGACACCACCTATGATGGCTGCACTTAAAATAATGCCGATCAGCAGCCATTGAGGTCGTTGTCGGATTGCAGTTAGGTTCATACTCTTTACTTGTCATCAAGACAAGCTCCCCACAATTGCGTCTAAGGATAACGAATATTTCTAAAAGTGACGCATTCTTGCCCAAGCTGTGTAATCGCGACGTAGGGCGCGTCATCAAGGCATTCTAGAAACCTTATGAGATTAAGCATTAGCGCACCTGCATGAGCTTAATTAACTAGGGGCTGAAATCATTATCGGTTTGAGCGCGCCTGCCTGCCTGCGAGTTGGCAATAAATGCCAGCGTATCGTCAATGGTGTCGGCGGTTTGGGGAACCATGTAGCGGGTAATTGTGGCTGTGAACTCTGCGAAAATATCAGCCGCATCGCTTGCCTGCACGGAGCGTAGCACCACGCGATCGCCCGCCATCCGTAGAGCTGTGAGATCGGGTACAGGGCTGACTCTGAAGCTCAAAGGTGAATCCTTCTGCATGGCTTAATCCTTGAGACAGATCATGGCGATGAGGTGAACTACCAGTTGCGCAACGTTGTCTCCACGACAGCGACCAGCAAGCTGAAGGAATAGCAAGGAGGTTGATCTGACTTTTCCCGTTATCTTTTTTGGAAAAAAACATTGTTGGACATGACCGCCCTAAAGGCTAGAAGACTCGTTGGCAATTTTCAATAGAGACCTCTTGTTGCGAGTCACCTTCCATCCTGGAACCCTTGATAATTGATGCTCCTAGGACTTAGCAGGAACAGCAAGGAGGTTGATAGGCCAATATTGCCTCAGGGAAAAGCGTTGAGGTCTGATCATGACGGTGACTTAGCATCAATACAAGCGAGCCTCACTGTCGCCAAGTTGGCTTTAGCGGGCAAGATTTTTCTCATCAACTTGAGATTCTGCCATCTCCTTTGTAGACTCTATTTGCACTTTGAGGATGAGGGCTATGGAAGACACCACCGTGTTACCAGATTTGGAAGAAAGCGTAGCGACTGGTCGCGTGGACGAGCTGCCACCAGATGCTTATTTAACGGTGGACGATGTGCAAAAACAGATCAAGCGATCGCGGGCCTCGGTATACCGCTATGCCAATACCCATCCAGAGCTATTGAATCCGCAGTTTGAGGCTGACAAGCTGAATCCGGAAGTGAGGCGCGATCGCGATGATCCGTTACTGTTTCATCCTCGCGAGGTGCGCCGGTTTGCCCAAGACGTTTTGGGGCTCAACCCTACCATCACGGTGCAACCCTCAGAAGAGACCACTACACAAGAAATTCTCAAAGCGATTTTGGGCGAGTTGCGGGCCATTCGTCAGCACCTGGAATCTTAAACACAGCGCTGCTGAATCTCATGAGGTATGCCCATGAGCCTAAATCACGTGCCTTGAGGAACCAAAGTGAGACTAAGGCCATGTCTAAGTTGAAAACTGCAGTTATGTTTGTCCGTCAAACTGCAATGCTGAACCTGTACGAGGTCTAATCTACAAGGAAGTATGGTTGTGCCCATCGTGTCAAAACCCTTGTGAGAACTTCCGCACTCAAAATCTTTCTTGTTGAAGAGAGAAAAGTGCAGTCGAGCCATTGATATTTGTTTACACTTTTAATAGGTAGTCTGTTGCTCAACTCACAATCTACCGAGCGATTGTTCGGTAACTTAGAAAGTACCTGGGCACTTTGACTGGGGAAATCTAAAGATTCTCTAAGTTTTCTTGCAGATTCATCTCTGCTTTAAGTTATTTTGTGCTCAGTTAGAAGGCTAGAGTACGTGGGTCTGTCTGTATCCTTTGCAATATCAGGTATCGTTTCGCGCCTTTATGGAATCTGCTAGTCCCTCTGAGAACCCTCCGGAACCTCCGAGTAGCCGCTTTTCTCACTTTGTTGGCACGGTCATTGCCTTCTTGACACTGATGCTGCCGCTCTTGGCGATCGCGAACTTTTCGATGGCTGATCCGCCCCCTGCGACGTTACCGAGTTATCCTGTTTCGCGATCCGACGATTGATTTGCGGACCGGCCGAGATCTCTATGCGGGGTTGGTCAACGTCTTCGCCTAAAATGCTAGGCGAAGCGTTTTTGGATGTGGCCTAGAGCAAAAGATTGCCCAGCAGCCTACAGCGATATGCGGAATGTCTGCCGGATTGAATGCTTTGACGCGCCACCGCAGGTTAAGCCTGCTCTTCAACGCTTCCAGACCAACTCTAAACTTTATCTGGAGACGCATTGTGGATTTATCTCGGATTCCTGCGCAGCCTGAAGCTGGCTTAATCAACGTCTTGATTGAGATTCCGGCAGGCAGCAAAAATAAATATGAATTTGATAAAGATATGGGAGCCTTGATTTTGGACCGAGTGCTCTTTGCTTCGGTGCAATATCCCTATGATTATGGCTTTGTGCCCAACACCCTTGCCGATGATGGGGATCCGCTAGATGGCATGGTGATGATGGATCAGCCTACTTTTCCTGGCTGTGTGATTGCGGCCCGCCCAATTGGCATGCTGGAAATGATCGATGGCGGCGATCGCGACGAAAAGATTCTCTGTGTACCCGCCGAAGATCCGCGCTATGCCGACGTTAAGTCTTTAGATGATATTGCTACTCATCGTTTGGACGAAATTGCCGAGTTTTTCCGCACTTACAAGAACTTGGAGAAAAAAGTTACTGAAATTACTGGATGGCAGAACGTTGACAAGGTGATGCCTCTGGTCCAGCAGTGCATCGACGCGGTCAAATAAATAATCTCTTGCGGGGGGATTAATGCCACCCTGAGGGTGGGTATGCTGATAAAAATGGGCGTCAAGATTGCCTGCTAGGGCTCGCACTTAGGTCAAGTCGTATTCCTGTGATGCTGATCTCTAGACGCTTTGAAGGGTGGCCGAATACCTACTCTTGAGCATTGACAGCGCACCTATCCTCAGGTGACAAAAACCACCAAACTTTCCTGAATATACTTAAAGACAAGAGAATACTTATCAATAAAATTATTGGAAATCGGCTTTGTGCTGTTGTCACCCATCTAAATTATTGTTCGACGTATCCTTTAGTTGCTGTTTTCCTCCATGCCAGAATCAGATGCTTCAAGGTTGACCGCACAACAGAATCTGACCCCCGCGGAGAGTAAGTCAGCTGCAATGACAAAAGCCGGTATTTCCAGTAACGTAGGCTGTCTGACAGTCAAGTTTTGGGGGGTGCGAGGCAGCTTACCCACACCGGGTTCTGATACCGTTAGATATGGTGGAAACACAGCCTGTGTAGAGATCATGCTCCCTAAGCATCGCCTCATTTTTGATGGGGGGACTGGTCTACGAGTGCTGGGTAAACACCTACTCGATGCCCAAGAGGCGGTTAATGCCCATATCTTTTTTACCCACACCCATTGGGATCGCATTCAAGGTTTTCCTTTCTTTGGCCCCGCTTTCATCGCATGTAATCATTTCGACGTTTACGGCGCAATGGCTGCCAATGGTGCTTCGATTAAGCAACGATTGACTGATCAAATGTTGCGCCCTAACTTTTTTACACCGCTGCAAAAAATGTCGTCTGACATGGCGTTTCACAACATTACTGCCGGCAGCGTTATTCATCTAGATGAGGATGTTACCGTTGAGACGCTCGCCCTCAATACTGCGACCAGTGCCCTAGGCTTTCGCATCAACTATGCTGGCAAGTCGGTTGTTTATGCCACTGACAGTCACCATACGACTGGTCCTGATCCGAGTTTGCTGTACTTAGCTCAGGGTGCCGAGTTGTTGATTTATGGCGGCAGCTACTCGGAGCCAGTTTATACGAGTGTTGCGGGAGATCCTGACGCGATTTCTTGTGATCAAAGTATTGCGATCGCCGAAAAGACGCAGGTCAAAGAGATGATCTTGTTTCATCACAACCCGCTCCACGACGATGATTATCTCGACCACCTCGAAATGGAAATTCACAATCGCTGTCCTCAACTACGCCTCGCTCGCGAAGGCATGATTTTGCAGGCTTGATGGCGATTCTTCAGTAGCTCTGCAGCGTTGTGGCAACGCTAATCAACGCTATCGATGCGTTATCGCAGTGTAAATGGCTCTACCGTATAGTGGTTGCTCATTTACGGTGAACCGCGATGCCATTGTTCTTAGCGATCGCTGCTGTGTTAGGTGGCCTGGCAGTGGGTGGCGGCGCTTTTGCGAGTCATGCCTTGCAGGGGCAACTACCGGAACGCGCGATCGCAGTTTTCAATACCGGCGTGCGTTATCAGATGTACCATGCCCTAGCGTTGCTAACTGTGGCAATGCTGTGGAGCAACGCCAAGTCAGCTCTCCCTTGGCTGACAGCAGCAGCATGGCTCTTCGTTGCTGGCGTGATCTTGTTTTCTGGCAGCCTTTACCTCATTAGCCTAGCTGGGCTCAAGGTCTTTGGCCCGGTTACACCGATTGGGGGCGTAGCGTTGATAGCCGGATGGGCTTGTTTAGCGATCGCGGCTCTCAAATGGCCCTAGCCTAAAGGCTCAAGTGCATGACTCCTTAAAGCGGAATGAGGGAAGGTGGGGTGAGTGCGGCTAAATCATCACAGCAACTCTAGTTTGGCGAGAGTAATCTAGAGCGCCATAACCCTGGTATGAAAGACCTGACACTGTGTCGAACTGGTCTCTTTCAAAAGGAATGCTGACAGAGTTCTGACTTGCCTACACCCATTCCGCCTTCTGCGATCGCTTTCGGCACGGTTGTATAAGGGCTACTTGCTGTACGTCAGCTCCCTTCTCATGGAAGATTCTAAAGTTGCCGTAGTTCAGAATTTGGGATTTCAAATTTCACCATTGAAAGCTAACCGCAGCGGCAAAAGAGACCACAAAACCCAGCATCGAGCCAACAATAACCTGCACCGGCGTGTGTCCGAGCAATTCCTTAAGACGCTCTTCATTGAACTCAGGCTTTTCTTGAAATAGTTCGTCAATAATTTGATTTAAAATCTTAGCCTGTTTACCTGCTGCTTGCCTCACACCGGCGGCATCGTACATAACAATGACGGCAAACACAACGGTAACCGCAAAGGCTGGACTGGCCCAGCCCATGGTTTGGCCAATGCCAAACGAGAGAGCCGTCACCAAGGCCGAATGAGAACTAGGCATGCCTCCGGTTTCTACCAACACTCGCATATTGATTTTGCGATGCACGATTAGCTCAAATACCAACTTGAGGAATTGAGCCAACAGGCAAGCTGCCAGAGCTACAATCAGCACTCGGTTGTGAAAAATTTCACCAATGTCTTGCATGGCTTCTAAAGTCATCAATGAGTTCGGTCAACAATAAAATTTGCCAGCGCCACCAAGGGCTGAGCAGCCGTGCCAAAGTTATCTAACACGCTAGACTTGGCAGTCTCGACCAGAGTTTGGGCCTGCTGTTTCGATTCTTCGAGGCCCCAAATGCTGGGATAGGTGGCTTTTTGGGCAACTAGGTCTTTGCCGGCTGACTTGCCGAGTTCTTCTGAGGTGGCGGTCATATCAAGAATGTCGTCCACAATTTGGAAGGCAAGACCAATGCAATCGGCATACTGTGACAGGGTGGCGACCTGAGCCTCATCGGCCCCTGCTAGCACGGCTCCAGAAGTCACGGAAACTCGGAGCAACGCACCCGTTTTATGGGTATGAATGTAATTGAGAGTTTCTAAACTCACATCTGTTAACCCTTCGGAGGCCAGATCAACAATTTGGCCGCCTACCAACCCTTTTGCTCCGACCGCTTTACCCAGATCGGCAATGACTCGTAGCGCACGTTCGGCTGAGACGTCCTGAGTTTGCGTGGCGACAAATTCAAACGCGTAGGTGAGTAAAGCATCGCCTGCGAGAATCGCCACATCTTCTCCATAGACTTTGTGGTTCGTGAGTTGGCCCCGACGGTAATCGTCATTATCCATGGCTGGCAGGTCGTCATGGATTAGCGACATGGTGTGAATCATTTCTAAGGCACAGGCGGTAGGCATGGCCATCGGTTCGGTGCCACCTAACAGCTCGCAAGTTGCGAGGCAAAGAACCGGGCGCAGACGTTTGCCGCCCGCTAACAACGAATAGCGCATCGCCTGGTACACAGTTTCGGGATAGCCTTCTGGGAGTGAGGCATCAAGGGCAGCTTCGACCCGCTGCTGGCGATCGCGCAAATACGTTTTGAGATCAAAGGTCGTTGTCGTTGAAGAAGTCATTACCCTACTCACATGCAACTGTTAAGACAAAAGCGTGTCACCCGCATGGGCTAGCTCCGGTGATCGTTGGCAATAGCTCAACACGGTATTATGCAACAGCATAGTCACAGTCATCGGCCCCACCCCGCCAGGTACAGGCGTGATTGCGGCCGCCGTGGGGCCAACCGCTTCATAGTCTACATCTCCGACGAGCCGATACTTACCGGCCGCCGTGGCCATGCGGTTGATGCCCACGTCTATCACGACGGTGCCAGGTCGAATGTACTCAGACGTGAGGAAGTGAGGTCGCCCAATTGCACTCACCACAATATCAGCACTACGGGTTACTGCTGATAAGTTGTGGGTCCGAGAGTGAGCAATCGTGACCGTGGCATTGGCCTCTAGCAGCATCAGGCTCATGGGCTTACCGACTAAAATACTGCGTCCGAGTACCACTGCGTGCTTGCCAGCAACATCAATATTGTTGGCCTGCAGCAACTGCATGACGCCAAAGGGCGTGCAACTGCGTAAACCGGTTTCGCCGCGGACGAGGCGACCCATATTGATTGGATGCAGGCCATCCACATCTTTATCGGGATGGATGGTATTCAACAAAGTGACATCGTTAATCTGCTGAGGGACCGGCAGCTGTAGCAAAATGCCATCGACGCGGTCATCGGCATTCAACTCGGCAATGAGTCCTTCTAGATAATTTTGCGACGTATCACCAGGCAGCTTTTGCCCAAATGAGGCGATGCCAACGCGATCGCAGGCTCGCTCTTTGTTCCTTACATAGGCGGCGCTAGCCGGGTTATCGCCCACCATAATGACAGCTAGACCAGGCGACCGCCCTACCTGAGGAGTCCAGGCTTGAACTTGAGTGGTCAACTTGGCCTGAATTGCTTTTGCTAAAGCTTTGCCATCCAGAATTTGATTCATCGATTTCCTGAGTTACCCTGTTGAGCAATGGGCTCACGGCTGCTTAATTCGTCTTTAATGACCAGGGAAGTTCTCCCGACGGGCCGATGTATTAAGCATGCATTTTGATACGAGGTCTAGTGTCTCAGATTTAGCGGCTTCTTATCCTAACGATTCCAAATGTGGCAATTTACAGAGCGGTTACGGGTTTGGTCAGGCGGTATCTTAGCGATCGCTGTTTGTAGCTGTAGTCAGGCGGCTAATGTCCCCACTCAACAAAAATCGACCGGGTTACATTTGCCATCGAGTATCGCTCAGATTGTGCGACCAACCATTGCCATTCAAGAACTGACCGCCGCTAAAAATAACGAAACCGTTCATATTAAAGGAACGGTAATCAAACAGGCTCCCTTATTAGCCGGGTCTCTGTATCAGGTGCAAGACAAAGATGGCACTGTCTGGGTGCTCAGTTCGGAGGTACCTCCAGCAGTGGATGTCAGCGTCAATGTTGTCGGGACTTTACAGGTAGAAGCGATCGCTGTTGAGGGTATCGACATCAGCGACTTTTATCTGCGCGAAACGTCTCGCACAGTCACGACAGGAGACACCACCCCAGAAGCCCCTGAGCCCCCCCAGCCGGACACCGATGCATCAACGACTCAAAATGATGCTGAATAACGCTGCATCTCTGAGCGAAAAGAGGAAGCTACGTTATCCTTAGTTCGCTTGTTGTCAAGGATTTGAGAGGGCGGCTGAAATGATATCCGGTGGTCAACTTTACTAGTATCGGGTCTGTAGTTTTCAGCATTGAGTGTGAGGCTATTTCGCGCCAATATACAAGAATATAGCTACTCAAAAATAGCAGTGTAGCTTGTCCCTGTTTCTGCTCAAATGCTCTACTATGATTCCGGTTGCATCTGCGTCACCTCCGTTTATCCCGTGTTCCTTAGAGCCTATGACTGCTTCTACGGCTGCCGGCAGCGATCACCGCACTATCTTTGTAGTGGAAGACCACCCCACCACCTTGGCGGGTATTCACAGCATTCTTAAACGCTTTGGCAACAACATTGCCCTCGAAACGCTGACAACCTTGAAGGAGGCCCGCGAGGCCATTCAGCGATTAGAGCCTAACTTAATTGTGCTTGATTTACAGCTGCCTCAAAGTGCTGGAGAAAGCGCCTCGACTGAGTCTGGCATTCAGTTTTTGAAAGAACTGATGCAAAAGCATACCTTTTTGAACATCGCTGTTCATACGTCTTATCCAGACGCCCTCGTCCGCATCATTCCCGATATTGATAATCACCGAGGCGGATTTACCGTTACCAGCAAAGATAGTTCCACTGAAAAAGCTTTTGAACGCTTTCGAGCGGCGCTGCAAGGCTACACCCATACCCGCGACATTCGTAGCTTAAAAGCGGGCTTGGAGCTGAAGCCAGAGTGGCTCGAAACACTCGATTTGGCTTGTAAAGAGGGCTATCAAGATCGGGCGATCGCCAAGCACCTGCACGTGTCAGAAAGCATGGTGCGCAACTACTGGAGCAAAATTTACGATGTCCTCGGCATCTATCCCGAAGATGCCAAAGAAGAAGGCCGCAACCTGCGCATCGTCACCTGCCTCAAAGCCCGCGACGAAGGTCTGATTGAATAGCGCTAGCAATGAAAACCATGCTGCCATTCTTGAAAAGACCTACCCGTCGCCTCACGCGCCTGGCCCGCAAGTCTTCGAAATGGCCCATCGGCTACGCCATTATTGCTGGAGTTCTCTTGACTCGTTGGGTGGGGCTATTCTCCAGTTTAGAACTCCTGACCCTTGACTTTCTCCTCCGAAATCGACCTGCTGAGTCCCCGGATGAGCAAGTGGTCGTTATTGTGTTTGATCGTAATACTGTTCAGAGTCAGAGCGATTTTGAAGAACTCTCTGAACAGAAAATTGCTCAACTTTTGAATATCATTTTCTCGGTTGACCCAGCAGCCGTAGGCCTAAACATTTTTTTGGGAGAGAATGAGGTTGATCCTGGTCGAGAGCAGCTTATTGCGCTGTTTGAGGCCCACCCAAATTTGATTGGGGTTGAAAAAGTCTTACCACCTCGCTCTATTACCCCACCCAAAGATATTCCTCCAAGAATTGTTAAGGAACAATTTGCGCCAAATGATATCCCTTTAGATCAAGATGGCCGTATTCGCAGAACCTTTCTGGGAGTTTATCTGCCCGATAACGATGATGATCCGCAGAATAATCAGTTTAGATTTTCATTTTCATTTAAGCTCGCTAAAGCCTACTTAGAAGCTCAAGGTTATACCTTGGAAAATCACCCAGGTAATCCAGAAATCCCTGTATTTAAACATACTGACGAGGCTGGTATTAAAGCAATTCCAATATTGCATAAAAACAGCGGTGGATATTTTCGTGAAAAAAATATTAGTAAACTTCAGTCCTTATTAAACTTTCGCTCTGGGTCAGAGTCATTTCAGATAATTGAAGCGACACAAGTCTTAAACCGTTCACTTCCTCCAGAATTCTTAAGAGGAAAATTAGTTATTGTTGGTGGTATTGATCCTTACTTTCCACGGTTTTTGCCAACGACTGCTTCTTCAAGCCTTATTTCTGAAGAGAGCGATGTAAGCTCAATCATCCCTCGAATTGGTATTGTAGGGCCAGAATTAGAAGCTCATAGTGTAAGTCAAATTATTAACGCAGTAACGGATAATAGGCCTCTAATCCAAGCGCTCCCATCCTCAATCGAATACTGCTTGATAGTAAGTCTTGGCTTTATGGGCATTATGATTGGTGCTTCCTTGCCTTCGACCCGAAAAAGTACTCTTACTTTAGTGTTAGTTGCCTCCTTTACATGCGCTTTATCTTACGTAGCTATAGCCAGCCTTGGCTTCTGGCTTCCGATAGTGCCTATGACAATCTGCTTTCTGTTCTCTGGAGTGATTTATTTGAACTACAGAGTGCAACGAATTTCCTTGAAAAGTCAACAAGAATTTCTTGAAAGCCAGCAAGAATTCCTTGAGAATCAAAGGAATGCTTTGATTGAGGCTAGTATTATTGAGTCTGAAAGACGTAAGGCAATAGAACGAGCCTTCAGTGCCATTCATGCTGGCCCATTACAACGACTTTCAAGTCTTTTGAGACAATCTAAAGACGGTGATATTGACCGTGAATACGTAATCCATCAATTGAAATCACTCAATGAAGAAATTCGAAGAGTTGGAGAAAGGTTGCGGCAAGAAGCAATCGGTGATGTCTATTTCTTCTACTCTGAAGGTGATATCAAACTAGATTTAACGCATCCTATGCATGAGGTACTTTACGAAGTTTACAGTTTGGCTGTGCAGCGTAAATTGCCTGGTTTTGAGAGTGTCAAAGTGCGTGCTGTCACAATCGAGCCATTTAACTGTGAGAAACTCAGTCTTGATATCAAGAGGCAGTTATGCTGGTTTCTTGAAGAGTCGCTTCAAAACATTGGAAAACATGCAATTGGAACTACTCGAATTCAAGTTTCTGGAAAACATATTGATGATTTTTACAGCCTCAAAATAGAAGATAATGGACCAGGGATTGAGTCACTTCATATTGGAGATGGTACTCAATCTTCTTATCGATTAGAAGCGCTTTTACGTGGAAAGTTTTCACGCTTTCCGAAACCAGGAGGCGGTACAGTCTGTGAGCTCAGCTGGCCATCCTCCATCAAAGCAGCAATGGTTTAAAACTCTGTCAGTTTGTAAACACGAGTCTATCAGGGGATATACGCAATGTCACTAACTAAAAAGAGGAAAATACTTTCAGGTATTGTAAGCACAGCAATTCTGACTACGTTCTCTCTACTGTATTTCGGAAATTTAGCATCTGCAGAATATGTTCCTACTGGAGGAGAACCTCCAAAGGGCGGTGGTTCGACGACAGGAATGAGGTTATGGTAGATATTCTGAAATGGACACAAGGACTTTCAAGCAGCTGTTTGATGCCGTTTTGAGAACGCTATTTTCTAAATTCTCTGCGGAACTGAAGGCTTATATCACGAAGCTAGTTTTTTTGTACTATAATTATAGTGATTGAGTTCCTGAACTCTGCTAGATAACTTCTGGCGTAAATGGTTTTGAGGGCCATTCCGCAAGCCTGCGCTTTCAGTAACATGCTGAAAGCATTCTTGGTAAGGTAATTCTTCTGGGTTTGTAGATTTGGAAATGGCGTGAACCGCAGGCTTTGCTGACTTTTGCTGACATCTGTCCTCAGTGCTAATCCTGCTTATCTGATCAGAGCTGTATCTGCCTGGCAAGCGTTTATTGCAGGAGAGCTAGACATGCGAAAATTTCATTGGTACCTGTTTATGATTCAGCTCGTTGTTACTACATCCCTTACCTCTGTTGGATCAAAGCAACAAGCATTTTCCTTGGCTGACTACGTGCCGCAAGGAGGTGATCCCCCACCTGGCAATACTTCTACCTCTGGGATGTCGCTATTGTGAGCGATGTCTTTAGCATAGGCATCCCATGAAGAATTATTCGTAAATAAAAAAACTGACAATTTGATAGTGCAATTGAACTATTTCCACTATATGGAGGAATGGTTTACAGCGTCTTCTGACCTACAGAGGTGCAAAGATCGACTTGTAATCCTTGCTATGCAAGGGGTTGGCGAACCTCACTAGACTGAGAAGTGCTGTATGTATCCTCAACTGTCAACATTAATGTTTGTCTGTTTGATGGGTGCGTCTTTATTGATTCTGACTGATTCTATGTCTAGTCAGCGTTTTGGAGTGAGCGAATATCGATCGCAAGGTGGGGCGCCACCAACCGGTGATTCTATTTATTCAAGCTGACTAAGCTTGTGCTAGGTCGTCTGGTCCAAGGTTTTTGGGATTGGGTTGCTATGTTTCCCTGAACTGTTAAGCAATGGGGCTCTTGTTGTTTTGATGACTTGTGAGTGGGCTTTTCTGTAGTCAATCTCAGTCAAAACGCATTGAGGGATCCCTCGGAGAATCACTACCTTAAAGATGAATCTCGTAAGGGAGATCATCATGAACCTGTTGAAAACACTATTCAGTTCAGATTTGGAGGACACGGATTTCTTCGAGACGACCTATCCCTTAACGAATAACTTCTTCAACGGAGGTCAAGACGCATGGTACGCACAATCTGATGCAACGGCAGTTGTCAAAACTGAGATTCTGCCTGGCAAATTGGGACGAGTTCGGTTTCAGGGGGTAAGATGGCGGGCCTGCTGCGATCGCTCTGTGACCCTAACTGTCGGTACGCGAGTCAAAGTGTTAGGCCGGCGAGCCAACATCCTAGTAGTTGAGCCGATTGATGCCTGTGTTCCCTGTTAGTTAACTGACTGTCCGACGTCAACCCAATAGAGATATGCCCCGGCCAAAGGTTTTATCCCTGGCCGGGGCATTTGAGTATTAGTTCACTCGAACCAGACGAATCTCGGTTCGCTGTTGGGCTGGATCAGCTGGGTCAACGCCCGACAGTGGTAAATTGAAGCCTTTGCCTTCGGCCACGATATTGTGCTGAATGCCTTGATTTCTCAAGAAGTCTACTACGACTTGCGCCCGCTGCTGGCTCAACTGCTGGTTTAGATCAGCGGCCCCCGTGCGCGAGGTGTGACCGATGACGCGGACGGCGACGGTCTCTGGGTTAAACTCTTGAATCTCAGTGACAAGACCCTGCAGGGTTTGCTGCCCGGCGGCGGTGAGTTGGGCGGACCCAATGCCAAATTCCACTTTGCCCTGCACGTCTAAATTGCCAATGTCTGGGGCAGCCTGGACCTCCTCGGCGGTCACTGTGGGAATGTTGAGGGTTTGCTCAGTGCTGCCAGCCAGCCGTTCTGCTAATTCAGGATTATCGGCTCGCACCAGGTCAATCAGTGTTTGGGTATTTTGGGCCGCCTCGCGCAAATATTCGTCCGTAAAGAGGGTTTCGGGATTGTTGGGTAAATCGTTGATGCGGCCGGAGAGCACCAGAACTGCCGCGATCGCTTCAATGCGCCGCTGCAGCGTACCATCAGTCATCCAAGTTTGGGCCTCGGCAGCGGTAAAGAAGTCGATGCCTTGTAGCACCGTCCCCGCATCAGCTGGTGAGAGGGCGCCATCTTCTGCGATTTGGGTTTGCAACTGCGAGGCGTCCCGCACATTGGTGTCAATCCGGCGATAGTAGTTTTCGAGCAGGGTGGCAATGACCTCTGGGCGTGATTGCATCAGGCGCTCAGAAGCCACGATGACATCCACGATGGAATTAGGCGCATCATTACTGGAAAGGACGACGGTATAACCCTGCTGTCGAGCTTGGGCGATGAACGGTTCCCATAGCACCGCGATCGCGACATTTTCGTTCGGATCTTGCATCAGCGCCCAAGCTTCGGAGGCATCAGCAACCCGCACGATTTCAAACTCCGACAGGTTAAACGCATCGAATTTGGTGTCGAGCACCAAGGCGAGATATTCACTCGGGGTATCACCGGCAAAAGCAATCTTGAGAGATTGGCCCTGACTTTGGGCTTGTTGCAATAGCGGTGCCAGCTCTAGCAAAGAGGTTAGCGAGGCGTATTTGGGTGTATTCAGAACGACTGCATCGGCGCCAATCGTACGGTCAATCATGCCAACAATAGTGCCCTCGGGCTGCTGCTGGAGATATTGATCGAGGGTGGTAACAATAATGTCTGCTGCGCCCGTGCCCAGGGCTGCGGCTCTGGCGGCCTGGTCAAATTCGTCACCGTAGGCCAGCGTCAGTCCGGTATCTGCTAGCACCGTTTGAAAGGCTTCATTGCGAAAAGTGCTGTAGCCGCTGAAGGTATCACCTAACAAGGTGAGTTGGGTGGCATTCTGAGGTGCGATCGCGCTCTGATTATTGGCTGAATTGCCGTTGCCTAACAAGCCCGGAGCCATTTTGCTGAGAGACCAGGCTCCTCCACCCAGCAGCCCCGCCGTAATCACAAACGTACCGACCAGGGCGGGATAGTTGGTTTTAGTCATTGAACTTGAGGTTTCCTTAACCCTGGAAATAACTACAACTTGTTTACCCAAGATTTCAGAAGATTTTGCCCGTTGCCTGAGAAAAGTTCACCGGCAACGGCAGCGTTCAGAATTCAGCTAGCAGACTTCAGAGGTCGGGTATGAAAGGTTTTCTAAAAAAGGCGTCTGATGCAAAGAACGCCAATCTGCTGTGTCATAGCAGAAGCGCAAGGGCCACGTGCACTGGATACATGCCCGCTAGAACCGGACTCCTGGCCTTCCATGCCAACCGACTCGACTTAGCCATGTGAACATTTTCACCAGTAAAAGTTAACGCTGATATTTTCAACGTTTACTGACAATAGCGTCTGATGGCTAACTGAGCCGCTCCCGCTACGCCCGCCTGATTGCCCAGTTTCGCTGTGAGAATCTGTAGGTCTTCACGGGAACTGGGCAAGACTCGCTGTTCAATTTCTTGCCACACGGCAGGTAAGAATAAATCAGCTCCGGCACTGATGCCCCCCCCGAGAATAATCGCCTCCGGGGTAAGGACGTAGATCAAGCTGGCCAAGCCTGCTCCCAAGTCACGACCATATTGCTGCCAGTAAGCGATCGCAGCTTCATCTCCTGCCAGGGCTCGGGCGGCTAGCTTACCCGGTGGGCAGCCCATCTCTCGCTGCACCGCTTGTACTGAGCAATGTTGTTCTAATGACCCGCGATTACCGCTGTTGCAAGGAGGGCCATCTGGATCGAGGGTGATGAGACCGAGTTCACCCGCCGCGCCGGTGCGTCCTACAAACAGCTCACCATTGAGGATGACTGCCCCTCCGACCCCTGTGCCTAAGGTCAGCACGATTAAGTCTTGAAAGTCACAGCCGGCACCTAACCACGCTTCGCCCAGACCGGCACAGTTGGCGTCATTAGCCAGCACCGTTGGGAGTCCGATTTTGGCTTCAATCCATTCTGCTAAGGGGACATCTTGCCAGCCCGCCAAATTGATGGCGACTCGGGCCAGTCGGCCCTGAGCGCAGGCTGGACCAGGAGTGCCAACACCGATCGCGCGCACCTGCCGATCTGGATCAAGATGATCGATGGCTTGCACGATGGCCGATAGCACAGCTTCTGGGGTCGCTGGCTGGGGAGTATCAACCACCCATTGCGCCAGACAGTCTCCAGACGTTTGATAGCATCCCAGCTTGATAGCGGTGCCCCCGAGATCGACTCCAATCACTTGAGAAATGTTTGCCACGATGCTGTGCTCAGCTTCATTATCAGAGGCATTGTCCCAGATTTTGACTGAGTCTGACGACCAGTAGGGGAACGCGATCGCGTCAACTTGCAGGAGCTAGCAGACCTCTTTCATAAAGCAGTAGCCATAGCAGAATGCGGAATTGAGAGTGCGGAATGCGGAGTTGAGAAGCCTACGAAATGGGCGTTTCAGAGATTTGATCGATCCTGACCTGATGGCGGATTGCGATATCTGGATGCCAGTCCTTACTTAAGGAACTGCTAATCCAGCTGGTACTCTTTGGCAAAAGTCGCCCTCACGTTGCGGTTTCTCGGTTCCCTATGTAGATGCGAAAGGCAGAAGGCGAAAGGCAGAAGGCAGAAGGTGAAAGGCAGAAGGCAAAAGGCAAAAGGCAAAAGGTAGAGGGCAGAAGGCAGAAGGTGAAAGGCAGAAGGCAAAAGGCAGAACTGGAAGTCTTGCCAAATCAAGGCTCCAGCGATCTACCCTGTTCAAACCTAACTGCGACTGGCTAGCGCCGCTGCTCCCCCGCCTCTAGAAAACAGTCGGCAAATTGATGCCGCACGGCCCTGGCTATCAACCGTTGGGATAATGGTGTTGCCAACGACCAGGCTGTGGCAAACCCTGGCGTTTTAGCAAACGATGGTAAGAGCGATCTATGCTGATTGAACCCTTACAGATAACGCTGTGGAGATGACGACCCAATCTATTGAGACTTCGCAAACGTCTAAAAAACTCTGGTTAGCGGCACTCAAACCCCCGATGTATAGCGTGGCGATGATGCCAATTTTAGTGGGTAGTCTGGTCGCCTTTGCGGAGACGCAGGTACTGCAGATTGGAGTTTGGCTAACGTTTACGACCTCGGCGATTTTCATCTTGGCTTGGGAAAATTTGTGCAACGACGTGTTCGATTCCCAGACCGGCATTGACGTCAACAAGCACCATTCTCTGGTGAACCTAACGCAGAATCGGCAGTTGATTTTTGCCATTGGCAACGTCTGTCTGGTGCTAGGTATTTTGGGTATCGTAGCGATCGCCATTCACCAGCAAGACCCCACGGTGCTGCTTATCATTCTGCTTTGCTGTTTGTTGGGTTATGCCTATCAGGGACCGCCCTTTCGGTTGGGGTATCAGGGCTTAGGCGAAATCCTCTGCTTCTTTGCGTTTGGCCCGTTGGGGGTTGGGGCGGCGTATTACAGTCAGACCCAAAGTTGGTCGATGGGCAGTCAGGTCGTCGGTGTCATTATCGGCATCACCACGGCTCTGGTGCTGTTTTGCTCCCACTTTCATCAGGTTGAGGATGACCTGGCGGCTGGCAAACGATCGCCTATCGTCCGCTTGGGGACTCAACAGGGCGCTCAACTGATTCCCTGGCTATGCGCCTTGGTATTGGGGCTGATTGCTGGGGCCGCGATCGCCGGTTATTTACCCTTGTGGACCTTGCTGGCCTTGGTGAGTGCCATTTCAGCGGTGCGACTATCGCGCCATGTGCTCGTGCGTCACGCTCAGCCCGAGAAGATTGTTAATGCCAAGTTTTACGCGATTGGCTTTCACTTTTGGAGTGGTGTGCTGTTGAGCCTCGGCCTAGTTTTACCGTCAGTGATTTAGTGATGTACTTGGCTGTCCGCTCCTACTGTCGTCCGTTTTACCAGCCGTTACGCACAGCCCATGGTCCCTGGGGCCAGCGAGCAGGGTTGCTGCTGCGGTTTGAGGATGAACGGGGGCAGGTTGGGTTTGGCGAAGTGGCCCCCCTCCCCTGGTTTGGCACGGAGACGCTAGCCGCAGCGCGGGATTTTTGCGATCGCTGGCCGCAGCAGTTTTCGCCGACAATGCTCAACTTCATTCCAGACACCTTGCCTGCTTGCCAGTTTGGGTTTAGTGCGGTCGGCCCTCACCCTAAATCCCTCTCCCAAGCTTGGGAGAGGGACTTGCCGCTTGATGATGTTGGCAATAATCCCTGTGATATCTGTGCGCTGTTGCCGACGGCGGCGGCGGCTTTGGCGGGCTGGCAAGCTCTCTGGCAGGCGGGGCACCGTACATTGAAGTGGAAAATTGGGGTGGCGGCGGTCGAGGAAGAATTGTCGATTTTTCGGCAGCTCACAAACGGGTTGCCCTCAGAGGCGTGCCTGCGGTTAGATGCGAATGGTGGCCTGACGCCTGAGATCGCGGCAAGTTGGTTAGCGGCTTGCGATCGCGCTCCGATTCAAATTGAGTTTCTAGAGCAACCCTTGGCACCGGAGGTGATGCTGGATTGGTTACCTAAGGCCAAAGGGCAGTACCGGACTGCGATCGCTCTGGATGAATCTGTCGCGACGTTCCAGCAGTTGCAGCAGGTGTATGAACGGGTCGGCAACCAGGTGATTTATGTTCTGAAATCGGCGATCGCTGGATGGCCCCATCGTTTGCTCGACTTTTGCCTACACCATCAGTTGGATGTGGTCTTGTCATCGGCGTTAGAAACCCCCATCGGGCGTGACCACGCCTTGCGGCTCGCTCAAATGTTCTGGGCCAAAGGCATTGCCAAACGGGCGTTAGGCTTTGGGGTGGCTCACTGGTTTGTCGATAACTGGGAAGTTCTCAGCCCGGAGGCCATATGGCAACAGCTCTAACGGCATCGACGATCTTGCAGCAGCGGTGGGGTGACGCCTGGATCAGGGGGACTGGAGCCGATTCATTTTGGTGGCAGCTTGAGCGGTTTCAACACCAGTTTCAGCATCAACGGCCCAGCAACGTCTTGCTAGCCGAACCGGAGCCCATCCGTTTTCTGGCCGCCTTCTTCGCCGCTGTGCCGCAGCCCTGTCGAGTCTGGCTCGCTAATCCGCACTGGGGCCAACAAGAATGGGCGCAAGTCGCCGCCCAATGTCAACCGGATTGCGTGATTGGCGAAGTTCCAAGCATCATCAAAACATCGGGAAGCGTCCAGGCTTCAGAGAACCGGCATCGAACCCTCGCAGATCCCCCCTCTCCCCCTCTCCCCCTCTCCCCAACTCCATCCATCCTCATTCCCACGGGTGGTTCCTCCGGTAACATTCGGTTTGCCGTCCACACCTGGGATACGTTAGCCGCGTCAGTACAGGGCTTTCGGCAGCATTTTGACTGCGATCGCGTTGATGCCTACTGTGTCTTACCCCTGCACCACGTCAGCGGACTCATGCAAGCCATGCGGTGTCTGCTGTCAGGTGGGTGCTTGGCGCTCCAGGCGTTTTCGGACTTACTCACTCATGGTGCCTTAGCAGGTTCATTCCAGGATGGACCGCCTGACCCTGACCACAATCAGTTTCTTTCGCTGGTGCCGACTCAATTGCAGCGACTCCTAAAGGTAGAGTGGGAGGCTATGAGTTGGCTGCGACAATTTCACGCGATTTTGCTCGGGGGAGCCCCCGCCTGGCCCAGCCTGCTACAAACGGCTCGTGAACTCGGATTGCCCCTCGCCCCCACCTATGGCATGACGGAAACGGCGGCTCAGGTCGCCACCCTGTTGCCCAGCGAATTTTTGGCTGGACAAGGGGGAAATGGGCGAGCATTACCCCACGCTGACCTGAGCATCCGAGATGCCAAAGGACAGGAGTTAGAACCAAGACAAGTAGGACAAATCGCGATCGCAGCTCCATCTTTAGCCCTAGCCGTAGGTCGCCAAGCGATCGCGGCTCCCTTGCTAACGGGGGACTTAGGCTACCTGGACCAGGCTGGTTATTTGCATGTGGTGGGGCGAGAAACTTCGCTGATTATCACAGGCGGCGAGAAGGTTTTACCAACCGAAGTCGAAGCAGCCATTTTAGCGACGGCACTGGTGACAGATGTCGCTGTGCTCGGCATCCCCGATGCTGACTGGGGT